>LYSV01000005.1 GCA_001657315.1 Flammeovirgaceae bacterium BBD 1991-12 | reverse complement strand
CATCGGCTGATACAGAGAATTGAACAGTCTCCTCTTCCGGGGTGTACTTTACAGCATTGGAAAGCAGGTTTACCACTATCTTCTCTATCGCATCCCTGTCGAACCAGCTTTGGTCATCTTCCACACGGATGTCCGTTTCGAAACGGATCTGTTTCTGGTCTGCAGCGTATTCAAACGCCGGTACCAGTGTGCGCACACAGCGGCCAAGTGAGTCCGCCTGTACCTGCAGCTTCATACTGCCGGCCTCCAGCCTGGAAAGGTCCAGCAACTGGTCCACCAGCGACAGGAGCCGATCCGCGCTGCGGTCAATAATTTCAAGGTTGCTGCGTTCTTTTTCATCAAGGTCATTGGCGGACAACTGCTCCTGAAGCGGACCCTTGATCAGTGTGAGCGGTGTGCGGAATTCATGGGAGATATTGGCAAAGAAATTGGATTTGACCGTATCCAGCTCTTTTAACTTATTGGCCGTCTTCCGGCGGTTGCGGTAGAGGATATAAAAAAATATGGCTATGACCAGGATTCCTATGGACAGCCCCGAAAACATATACAACTGATTTTTCCGCTCCTGTACGGCCAGCTGATTTTGAGCAGTCAGAAGCTGTATTTCCTGTTCTTTCTTCTCACTCTGGTATTTTGTTTCAAGCTCCTCCACGGCCTTCTCGTTAGTCCTGATATTCAGACTATCTTTTAGAGTTACAAGCTGATCATAATATTCACTACTCTTTTTATGGTCACCCTGCTGATAGCTTACTTCAGCCAGGCCGGCAATTGCATCTGTTTTGAGTATGAGCGACCCATTTTCAGTAGCTAGTTTGTCGGCCTCGGTAAAAGCCCTGGTGGCCTCTTCGTAAAAGCCAAGGCTTGCATAACATGAGGCCATAATGTTCTGACTGGTGGCAAGATTCAGAAAAGAGCCAATCCTCCGATTGATTGATTCGGCTTTTTTCAGGTATACAATGGCATTCTCACAGTTTGCCAGACTTTTGGCCACAGTTCCCAACCCTAAATACACTTCGGCCAGACTGTATTCATTTTTCGTATTTTCATAATAGGCAAGCAATTCAAGAAAGTCTGATTCAGCCTCCTTATACTGGCCCTTGTCACTTTTGATCCAGGCAAGCAGGCTGTATGTTAGCATATAACTATTACGAGTATCTTCTTTATTATAAAAGGCAAGTGCCTGCCGGGTATAATCTTCAGCCTTTTCATAAATTTTTATTTGCCGGTAGAGGTATCCGACGTTATGCAATATGCTCCCCAGAAATACGGAGTCTACATTTTCTTCCTTTCTCATCAATGTGTCCAGACTCAGGTAACTGGTTAGCGCCAGTTCATATTTTTCTTCATACATGTATACAACTGCCAATGTGTACATTGCATCCTGCACACCTATTGAATGGTTCATTCTTTCATAAAGATCCAATGCCTCTGTAAGGTTTTCTTTTGCTTCCGGCATATTACCAAGGTAAATATTGGTGGAGCCTAGTTCATAAAAAGCCTTAGCCTTAAGGCTGTCATATCCTGAGGCCTGCGCGATGTCAAGCATTTGCTCAAAACAAACAATAGCGGAATCAAAGGACGAAAGCTGGTCGTAGTACTCTCCCAACCATCTCTTAGCCATTATCCTCGTATAGTCATCAGATTGTTCTGCTCCTGCCAGTCGATCAATGAAAAGTTTGGCACTGTCAGGATATTGGCGTATCAGGTGTTTGATGATTTCATTATAGGCGTTGACATCTGTAGAAGTAGGGTCACTGCTTGTTAGCACCGTAGTGATCATGGAATCCATGCGGTCTTGTGCATAACCCAAAACCGATGAAATCATCAGGAAGGAAAACGTAATATAACGCACTGATTTTAAGTATTTTAATGAATTTACTCAACTTAAAGAGTAAAAACTATACTTACTTAATGCATTTTAGTCCTTTTGGTAAACCGTTCTGCTTAAAATACTCCTGCCCAGGGTGATCTCATCGGCATACTCAAGCTCTCCGCCAATAGGAATGCCTCGGGCTATAGTGCTGATCTTCAGGTTAAATTCGGAGAGTTTTTTGGTCAGATAAAAGGCTGTGGTATCTCCCTCCATCGTGGGGCTAAGGGCGAAAATGATTTCCTTCACCTCTGAATCTGCATCTTTTACACGCTTCAGGAGTTGTTCTATGTTAAGTTCGGAAGGACCCACCCCCTCTATGGGAGAGATCACTCCACCCAATACATGGTACAGTCCCTGGTACTGTGCTGTATTTTCGATGGCCAGCACATCCCTGGTATCCTCCACTACACAGATAATGGAGTGGTCTCTCCGGTGTGAGCTGCAGATCTGACAGGTTTCCGTATCGGAAATATTCTGGCACTCTTTGCAATACCGGATCCCGGAACGCAGGTCATTCAGAGACTCCGTCAGAGCGAAGGTCAGGTTCTCATTTTCCTTAAGAAGGTGTAGCACCAGCCTCAGGGCTGTTTTTTTACCAATACCCGGTAATCTTGAGACTTCATTCACCGCATTCTCTACCAGTTTCGAAGGGTATTCCATAGACTTCAAAGATAATCAATAAAGGGCGGTGGAAGTAAGGGGAGTGGGTTAACTTTCGAGTACACGGGAGCGTGCAGCCTGTTCAGGCTCCGTTTTCAAGAAGAGTTTGAAGGCCGTCAGAGTACCCGAGCATCAATACCCGCGTCACAGATGGCTTCCTGCATCGGCTTCAGAAACTTAAATTCTCCCTTTTTCACTGAGCATTTGCCTTTATAATGGATGATCATGGCGCATTGCTCTGCCTGCTCTGCCGAGTGTTTACAAACACGAATGAGGGTATTGATCACATGATCGAAAGTGTTTACATCGTCATTAAACACCATCAAATCTTTTACATCGGTTACATCTACCTCTTCCAGTAACTCAACCAGTTCATCTTCCTTGTATCCGAATGACATTGTCATGTTTTCTTTGATTTGTCAAAAGTAAAAAAAAATCACAAATTTAAAAGATACTTAACGCTCTATGGACGCATCTTTAGTAGTTACCATTGTCTCGGCATACTTTTTACTGCTCATTCTTATTTCCATACTCACCTCCAGAAAAACGGACTCCAAAACGTTTTTTACGGCTAACCGTCAATCGCCATGGTATCTGGTGGCTTTCGGTATGATCGGGGCTTCCCTGTCAGGTGTTACCTTTATTTCGGTACCGGGTTGGGTAGCAGACACCCAGTTTGCCTATATGCAAATGGTAATAGGATATTTGCTGGGATATCTGGTGATCGGCACAGTACTTCTCCCATTGTATTACCGTCTGAATCTTATTTCCATTTATGGATATCTGGAGGAGCGGTTTGGTTTCTGGTCATACAAGATCGGAGCCTTCTATTTTCTGCTTTCAAGGGTGATAGGCTCTTCTTTTCGCCTTTTTTTGGTTGCCGGAGTACTCCAACTGGCGGTTTTCGATGCATGGGGTATCCCCTTCAGTGTAACTGTACTTGTCACTATTGCGCTCATATGGCTGTACACTTTCCAGGGTGGTATAAAAACTATCGTATGGACGGATACACTTCAGACGCTGTTCATGCTACTCGGTGTGGTTACGGTGATCCATCTCATCGGACAGGATCTTAATCTGGATTTCCAGGGCATAGTAAGTACTGTACGGGAAAGCGACTATTCCCAGGTCTTCTTCTGGGATTGGAAAACAGACGCCAATTTCTTCAAACAGTTCTTCGCTGGCGCCTTTATCGCTATCGTAATGACCGGGCTGGACCAGGATATGATGCAGAAGAACCTGACCTGCAAAAACATAGGGGAAGCACAGAAGAACATGTTCTGGTTTTCCATCATACTGGTCGTAGTCAACCTGTTATTCCTGTCTCTGGGAGTTTTACTTTACATTTATGCCGGAAAGAATGGTATAGCTCTTCCTGAAAAGACGGATGACCTGTTTCCCATACTCGCCCTGAACCACTTTCCCACGGTGGCGGGGGTACTGTTCCTACTGGGCATAACTGCTGCTGCCTACAGCAGCGCGGATTCTGCCCTTACCTCGCTGACTACTTCTTTTTGTGTGGACTTTTTGAACTTCCTTCCTGAAGATACCATTGCCATGCGCAGCAGACAGAAAAAAACACGACTGATAGTACATCTGGCATTTTCGCTGGTACTTTTTGGGGTTATTATGCTGTTTCAAATGATCAACAATGAAGCAGTTATCAGCTCTGTTTTCAAAGCAGCCGGATATACCTACGGGCCCTTGCTGGGATTATTCGCTTTCGGACTGTTTTTAAACTGGAAAGTATACGATCCTCTGGTGCCGGTAATCTGCCTCATCTCACCACTGGCAGCCTACACACTGAATCTATATAGTGAAGATCTTTTCCAGGGCTATAAATTTGGATTTGAGATCCTGATCGTAAACGGGTTGATCACGTTTTTAGGACTGGTATTGATAAAAAAAGGTCGCCCCTGAGAGAGGCGACCAGGCTGTGCAACTGTTAAAACCAACTAAAAACAATTGGCACAGCATCATTCTTAACTAATTAAACTAACCTAAACCACTAACTTGCTAAATCATTTTACAAGCAGGGTGCCAAAAGTCAAATCGCCCTAAACCAGTCAAAATCAACGTTTTAGTTTTAAAACATTGAATATTTCCTCCCGTTTTGGGATTATTTTCCAATTTTAGATAATTTTTTATATTAAAATTGCCATACTTTGCCCCCCCGATGAATCAATTCGATGCATATACCTTCACACTGTATACTATTCCGTAGGCTGTATTAAAAATCTGGTTTTACAAAAATCCAGGGACACCAACACGTTGAGAAAGTGAGACTTCCGGCCTTTCCTGAAAGTAAAGAGACACAAGGAAATGTAACTATGATCTGTTAAATGAGAGAGGAAAGAAGTGGGAGTTATAAAAAGAAGGCCGTCCTCAAACGGAACGGCCAAGCTGTACAATATTAAAACCAACTAAAACATACTGGCACAGCGCAACTTTTACTAATTAACTAACCCAAATCATAAATTCATTTTCTATAAGACAAGCAGAGTGCCAAAAAGCAAACCGCCCAAATTCACATTTAAAAGCGGTTTTTGCTATACAAGTTTTAATTTTTGTCCCAAATTGAGAATATTAATCCTGCTTTAGTATTAATTCCCGATTTTGCCCTGAAGTATCCAGCTTGTTACGGATGGTGTTTTTGAGGAATGACTTTTTAAGAGGAGGCTAAAAAAGAATGGCCGTCCCAACTTTTTGGAACGGCCAAGCTGTACAACATTAAAACCAACTAAAACATACTAGCACAGCAAAATTCTTATTATTAACTAACCCAAATCATAAAATCAATTTTCTTTTTACAAGTGTGATACCAAAAAGCAAATCGCCCAAATCAACGTTTAAAGGCGGTTTTCACTGTGCCAAATCTTTAATTTTATCCCAAATTGAGAATATTAATCCTGTTTTAGTATCGTTTCCCTATTTGGACTAGTGGATTTTGAGGTAGGGGCGGCACAATCTTCGTAATAAATCCTGAGCCCGGCTGACCTCAGAGGTACCGTTCGTCAATCCTTAAGAAAGGATGTAAAATCAGTCCACAGAGTCCTGTGGATCCACGGGATTCTGCGAATGTGAATACCAATGTGAATGTGAAAAATACGAAGTGTCAGATCGATATTGTGAATTGTCAATCTTCAGGTGGAATTAAAAAGTAAGCTCCCTGCCAGGATCCCAGAAAACACGGTCAAAGTCCACGACCTGATCATTTTCTACTACCACACCTTCGGCTTCGAGGAGTTCCTGCATTAACGTAGGGGTTGAAAAATGATTCTTACCGGTCAGGAGTCCCTGTCGGTTCAGTACACGGTGTGCGGGAACGTCGGAGAGTCCGTGAGCGGCGTTCATGGCCCAGCCCACCATACGGGCACTACCCTTGGTGCCCAGATAGTTGGCTATGGCGCCATAGCTGGTGACACGGCCTTGTGGAATGAGCTTTACCACTTCGTAAACATCTTCAAAAAAAGATGGTTTGTCCTTTTTCATACGGCGTATTGAATTAGCAAACTTAGCAAATACAATTGTATCAGGCTACATCCTCCCCCGTCGAAGCGCTCCACAACACATACCAGTCTTCACGTGTTAACCGGATATCCAATGACCGCCTCGCTGATCGCACTCTTTCAATATTACTGGTCCCCAGCACCGGAAGGATCCCTGAAGGATGTTTCAGCAGCCAGGCATACAGCAACTGATCCAGGTCACAGCTGTACTTTTCGCACAACTCACCACCCACCATTTTGATGCGCTGAACTGCCGGATCGGAAGAAGGTTTGAACAACGCCCCGCCGCCTACTGGTGACCATGCCATAGGCCTTATATTATTCAGCATGCACCGGCTCAGGGTGCCGTCTGTAAACGGGTTCAACGTTAGCAACGATATTTCCACCTGATTGGTGATCAACGGAAAGCAGGTATTTAACATATCAAACTGATCCGGTGTGAAATTTGAAACACCAAATGCCCGCACCTTTCCGGAATCTCTTAATTCCGTAAAACATTCCGCCACCTGCTGCGGGTTAAGCAGGTAATCCGGTCGATGAATGAGTAATACATCCAGATAATCCGTCTGTAAATTCCTGAGGGAGTTTTCTACCGACATAAGGATGTGTTCACGGCTGGTGTCATACGATTTAATGGTGTGATCAGGTCTGTTGGCATGCAACAGTTTTATCCCGCATTTGGTGATAAGCTGTAGCTCCGCCCTCAGGGAGCTGTTATTTTTCAGAAGCTGCCCAAAATCAGACTCAGTAGTATAGTCGCCATAGATATCTGCATGATCAAAGGTTCTGAGATCCATCTCCACACAGGCATTTACAAATCTTTCAAGTTGCTGTGTTTTTAACCCTGCGCCCCACCTGCCCAGTCGCATAGTCCCGATGATCAGGGGTGAAAAATCCATATTCCTGTCATTCATCAAAATGATGTTTTAATGCTCTATCCCTCAATTTGTTAATTTAACCTGTATTATTGCACCTGGTAGATATTCCGTTACAATTGAGTGTCTTACTCCTGAAATTTAAATTTCATTTAACCTTAAATTAACGATAATGTTCAAGAATAATGCTCCGGAAGAAAAGGTATCTCAGGATGCTTTGAACTCCAATAACATCATAGGCAAGGGAAGTACATTTTCAGGCAATATACAAACCTATGGTAACATCCGTGTGGAAGGCAAGATCATCGGGGATGTTATATCCAAATCGAAGGTGGCTATTGGCCCTTCAGCGGTTATAGAAGGTAATGTGCTTGCTCAGGTGGCAGAGGTAGAGGGCGAGATAAAAGGAGCTATTGAGGTTACCGATATGCTTACATTAAAACCGAAATGTAAAATACTGGGTGATATTGTCACTAACAAGTTGATCGTAGAATCCGGCGCCAGATTTGAAGGGAAATGCAAAATGGGGCAGGGCTTGAGCAAGATAGAGCTGGACCAGAAAGGAGACGCTAAGGAATCGCCCATTAAGAAAGTAATTTAGGAATTCAATAACCAAAACCGATGAAAAGGGCCGTTCCGGATTGGACGGCTTTTTTTGTTATTCAGTTATTGAGTTATTGAGTTATTAGGGCCACAGAACCGGATTTTTGCTAAAAATAAACTGCAAGATTCAGAATGGCTCAGACATCAGGTAACAAACTCCATGTACTCAGTAACTCAATAACTCAATAACCCAGTTACCCAATAACCACATCAGGCAAAGAACCAGAAATCGCTGACAGGAACCTTCCCCCAGCTAGTCAGTAGCCCACGTATGCTGATTTTGGCCTCCGGAGAGGTGACCACGATCATGACCTGGGGATTATCGAGTTCAGGTATTACGTTGAAATGCTTCATTCGCACATCGTAAATATCCTTGCCGATTTTTCTCTCATTGTCACAAACCCAATGAAACTGATCACCGGCTGCCTGTAACAGCCTTGCCATATCCTTACCATTCTTTCCTGCTCCCCACAGTACGAGCGGACGGCTATGATCTCTGTCCAGTTCGTAAAAATAACGCAGTTTCAGGTCGAAGTACCGGTTATCTTCATACTCTTTCCACGTGCGTGAAATACGGTCGGAGCGGTCACGCCAGAAATGCAAAATACGATCAAGTCCGGCAATTTTCAGGCCTGCCCGATAGAAACGGAAACAAAGATCATAATCCTCTGGATATACCTCCGGATCAAAGGCTCCGGCCTTGTCAAAATCATCTCTATGCAGGATCCAGCTATGTGAGGGGATCACACATTCCTGATAGATCTCTTCATAGTGCCTGCCTTCCGCAGCCACTTCGTTGAGCCAGCGCTCATAACGTACAAAACCGTCCCCCACCTCACCTTCTTCAACAAAGTGTTCAGTGCCGCCTGCCACTACAGTCCCCTTGCCACATTTTTCCCATTCCTTTACCAGTACCTGCAGCTTATAGTCCGGCATCCGGTCATCGGAGTCCATTCGGTTGATCAGCACCCCCCGGCTCTGACGGTACCCTGTTTGAAGGGTGGGGATCAGTCTGGGGCGATCACTGTGAAAGACACGAATACGCTCATCACGGGAAGCGTACGACTGCAGGATGTCAGGTGACCAGTCAGTTGAATGGTCATTGACCGCTATGAGTTCCCAATGAGGATAGCTTTGGCTTAGTATGGAATCCATACACTCAGGAAGGTACGGCTCAGTATCGCGCACTGCCATTATGATAGAAACGAGCAGGTTATTCATATTAAAGTGAAAGATAATACGGTTGGAAAATTTGACACTATTCCAGTTCTTGTTTCTGCCGCGGGGCTATCAATTAATCTAAAAGTATACAATATTATACTGGCCGAAATACTACTTTAAGGCTAATTTAAGAGAAGGTCATGTTTGATACTGAAACTCCTTGCTACCAGTTATATGAATGTACTTGTGGATAGCAGTAAATCACCCGAAGTTTACAGGATAATGAGCCTGATATTATTAAAACCCCGAGGATGCAGATGCACAAATTATTCCCTTTCCTGAGCTGGATAAGTGAGGTTAACTCAAAAACACTCACAAATGATCTGGTGGCAGGCGCTACGGTAGCCGTTATGGCTTTGCCGCAGGGGGTGGCTTTCGCCATGATTGCAGGAATGCCTCCCGTATACGGACTGTACACAGCCATGATTCTCTCTATTGTGGCAGCTTTTTTTGGATCCAGCAGACAGCTCATCACGGGGCCTACCCTGCCTATATCCATTGTTGTATTTTCAGCTGTGAGCCAATATGCCGAACCTACGACGCAGGAATTCGTTGAAATTGCCTTTACCATCACGTTAATGGTCGGGATCATTCAGCTCATTCTGGGGCTGGTACGGCTGGGTGCGTTGGTGAACTTTGTATCACATACGGTGGTGATCGGGTTTACTACCGGAGTGGCCCTGCTTATCGCCACTAACCAGCTAAAGTATTTCTTTGGTATTTCCATAACTCATGGTGCTTCCTTTACCAAAACCTGGTATGAGATAATCTACCATATTGACGAGACAAACGCTTATGTGCTTACCGTTGGAGCATCTACCCTTCTCCTGGCGATCTTTATCAAAAAGATACATAAAATGATACCCAACATGGCTATAGCTATGGTTTTGGGTAGCCTGATCTCGTACTTCGTAGGGGATGGACATAACATCGATACCGTGGGCGAGCTTCCAAAAGGTCTTCCGGGTTTCACGGTTCCCATACCGGATGTTTCGCTGTGGCAGGATCTTTTTCCCAATGCTTTTGCCATTGCACTGCTTGGATTAATAGGGGCGGTAGCCGTGGCCCGGTCAATTGCAACCAGGTCGGAACAACGGGTGAGTGGCAATCAGGAATTCGTAGGACAGGGCCTTGCCAATATTGTAGGCAGCTTTTTCTCGTGCTACGCAGGTTCGGGTTCGTTTACCCGTTCTGCGGTGAACTATGAGGCTGGCGCTGTTACGCCAGTATCCTCTGTCTTTGCTGGCCTGCTACTGGTAATCGTGGTCTTGTTTGTATCCCCGCTGGCTGCCTGGCTGCCTATTCCGGCTATGAGTGGCATTATCCTGCTGGTAGCCTTTAATCTGATAGATTTTCATCATATTCGTAAGATTATTCGTACCAGCAAGCGTGAATCCTCCGTACTTCTGATCACGTTGATCGCCACACTGGTACTCGAACTGGAATACGCCATCTATCTCGGCGTGATCTTCTCCCTGATATTCTACCTGAACCGAACCTCCCGTCCAAGATTTGTAGAACTTTCGCCTGTATCCAATGCCAGCCGGCAAAGAACGTTCCTTAATGCAAGGAAATACCACCTGACTACCTGCCCACAGTTAATGATCTACAGAATAGAAGGCTCATTGTTCTTTGGCGCCACGGAATCTGTGAGTGAAAAAATGGATGAACTTTACCACAGGAAGGAAAAAAACCTGCTGCTGGTAGCCAACAATATCAATCTGATCGACACCTCGGGGGCTGAGTTCCTCGTATCGGAGGTGAGCCGGTGGCGGCGTCATGGCAAGCAGATCTATTTTTGTGGCTTTAAGCTTAGATCAAGAGAATACCTCCAAAAGGGGAATTACTGGGGTGAAATAGGGGATCTGTTCATTTTTGCCAATAAAGAGGAAGCGGTAAACCGAATATTCGAGAAGCTGGATCATGATATATGTGAGAGTTGCAAAGAACAATTGTTTACGGAATGTCCGAAATTTAAACCGGCAAATGGTCAACCCCAACTAAAAACAAGCAGGCTGTGAGGCAGGATATCATTTTCATTTCCAATAATCCCAATAGCTTATCAAAACGCCGCAGAGAATGGGTAAAAAGACTACATTGACCCTGGAACTGATCCTATTGTATTTATCATGATCCTACGGAACCTTACGGAAAACATAGTGCCTGCCGAAGATGTTCCGGTCTTTGAGGATCATTGCCTGTTCCTGGGTAAAAGCGATGCTCCCATTAGCTTTCCGGAGCGTTTCTGTGCATTGGGTATTGTTTCTATGCTGGAGGGTTCCGGTAAATTCACCGTCAATGGCTCGAATATCACATTAAATGAAACCGGTTTTCTGGTGGTCAACAGGGGCAGCACGCTGTCCTTTTCACTTCCAAGAGCCGGGGCACATGTAACACTGCTTTACTTTAATACCATTCTTTCCGACCTTGTCCTGGAAAAATTCTTTTTTAGTGAGTATCGGTCAAAAACAGCAGAGGTAAATATCGATGACTTCTCACTGATCGAACACGTTCATTATGAAAATGCCAGTCTAAAGCAATATCTACCCCTATTGATCGAGCTGGGCAATAGTTGCGCATCCTTCAATGCCCTCAAAGCAGACATGGTCATCCGTTCTATGCTGGAGTACATCATATCTGAAAACCACGAAGCCATACAGGTTTCTTCAAAGCTGAAGGTAGTAAAACGGTCCACACGGGTCGATCTGTACAAAAGACTTACTATGACCAAAAACTGGATAGACCTGAACTATGGCCAACCGGTTAAGCTGGATCATTTGGCTGGAATATCCATGCTAAATGCAGAGCATTTTCTGAGACTTTTCAAACAGGCTTATGGGAAAACACCACGTCATTACCTGACGGAGGTACGCATAGAACGTGCAAAGCACCTGTTACACCATACTGACATGGCCATCTCGCAAGTGTGCAATGAGATAGGATTTGAGAGTATTTCATCATTCAGCCTCCTGTTCAGGCAATACACAGGGTCTTCGCCTGGCAGGTTCAGAAAGGCGGTACAGTGAAAGTAATGGTTTGAAGATCGGGTATTTGTGTGTTTTAAATATCACACTGCCCTGAACCTCCTAAGCCTTGAAGGCTTAGGAGGTTGAGTAGTGGTAGGAAAATTCTCAATTTTCGATAAATCGAGGTAAGCCTCACCTTTATAGATTAGCTCAAAAAAAGAAAGATCATGGAAAAACATCAATGGAGTGAGTTTAAACTCCGCGTTAACATCAAAACGGATACCGATGCGGTTTACCAATTATGGGCCACACGTAAAGGGCTGGAAAGCTGGTTTTTAAGAAATGCCGTATTCAAGGATCAGGATGGAAATGTACGCGCCCCGGATTCGGCCATAGAAGAAGGGGATACCTACGAATGGTACTGGCACGGTTACCCCGACTCAGTGGTAGAAAAGGGAAAAGTACTCAAGGCCGATGGAAGGATCTTCAGCTTCACATTCTCCATGGGCTGCCCTGTCACCATTCAGATCTATACTGAATCCAATGAAACGATCGTAGAATTAATTGAAAGCGATCTGCCCACGGATGAGACAACCCGTCTCAAGCATTTTGTGGGGGATTCAAAAGGGTGGATCTTTTACCTGGTCAACCTGAAGTCCATTCTGGAAGGAGGCCTGGACCTTAGAAACAAGAAAATGGAGCTTTCGGATGTGATCACAGCGTGATCGGTTATTAAGTTACTGAGTTATTGGTTATTAGGTTATTGAGTAGTTATTAACCAATAACTCAGTAACTTAATAACCCCACACTACAGTGTTCCCCGGTTGATCATTTGGAGTTGCCCCAGTGCCTGATTATAAGCCTCTTCAAATTTCTTTGCCACATCCTCATGGCCATTGGCATTAAGGCTACGCTGTAACTCTCCCAGGATAAACAAATTCATTTGAAGTTCCAGCCCCATATTTCCCTTTTCGTTCACCAGGTACGTTACCATTTCCAGCGCCCTGTCACCCATGGTTTGTGAGATCTCCAGGGCTTTGTCATCTTCGTCCACCTGAAAAAGCATCTCCACCATTGAGCTGTTGGTGAGATCATATGACACAGCCTTATCCGGCATGGCTTCCAGACTTCTTAGCAGGACCTTTCTGGCCTGTTCCTTATCTCCCTGGTCCAGTAACGATGATGCCAGCGTATTCATGCTGCTACGATGATTCTGCACGAAGTTGCGATAGTCCTGATTGTAGTATGTATTTGGGTTATCCAGTTCACGAAAGTGAAAGTTGTTCATTACATTGTCGAACATCTTATCGGTATTTACGAAATCTTTTCTCGGATCTGGATTCCGTATCGGCAATATTCTGAACGCATTTCCTTCCTGAATGGCATAAGGTGACAAATCATAGCTGATCTGCTGCATTGAGGTATTGTTGATGTAAATGGGACGTTCCCAGTCAGCTGTAGCAATGTTATCGAGAATAGCCAGGTCCTTCTTTTCCAGGCCATTTTTTCCTCGTTTCATCTGCAGGACCATCCTGTCGACGATCAGGCTATCCATACCTTCAGGTATAATTCCCAGCCTGCGTACCTTATCCTTATCTACATTTAGTGTAAGTGTCCGGCTCGGCAGCATATTCACATCCTGCGAGGTAGGGTACTTCAGCCTTTTGTCATCATTTTTTAAAAGTTGCAGATACTGCTTTACATCAATACTTTTCAGGCCCAGATCTTCAAAGGGAAGATAGTCATTCGGCCCTCCCTGACGATAGTTCTCCAGGGTAAGCGTGTAGGGCAAGGCTTCTGATTCATAGACACTACGCATCATTTGCTCTATATACCAGTCGGTGTTGTAGTAGCTCAATACGATTACACGCATATCGGTACGGAAGCCTTCTACATCCTGCGAATACCACAATGGGAAAGTATCGTTGTCTCCGCCTGTATACAATACGGCATTGGGGGCACAGGAAGCCAGAAAGTTCTTTGCAGAATCCACGGAAAAGAATCGGTCCGAACGATCATGATCGTCCCAGTTCTGCTGGGCCATGATAGCCGGAGCTGCCAGACAAAGTGCCGAAGAAACCATGACTGCGGTCTTTTGGGACAGGAATTTGCCCAGCAGTTCCGCCAAAGCCAGTACCGCAAAGCCTACCCATATGGCAAAGGCATAATACGACCCTGCATAAATGTAATCCCTCTCCCGGGGCTCAATGGGTGGTGAATTCAGATAAATGATCAGCGCCAGACCGGTAAGGAAGAAGAGCATGGCCACAACAGCAAAGTTCCGCTTATCTTTCTGATAATGGAAGATAAGGCCGATAAGTCCCAGTAGTAGCGGGATCATGAAGTAATTGTTCCTTCCCCGGTTGTTCGCTACCGACTCAGGGACATCCTTAAGTGCTTCAAGTGGGCTCAGCCAGCTGGCATCCTGAACATCGCTTTCTCTCCCTGCAAAATTGAACAGGAAGTAGCGCATATACATCCAGCCCATCTGATGTTTCAGCATAAAGCCGATATTATCGGAAAAGGAAGGTTTTTCCCCTTCCCGGAGATTGGTAACCTCGCGGTAGCGCTTTACATGCCGCGCATCACTGCTGTACATCCTGGGTAAAAAGGTGGTATGGGCGGGATCATACTCATAGGAAAAGCTTCTTTTTGTCACTTCATATTTATCTTCTCCCTTCACATATTCCGGAGCGCCTTCTTTGGTGCCAATAGGCTGGGCTGTGAAGTACTGTCCGTGAAACAGCGGCCTGCTTCCATATTGCTCCCTTTTAAGATATTTGACAAAGGACATGACATCCTCAGGATTATTCTGATCTATAGGAGGATTATACTGAGACCGGATCAAGACAAGAGTATAGGAACTGTAGCCGATGAGAATAAATGCCGTACCCAGCAAGGCAGTGTTCAGTATTTCCTTCTGGTGTTTGATCGAGTAAAGGATCCCCCAGATCAGTGCTGCTACGATAAGGCTTCCGAAGAACAAAGCTCCTGAGCCGAAAAACAGCCCTAATGTATTGACAAAGAATATTTCAAAATGGCCGGCTATGGTAGGAAAGCCCGGGATAATGATGTTGTTCACAAAGACAATGATAAAACCACTGACCAGCATAGTGGCCACGATTCCCCAGATCCCCGGATTTTTGTACTTCTTGAAATAATAAATAAGCCCCAGTGCGGGTATAGTGACAAGGTTCAGAAGGTGTACCCCTATGGACAATCCCATCATGTAGGCGATAAGGATCAGCCACCGGTTGGCCCTGCTTTCGTCTTCCATAAGGTCCCATTTCAGAATGGCCCAGACTACGAAGGCCGTGAAAAAGGAAGACATGGCATATACCTCACCCTCCACGGCGGAGAACCAGAAAGAATCTGAAAAAGTATATACCAGCGACCCTATGGCACTTGCCCCCATGATCAGCCATGTATTGGTATTGGAAATCTCATCACCCGGCCGGATCTTTAATATTTTTCTGGCAAACATGGATATGGTCCAGAAGAGAAACAATATGGTAAAACCACTGGCCAGCACACTAATCATATTGATCCAGAATGCCACCTGGGTTACATCTCCGAAAGCAAGAAAGGAAAATATCCGGCCCAGCAACAGAAAAAACGGAGCTCCAGGAGGGTGGGGCACCATTAGTTTGTAGGATACGGCTATGAATTCACCACAGTCCCAATAGCTTGCTGTTTCTTCTACCGTAAGCAGGTATACCAATGTCGAGAAGCCGAACAATGACCAACCTCCTATATTGTTTAATTTTTGAAAATCCATTTTAACCATGGGGTCTTAAAAAATATGATGGGCGAAAATAGCAAATAATTGGAAGTTTGTTGGCCGTTGTCTTCTGATTGTTGCTTACGGATATTCAACAACTTCTATTTCTACTTACCTGCTTTCAAAATGTCTGGTGAGGGTAATTCAACATTTCAGAAAGGCGGGAGGTATTGCACCTGCTGTCAATGAGGTATAAAGTTTTGCAAATTAGAATGAGATCAGTCGTCCCCCAGCAGGCCGGGCCTTCTTTTGTTCGTCCTCTGCACGGATTGTTCAAAGCGCCATTTTTCGATATTCTTTTCATGACCGGACAGCAGTACCTCCGGCACTTTATGACCCTCAAATTCGGCTGGTCGGGTATATACAGGCGGGGCCACCAATCCATCCTGAAAGGAGTCCGTAAGCGCGGAAGTCTCATCCGAAAGCACACCGGGTATCAGCCGGATCACCGCATCAGCTATGACGGCTGCGGCGAGTTCACCTCCCGAAAGCACATAATCGCCAATGCTCACCTCACGGGTTATAAAATGCTCACGTACCCTTTCATCCACGCCTTTATAATGACCGCAAAGAATAAGCAGGTTCTTTTTTATGGACAACTCATTGGCTACAGATTGGGTGAGTGGCTTGCCATCAGGGCTGGTATAGATGATCTCATCATACTCCCGGTCCTCCTGCAGAGCGCGTATGCACCTCACAATGGGCTCTACCATTAATACCATACCCGCTCCCCCGCCGTAGGCGTAGTCATCTACTCTTTTGTGTTTGTCTGTGGAATAGGCTCTGAGATCGTGAACATGTACTTCCACAAGGCCCTTGTTCTGCGCTCTTTTCAGAATTGAATCTGAGAACGGTCCTTCCAGCAGACGTGGCAGGCATGTAATAATGTCAATCCTCATAGGTCAATCCAGATAAATTTCAAGCAGACCATCAGGCAGTGTGACATCCAGTACCTTTTGATCACGATCTATCTTTTTTATGATCTCGTCAGCTACAGGAATAAGGATCTCACGCTCTTTGTATTCTACTGCCATAAGATCCTGCAGGCCGGAGGTATACACTTCCTTGACCTGTCCAATAAGTCCATGCTCCTTTGTCCTGATGCCATAACCCACAATCTCATGATAATAGAACTGGCCCTCTGCAAGATCCGGCAATGCTGTCAGTGGCAGGTACAGACTTTTGGACTGTAACTCACCCGCCTGTTCCAGCGAATCCACATCTTCAAATTTTACAAGGGCCTTATTCCCCCTGAGTTGAATGGATTCAATAAAAAAAGGGACCAGCTTTTGATTGATCTCTACAAAAACTGATCCCAGATCCGTATATTCTGAAGGCTCGTCAACATCCAGAAAAATGCTGACTTCACCTTTTAGCCCATGCGTTTTGATGACGTAACCAAGCTGGAAACATTCATCAATATTCATACGCTATTCTTCTTTCTTCTCTTCCTTCTCAGCAGGTTCCTCGTCGGCAGTTTCTTCCCTGGCCTCTGCCTCAGGTGCTGCCGCTTCAGCCTTAGGTTCCTCTGCAGGGGCTTCCTCCTTAGCCTCTTCTACCTCAGGCTTCGCTTCCGCTTCTTCTTTTACTTCTGCCTCAGCCGCTGCCGGAGCTTCTTCAGCTTCCTTATTCTCTGCTGGTGCAGCTTCATCAGCAGGAGCTTCTTCTACCTGGGCCTCCCCGGCTTTCGCCTCAGGTTCTTCAGCAGGAGTTTCTTCTGCTGCTGGTGCTTCAGCTACTGCCTCAGCTTCAGGTTCTTCTGTTGACGCCTCTACCTGAGGTTCCTCTGCAGGGGCCTCTTCTGCCTGAGCCTCTACGACCTGTTCCTGACTTTCTTCCGCTACTTCAGCTACCGCTTCTTCTGCAGGTTCCTGAGTGGCTTCAGCCTCGGCAACAGCTCCGGATGCTTCATCCGCTTTTTTCTTCAACGCTTCAGCTCTTGCTTCTTTTACCTTTGCCTCAGCCTCATGCCTGGCCTTGGCGCTCGAAGCAGCCTCCTTAGCCAGCTTATCGCGTTTCGCCTGGATCTTGCTCTCTTTTTCAGCCAACCAGGCTTCAAATTTCTTGTCTGCTTCTTCCTGAGTAATGGCACCCTTGTTTACACCTACCTGCAGGTGTTTTTTCAACATGATACCCCTGTAAGACAACATGGCTCTTACGGTATCGGTAGGTTGGGCTCCTTTCATTACCCAATCAAATGCTCTGGCGTCATCCAGCTCTATCGTTGCCGGATCAGTGTTCGGATTGTATCTTCCGATCTTTTCAATGAATCGACCATCTCGTGGTGCACGGGCATCTGCTACGACTACATCGTACAATGCTCTCTTTTTTCTGCCTCTTCGGGCTAATCTGATTTTAACTGCCATTTAACTAATGTATACTTTAAAATGGTGCGGATCTCGTCCGCTGATTTTTAAATGAGGCGCAAAGGTAAACTTTTTTGGCATACCAAACACAGTATCTCAGTTTTTTTACTGGCAGTTGGCTAATGCTGGTCGTATGGGTATTGCCCACCTGCAGATGGATGGCAGATATTCTGAGATTTGACACTTAGTTCCCTATTCAGATGGGCCTAAACAAATGCTGCCATGTTATGGACCTCAGGGCTATGAAGTACATCATTATTGAGCAATATGAGCACATATAGCACATGTCAGACTATGATTAAGATATTGGTCCGGCCATTATTCATATGCATTAAAATCTTAAAATTCGATTATGCGATTATTCAATTTTAATATTGAACTTTTGTTCTCTACCTTTGTTATATGATCCGGAACAAACCTAGATAATGGACAAATATTCCTACATTGCAAATGCTCATGGCGGTTATATAGATGAGCTTTATGCAAATTACCAAAATGATCCCTCCTCTGTTGACGAATCCTGGCAAAAGTTTTTTGAAGGTTTTGAATTTTCTCTCCAAAAGTATGGTGAAAACGGCGCCGTAACTGATGAAGCCGTCTCCACAAAAGACACTCAGGTAAGAAATCTCATCCATGCCTACCGGTCCAGAGCTCACCTCAAATCAGATACCAATCCCGTCAGACAACGAAGAGACCATAAGGTAAGGTTATCTCCTGAGGAATTCGGCCTGCTGAAGGAAGACCTCGATACCGAATTTGTGGTGGGTAATGAAATTGGTCTTGGCAAGGCGAAATTAAGGAATATCATTGAGGCGCTGAATAAGGTCTACCTGGGGCCCATTGGTTATGAATACATGCACATCCGTGACAGTGACGTGCTGGACTGGTTTAAAAAGAAATGTGAAAAAGAGGGCCTCAACCTCAACCCTGATCTGAATACCAAGAAAAGGATCCTGCAAAAGCTGAATGAAGCGGTTGTTTTTGAAAACTTCCTGCATACCAAGTTCCTCGGGCAGAAAAGATTTTCTCTTGAGGGTGGCGAGAATACCATACCTGCCTTGGATGCCATTATCAACAAGGCTTCTGAATTTGGTATAAAGGAGGTAATACTGGGCATGGCCCATCGCGGCAGACTGAATGTGCTGGCCAATATCATGGGAAAGACCTATGAAGAGATATTTAGTGAATTTGAAGGTACCACTGATCCGGACCTTACCATGGGAGACGGTGATGTCAAGTATCACCTTGGGTACTCCAGCCGTATCAAAACCGCTGCCGACAAGGATATTTATGTAAAACTCACACCAAATCCTTCTCATCTTGAAGCTGTGGATCCTGTGGTGATCGGTTATACCCGTGGACAGATAGACGATGAATATGGGGGAGACCTGAAGCAGGCGATGTCCGTGCTCATACACGGTGACGCCGCTATGGCGGGGCAGGGCATCGTTTATGAAGTGATCCAGATGTCGCAGCTACCCGGTTACCGGACCGGCGGCACGGTCCATTTTGTCATCAATAATCAGGTAGGTTTTACCACAGACTATGATGATGCACGGTCCAGTATCTATTGTACGGATGCGGCGAAGATCATAGATGCTCCGGTCCTCCATGTAAACGGTGATGATCCTGAGGCCATCGTTTTTGCCTCAAACCTGGCCGTGGAGTATGTGTATACTTTCGGAAAGGACATATTTATTGACCTGCTTTGCTACAGAAGGCATGGACATAATGAGAGTGATGAGCCCAAATTCACACAGCCGAAACTTTACAGTCTCATTGCAAAGCATCCAAATCCAAGGGAGATCTATGTGAAAAGACTTGTGGAGCGCGGAGATATAGATGAGAACCGCGAAAAGGATCTGGACAAGGAATTCAGAAAGACTTTACAGGACAGGCTGAATGAGGTGAAACAAAAGCCACTACCCTACAAACCGCAGAAGATAGAGGAAGAATGGAAGGCGCTGGAAAGAGCTACCAGCAAGGACTTCGACAAATCCCCGGAAACCGGCATTACCCCGGAGACAATGGACAAGGTAGCAAAAGCACTGATCACCTTACCGGATGGCTTTAAGCCCATCAAACAAATAGAAAAACTGATCAAGGACCGCACCGCCAACTTCCACGACAAGAAAGAGCTGAACTGGGCTGACGCAGAACTACTGGCCTACGGTTCATTAATGACAGATGGAAAGATCGTAAGGATGTCGGGACAGGATATCAAGCGGGGAACCTTCTCCCATCGCCACGCCTATGTATTTGATGCTAACACCAACCAGCCGTACTGTCCTTTGGACAATATCCAGGAAGAGCAGGAGTCGCTGAGGATATACAACTCATTGCTTTCCGAGTTTGGGGTACTGGGCTTTGAATATGGTTATGCGATGGCTACACCTAATGCCCTTGTGGTGTGGGAGGCTCAGTTTGGTGACTTTGCCAACGGAGCTCAGGTAATGGTAGATCAGTTTATCGTAAGTGCCGAATCCAAATGGCAGCGTATGAACGGACTGGTGATGTTACTGCCGCATGGTTATGAAGGTCAGGGGCCGGAGCATTCCAATGCGCGACCAGAGCGGTTTCTGCAACTGGCCGCTGAGGATAATATGATCGTAGCCAACCTGACCACCCCTGCCAACATGTTCCACCTTCTCAGAAGGCAACTGGCATGGGATTTTCGAAAGCCATGTGTAGTGTTTTCCCCTAAATCTCTTCTGAGACACCCGAAAGTGGTCTCGCCTACCAGCGACTTTACTAAGGGAGGGTTCAGGGAGATCATCGATGACAGCTATGTTACCAAAAAATCGGTAAAACGAATATTGCTCTGTACCGGTAAGATGTATTACGATCTGCTGGAAGAGCAGCAGGCTAAAAAAATAAAAAATATTGCCCTTGTACGGGTGGAGCAATTATTCCCCTTCCCTAAAAAGCAGTTTGAGGCCATTCTGAAGAAATATAACACTCCCGAACTGGTATGGGTACAGGAAGAACCGTCCAACATGGGTTACTGGACCTTTATGCTTCGCACCTTGCCGGAATACGATCTGAAAATCATATCCAGAAAACCCAGCGCTTCACCAGCCACCGGGTATCCGAAAGTACACAAGGAAGAACAAGCCAATATCTTAAACAACGCATTTAAACTCTAAAATATCAGCACAGAATGAGCCTTGAAATCAAAGTTCCTGAGGTAGGCGAGTCCATTACTGAAGTGACCATAGCCTCATGGTTGAAACAGGACGGAGACTATGTAGAACAGGACGAAATAATAGCCGAACTGGAATCCGACAAAGCCACCTTCGAATTGCCTGCAGAGGCACTTGGAGTTTTAAAGATACGCGCACAGGAAGGAGACACGATAGAAGTAGGTACCATAATTTGCGAGATTGATACCGATGCCAAAAGCAATGGCCAGGCTGCTGCCAGTCCGGCAGAAAAGGCTGAACCTGCCAAAGCTGAAGCTACGGTATCTTCTGACGGCCCGAAGAAAACAGGTGAGGTAAAAGAGATGATCGTACCCACAGTGGGGGAATCGATCACCGAGGTGACCATCTCGAGCTGGCTAAAGGAAGATGGCGACTATGTAGAGCTGGACGAGATCATTGCAGAAGTTGAATCAGATAAAGCCACATTTGAACTTCCGGCTGAAGCCAGCGGTATACTAACGATCGTGGCTCAGGAAGACGATACGATCGAGATTGGGGCGCTTATCTGCAAAATAGAAGTTATGGAAGGAGGTACACCCACTGCAGCGGCCATTCCTGAAAGTAAGCCACCTCAACCAGCCGCAGCTCCTGCTGCCGCCCCGACCGCTTCATCAGAAACAACCTATGCTACAGGGCATCCTTCCCCGGCAGCCGCCAAGATACTGGACGAGAAGGGCATTCCAACATCACAGGTTACCGGCTCCGGCGTGGATGGACGAATTACCAGGGAAGATGCAGTTAAGGCTACTCCTCAGGCCGTACCAGCATCACCTCCACGAAAGCCTGCTTCGGAAGAAGTACCACCACCGGTCTATTCCTCCGGGGTCAGCAGAAATGAGCGAAGGGAAAAATTATCCAGCCTGAGAAAAACCATTTCCAGAAGACTGGTTTCCGTGAAAAATGAAACAGCCATGCTGACCACATTCAATGAGGTCAACATGAAACCGATAATGGACCTTCGAAAGAAATACAAGGAGCCCTTCAAGGAAAAGCATGGGGTAGGCCTTGGCTTCATGTCCTTTTTTACAAAAGCCTGCTGCCAGGCGCTACAGGAATGGCCTGCTGTAAACGCGGGACTGGACAGAGATGAAATGATCTATTTTGACTATTGCGATATTTCCATTGCCGTATCTTCCCCACGGGGACTGGTGGTACCAGTGATCAGAAATGCAGAAGCCCTCAGCTTTCAGGGGATAGAAAGTGAAGTGATCCGGCTTGCCGGTAAGGCCAGGGACGGAAAACTGTCCATAGAGGAGATGACAGGTGGCACATTCACTATCACCAATGGAGGCATTTTCGGCTCTATGCTGTCAACACCTATTATTAACGCTCCACAATCAGCTATACTGGGTATGCACAACATTGTAGAACGGCCCGTGGTAGAAAATGGAGAAGTAGTAGTAAGACCCATCATGTACGTGGCGTTGTCATATGACCACAGGATCATTGACGGAAGAGAATCTGTCAGCTTCTTGTATAGAGTAAAAGAACTGTTGGAGGATCCTGCACGCCTCATGCTGGGTGTTTGACAATGACTGGAAAGAGCGTTTTACTCTATACCCTATCAGTTATTTCATTGCTGTGGGGTACTTCTCTTTTAGGGTGCATAGGGGACTGTGATGGCTTCAGGGAAGAACCATCTTTAGTGCTCCATTTTGAAGAAGACAGAACATTTACACTGGTTTATGGCCTGAAGGATGAGGTGGATCCAATTCCATCGGACGGAAGCAATTTTTTTGAGCTGCCATTGGCTTTGGGTCAGCCCTCCACCACTTACATATTCGAAAGTACGGCAAGGACAGACACCCTGGAATTGTTTTATACGGTAGACACCGGGTTTGAATCCAAAAGATGCGGCTTCACAACCAATATTCTCGATCTTCGTTCAGGCCCTCTTACCACTTTCGATGACTTGACCATTGACCACCTGCACATTACCATACCATGAAAGGAATCTTTCTCTTGACAGCGCTTTCTGTTTCACTCCAATACGGATATGGCCAGGAGGAGCAGGAACCTTTGCAAAACAACGCTTTTATAGTAAGGGTTGATGTAATGAAGCCATTGTACTGGGCGGCCAATGGTGGCTATGTCTTTGAACCCGAGTTTTCCTTTCACCATAAAAGACTGGTCTATACCCTGGCGCTAGGTATTTCCCGTGCTGAGCAAGTGATCTACCAGGAGCTGAATTACAGTAATAAAGGGCGCTATTTGCAGGCAGGATTACAATTACAACTGTTCGCAAATAACAATTCGGTCACCAACGGACTTTTCGTTGGTGGTCATGTTGGCATTTCTGACTATGAAGAGACCGGCAGGGTTGTTTTTGATGGAGACTATTTCGGCGACTATGAAGCACGTCTGGCACAAGACAATATTTCCGCTACGTTTTCATGGCTGGCCAGCTACAAGGCAGTATTGGGTAAACATCTGGCACTTGAAGCCATCTTGCGTATATCACAGGTATTGGAGAGCTTTGATGAGCCGGAATTTCCGGTCTACTACGTGCCCGGCGCCGGGATAACCAATGTTTTTGGTGATCGTGAGACGAGCCACCGGACCACAGGAGGAATGAGTTTGAAAATAGGATATAAATTTTAAATTATGCAATACAACGTAACGGTAATAGGATCAGGGCCCGGAGGCTATGTAGCAGCTATACGCTGCGCCCAGCTGGGATTCAAAACAGCCATCATCGAAAAATACGATACACTGGGGGGCACCTGTCTTAATGTAGGTTGTATCCCTTCCAAGGCCATGCTGGATTCCACCGAACACTACCACAATGCGCTGAATCATTTCAAGGAGCACGGCATAGATATCAATAAACCTAAAGTCAACTTAAAGCAAATGATCGCCCGCAAGGCTGATGTAGTGAAGCAGAATGTAGACGGTGTGGCGTTCCTGATGAAAAAGAACAAGATAGATGTATACCATGGTGTGGGCTCATTTGTGGATAAGAATACCATCAAGATCACGTCGGCAAAAGGTGATGCAACGGAGATCACTACGGAGAATGTGATCATCGCCACAGGATCCAAACCGGCCGACCTTCCTTTCGCGAAGATTGACAAGAAAAGGATCATTAGCAGTACGGAATCCCTGGAACTGAAAGAAGTCCCCAAGCACATGATCGTGATGGGTGGTGGTGTCATTGGTATGGAGCTGGGATCAGTATATGCCAGAATTGGCTCCAAAGTAACGGTAGTGGAATACATGGACCGTATCATCCCTACTATGGACAGTACCATGAGTAAGGAGCTGACCCGCGCCACCAAAAAGCTGGGCATTGACTTTAAACTGAGCCATAAGGTGACCAGCGTGGAAAATACCGGTAAGGAAGTTGTGGTAAAAGCTGAAGACAAGAAAGGCAATGAGGTGGTGATAAAGGGAGACTATTGTCTTGTTTCCATTGGCCGCAGACCTTATACTGATGGGCTTGGGTTGGAGAATGTGGGTATAAAAACAGATGACCGGGGCCGGATAGAAGTAGACGACCACCTGAAAACCGCTGTGAACAACATCTACGCCATAGGCGATGTGGTGAAAGGTGCCATGCTGGCTCACAAGGCTGAGGAAGAAGGCGCCCTGGTGGCCGAACAACTGGCAGGACAAAAACCACACATTAATTACCGGCTGATCCCGGGCGTAGTCTATACATGGCCGGAAGTAGCCAGCGTGGGCTACACGGAAGAAGAACTGAAGGAGGCCGGACGAAATTACAAAACAGGCTCCTTCCCTTTCAAGGCACTGGGCAGGGCCCGGGCCAGTATGGACCTGGACGGACAGGTAAAGATACTGGCTGACAAGGAAACAGATGAGATCCTGGGTGTGCATATTGTAGGCGCCAGAGCGGCAGATATGATCGCCGCCGGAGTAACGGCCATGGAATACAGAGCTTCGGCAGAAGATGTTTCACGAATGTCACATGCACACCCTACGTATATGGAAGCGGTAAAGGAAGCCTGTCTGGCAGCTACGGATAACAGACCTATTCATATGTGAGTTATTCGTTATTAAGTATATTAGGTTATTGAGTCTGAAATTAGTCGCTGAATAACTTAGTATACTCAGAAACTCAATAACCCAATAACCACATCAATGTCTATTACTCTTGTTTTTGTTATTGTAACCGTTATCACCAGCATTTACGGCTGGAATAATGAGTCTGTGACCAGAAAATGGATATTCAATCCCTACACGGTAAAGCACCGCAGGGAGTATCATCGGTTTTTGACATCGGGGTTCCTGCATTCCGGCATAATCCATCTGCTTTTCAATATGTTCGTGCTATACATGTTCGGTGAGCAGGTTGAGCATCTGTTCAGGAGAACCTACGGTGATATAGGGGCAGTACTGTATTCACTGCTATACCTGGTGGGCATTGTTGTTTCCGACATTCCTACTTTTCTGAAGTACAGGGATGCCCCCCATTACAACGCACTGGGCGCTTCAGGAGGAGTTTCTTCAATTCTGTTCAGTTACATTCTTTTCGACCCTGCCAGCAAATTATATTTATATGGATTACTTGGACTTCCCGGAGTAGTCTGGGCGGCGCTTTACCTTGTTTACTCCTACTACATGAGTAAGCGGAATGCAGACAACATTAATCATGATGCCCACCTCTATGGCGGATTGTTTGGGATAGTGTTTACCATTCTGGCCATACCCGGAGTGATCTCGCATTTCTTTTCACAACTCAAGGACCTTAGCATTTTTTAGTTTTTCACGCAATTATAAAGGTTGCGTAACGGGGCAATGGATACACATACCCACATGTAAAGGGGGATCCTTCCTTTTCTTACAATTTGTGTCCTATATACCTTTGCCATTGTTCGATTGGTCCTATATGGAAAATGTAAACTTCTACAGATCAGATACAACTGCCGGCGCCGGAAATGGAACGATCAGTACGGTAACATAAATTTTCATTAAGTTAAAGGCATAGTTTGCCATCTTCCTGCTATGCTTACATTACGATCCGTTGCTTCTTTTGCTATTTTGTTCACTTCTTCATTGCTCTTTCCTTCCCTGGGGGTGGGTCAAAACAAGGGTGTAACTCACGATCCTCTACATCACCAAATGAGCAAGTGGGTAGATTCCGTATTTACTACCCTGTCAGCAGATCAAAAGATAGGTCAGCTGTTTATGATGAGGATGTACTCCAACCGCACGAAGGAATATGAAGCGGAGGTCACGAGGATAATCCGTGCCTACCATGTTGGAGGGTTGGTCACAGCACAGGGTGGCCCTGTCCGGCAGGTGAGATTGCTAAATCACTACCAGGAGGTGTCCAATGTTCCACTTATGGTAGCATCGGACGCGGAATGGGGCCTGGGCATGCGGCTTGACAGTACTATCAGCTATCCCTATCAAATGACCCTCGGAGCAATAAATGACCGGCAACTCATCTACGAAATGGGACTACAAATAGCCCGGCAGCTCCGTGCAACGGGTGTCCATATCAATTTTGCACCGGTGGTGGATATTAACAGCAATCCTGATAATCCGGTGATAGGATTCCGGTCGTTTGGAGAGAAAAAGGACGGTGTGACTCAGCGTGGGCGGGCCTATATGAAGGGGCTCCAGGACAATGGCATTCTGGCTGTGGCCAAACATTTTCCCGGACATGGAGATACGGACACGGATTCCCATAAAGCTCTTCCACTGATCACGAAAAGCCGGGAACATCTTGATGATGTAGAACTTTACCCTTTCCGGCAACTGATCAGGGCGGGGCTGGGAGGTATAATGATCGGCCATCTGAATGTTCCGGCCCTCGATGCCACGGAAGATCTGCCTTCTTCATTGTCCGAACCTATTGTAACACAGTTGCTCAGGGAAGAGCTCGATTTTGACGGACTTATTTTCACAGATGCCATGACCATGAAGGGGATCACCGGGCAATATTCGGTGGGAGATGCAGCGGTCAAAGCTATTCTGGCAGGCAACGATGTGATCCTCGTCCCCGAAAATCTTCCTGCAGTGGTGGAGACGGTAAAGGAAGCCATTCGGCGAAAGCAAATTCCCTTGGCTCTGATCGACCGGAAATGCCGGAAAATTCTTGCTTTTAAATACTCGGCGAGTCTTGCTGTATTGAAAAAAACAGAAACCAGGGACCTGACCAGCAGCCTTAACTCCCCACAGGCCCGGCTGCTTAACCGAAAGCTTTTTGAGGCCTCTGTTACCGTACTCCGAAACAAGGGAGATATTTTACCGCTTAAACGCCTGGACACACTGCGTATCATGAGCCTTTCCATTGGCAGGGACAGTATTACTTCTTTCCAGCAGATGCTGTCGCATTATACCCGGGTAGATCATTTCAACCTGCCGAAAGATGCGACACAGTCACAGATCGACGCTATCCGTAAAAACATGAAAGGATACAATCTTATTCTGATGGGTATCCATGAAGTATTCAAAATAGCGCGCCGGGATCATGGTTATGATCAGGAAATAACGGCATTTATGAATGAGCTCGCACAAATGGAGCGTGTGATCGTCACATCGTTCCGCAATCCCTATACACTTGATCATCTTACCGATATTTATCAGTCCCATACCCTGATCACCACCTATCAGAACAATAGGATCAGTGAGGAAATAGCGGCTCAGCTGATCTTTGGGGCCATTGGTGCTACAGGTAAGCTACCTGTTACTGTAAATGATCACTTTAAAGCAGGAGATGGAGAGGTCACCCAAGGCCATCTGCGATTAAAATATACGCTTTCTGAAGAAGTGGGTATCGACTCCCGGCTGTTGATGCCTCGTCTCGACTCCATTATTACCGAAGCCATCGCTGCAAAGGCCTTTCCAGGCTGCCAGTTGCTTATTGCAAAAGATCAAAAGGTGATCTTCTACGATACCTATGGTTTCCATACTTATGATAGTGTAAGGCGGGTACAAAAAGACGACCTGTATGATTTTGCATCCGTCACTAAAGTCACCGGCCCTCTCCCACCGCTGATGAAGCTGCACGACGAGGGCAAATTCGACCTTGACACCCCATTAAAGCAATACTGGCCACAGTTCAGGTGGTCCAAAAAGGCCAATATAAAATGGCGAAACGTCCTCGCCCACAATGCCCGGCTCAAAGCCTGGATACCGTACTGGCGCACTACACTCAGGAAAAATGGGAAATTCAAGCCCAATACGCTACAGCCAGACTCATCTGAACAGTACCCCCTGAGGATCACCGGTAAACTGTATGAACACAAAAACTACCGGAACAAGATCTATAAGGCAATCAAAAGATCGAAGCTCAATGAAAATGAGGGCTACCTTTACTCCGGACTCTCCTTTTACCTGTATCCTGAGATCATTGAAAACCTGACCGGTGAAAGCTTTGAGCCTTATTTGAAAAAGAACTTCTTTTTACCACTTGGAGCCTATTCCCTTACCTACAATCCCATGAGATTTTATTCCAAACAAGGGATCGTTCCCACGGAACTGGACACTTTCTTCAGGAAGGAGCAGATCCATGGTACCGTACATGATGAAGGCGCCATCATGATGGGTGGAGTATCGGGAAATGCCGGCTTGTTTGGCAATGCCAACGATCTGGCAAAACTCATGCAGATGTATCTGAACCTTGGCAGTTACGGTGGTCATGAATATATCACACACTCTACCTTCACCAAGTTCACTTCCTGCCAGTATTGCGAGCAGGGGAACCGGCGTGGACTTGGCTTTGATAAACCTCTGCTTGAAGACCCTGAAAAGGGTTATGTTGCACCGTCTGCCAGTCTGCGGAGTTTTGGACATTCAGGATATACCGGTACCATGGTATGGGCTGATCCTGAGTATGATCTGCTGTTCATATTCCTGTCGAACAGGGTGTACCCTACCCGTGAAAACCGTAAGCTGTACAACATGAATATCAGGCCGAGACTTCATCAGGCTGTGTATGATCTTATTCAACCTAATCTAAACGATCATTAATGGATCAGTTCACTACTTCAGGCTACTACCAATGTAAATACCAGCGGGCACAGGTTCGGTCCCTTATCATATTTTTCCTTTTTCTGATCTCATCCACAATCGGGCTGGCACAGAACGGGCCCGACATACCTACAATAGACCCTGGCTTATGGCAAACACAACAACTGGCCCCTGGGCTTACCTGGAAATACAGGCATTTTGATACCCTTTTCCATTCCAGGCAAAGTATCAACATTCTGGATGTGGATCCTGATTACCCCCTTAACATAGAAGTGGCTCATCTGGATTCCGGTCTGGAAAAAACAAGTCTCATTGGTCAGCAGAGAAAAGCTCTGGCCGCGGTGAACGGTACTTATTTCAACATGAAAAAGGGTGGTTCCGTGTGCCTGCTCATGGCAGATTCACGGATTATCAGCCTACCCGACTCCGGATTAAGTGCACAGCATGGCAATGGAGCCATAACCATAGATCAGGCGCGAAAGGCATCCATCATCCCTCGTCCGGAGGAAGGTTGGAAAACCATGAAAGATTTTCAGGATGTAATGTCCTCCGGTCCTTTGCTGCTGCTCAACGGAAGCTACACGAAGTTAGTGGAAGATAAATTCAATCAGAACAGGCATCCGAGAACGGCTGTGGGCATTACACAGGACGGTCATGTGCTGTTTGTTACTGCCGATGGACGGAATGCTCAAGCCGCGGGCCTTTCTACCCCGGAATTGGCAATGATAATGAAATCGTTGGGCTGCCGCGACGCACTTAACCTTGACGGTGGCGGGTCTACCTCGATGTGGACAGCCCGCAATGGGGTAGTGAATTTCCCTTCAGACAATAAGCGATTTGATCACGAAGGAGAGAGAAAGGTAGCAAATGCCCTCATCATACGATGATAGAACCATAAGAGACTCAAATTGAACCATTTACTCAGGACTATGGACTCATTACTTACTACTAAACATCATTTTAGCTCCGATTTAAAGCAGACAAAACTCATGACCGCACATTTATTTTCATGGCTTGCATTGGCACTGCTGATTGTTTCATGCTCCACTCCCCAAAAAACGGGCGCTCCACTATCCTACGATCCCCCAGGTTCCACGAATACCAGAACCAAATCCATCGAACTCCAGAAGAAAGGTACGTTCACCATCGATGGTGTATCCGTCAGCAATAAATTTGACGGCGCACGGATGAATGCCTTTGAGAAGCTCACAGATTCACTTTATCAGATCAGCATCTATCCGGAAAATGCCCCCATCAACATGAGTCCATGGTATTCTTTTAAAATACGATCAGAAGAACGGAAGGAGATCTACCTCCACCTGAAATATCGTGATGGCAAACACAGGTACTACCCTGACCACAGCCATGACGGTATACAATGGCAACCGCTGGACAGTACAAGATATGTTGTTCATGAGAAGGACAGTGCGGTGCTAAGGCTGAGCCTGACAAACAGGTATCAATGGATCTCTGCTCAGGAGCTACTCACATCAGACAACAATGAAGACTGGATCAGTCAGATGGCTACATCAGATTTTGTCTTACGCAAACCAATAGGAAAAAGCCGGAATGACAGGGAACTGACTGCCCTGCAGATAGCTATTGCACAAAAACAGCCACTATTGATCGTGATCAGCCGGCAGCATCCTCCAGAGGTTACAGGGTACATGGCCATGAAGGCCTTTGTGGAAGAGCTCATTTCGACCACTGCTCTGGTGGAAAAGTTCAGGGAGAAATTCAGTATAGTGGTAGTGCCCATGCTCAATCCCGACGGCGTAGACAATGGTCACTGGAGGCACAATACGGGTGGTGTGGACCTGAACCGGGACTGGCAGTTCTATAACCAACCGGAAATAGATCAATTCCAGCAGTATATTCATCAGCTGGTAAAGATGAACGAACTGGATGTTGTACTCGGGCTGGATTTTCATTCTACTCACAATGACCTGCTTTATACCTTTAACAACGAGACTTTCCCCGACCAGAATGGTGTGGTAAAAACGTGGATCAAAAGGTTGAGAGAGGCCTTTCCGGATGAAACCATTACGGAAGAAGACGGTGGAGCGGAATCACCGGTCTCGAAGAACTGGTTTTTACACGAATTCAAGGCCGAGGCCGTGACCTATGAGGTAGGTGACGATACACCCCGGGAGTTCGTTCAGGCCAAGGGGAAAGCTTCTGCCCGTATATTTATGGAATTATTATTGGATAAGTATGCAAGATAAAAGATCACTTTTGAAATTTATTTTTGTTTCTCTTTTCCAACTGGACGGATCATTTCAGTTTGTATTTCAACTCTATCCAACTACCATCATTATCTGTAGTCGATCTTAAATCATCATTCAGGCTGATCAGCGTAGCATAAAAATCAATAAGGTCCAATGCCCTTACCAGAGCCTCTTCATCATTTAATGAGGCTTTGTTCCTTATGGTCTTTTCCTCGATGTCATGGTAGTTTATAACTTTAGTCATGGGTCGGATAATTGATTTAGTCTACCGCTATCTAAAATAGTAAAAGTTATGGAATTGGTCATTAGAGCGAACTGAGCACGTGTATTTATGAGTAACATCAGCCTTTGATACTCTTTATAAAATACAATTAATCCCTATCTGCAAGGTTCTGACGATATGGTAAACACGTCTAATTCGTGAATAGACTAACTTTTTTTGAATAATATCCCTGTTGAATAAACCGATAAGACGCTTAAGGCGCAGAGCAAACATGAAAAGTGGCTGAGTTGACATAAAGTAGATATCCTACTTAGCGTCTTATGCGTCTCCGCGGTTAAAAATTAAGATGCGCTTGCCTTGGCTTCAACTGAATGTGACCATAAGCACCCATGGCATACCCGCCAATTAGCATATATTCTACTTCGTACCTGTTAAGCTCCGTTATGAAATCTTTAAAATGCCTGGGAAACCGGTTGTTTTCATTCCCCATCTTCTATATAATAAATTTCTCTTTTGACGGGATAATTGACAACATCAATTTGAATCATGGCATAGTTGGCGGCAATCATTTCGCAAAAAGCTCTGAAACGTTCAGCCATTATGGATTTTAGGGCGATATCTACCTCAATATCCAGGGGATCTTCATTAGGATCGATATATCCAATGTTTCTGGTCTTCATGACTGATTTGATTTACCACTATCTAAGATAGCAAAAGTTACGGAATTGGTCATTTGAGTGAACTGAACACGTATATTTCCGAGTAACGTCAGTCCCTTGTCGAATTTAAACCATCTTCTCAGGCTTTCCGTATCACCCGGGGAGCTCATCGAAATTATGGGCCAGCGGAGTAGTGATCAGGTTGTCACTGCTGTTCTGGAAGAAAGTGATCATCCGGGATTCCTCACAGGGCTTATGAAAGACGGTGTCAAAAGGGATCTCCACCGCTTCGGTACTGTCGTAATCGAACGGTTGCTTTTGCCTTACAAGTACATTTTTGATTGCCAGGGCTCTTCCCCGGCGGTTAAGCGTATTGGATACTCCTATCAATAGCTGAGGATGGGTCTCAAATCCCACATTGTAAACATGACTTTCCTTTTCATTCCAGTTCAGATTCTCACATTCCACATAGAGGACTCCGGCTCTTATGGCCAGGGAAGAGCTTCTGTAATAGTGCCCCAGGGTTTTGGTAAGCGCTGTTATGGCATTGGCCTCCTCCAGCATGTGAAAGGGGGTCTTGACCAGTACAGGGCTGCCATCTGTTTTTTGATAATACCTGTAGTAGTACCCAAGGTAATGGTTTTTTAGTAGCTCTTCTCTGTTACCACCTGCCTGCGGATCCGGTTTCAACACTGGGGCAGATATTGAGCGTTTCCATTCGTCCCAATGTCCGAACTCAACGTCCAGAAAAGTAAGCAATACATTAAGTTTCTTGTCCTTGGCATTCCCCCCGTGCCAGTAGTGATGTAGTGTCTTTCCACTGATCCAGTGATGGGTGTTATGACCATTCAGCCCCCTTAGATGATCAATAAAATCATCTACACTCCCCAGTCGGTTCTTGAACAGAATATTATCCAGCTCTTCAGATCCAATAAGCAGAAGATCACGGATCAGATAAGGTTGGTCGATCACTCTTTTGGTGACCTTACCATTGATCTTTCTGGCGAGATGATCAAAGACCGTACGGGTATAGCGGGTCCAGTCCCGCCCGTACCTGTCCCTGTCTACTGTATCCGCGAGACTCGAGTTTTCAATGGCCAATCTTATTTTACCTGGTATCATTCGGATTTCAATTGCCTGGAATAAGTGAGTCCGCCGGGGACTTTAAAGACTTCTGACCGGGATCTGACGTTCCGTGCGCATCCAGTTTATACGTAGATCACTGTCAATGAGTTACTTACTTCTCCATTCAAAAAACTTTTGACTCATTTTTATTTCTCTTTGACATACTTAATATAGTGATGCATTCTAACCAAATTAAGCTTATGAAGAAAATTTTTACATGTTTAACGGTATTGGGCATGTCCTGGATAACCTCGGAAACCCTTGCACAGCAAACCGTACGGGGCAGGGTAACTTCGGAATCCGGGGAACCACTGCCGGGTGTATCTGTACTGGCCAAAAGCACTACCGTGGGCACGGTTACGGATATTGACGGTAACTTCACACTCAACATGCCTGAGTCCATTCAGGTTATTGTTTTCTCCTTTATTGGCTATCGAACCGTTGAGGTTCCACTTTCCGGACGTACGGTAATTGATATACAAATGGAACCGGATATCACCGAACTATCGGAGATTGTAGTAACAGCCTTTGGTATAGAACAGGAAAAACGCGGGCTTGGCTATGCTGTGGAAGACCTCAGTGAGGAGGAGATCACCCGGACCAAACAAACCAATCTGGTAAGCGCCTTGCAGGGCAAGGTATCCGGCGTTCAAATCACGAATTCCGGCGGAGCTCCAGGCATGAGTTCCAGAATTATTATCCGGGGGATCACTTCATTGAATCCGGATGCCGATAACCAGCCACTTTTTGTAGTGGACGGAGTGCCTATCGATAACTCTACCATTGAATCGGCCAATCCAACCACAGTATCATCACGTACCCCACGGGGACTGAGTAACCGGGCCGCTGATATTAATCCTAATGACATTGAATCTGTTTCCATACTTAAAGGAGCGGCAGCCACAGCTCTGTATGGGGTAAGGGCTGCCAACGGTGCCGTGATCATTACAACAAAAAAGGGGCAGGAAGGTAAGGTATCGATCCAGGTCAAAAGCACCGTAGGTTTTGAAGAGATCAATCGCTATCCTGACTTTCAGGAAGAATACGGACAGGGTTTCTCCGGGGCCCATGCCCCCACCAGTTTCTGGCCCAGTTGGGGAGCGCCCATCAATGCGGTAAGGGCCTTCGAGCCCGGTCACAGGTATTATAACAATACTGAAAATACCATGGAGACCGGAACAATCTACGACAATTATGTTAGTGTATCAGGAGGTAATCAAAACGCTACTTTCTTTGCCTCCATCTCCGACCTTCGTCAAAAAGGAGTAATCCCGGCCAGTGACTGGGCGCGTACCTCAGCCAAGCTGAGTGGAACCATTAAGATGAATGAAAAACTGGATATTTCCACTTCCATGATCTATTCCAACTCCGGTGGCAACCGGGTGCCGCATGACAGGGTGCTGGAGCGACTCATGTACTGGGCCAATACCCAGGACGTGACTGATTACATCAATCCGGATGGAACCCAACGAACCTATGGCAACACCAATCCGATCTATGACGCTGAGTTTGCCACCTACGAGGATAACGTGAACCGTATTATAGGGAATATCAGCTTTAACTACAGACCTACAGAATGGTTCAGCATTCAATACAGACTGGGCACAGACTACTACAGCGATGAACGAACGGAGATCTCCCCGGGCCCCCGTGGTATACCGGGTGAGGTTGTTCTTAACGGAAGTGAAGGGCTCATCGAGGAGACCCGGATCAATAGCCGGGATATCAACTCCACATTAAACCTGACCTTCAGTAAGGATATTACTGAAAAGTTCTCAACCACACTTCGCCTGGGACATGATGTGTTTGACCGTAGTTCAAATGCCATCACAGCTACAGGAAACCAGTTCGAGATCCCGCTGTTTTTTTCACTGGAAAACGTAGTGGAACAGCTGAATGCTCAAAATATAAGGGAGCAAAGGCTTGTAGGTGTATATGGCGACCTGACTTTAAGCTATGACAATATTATCTATCTTAACATTACCGGCAGAAATGACTGGACCTCAACCCTGCCCAAAGACAACCGGTCGTTCTTCTACCCTTCGATAAGTACAGGGTTTATCTTTCATGACTTCCTGAATCTGCCAGAGGAGGTCACCCTGGCCAAGTTCAGAGCCTCTTTGGCTGAGGTGGGCAAGGATGCAACACCCTATTCCACAGCCACAACGTATTCAACTGTTGAACCTGTCAATGGACAGCTGGGATTTACCAGAAACAGCGTACTGGGGTCACCTGACCTGAAGCCGGAAAGGACCACATCCATAGAGCTGGGCCTCGAGACAAGTTTCCTGCAAAACAGGGTGGGTTTCGATTTCACCTGGTATAAAACCAATAGCAAGGACCAGATCATCCCGGTACCTGTATCCAATGCTACGGGTTTTACCAGACTGATAACAAACGCCGGAGAGATAGAGAACAGAGGTATCGAGCTGCTGCTGCATGGTACACCTGTGAGAACGCCGGACTTCTCGTGGGATATAAGTCTGAATTTTACACGTAACAGAAATGAAGTGGTCGACATCCGTGAAGGAATAGAACAGATCGACATTGACACCCAGTTTGGATATGCCGGAAGTACCGTTACGGTGCGCCTGATAGAGGGTGATCCCTATGGAAATATCTACGGCACCAGCTACAGCAGGTATTATCCTGAAGGGGAACCCGAAGATCTGCAGTACCTGGACAGGGACAGGGCCATCATCATTGATTCGGATGGATTTCCAATGCGAAATGGCAATCAGCTGGTATTGGGAAATTCACAACCTGACTGGCTGGCCGGGATCACGAATACATTGTCCTATAAAAACCTGACGCTGTCGTTTTTGATAGACGTAAGGTATGGGATAGATCAGTTCAGCCAGTTTGATAACTTTTATGCAGCATTTGGTAAGCTGGACTACTCATCGGACAGAAATCAGGTCGTGGTCTTTGATGGTGTGCTGGAGGATGGCAGCCGCAATGAGCAACAGGTCTGGCTGGGTCAGGGCCTTGGCCCCGACTACAATAATTACGGAGCAGGATTCTACCGAAATGACTTCAGAGGTGTATCCGAAAATTTCGTTCAGGATGCTTCTTTTGTCAAACTACGGAACATAACGCTTGGCTACGATCTGCCCAATGCCGTACTCTCAAAGCTGCCGTTTGAAAGTGTCAATGTCTCCGCTTCTGCCAATAATATTATTCTGGCTACCCCATGGAATGGGTTCGATCCCGAATCATTCAGCAGCGGAGCGGGTGGAAATGCCACAGCCTTCACAGGGCTTGGTTTCCCGGGTGTAAGAAGTTTCCTTTTTACCTTGAATTTAACACTTTGATGCCATGAAGTTATTCTTGAAATATATATTGACCATCCTTGTCACGGGTATGCTATCCATAGGGTGCGATGATTACCTGAACATCAACGATGATCCGAATAATGCCACTCAGGCCTCCCTGCAGGGGCTTATGACCCGTACCTCATTCGAAACCGGCGATAATATCCAGAATCTGGGAGGGATCACTTCATTCTACGTACAATACCTGGCCTCTCCCAATCCTGCCAGTTCCACGGATGTTCAGGAGCCTGTGGCATATGATCAGACATGGTTTGAGCTGTATGACGTGATGACTGATCTGCAGGACCTGATCATACTGGCCGGGGAGCAGGAGGCTACAAATTATGAGGGAGTAGCAAAGATCCTGCTGGCGCTGAATCTTGGCCTCACCATAGACATGTGGGGGGACATACCCTACACTCAGGCTTTCTTTGCACAAACACTGAATCCGGAGTACGATGATGATCAGGCTTTGTATACTGAGGTTCAATCCCTGCTCGACGAGGGCATCATAACATTGGAGAGCGGTGGGTCTTCCGTTGAGATCGAAGAGGACGATTTCATATTCGAAGGCAATACGGACCTCTGGATCAAAACGGCTCATGCGCTTAAGGCCCGCTACCTGCTTCATCTGAGCAAAACAACGGCATTTGACGCTTCCTCAGTAATGAGTGAAGTGGATATGGGCTTTGATTCCAATGATGATGATGCTACTGTAAGTTACTTTGCGGAGTCCAATAACCCGTGGGCCACTGTAGCCGTCAATAATGCAAACCTGCTGCTGGGAGGATGGATCTCAGAACAACTGGTTGAAACCATGGATGGAACGTCATATGGTGTAGCCGATCCGCGCATGCCTTTCATGTTTGGCACAACGGATGACGATGAATTTGTAGGAACAGAGAACGGAGCCGGGAGAGGCGCTGCTGCAGAACAGGGAGAACGATCCACCCTGGTGGAAGGTACCTTCTATTCAAGCAGAACCTCACCCGTAGAAATTATCACTTACTGTGAGTTGAAGTTCATTGAGGCGGAAGCCGCTTTTCGAAACAATGATACAAACCGCGCGTATGCTGCCTATCTGGAAGGTATTGAAGCCCACCTCGAAAAGCTGGGAGTTGATGAAACTGAGTCCAATGCCTACCTGTCCGACCTGAATGTGGCAGTAGGTGCCGGAGCTATTACGCTGGAACTGATCCTGAAGGAAAAGTACATCGCACTTTTTCTGAATCCCGAGACCTGGACCGATGCCCGAAGATTCGACTATAACTACCGGGATCTCACCCCTCCTGAAAATCTGAATCCCGACCTTGGAGGGCAGCTGATAAGAAGGGTAATATATCCAGAATCAGAAACAACACGCAATGGTGACCAGGTCCCGTCGGTCACGCTTACTTCGCGACTATGGTGGGACAATCAATAACCTAACAACAGCATGTCATGAAATTATACAGATATATTTATTTGGTTCTTTTAATGCCTTTCCTCGCCTGTGAGGAAAACGACGAAGTTCCTTCCTACCAGCTGGTGGGTGAAGCCTATGCCACCTATGTAGAATTTAGTGTCAGCGACGATAATCCTCCGGCAGGTACGGATATTGACATTGTCCTGAGCTACTCAAACTATGTAGAGGATCCTATTGTATCCATCACCCTGTTGGAACAGATTGGTACAGGCGACCGTACGGAGATCACCACATTGAATGAGAGCAGCGCACCCATTGGAGAGCTGGTCACCAGAACAATCAGCTATACGGTACCGAATGTTGGCAGTGAAACGAATGTCAGCATTTTTGTAGAGCTAAGGTCTCAAAAAGAATTCCCTCAGATTGAAGAAACTGAACTGGAAGTTCAATAGGCTTGAATTCATTTTTGATACTCTTATAGTTTGGCCTTAATTGAGGTGTAAGTATAGTGAACGGCTGCGGTATCGGGTTAAAGCCAGATACTGCAGTCTTCAATCCCGGGGACGGTCCAATCAGGTTTCAACAGCCATCGCAATCTGAAGCGTACGAATGGATATCTTCAGCCACCCGAAGGCATTTTAGTGTTCTCGAGCACATTTGACGCAGATCTGACGTTCAGCCATTGACAAGTCAGAATATAAATTGCTGTTAATCAGCGCTTTATGCCCTTTAGCAAAAACTTCTGACCCATTTTAGTTTCTCTTTGACCTCCTTAATATAGCGGTCCACAACTAACCAAACTTACTCTTATGAAAAAAATCTTTACATGTTTGATCCTTTTGTGTACTTCCTGGCTGTCGTTGGACACCTGGGCCCAGCAAACGATCAGGGGTACGGTAACATCGGAACTGGGGGAGGCATTACCCGGTGCCTCAGTCCTGATCAAAGGGACTACTGTCGGTACAGTTACTAATATCGATGGCAACTACACGCTTTCAGCATCCCCATCAGCACAGATCCTCGTTTTTTCCTTTATTGGGTATGAAACGGTGGAGGTTCCCATTTCAGGACGTACGGTGATCGATCTCCAGATGAATCCTGATATAACCCAGCTCTCAGAAGTGGTGGTTACTTCATTTGGTATTGAAAAAGAAAAGAAAGAGCTGGGTTATGCCATTCAGGAGGTAGAGGGGAAAAACCTGTCACAGACCACACGTCCGAATTTTATTAATTCGTTGCAGGGAAGAATTGCAGGTGTATCGGTGGGTACCACCAGTGGCCTTCCGGGATCTTCCTCCTCTATTGTGATAAGAGGTGGTTCGTCATTGGATGGAAATAACCAACCTCTGTTTATTGTGGATGGTATACCTATTGACAACACCACCCTGGATGAAGGTGACCTACTGAATGATGCCCCCAACCGTCAATCGGACTACTCCAGCAGGGCTACGGACATTGACCCCAACGATATTGAGAGCGTCACGGTATTAAAAGGACCTGCCGCCGCTGCACTTTACGGCATTGACGCTGCCAACGGAGCCATCATCATCACGACTAAAAAGGGAACTCCAGGTAAAGCGCGAATAAACTATTCCAACAACTTCCGGTGGGAAAGGGTAAATCGATTTCCCGATATCCTCAAGCAATACAATACCGGCAATAATGGTATCAACGATGAGGACGTTTTTGTTCACTGGGGAGAACCCATCGGACCAGACGATCAGGTGTTTGACAATGTTGAAAACTTTTTTGAAACCGGTTTTACGCAGTTGCACAGTATAAGTGCCAGCGGAGGTTCGGAAAATATAACCTACATGGCCTCGGCCAATCTGACAAGACAGGATGGGTCGGTCCCCAATACCGGATATGATAAAAATACCTACCGGGTCAATTTAACGGCGAATATAAGCCCTAAATTAAAACTGACAGGCTCCACCAGCTATATCCGGACTGAATCTGAACGTATTTCCAAAGGAACAGGTAGTACATATGCAAATGTGCTAAGGTGGCCTATCACTGATAATATTCTCGTTTTAAGGGATGAAAATGGTGACCCCAAGGCACTTAATGATGAGATCGAAAATCCCCTATTCACGGTGCAAAGCAATAGCATTACTGATCAGACGGACAGGATACTACTCAATGGAAGCCTGACCTATAACATTCTGGATTGGTTAAGTGTGACAGGACGTGTAGGTACTGACGTTTACACCACAAGGGGATTAACAGCCTACAGCCCAGAAACCCTCCAGCGATATCCCAATAGAAGTATTGCCCGGGAAGTTAATGGATTGATGGCTGAATATGAAGCCTACAGCAAGCTGTTAAACTCTTTCATACTGGTGAATGCCAATAAATCCTTTGGTGATTTTAATCTTGGTGTGACGTTGGGTAACAACATAGAAGACCGGGAGTACCGGGTAGACTCCAGGTATGGTGAGAACATATTGGTCCCCGGCTTATACAGCATAATCAACACTGACCCTGATTCACGTGAGGTGGGTGTACGTGGCTCCCGAAGAAGACTGGTAGGCGTGTTTGGTGAGGCAAAGATCGACTATAAAAATATGTTATTCCTTAGCGTAACCGGAAGAAATGACTGGTCATCTACACTGCCAGACCAAAACAATAGCTTCTTTTATCCTTCTGTTAGTACCAGCTTTGTCTTTTCAGAGGCTTTTAATCTGGATACCAGCACACCGATCTCCTTTGGAAAAATAAGGGCATCCTTTGCTCAGGTGGGTAAAGATGCTCCGGCACATAGAATACAACCCGCTTTACAGGAATTCACGCGATCCGGTGGAGGATTTAATGTTGGCTTCTTTGGTCCGAATGACAATATCATGCCGGAGACAACCGTGTCCTATGAAGCAGGGTTGGACATCCGGTTCCTGAGAAACAGGATAGGCCTCGACTTCACCTACTACAATGTAAGAAGTAAGGACCAGATCGTAGATCCACGGTTAAGCTACGCCACCGGATATATTCTTCAACTGGTCAATGCCGGAGAAATAAAAAATGAAGGTGTGGAGATCATGTTAACCGGTGAAGTGATCAAAAACAGTTCATTCAGCTGGGATGTCAACGCCAATTTTACCCTGAACCGCAACGAAGTGGTATCACTCCCCGGTGATCAGGAGGAGTTTTATCTCTCTGATACGTGGCTGGCGGGCAATGCCAGGGCCGGATATGTGCCCGGCCGGTCCTTTATGACTATCACTGGCTACTCCCTGCAAAGAAATGATAACGGAGAGCTTCTGATCGGAGAAGATGGCTTCCCGGATGTGGAGGCAACCTTTACGGAAATCGGCAACCGTGAGCCGGATTTCAACATAGGACTCACCAACACCTTTACCTATAAGGGCTTTATGCTTTCCTTTCTTATGGATATAAGAAAGGGAGGTGATGTATACAATTCAACCGAAAGATCGCTTGTGTTTTCCGGTTTAAGCGAGCGTACTGCCAACCGCGGGACAGTGGTGGTTTTTGACGGTGTATTGGAAAGTGGGGAAAGAAACACTCAGGAAGTAGTGCTGGACCAAAACTACTATCAATCCAGCGTGGGGCGAAATGAGTCCCTCTTTATAGAAAAGGATATCAACTGGTTCCGTTTACTGGATGCCACCCTGAGCTACCAGGTCCCTTCTTCTCTGTTAAATAATACATTCATCAATGATGTTCAGATCAGTGTGACCGGTACCAATTTGATCCTGTGGACAAATTATGATGGTGCGGATCCAAGCCTGAACGGATTAAATGCCTCCGCCCGGGGCAGTAATGCGGTTGGTTTTGACCATTTCTCAGTGCCCAACCCGAGTACATTTGCCGTGGGGCTTCGCGTAGGCTTTTAGGTTTTAATGTTGAGTACAAAAAACTTATCAAATATGAAAAGCATAAAATTCTTATATATAATCCTGGCTTTGATTTTCATGTCCTGTGAAAATTATCTGGACATTAATGATGACCCATTCCTGCCGCAAACCGCTTCGCCTGATCTGTATATGCCTCAGATCATTTACTCTATGGCAGAAGGCGAAATGTTTGACAGCCGCTACGTAGGGGCGGTCACCCAAAACTGGGCATGGGTAAATGCCAATAACCATTTCGACCGTCATGGATCCAGCAATAACAGCGGAACGCAAAAATTCAGGGATCACTACTGGTCAATAGGTTCAAACCTTAATGAAGTCATTGAACAGGCCGAAGAGCTTGGTTTCGCGGATTACAGGGGTATTGCCAATATCATCCGTGCGTGGAGCTGGCAGATTGTGACCGACCATCACGGAGAGCTGCCCTTCCGTCAGGCATGGGACAATACACGTACCAGTTTCGACTACGACACCCAAAGGGATATTTATGCAGGCATCATAGAACTGTGCGATGAGGGTATTGCATTGCTCGAAAACCCTGTGGGTGAAACCGACGCCAAACTGTCCAATGCAGACAGGATCTATGGAGGGGATCGTAGTAAGTGGGTAAAATTCGCCAATGCCATAAAAGCCCGCAATTTGCATCATCTGTCCAACAAAAGCTCATACGATCCTGCTATGGTTATCAGCCTTGTGGATAATTCCTTTTCAGGCAATATCGACAACGCGGAAGTACCCTTCGATGGAGAGAGCTCGGCCACAAGCAGTTTTATGGGGCCTTCAAGAGGTAATTTTAATCCACGTTTACGCACCAACCTGATCATCAGCTATCTGGATGGCACCTATTTCAACGGTACGGTAGATCCGCGATTACCCTTAATGTTCAATCCTGATACGGATTCCACTGAAAACTACATAGGTGTGGTTTCCACCCTGGGGGACACCACTACAAACATTCCGGTACCCCGGCTCTATGGGAAATATATTTTCACAGATGCTTCCCCCTATCCGTTGATCACCTATTCGGAGCTCCAGTTCATAAAATCGGAAGCTGCTTTTATTCAGGGCAATATGCAGGTAGCTTATGACGCATTCATTGAAGCTATACAGGCGCACATGGACTTTACCGGCGTTGATGCGGCTGATGCCAGCCAATATCTGTCTACAGCCGTACCGTCAAATGCCAATGATCTGGAACTCAATCATATCATGATGCAAAAGTATATCTCATTGTATACCAATAACGAAACATGGTCAGACCTGCGAAGGTATCAATATGATAACACCATATACCTTGGTTTTAAGCTTCCGGAGGAATTTGCAGTAGATAATGATGGAAAACCTGCACAAAGATGGATGGTAAGACGTTTCTCAGAGTTTGACTGGAACAGTGACGCCCTGGAAAAGATCGGAGGCCTGGAGCCGGACTATCATACCAAACCGATCTGGTTCAGCACCAGTGAAGAATAATTTATCAGGTAAGATTTAATCATCGACTCATGAAAAGATTTGAATATTTATTATTTGCATTATGCAGCCTGGTATATGCTTCCTGTGAAGACGATCAGGATCCGGAATATGAAGTTATTGGTGTCATTCCCACTGTGATCATTACCAGCAACACACCAGGCTCACTTGATTTGGGAGCCACGTATGACATCGACATAACTTTCTATTCTCCCAATGTGAATATAACTGCATTGGAACTGGTAGAAACCATTGGTACCGGCACCGAAACCATTATTGAGACCGTGCCCTTCAGTGATTTTGACAGATTCGGCTCGAAAGTCCGCACTTTTAACTACGCTCCGCCTGCTACTGCGCAGGCCGGCGATGAGGTAACGGTTGCTATCAGAGCTCAGGCCGCCAATGGACTATCCGCACTGGATGATTTTACTGCGGTCATCTCAGATTGCCCATCTGCCTCCCTGGAGGGTACTTACCTGGCTACAACCATGGCAACCACTCCCTTCGACGGACCTTATGACAACACAGGAAGCCCGTATGAAGTAACGATAACCGATAATGGCGATGGCACCTTTGACATCACTGACATTACCGGCGGCCTGTATGGTGAATTTTATGCAGGGATCTATACAAACCTGGGAGTGGCTGCCCTTCCGGCTACCTTTGACAGGGATGGTTGTGGAGTCTCCGTTGAAGATGTACCGGAAGATCCGGGTTTTCAGGGAGCTTTTGGGGATAACCTGCTGGACGCCACTGGGATCGTTGATGCTATGGGGAACATTACCATTAACTTCACCAATGATGCAGGAGATGCAGGAACGTCCGTTCTTGAAAAACAATAGATCCATTACTATCCCGGAATAAAATCCGGGATAGTTTTCATCCAACATGAAATTATCGAGAAGACAATTCGGACTGCGTATGGCTCTCGTTCCGCTTATGTTCAATACCCGCCCTGCTTTGGTAAAGAGCATTTCAAAGGGACAAGTATTGGAGCCCGGTGATACCATCGGTCTGATCAGCCCCTCCGGGGCCGTGTTCAACCATGGCCCTGTCGATATAGCTATAGAAGCCCTGGAAAAATTCGGTCTGAAGGTACAGGTGAGCAGGTTTCTCAAAAGCCGGTACGGACACCTGGCAGGTACAGACGAAGAAAGGGCTGCGGAGATCAATGAAATGTTTGCTAACCCGGAAATCAGCGGCATCATTTGCCTGCGTGGCGGCTCGGGGGCAGCCCGTATTCTGGACATGCTGGATTATTCATCCATCCGTAAAAACCCAAAGGTTTTTGTCGGTTACAGTGATATCACTGCCCTTCAGCTGGCCTTATTCAAAAAAACAGGGCTTGTAACTTTTCATGGGCCGGTAGGTATATCTTCATGGGACGAATTCTCACGTAACTATTTTGCCGGATTGCTTTTTGAGAATCAGCTGATGAATTTTGAGAACCCTCCAAAGCCGGAATCAGCATGGGTACAGACCAAACACCGTATCCGTACCATCCATACCGGAAAAGCCCGGGGGAAACTGCTGGGTGGCAATCTTTCTGTTCTGTGTGGGCTACTGGGGTCGGATTATGTTCCCGGTTTTAAGGGAAGCCTGCTATTCATTGAAGAGGTCAACGAAGAATTGTACAGAGTAGACCGACTCATGTCACAGTTACACCTGTCCGGTATCCTCAGGGAGATCAAGGGGTTTATTTTCGGGAAATGTACCAACTGTTATCCCGACAGAGGTTACGGTTCACTTACCTTTGACGAGATCATTGATCACTATATCAAGCCGCTGGGAATACCCGCTTTTTCAGGCTCCATGATCGGGCATATTGATTCCAAATTCACCGTCCCCATGGGTGTGGAAGCCGAAATGGATGCAGAAAAAGGAAGCTTTAAACTACTGGAAACCGCATTAAATGACTAGAACCTTCTATACCGGCCTTTTACTCACCTGCACAATACTCTTTGCCTGTGAAGGCTCATTGAACATCATTGACAAGCCTGTCACCTTTGATGAAACCAGAAAACAACTGTCACTGGAATACCTGAAAGTACGGCATGGTATTGAGACGGGTTCGGTCGAAATTGACCCAAAGATCATTGTAGTGCACTGGACGGTCATCCCCACCCTTGAAAAGACGTTTGAAACCTTCAACCCGTCACGGCTATCGGGCACGCGGACGGGAATCAAAGATGCCAGCAGTCTGAATGTTTCAGCACACTTTGTGATAGACAGGGATGGCACGATCTACCAGTTGTTGCCCGAAACCACGTTCGCAAGACACGTGATCGGTCTTAATCACTGCGCCATAGGCATAGAGAACGTAGCCAACGGAACGGATCTTCCCCTTACCCGACAGCAGTTCAAGGCCAACCTGAGGCTTATCAATTACCTTTCCGGCAAGTACAACATTGAATACCTCATAGGTCATGATCAGTATCAGCAGTTTATTGGCCATCCCCTCTGGAAAGAAACGGACCCCAATTATTTAACCGAAAAGAATGATGTAGGACCGGAATTTATTCGTAAACTTCACCAGTCAATCGATCACGAACTTAAGCCTGCCCCGGGCCTTGAAAAATGAAAAAGTGCATCAGCCTGATCCTAACCGCACTGGTACTCACCCAATGTCAGCGTCCCTTGAAAGAGGATGAGCATTTGGTCGAAAATCTTATGAGGCGGAGGCCTGAGGCCTTTCAGGAAATTCTTGATCATAAGGAAAAATATGAGGTTCAGATCATCTATACACAAATCGACCGGGATGAACGCAACCAGCCGGCATTTGAATCATTTTATTTCAACACAGACAGTAGCCGGTATTTCTATCCGGCCAGCACAGTAAAAATGCCCGTTGCCTTTCTGGCATTGGAAAAACTCAACGAGCTGGGTACAGATGGTCTTGACAGGTATTCTACTTTTCTGACCGACAGCGCCTGGTCTGGTCAGACCGCTGTATTTGAAGATTCAACCGCTGAGAACGGACTACCCAGTGTGGCCCATTACATTAAAAAGATATTTGTGGTCAGCGACAATGACGCCTATAACCGTCTCTATGAATTCCTCGGCCAGCAGTATATCAATCAAAAGCTGCATGATAAGGGATTTGAGAACCTACGGATCATCCATCGCCTGTCGATTCCTCTTTCTCTTGAGGAAAACCAACATACCAATCCGGTAAGGTTTTACCATGGCAATTCCCCGGTCTATGCTCAGCCGATGGTGAAAAGCGCGGCGGACTACCAGCCCACAGCACAGATCCTCAAAGGCAGGGCGCATGTCAACCATCGGGACAGTCTTATACAGCAGCCCTTTGACTTTACCTACAAAAACTTCATAGCACTGGAGGAATTACATCTCATGCTACGTGAGGTAATATTTCCCGGTAAGAAACCGGCATTTGACCTGGCTCAGGCAGACTATGATTTCCTGTATCAGTATATGTCCCAGCTACCCCGGGAAACCACGTGGCCTGACTATGATCAAAAGGAATACTACGACGCCTACTGCAAGTATCTGATGTTTGGCGACGACAGGAATATTCCAGACCACATCCGCATTTTCAATAAAATCGGACAGGCCTACGGTTATCTGATCGACAATGCGTACATTGTTGATTTTCAGAACAATGTAGAATTCCTGCTTTCCGCCGTGATCCATGTGAACGACAATGAAACGTACAATGACGGTAACTATGAATATGAGACTATCGGCTATCCCTTCATGAAGGAGCTGGGTAGCGCCGTTTATGACTATGAACTAACCCGAAAAAGGTCAAATATACCTGACCTGTCAAAATTCAAACTCGCCTATGACAAATAAATTACATCAAGATACAATCAGTGGAACTGCCTGTATCATTACCGGAGGTCTGTTGAACGATATTCATGCCAAAACAGCTCATGGACTTGTCCGCCAGTCTGATCGCTTCAAAATTCTGGGGATCATTGATCACGCTTTTGCGGGACAGGACGCCGGAGAAATACTCGATGGAAAACACAGGAACATCCCCGTTTATGCCAATCCTGATCAGCTCATAGAACATGTAGGCCAAAAACCTGATTATGCGATCATAGGAATGGCCACAAAGGGCGGTGTGTTGCCGCAGGAACTTTATCCTCTGGTCAGACACGTACTGGAAATGGGGATAAGCCTGGTGAACGGGCTGCATCAAACCATTGGTGACATTGAAGAATTTGCGTCCATTGCCCACAGCAGCGATTCAAAGATCATTGACGTGCGAAAGCCAAAAGGTTTTAAGGATCTTCACTTCTGGACCGGAAAGATAAAGGAGGTGGAAGCACTGAAAATAGGTGTACTGGGTACCGACTGTGCACTGGGCAAGCGCACTACCAGCAAATTTCTGGTCAACGATCTCTGTGATTCCGGTATCAACACTCACATGATCTACACCGGCCAGACAGGATGGCTGCAGGGAAGCAAATACGGGTTTGTTTTTGACGCAACTCCCAATGACTTTATATCGGGCGAACTGGAACACGCAGTATACGAATGCTGGCAGCAGGAAAGTCCGGACGTGATCGTGATGGAGGGGCAGTCTTCGTTGAGGAATCCCAGCGGGCCGTGCGGCTCAGAGCATATCATTTCCTGTGACCTGGATGGTGTGATCCTTCAGCATGCTCCGGCCAGAAAATATTTCAACGGGTTGGAAGATTACGGGAAACCGATTCCCACCGTCCGGGACGAAATAGCATTAATAGAACTCCTGGGTGCACCTACAATCTGTGTTACTTTAAATACTGAAGATCTCAATCCTGAAGAAGCAAGAGAGGCTAAAAAGAGAATAGAAGATGACTGTAGCGTGCCGGTAGTCCTGCCACTGCAGGAAGGTATAGCCCAATGCGCCGACATAGTCAGGAATATGGTAAAGCAGGTAAGGGTGAATGATCTGTAACGCTATCAGGTCACAGTTTGTACACATCAGGATGGCCATCAACTTAGTTTGCTACCTGTGTTACCCGTGTCCATAGCCTGTGTCTCTACAGTCGGTCATCAACATGTCAGAAAGCCTTAAAATCATCAAAATGACTTGAAAAATATGAAAATTAAAAACATAAGAGTCTATAAAAAAGACCTCGGCAATACCCGTCCCTATACGATCGCCTTTAAAACAGTAGATGAAGTAAATAACGCCTTTGTAGAATTGGAATTGGAGAATGGCATCGTCGGTCTTGGATCCGGCAATCCCAGCGAATACGTGGTGGGTGAATCACTTGATTCAACACTGGAGGTGTTGAATGGGGGTGATCTTGATTTCATGATAGGGAGAGACATTCGGGAGTTGTATGGCATTCTGGACGACATTCAGGCTCAACTGCCTGAAAATCCTGCGGCCCGCGCTGCACTGGATATTGCTGTTCATGATGCATTTACTCAGCTTATTGATGTGCCCCTGGGTGTTTTTCTGGGCCAAAAGATCAGGTCACTGCCTACCTCCGTTACTATTGGGATAAAGAACGTGGAAGAAACGCTCGACGAGGCGAGGGAATATTATGATATGGGTTTCCGGGTATTGAAGGTAAAGACGGGAAAGGATGTAGATGAGGATATTGAACGGATGAAAAAGCTCCGGGAATTATATGGCAATAAGATGGTGATCAGGATAGATGCCAACCAGGGCTATGATAGCACAACATTGAAAATGTTCTTCGAGTCCACGAAAAGCTGTGATCTGGAGCTGATCGAGCAGCCTGTTCCCGCCAAGGCGGTGGAAGAGTTAAAGGCTCTTCCCGGAGAAATAAAAAAAGTGGTTGCCGCAGATGAAAGCCTTATCTCCCCGGCAGATGCATTCAACCTTGCAGCCCCACCGTCAGCCAGTGGTATATTCAATATTAAACTGATGAAATCAGGGGGTATTCATCCCGGCCGCCAGATCGCTGATATAGCGCAGGCCTCCCGTACCGAACTGATGTGGGGTTGTAATGATGAAAGCGCCATCAGCATCAGCGCTGCATTACACACAGCGCTGGGATTCACAAATACCAAATACCTGGACCTGGATGGAAGCCTGGACCTTGTGGAGGACGTCGTCAGCGGTGGTTTTGAGATCAGGGACGGGTGGATGAGCATAGGAAAAAAGAGCGGACTGGGGGTAACCAAAATCAATGGATCCTGAACTGGACCAGAGGCCCGTCATTGATCCCTACAAGTACTTTATTGTTTAAAACAGTCACGGATTTGGAGGCTCCTTCAAAGTAAAACCCACTCTGCCCGAGGGGAACAGGCTGGTAGCTACCTTGTCGATCAGCCAGCAACATGAGTCCTGTCCCGGCATCGAATCTTGGGGTCTCCACTTCTGTATTGTAAATACCACCCACCAGCAGAATATCTTCAAAGCCATCGCCATTGAAGTCATACGCCTCTGCATCCATTACAGGGAAAAACTGTGCTTCAACCGGAAGGTCCTGAACGTCGAACCGGGCATTTCCCTGATTAACCAGCAGTATGGATCCAAAAGTGGTCGCTTCCTGCTGGTAGGAGGCATTCAGTTGATCTCCGTATACATCCATTAGTGAAGCCCGGGCAAACGCATTATAGGTAGGAAACTTTTTGGCAATAAAGGGCGTCTGCTGCGACGAGCATTCTCGTCCTCTGAATGGAACGTACCTGTCCTTGTATTTCGTGCTGAGAACAATATCAAACGTTCCGTTTTGGTCAAAATCACTTGCAAAGACCTTAAGTGGCTTGTCCATGGAAGCCTTGTACTTCGTATTCAGCCCTACATTGCCTATAATAAAATCAGGTAGTCCGTCCCTGTTCACATCTGTTTCTGTTAAAGAAAACCACCATCCCTTGTTCAGGTACAGGTCGTTGTCCTTCGACATGTCACGAAAGACGCCTTTTTCATTTTTAAACAAACCTACTCTCGTCCATTCTCCGGCCACTACCAGATCTCCCCAGCCGTCCTGATCGAAGTCACTGGCAATAACAGCATTAATGATCCCAAAGGAATGCAGATCAGGCAGAACACTATCCGTTACATTCACAAATGTGCCCTTTCTGTTTTCCAGTATGCAGGATGAAGACGCCTTTGGGTAATGATGGGGTATGATCCTGTTGCCTATTACCAGATCGGGGTCGCCGTCCTGATCATAATCCAGTACGCAAACTGCCTTACCACTACCCGTCAGGTCTGCTGGCAATCGGTTTTCGGACCTCCTGAAATTTCCCGCCCCATCATTGGTATACAGACGGTCCGTATACATTTCAGACCCTTCCTGAAACTCGTTCCCACCACTGATTACATAAAGATCGGCATCACCATCCTGATCATAATCAAAAAAAACAGACTCCATATCTTCATGGACAGCATCATTTTTAAAATCTTTCACAACCATTGCCTCATACCGCTCTCCCCGATCAATGAACAACTGCCCGGGCTGCCCTGAGGCACCTCCAATATATAGGTCGGTTTTACCATCGCCATTCACGTCTGCCTGGCTCATATACGGACCAAAGGTGGACTGCCGGTAAGGGAGTAACGTTTCCCTCTTAAAGTCATCATAGGTATTTTCTCTGTGCTCAAAGTCCAGTCCGGTTCCGGTGGAAGCCAGCTCCACCAGAAAAGTTCCTTCTTTTCCCACCTGTCGATGGTGCAACCCAGCCTCATTTTCATCAAATTCCACGACACTATTGGCAGGTACATTATATTTTTCCTGCCTGTTACCCGAGGGCCAGTTCACTCTAACGGTATCCACCATATCAACGTCTCCCAATCCAAAGTGAGCTGCCTGATCCACCGCTGACAGATACCCCCGTACCCTCTTGCACTCTATAGTTTGTTTTACACCATCATACAAAATCGTGATCTTCGGAAAAGATTCACTCAACTTTCCCCTGGCAAGCACTTTCAGGAAGCCGCCCGTTTTATTTTCAACGGAGGTATTGCGGTATACAAAAGCCTTCTCATCCATATTGTTTACCACTATATCAAGGTCTCCGTCATTGTCAAGATCTGAATATGCTGCGCCATTGGACCAGGAAGGATCATTCAGCCCCCAGGATCTGGTGATGTTCGAAAAGCTCAGATTGCCATCATTTTTGTACATTATATTGGGTAGCTTTTCAGTAGGCATAGAATAATAGATCCGCTTTTTTACCTCCATGGGCACCTGTTGATAGCTCCGCTTTGCCTGTACTACCCGCATTCTCGTGTCATTATCCAGCGCATACCTCCGGTACCCATTGGTTATGTACACATCTTTGTCGGCATCATTGTCAAAATCCGCCATCAGCACGGCCCAGCTCCAGTCAGTTTTGGCCAGGCCGGTAAGATGGGCAATATTGCTGAACCTGTGGTTCCCGTTATCAAGCTGGAGAGCGTTGAACATGTACTGATGATGATACTTCAGTTCATTTACCAGAATATCAAAACCTCTGGTATCCATGGAGGCCATCAGCGTTTTCGAGCGGTAATGATCGGACGCGGCCATGTCCAGCACGAAAATATCCTTGTGACTATCATTATTGATATCGGCAATATCGGCCCCCATACCAAAAAATGACAGGTGCTGTGTCCTGATTTTTGCCTGATCCTCAAAGGTGCCGTTGCCCCGATTAATGTACATGACGTCCGGAATATAGTAGTCATTGGCTATATAGATATCGGGTAAACCATCTTCATTGATATCACTGACCACCAACCCAAGGCCGAAGGCAGGACGTAAAATACCTGCCGCCGATGTTACATCGGTGAATACACCATTATCATTCCGGTACAAATGACTACTGCTGATGTGAAGCAGTTCCCTGTTGCCGGATAGTTTTCTCCGAAAAGAAAGAGGGTCGAACCCGTAAAGCGGGTTCTCATTCATTACAATGCAATCAAGATCCTGATCCTGATCATAGTCGAAAAAGGCGGATTGCATACTTATGGCATGGTCATTTAATCCCGTGGAGGAAGCCGCTTCGATAAAAGTAAGGTCCTGCTGGTTAATGAAGAGCAGGTTCTCCCGGGTTGAGATATCCCCCGGTCCTCCCTGACTCACATAGATATCCAGCCAGCCATCTCCGTTGATATCCGCAAAAGTTACCCCATTGGACCATCCCTTTCCAGCATTGATACCAGCCTGCTCTGTAATATCCTCAAATATCAGGTCACCTTTGTTCAGATAGAGTTTGTTAGCCACCTGATTGCCACAAAAGAATACATCCGGCAGGCCATCATTATTAATATCCCCTACGCCGACTCCGGCGCCATTATAGAAATAGTCGAAATCGAAAATATTTTCCCGGGTGCCTACATCTTCTTGCAGGATATTTGCAAAATCAATCCCTGTGTGGGCATCATCCATCTTTTGAAATACCGGTACAGGCTCAGAGCCTTCATTGTTATCTATGCGTTTTTCATTCCTGCAACAGAAAAAAATGCCCAGGAAAAGAATCAATAATACCTTTACAGGTATACCACCTCTGCACAACATGCCTTTTCACATTTTCACCAACGTTCGAGGGGGTGGTAAAGAGTAATTACGGGTAATTATTAAGAATAAAAAAACCGTTCAGACTGAACGGTTTTTTTATTATCATGAATTTGTTATTAGAGAATATCTACGCTTATTGTTTGATCCACCTCATTTCCGGCGACGTCCTTAGCACCTGTCAGTGTCACATCAAAGGTCAGGTTTTGCAGGGCCAGCCGCAGGTCTCCCAAACGGGGTGTGAAGGTCAGGACGGAACTTTCATCCCCTTCTTCCACCTTTTGTTTTACCATGAAATTGTCAAACTGTCCACCGGCATCCACACTGAACATAATAGAATCACCTGCCAGCTCTTCACCAAAGTCAAACGTCAGGGCCAGGGAAGCGATCTCATCGTCTTCAATGGTTGATTCACTGATTAATGAAGCAGCTATGGCGTTATCAATAACAAAGGCCTTTTTGAGCCTTTTGGTGTATGAAGGAAAACCAGCTACAGATATACCATCCTGGATAACAAAATCAATGGTGTCCGCGGCAGCCGCACCTGCTGTATAAAGGAAAAAATAGATCAGGTCGTCATCATTATCTTCGTCATCCCACAAGGTAAACGCCCCAATATTGTCATCGGTATTCCCCAAAGCAGACACGCTGGTAATAGTAGGGAATGTAATGATATCACTTTCACTTCGGTCAAATGTGACAAACACAGTGTCTATCGTGTTTTGTCTTAACTGCCCACTACTTTCTCCACTGACGTCTATGTCCGTAACTGTAAGCCTGTTGGGGTCCTTAACCGTAGCAGAATAACGGAATTGCGCATTGAAATAGGAGAATGCCCCTGTTCGGGTGACATCCTGAGTGGCATTGGACAGGTTAAATATACGTCCATCCGTCAGCTCCATTTCAAAATCGATGACAAAATCATCACCTACACTATAATTACCGCTGGAAGTGCCAACATGGGTCACCAGCTCACCCAGTGTAACAGTGAAAGTGGCCACTGGTAGTCCATTGGTCGTTGGACTGGTCTCATTGAAGGCAGATGCGAGAATAGTAGAGAACAATGACACAGCTACCGTATCGGTACCCTCATCATTGATATCATTAAAACCTACATTCACTCTTACTTCAGAAAGCAATCGCCCCCCCTGGGCATCCTGGGCTTCCAGCACTATACTGTAGGTAGAGCTTAAATCAGCACTGTCAAGATTGTTTGTAATGCCAAGATTTCTGAGTACAGCGCCGCTTGACACATTGTCAAGGGTTTCATCAACAAGTAATTCTTCGGAACAGGACACCGCTAAAAGCATGATGAACATTCCACAAAGTATATTTAATATTTTTTTCATACTGTTCAAGTTTGATTTTAGTTGGCAAGTAAAGGCGTACCTGTATCCCAGAATACCGGAGTGGTAACATCGGCCTTCTGACTCTCAGAAGAATTCCGCTCCACAAATACCGGCGGATAAAAGAAAGATCTGAAAAATGATCCAGGTGCCGGCTCAAGGTTAGGTTGCAGAGTGGATGGTCTGCCTGTTCTTCTATAGAAATTGAACCCGTCCAGGCCATTACCGAACAGTGCCACAAAATATTCCGAACCCAGGATATCCATTCTCTCTCCTTCAGAAGTTGCGGCATCGAATATTTGTCCCAGCTCTGTGATATAAGTGGCATCCAGCGACGGATCCGGTGCAGTAGACAGGTCAGCTGTAGCATCAAGTTCTCCAAAGCTCCTCACTTTGGCAAAGGATTTGGCTACTCCGCTTTGCAATAGGTTCCTTGCTGCGGGTGCATCGCCAGACACCAGGGCCATCTCTGCCCTCATAATATCAACCCATGACGCCAGCATTATGGGAGTAATTCCACCTCCCCCTGCGCCCTGCGTGATACTGGCAATAACACTGAAGGAGTTATCATCAAACAATCCACCTACAGGGTATACCCCATAGGCTGTCCTAAGCTGTCCGTCAGGCGGGATACCGTCGTCATCACCGTGATCACGACCCCAGTAACCGTTAGCCAGGCTGCAGAATACCGTACCCGCGGTATAGTGCGGTGGAGCTGATTCTTCTACACAGTTGATCAGATTAGGCTGATCCTGAGGTACAGAACTGGTCTGACGGTAGAAATAGTATTTCATCCGGGGATCGGCTGTTTCAAAATCATCCACTCCATTGCCCACCTTTGAGTTCAGCATATAGTCCATCAGCCAGTTGGACATATAGGTATTGGTACCCCCTGGTGTGTAGGCATCTACATACTCAGGATGTCTTGCATCAGGGTTGTTAAATGAAGTATTCCAGGGAAACTGAAAATCCTCATCGGTAGAAGTAATATAGTCTCCCCCATCGATGATCGCCTGAAATTTATCATCTGCATCCGTGTCAATCAGCCTGGTGGTCAGGTATACCTTCAGCAGAATAGAGTTGGCTGCTTTTATCCAGTTTTCCCAATCTCCCTGATAGAACAGGTCCTGTAGAGGTTCGGTAAGCACATCCTCACGCTCAAAATTGGTGATCGCATCCCTGAGTAGTTGTTCGGCTTCGGCGTATACATTTGCACCGGGATCAACATCAGGGTTAAGATTCTCCCCTCCCAGCAACGCCTGGCTGTAGGGTACATCCCCGAAAAGGTCCACTAATGTAACAAGTACATAAGCCTCCAGTACCTGTCCCATCGCTATATGATAGTACTGTTCCGCTTCCTCTGCCAAAGGATTCATGGTCTTGATGTCATTCAGGATCTGCCGGTAGGCCTGCTCCCACTCCTGGTCAAACCGCGTAGGTTCAAAGGCATTGTTATAGTTCCTGCCATCCATATTCAGTATCCTTACTGCTTCTGAGGCTTCTACTTCCAGGGAGGCGATTAGCGTACCAAAATCCACCTGCACCTGGCTGATGAAAAAATCCGTACTGGCTGCATCAGGAGGCAGTGCATTAGGATCCTGTGTTATATCCAGCTCTGTCGAGTCGCAGGCACTAATCATGAAGATCACTGCCAGACAAGACACCTTTATAGTCTTAAATATTTTTTGCATTTGAATACTCTTTAGGTATTAAAAATCTTAAAACGTGAATTTTAATGTTCCACCATATCTTTTGGAGCTAGGGCCGTTCAGGAAGTCAAAACCCTGACCATTCCCTACTCCCAAACCGGCTACGTTGGGATCGAAATTAGTTCCGTCCGGCATATTGATGGCGTCATACCAGAGGTTGAAACCAGAGGCTGTCAGGGTAACCGACCCGAATGGCGTATTGTCGAGAACCGCCTTTGGCAAAGAATAGCTCAGTGACAATTCCTGCAGTCGGATGGTAGTCCCGTCGTATACTCCCAGCTCGTCCGGTCCAAAGAGTACATTTGAGAAATAAAAACTGGAGTTGTTAATCTGGAGATCATTTTCCACCCATTCAGGGCTCTCGGAAGTACCAGTATTCTTCACGCCTGGCAGAATGAAGGTTTGTAACCGGTCTTCCGTGTCAGTGGTCAGACCCCTGCCCAGTAAGGTAGAAACCGTACGGGAATAAATATCACCTCCCTGAACATGATTGATCACCGCGGAAAGCGTAAAGTTCTTATAGCCTACAGAAGTGCTAAGATTCAGCGTGAAGTCGGGCAGAGGATTACCGATCTTGAAGGTACCCTGCTCTATTTCATAGCGGCCAACACTGTTAACCACAAACTCTCCATCATCATTGCGCAGGATCCTGTTCCCAAGCATTACTCCCAGTGGCTCACCTTCTACAGCAAAATTACCCAGGTTGGTGAATCCGGCTATGGCTATCTGGTCCGTGTCAGCACCAAGATCCGTAACCTCACTAGTCACCCGGGTGAAATTACCCCGTATATTCCAAACCAAATCTGAGTTTTTGATCACATCAACGCCAAGGTCGATCTCTAGTCCCTTATTGATCACCTCTCCAATATTGGTGAACGTAGAAAGGAATCCTGTAGCAGGATCCAGTGGACGTTCTACAATAAGATCAGTAGAGGCCCTTCTGTACCATGAAAGATCCAAGCTTACCCTGTTGTTCAGCGCCTTGGCTTCCAGACCTATCTCAAATTCCTCCTGCCTCTCGGGCTTGAGGTCTGGGTTACCCAGCAACTCCCCGGTGGTGTTGGCAGAAACAACGTTCCCATTCTCATCAATGAATTCACGTGAAGATACGTCGAGCGTAGAAGCGATCGGGAATCCGGATCTGAAGCCGGCCGATGTACCGAAACCAGCCCTGATCTTCAATAAATTCAATGTATTGGGGCTGGTGATCTGTGGAAGCACCTCAGAAAGGATCAGCGAGGTACTCACACTGGGATAGAACAGAGACCGGTTGTCTTCCGAAAAGTTGGAAACCGCGTCATTTCTACCAGCCAGCGTAACGAACAGATAGCCGTTGTAGTCAAGTTCCACCTGGCCGAATAGTCCTACGATATTCTGCTCCGTGGTGAACTGGACAGGAGCCTGATCCGTGAAATTGAAATGCCTGAACGTACCAAACACAAGCTGGTTAGTACTGGTTACCCCCTGCCTGTCCAGTGTAGATCGGCGGCTGGTGGCTCCAAGGTTAAAATTCAGTCTCAGCAGATCCGTGAGGCTGTAATTTCCGTTGATCGTCAGCGTATGATCCCAGATCGTGCTCTGGTTGTCAAATGTCCGGTACAGACCGGTAAGAGGTCCTTCCACTCCGCCCTTGTGCTGGCCGGACTCGTTCCTTTCATTGTATATATCATACCCAAGCCTGTAGGCAACATTCAGGTTTTCAGTAATATCGTAGCTTGCCCCTACCGTACCGAATACCCTGTTCGTTAACTGGCCGATGAACGAATTCTTAACGGTCCAGTTTGGATTCTGGATGTCATTACCATTCCGGTAGTATACACTGCTTCCGTCCAGCGGATTTTCAAACGGCAGATTCATCAGGTCAATACTCCTGGGTGTGAAAAAGACGTGCCCGAATACAGAAGAAGACACCGGATTACCTCCGTCAGGATCGAATGAACCATTACCTTCACTGGCCGATACCGGCGGCGATGTAAAATCGGTCCTTGACAAATTCATGGTACCGTTAATAGTGACTCCGTTGTTCAGCTTCGCGTTACCCCCTACACTGAAAGAGAGCCTCTCCAGCTCATTGCCTGGGGTGAACCCTTCATCCGTAAGATATCCGAAGTTCACATTATAGGAACTTTTGCCATCCGCACTTACCCCACGTGCATTCAGGGAAGTATTGGCCACTACACCTGTTCTGAAGAAATCCTCCACATTATCATATGGCCTCCAGGCATAATCGTGTAAGGGCTCTCCTTCCTGGAACTGCGGGAATGCCGCTCTTAGTGCAGGATTGGAGAACTGTGAATACGGATGAGGCAGATTACCGTTGTCGTCAATGGATGTATCCGTGCTCCAGCCAGCAAGCCCGGTTTCATTGAAACTGGGCCCCCAGTTACTGAAAAACCATCCGAATACCTGGTCAAAACCATTTCCGAATGAATCCTGATAGTCAGGTAATGAGGCTATCTTGTTTGCGAAAACCGACTGACTGATGGAAATGTCCATCTTCTTGTTGGTGCCTCCGGATGCTCCTGATTTGGTAGTGATCAGCACCACACCATTCCTACCCTGGGTTCCGTACAGTGTAGAGGCCGCCAGACCTTTCAGTATGCTGATATCCTCAATATTGTTGGGGTCGAGGTCCAGAAATCTGGACGATCCGTTGTTGGCGCCGTCGGCAAAATCACGACCTCCACTGGCCTGGCCATCATTGGAATTCGTATTTGTATTGAACGGAACGCCATCAACAATAAAAAGAGGTTGGTTGTCACCGGTAAAAGAAGTGTAACCACGGATGATGATGTTGGTACCGGATCCGGACAATCCACTTTGCTGAGTGATCTGCACACCGGATGCCTTGCTTCGCAATGATCTTACAAAGTCTCCTTCGGTTTTTTCGGCAACCGCTTCCTTACCGACGGTACTTACGGCAAAACCGAGCGCTTCTTTCTTACGCTCAATACCCTGGGCGGTAACCACGACTTCGGAGAGTTGCTGCACATCGGACGACATTTGGATGTCAATGACTGATCGGTTTCCGATATCGATCTCCTCTGTGACCAGACCGATAAATGAGAAAATGAGAGTACCTCCTTCGGTGGGAACGTTCATGGTAAAATTACCGTCAACGTCTGTAACTGTTCCAACAGTCGTTCCCCGGAGGACCACATTCACACCGGGTAAAGCTGAGCCATCTTCTATAGATGTCACTTTACCGGTTACTGTTCTGTTTTGCGCCCACGTTTGCCCAACAGCAAACAGGACTACAACAAAAGTTAGTTGTAGAAACTTTTTCATACAGTTTTGGTTAGGTTATAGAATAATTATGCCCCCCAATTTAGGGCATATAAATTGAACTGTAAAATTTCCGTGGGAGATTTTTGCATAAACCAGTAGCAAATACCCTTTTAAGCGGTTTTATGACTATTTGAATAAATGCAATGCAAACCGTTGAAATGCAAAAAAAGTCCATCTGAAAAGCCTGAAAATCCGATTGTGAACAGAATATTATTTGGGCGAACTTTTTTGCCTGTTCAGGGGCATCGTCTTTACATCTTCAATGCTATGGAAAGTAAACCAGACTGGTGTTTTTAGACAGGCAAATTATAATGAGAAGAGAATCCAGAATAGGATGTAAAAAAGAGGCGACTTTTATTACTAAAAGCCGCCTCTTTTTATGTTTTCTTTTTGGGTAGGTTCGCTAAGCCTGAGGAGCAGACTCAACAGAAACATAAGACCGGTTGTTTCTACCTCTTTTGAAATTCACCACACCATCCTTCAACGCAAACAGTGTATGATCTTTGCCCATACCTACGTTATTCCCTGGGTGGTGCTTTGTGCCTCTTTGTCTTACGATTATATTACCTGCTATGGCCTTCTGACCACCATATATCTTTACTCCGAGTCGTTTACTTTCCGACTCCCTTCCGTTTCTTGAACTACCTGCTCCTTTTTTATGTGCCATGTTGTTCCGTTATTTTGAGATACCTTCAATTAAAACCTTGGTGAACTCCTGGCGATGTCCATTCTTTACTTTGTAGCCCTTTCTTCTTTTCTTTTTGAAAACCACTACCTTATCGCCTTTTACATGTCCCAGTATTTTTCCTGAGACTTTAGCGCCCTTCACCAGAGGTGCGCCTACTTCGACCTTACCCTCGTTGTCCAACAGGAGTACTTTGTCGAATTCTACGGAAGCGCCTTCTTCGCCCTCCAATTTAGGAGCGTATACGAATTGGTCTTGCGTTACCTTGAACTGCTTTCCGGCTATATCAACTATCGCGTACATCTTTGTAGTTTTACATTTGTAAAAATGGAGTGCAAAGGTAACTCTTTTGTCATTATTATCAAAGATAGTTTGAAAAGTGTTTAAGCCTTGTATGCTAAAGTATTAAAGTGCGGGAGTGGTTGCAAAGTCTGAGTTCCTCGTGCGGGGAACAGGATTACCATCAGCCAAGCATATAATCGTTTTCGCTTGCTTAGCTTGCTTTATTCGCTTTACTTGCTTGCTTTTTATTTCAATAATCCTTAAAATAGCTCACACGCTGTTTTAAAGCACTTTATGAAAATCAATGTCCCGGAAAAATATGCTGATCTGTACCTAAAGGCCCTGACGGAAAGGAAGCAAGCCCTGGAACTCAAGATTGAAGAATTTAAAAAGGAGATCGTTGAAATTGATAACCACGTACGTAACCTGACCAGCCTGCCCATTTTTAATGACAGTCCCGCCTTCGACCTCTCCTCATGGCAGAACTCCGAATATGTGCGGGAGTGGTCATGGACAAGGAAAATAGCTCATTTTGAATTAGTTAAGGGGAAACTGATTACTGCCACAGAGGTAGTGGAGTACATATTTAATCATGAGCCCGACCTCGACAAGGGTAAGGTCCGCAGCTCGGTTTCTGCCGCCCTGTCCAACTGGGTGAAAAACAAAAAATACCTGAAATTCAGGGATCCCATCTCAGGAAATACCTACTACGGCCCAACAGACTGGTTCCTTTCTGATGGTAAACCACAGATTGATTTTATTCCTGAAGAGCTGAAGGACCGCCTTTTAAAAAGGTAAAAGGTATGTAGGGTTTTCACCGAAATTGAACTCTATTTGTCCACAGTCAGGCTGTGAATACCGCTTGCTTTTGTGGAAAACTTTTCTGTTTTTTTTCACCCCTGAAAACAGCGTTTTTTGGCAAAAGTATTTATTGTATTTATAGACTTAACTTATTGATAAACAGCATGTTAAATTTATGACTCCCTGAATGGTGCTACCTCACTTGCCAACTTTGATTTTTAACGTGCTTTGGCAATATTTGTATGACCTATTGGCCTCAACATCGACCCAGTAGCAGCTCTTGGTTTCCCTTGTAACTTTCTGGAGCGATTTTTATCTTTAATGTAACGAAGTTTCGATATTTTTCACAAAGCGAAACTTCCCTAATTTGATTTTGATTAAAAACAGACGTAGAAGATGAGTGAAACAGCCGCCGAACAAGAATTGATCTTACGGGAAAATAAAAACCGATTTGTCCTATTTCCAATCCAGCATGATGATATCTGGGAATTCTACAAAAAGGCAGAAGCCAGTTTCTGGACTGCCGAGGAAATTGACCTGAGTCATGACCTCAGGGATTGGGCCAATCTTAACGATGGTGAAAGGCATTTCATTTCTCATGTTCTGGCGTTTTTTGCTGCAAGTGATGGTATTGTAAACGAAAACCTTGCTGAGCACTTTGTGGCTGAAGTACAATACACGGAAGCCAAGTTCTTCTATGGATTTCAGATAGCCATAGAGAACATTCATTCTGAGACATATTCCCTGCTTATCGACACATATGTGAAAGACCCTGAAGAGAAGGACAAGCTCTTCAATGCCATAGAGACTATGGATTGTGTCAAGAAAAAGGCAGACTGGGCATTGCGCTGGATCGACGAGGGGAATTTCCAGGAAAGACTGATCGCCTTTGCCGCCGTAGAAGGGATATTTTTCTCCGGAAGCTTTTGCTCTATTTTCTGGTTGAAGAAAAGAGGGCTGATGCCAGGGCTTACCTTTTCAAACGAATTGATCTCCAGGGATGAAGGCCTGCATTGCGATTTTGCTTGCCTTCTTTACAACAATCACGTGGTCAATAAATTACCCAAAGAGACCGTTATAGGTATAATAAAGGATGCGGTTGAAATTGAAAAAGAATTTGTTACCGATGCCTTGCCGGTAAACCTGATCGGTATGAATGCCGAGCTCATGTGCCAGTACATTGAATTCGTGGCTGACAGGCTACTGAATGAATTGATCGGTACTAAGGTATATGGTGCTACCAATCCTTTTGATTTCATGGAAATGATCTCACTGCAGGGTAAAACAAATTTCTTTGAAAAGAGAGTGGGCGACTATCAGAAAGCTGGTGTAATGAAAGGCGCCGAAGATGCCCCCAGATTCTCTCTGGACGAGGATTTTTAATTTTTTCAACTTATTACAACCCCAAATCATTAAAGAACAATGCTAGTAATAAAAAGAGATGGAAGACGGGAGTCTGTCAAGTTTGACAAGGTTACGGCCCGTATTGAAAAATTGTGTTACGGGCTGGACACCAATTATGTAGAGCCCGTAGACATTGCCAAAAAAGTAATCAATGGTATTTATGATGGTGTAACCACGGTAGAGCTGGATAACCTGGCGGCGGAAACGGCTGCTTCCATGACGGTAAAGCATCCTGATTTTGCCAAACTGGCCGCAAGGATCGCTATCTCCAACCTGCACAAGGTGACCAGCAAGTCCTTTTCCAATACTATGAAGAGGCTTTACACCTATGTAGATCCCAAAACGGAAGAGAATGCACCGCTCATTTCCAAAGAGGTGTACGGGGTGATCAAGAAAAATGCTGCGCTCCTCGATTCATCGATCATCTATGATCGTGACTTTGGATATGACTACTTTGGGTTTAAGACTCTCGAGCGCTCTTACCTGATGAAGATTGAAGGCAAGATCGTGGAGCGACCACAACATATGCTTATGCGTGTGGCCGTAGGTATTCACATGGATGACATAGATGCTGCGATTGAGACCTACAATCTGCTCTCTGAAAAATGGTTCACACACGCGACGCCTACATTGTTCAATGCAGGGACACCAAAACCTCAGCTTTCATCCTGCTTCCTGCTGACCACGAAGGATGACAGCATTGACGGTATTTATGATACACTGAAACAAACAGCCAAGATATCTCAATCTGCCGGGGGTATAGGGCTAAGCATTCATAACATCCGGGCCACAGGTTCCTACATTAAGGGAACCGGCGGGGTCTCCAACGGTATTGTGCCTATGCTAAGGAACTTCGATATGACAGCCCGCTACGTAGACCAGGGTGGAGGCAAGCGCAAGGGAAGCTTTGCCATTTATCTTGAGCCATGGCACGCTGATATTTTTGAGTTCCTCGATCTGAAAAAGAACCATGGCAAGGAAGAGTTAAGGGCCCGTGACCTGTTCTATGCGTTATGGATCTCCGATCTCTTTATGAAACGTGTAGAAAACAATGAAATGTGGTCATTGTTCTGCCCCAACGAAGCGCCCGGGCTGGCTAACTGTTACGGAGAGGAATTTGAAAGGCTCTACACCAAATACGAAAAAGAGCAACGCTACAGAAAGCAGGTAAAGGCACAGGATCTCTGGTTTGAGGTGCTGGAAGCTCAAATAGAAACCGGCACGCCTTACATGTTGTATAAGGATGCAGCCAACAAGAAGTCAAATCAAAAAAACCTGGGCACCATTAAGTCCAGCAACCTGTGTACCGAGATCATTGAGTACACTTCACCTGATGAGGTGGCAGTATGTAACCTTGCCTCTATTGCACTGCCAAAATTCGTGACCGAGGAGGGCAAATTCGATCATCAAAGACTATTTGAGATCACCAGAGTGATTACCAAAAACCTGAACAAGGTGATTGATATCAACTACTACCCTGTACCGGAGGCGCGTAATTCCAATTTACGTCACAGACCTATTGGTATTGGCGTACAGGGACTGGCCGATACTTTCATCATGCTGAAAATGCCTTTTGACTCGGAGGAAGCCGCCGGTTTGAACAGGGATATCCATGAAACCATCTACTTTGCTGCCATGACCGCCTCTATGGAAATGGCGAAAAAAGACGGTCCGTATGAGTCCTTTAAGGGTTCGCCCGTCAGCAAGGGTATCTTCCAGTTCGATATGTGGGGTGTAACACCCGGTTCAGGAAGATGGGACTGGAACAGTTTGAAAAAAGATGTGAGGAAGCATGGTGTCCGCAACTCTCTGCTGCTCGCGCCCATGCCCACGGCCTCTACCTCTCAGATCCTTGGGAACAATGAGTGTTTTGAGCCCTATACATCAAACATATACACGAGAAGGACCCTGTCCGGTGAATTCATTGTGGTGAATAAACACCTGATGAAAGATCTTATAGCACTGAGCCTTTGGGATGAATCCATGAAGAACAGACTGATCGAAGCGAACGGTTCTGTACAGAACATCCCTGAGATCCCTCAAAATATCAAGGATATTTACAAAACCGTATGGGAGATCTCTCAAAAGGCCATTATTGATATGGCTGCAGACAGAGGCGCCTATATCTGTCAAAGCCAGAGTATGAACGTTCATATTCAGGATCCTAATTTCGGTAAGCTAACGTCGATGCATTTCTATGCATGGAAAAAGGGACTGAAGACCGGTATGTATTACCTGAGATCCAAAGCGGCTACGAGCGCTATTCAGTTCACTGTAGAAAAAACCACCAAACAGGAAGCACCCAAGGCAACCCAGACCATTGCGGAAAGGGAAGCCGCTGCCATCGCCCAAAAGCAGGCAGATATGGCCTGTTCATTGGATAATCCTGATGAATGCGAGGCCTGTGGCAGTTGAGTTACTCACTATCAAGTTATTGAGTTAATAAGGGTCCGGGAATGATTTTCCCGGACTTTTTTTTGATTAAAGTTTTTTTATATTTTCCTGATCAAATATGCTCAGATAAATGAGGACAATAAACATCGTGATCAACAATCAGCTCATGGAGCAGGCAATAAAAAGCTCAGAACTGAAAACAAAAAAGCTGTGGTTGAAGAAGCGCTAAAACTTCTCATAAAATGGAAAAAGCAATCAAGAACAGCAGAGTTAAAAGGTATGGCAAAATGGGGGGAGGGCGATCTTGATATTTCAAGGTTAGATTCATGATTGAAATTACATTTGGATCTGGTTTGATTGATTTTTTCAACTCTGTCCCCCATAAATATTATGCTATATTAGTTGCATTTTTCACAGGTGGCTTTTATAAACTCTTCTATTACAAATTTATTTCCCATTATAACACCTTTCGTTGTTTAAAAAAGATTAAACTAACATGGGGGATTATTTTGTTTGAAGGTGTCGTCGCTTCAATTATATTTTATGTAACTATTATTATACTAAAAATTGACATTTCATTTCCTCAGGCGGATGAAGATATTTTTCTCGAAGCAATCCTGATCGGGCTTCTGTCACGAAAGATCACCTACATAGAAATCCCTAAAAATGTTATCTCTGACCAAAAAAGAATCGACTTTGGTATTGTAAGAAGCAAGCTGGAATCGGATTTAAGGATAAAACATTATAATAAAAAACGTGAGCACATAGCCTGGATCAAGAGTCAATTGGAATATTCATCAGTAGAAGAGCTTAGACGCATCCTGAAAAACACCATCCCATTATTATCTGTCTCCGATGAAGGAGAGATAAATAAAGCTGAAGATGATGATTCAATACTGATGATCTACTATGAAGAATATGGTGATTCTGCCCTGGTAGAAAAAGGAAAGATCAAAAAACAGTTCCTGCAAAATCAGGATTAACTTTAACCATATCTCCGTCGATATTTATAAAGTTTTTTTCTTGAAAAAAGTCAAGTATTTCATTTACTTCCCTGTGAGGTAATCTGGTTTCAACTTCGATAAAACCTACTGGTATAAGGTTTGATCTGTTGTCAACAATAACTCTGGCAACCTGTTTGAATGGCCTGTACGATACAAAAAAATCTTCTTCCCTTTGTCCAAAAGGGAGATTCATGCCTCTTTTTTCTCCCATACGTTTGCCTCTGACCGATTCTTTTGTTTTCATTCTTGAATCTGTTGAAAATATATACAAATATTTTGTATGTACAATATAATTAAACTTCATTGGACAAATAAAGTTTCATTAACTAAATTCATTAACTAAATTCATTAACTAAATTCATTAACTAAATTCATTAACTAAATTCTGAGCTATAATTTATTCTTTACCCTTTGACATTTTAAAATTATCATTTAGCTTCGCCACTTCATAGAGAAGGATATTCTGCAAGTGAATCAAACAACAAAATATCATACCACATCTCCGGCGATCATGATCACCGCTTGCACTACTATTACCATCATCACTACCCCCTCGCGGGGTTGATCACTACATATCGCCATCAGGCACAGGCCAATTTTAACAGTTCATCATTAAGCTTACTATTCTAAATCACATTCCGGTTATGCTGGTAATAAAATTTGGAGGCACTTCTGTGGCCTCTGCTAAAAACATTTCTCTGGTAAAAGAGATCATTCAGGAAAAGGAAAGACCCCTGATCACGGTGGTTTCTGCATTGGGTGGCATTACCAACCAATTGGTTGAATGCAGTGAAATGGCCTCCCAGGGCGACGAACGATATACCAGGATCTTTACAGAGATCGAACAAAAACACCTTAAAACCACTAAGGAGCTCATCTCCGTTAAAAACCAGGGCAAAACCCTGAGCAAGGTGAAGATACTGCTGAATGAGCTGGAAGATATATGCCGGGGAGTTTTCCTGATCCGTGAGCTAAGCCTGAAAACAAGGGATCGTATCCTCAGCTACGGAGAGTCAATGTCAGCCACCATTATCAATGATTACCTGAACGATCAGGGGCTGATATCCCAGGTAGCAGACCCACGGCAGTTCATCAAAACGGATAGCCACTTCGGGCGGGCAAATGTAGACTTTAAGGCCACAGCCAAAGCCGTAAGAGCCTATTTTAAGGAAAACAAGGGCATAGGGATATGCCCGGGATTTATCGCCTCCAACGAAGAGAATGAAACCACCACCCTGGGCAGAGGTGGCTCCGACTACACCGCTGCCATCCTGGCCTCCAGCCTGAAAAGCAAAAAACTGGAAATATGGACGGACGTGAGCGGTATGATGACCGCGGACCCCCGGCTGGTAAGAGCCTCCTACGCCATAAGGGATATCTCCTACGAGGAAGCCATGGAGCTCTCACATTTCGGTGCCAAGGTGATCTATCCTCCCACTATTCAACCGGCTTTGGAAGCCAGCATCCCAATCCATATAAAAAACACCTTTAAAAAGGAAGAAGAAGGAACGGTGATATCCAGCAAGGTTCAGGGGAATGGTAAACTCATCCGAGGATTATCCAGTGTACAAAACATTGCGCTTTTCAATCTTTCTGGTAGCGGAATGGTGGGAATACCCAATTTCTCCCACAGATTGTTCCGAGCTTTGTCATCCGCTCAGGTGAACGTCATTCTCATCACGCAGGCATCTTCTGAGCACTCTATCTGCGTAGGGATCGACGCTGGTGACACCGCCACATCAAAGGAAGCCATTGAAAATGAGTTTGAATATGAGCTGGCCACACGTAAGATCGATCCCCTGAAAATCGAAGAAAACCTGGCGATTGTGGCACTGGTGGGTTCCAATATGAAAGAGCAGGTAGGGGTAAGCGGACGTATGTTCAGTATCCTGGGACAGAACGGTGTGAACATCAAGGCTATTGCTCAGGGTTCTTCGGAAAAGAATATCTCCGTGGTGATACGTGACACCGAGGTAAAAAAAGCATTAAACAGTCTTCATGAGAGCTTCTTCCTTTCGGAAAGAAAAGTACTGAACATTTTTATGATTGGTGTAGGCAATGTGGGCGGTACGCTCATTGAGCAGCTCGCCAAACAACGCTCCTACCTTGCCCGGCACCATCATGTAGATGTGAGGATCGTGGCCCTGGCCAACAGTAAAAAGATGTACTTCGAAGAGAAGGGGATCGAGCTCAAAGGCTGGAAGGACATGCTTCAGTCTGAGGGTGAGAAGATGGGTCTTGAGAAGTTCGTCACAAAAATGACTGACTTCAACCTCAGAAACAGCATTTTTATTGACAACACGGCCAACGAAGAGGTGGCTTCCATCTATGAGGAGGTACTGACACGAAGTATTTCAGTAGTGACCCCCAATAAGATCGCTTGCACCCAAAGTATGGAAAAGTATCTTTCTCTGAAGCAAACAGCACTCCGCTACCGGTCAAAATACCTTTTTGAGACCAACGTGGGCGCCGGCTTACCAGTCATAAACACGCTGAATGACCTGATCAAAAGTGGTGATGAAGTATTGAAGGTTGAGGCTGTACTATCGGGAAGTCTGAATTTTATATTCAATAACTTCAACGCTTCCGTGAAATTTGTGGACATTGTAAAACAGGCCCAGGTAGAAGGCTATACGGAGCCGGACCCCCGGATAGACCTGAGTGGAGTGGATGTGATGCGTAAGATCCTCATTCTGATCCGTGAAAGTGGATTTGAGATGGAGCTGGAAGACATCAACAGCCAGCAGTTCATACCAGAGGTGTGCATGAAGGCACCAACAATAGATAAATTCTTTGAGGAACTCGCCAAAAAGGAGGACACCTTTCAAAAAATGCTGCAGGAAGCCAATGATCAAAACAAAAAAATGAAATATGTGGCCACTTTCAATAAGGGCAAGGCTGAAACCGGCTTAAAGCTGGTGAGCCCGGATCACCCCTTTTACAACCTTGAAGGTAAGGACAACATTGTACTTTTCACTACCAAAAGGTACCCCGAGCAGCCACTGGTCATCAAGGGTGCAGGGGCCGGGGCTGAGGTAACAGCCATGGGTATTTTTGCAGACATTATGCGTATTTCCAATGAGTAGCGCTATTAAAGTATTTGCCCCGGCTACGGTAGCCAATGTGGGCCCGGGTTTTGACATCCTTGGGCTTGCCCTGGAAGGAATTGGCGATGAAATTGAAATGTCGCTTTCCGATGCAGGAGGTATAGAGATCCGTATGCCGGGTTCCAATCTGCCTACTGACCCAAAGGCCAACGTAGCCGGAGTGGCCATTCAGGCATTGCTGGACGAGTTAGGTTCCTCACAGGGTATCAGGATGATCATCTACAAGAAGGTACTGCCGGGTAGCGGCCTGGGCTCCAGCGCATCGAGCGCTGCCGGGGCGGTATTTGCTGCTAATGAGCTATTGAACAGCCCTTTTTCAAAACAGGAGCTGGTGCAATTTGCTATGGCCGGAGAAGCTGCCTCTTCAGGAAAAGCACATGCGGATAATGTAGCCCCATCGCTGCTGGGTGGATTTACGCTGGTAAGAAGTTACGAACCACTGGATGTGGTAAACCTCTCCTACCCTTCAGATCTGACGGTGGTAGTGGTACATCCCCAGATAGAGGTAAAAACATCGGATTCAAAAAAAATACTGAAGAAAGACATTTCAATGGAAACAGCCATAGCCCAGTGGGGCAACGTAGCCGGTCTGATCTCCGGGCTTGCCACCTCGGATTATGGGCTTATTGGACGGTCACTACAGGATGTGATCGTGGAGCCGGTGCGTTCCATGCTCATCCCGGGTTTCGATCAGCTCAAACAGGCAGCTGCAGATAAAGGGGCACTGGGGTGCAGTATTTCGGGCTCCGGGCCGTCGGTATTTGCTTTGTGCAATGATCCGGTCAGTGCAAATAAAGTGGGTTCCATTTTTAGACAAATCTATCAGGACCTGGACATTGAGCATTATGTCCATGTATCGAAGATCAATGAGGAAGGGGCTAAGGTTTTAATTTAAAAATGATACGGATTATAAACACCTATGAACTGATCCTGGCATCTTGCTTTGTGCAACTTAGTGCCTTTGCCAGTCGGCAGGCCGGTTCCAGGCTTTGTAGTCAGGCAGTCAGTTCATTTATGCCACAAAGGCTCGAAGCCACAAAGAAATCACGAAGTGGTATGGTGTCAATTAAATACTTGTGATCATAGAGCTACACCAATTTTACTAAAGACAAGGTCAGAAATTAGAATGAAATTTTACAGCACAAACCGATCTGTTGAGGCCGCTTCATTTCAGGAAGCCGTGATTAAGGGACTTCCTAAGGATAACGGTCTTTACGTGCCGGAAAACATACCCTCATTGCCACAGGAATTCCTGGTAAATCTGGATAAAAAGGACATAGCAGCAATTGGATATGAAGTGGCGCACCCCTTTGTGGGTCATGATATTCCAGAGGACAGGTTATTCAGCATTGTCGAAGAAACCCTGAATTTCCCGTTACCTGTAGTGAGGGTGCATGATAACATCCACAGCCTCGAGCTGTTTCACGGGCCTACCTGCGCCTTCAAGGATGTAGGCGCCCGGTTCCTTGCCCGATGCCTTAGCCACTTCTCAGACGAAAAGGTAACAGTGCTGGTAGCTACCTCGGGAGATACCGGCAGTGCTGTAGCCAATGGCTTTTTGGGGGTGCCTAATGTAGATGTGATCATTCTGTATCCCAAAGGCATGGTAAGTCACCTGCAGGAGCAGCAGCTTACCACCCTTGGACAGAACATAACAGCGCTGGAGATTGATGGTACCTTTGATGATTGCCAGCGTATGGTCAAGGCGGCATTTTTGGATCAGGGACTGAACAAAGCCATGAAGCTCACTTCGGCCAATTCCATCAACATTGCCCGACTGATCCCACAGTCGTTTTACTACTTCTGGGCCATGGCCCGGTTGGCAGACCATGAAAGCGTGATATTTTCTGTGCCCAGCGGCAACTACGGCAACCTCACTGCCGGATTGCTGGCCAAGGCCATGGGGTTGAATATCAGGGGCTTTGTAGCCTCCTCAAACATCAACGATATTGTACCAAAATATCTGGCTTCAGGCGATTTTCATCCCAAACCTTCCCGGCAGACCATTTCCAACGCCATGGACGTGGGTAATCCCAGTAATTTCGGGAGAATGTACGAGCTTTACGGACAATCGTGGAAGAAAATAACGGAAGATATAGCCGGGTATAGTTTTACCGATGAACAGACCAGAGCAGCCATGGCAGAAGTATATAAAACTTATGGTTATGTGCTGGACCCACATGGAGCAGTAGGTTATCTTGGGCTCAAAGATCATCTTAAAAGAGCACGGGCCACCGGAGTCTTTCTTGAGACCGCCCATCCCGCCAAGTTCATTGACACCGTCACAGAAGTGATCGGTGAAATTGAGATCCCGGAGCGTTTGAAAGCTTACCTTGAGAAACAGAAAGTAAGTATTCCCATGAGTAATGATTTCGAAGATCTCAAAGAATACCTGATGAGTTAACATCAATTAACATCGCCCTTGTTTGCAAAACGAGGGCGAAAAGAGATAAGCGTTTGTAACGCTTAAGACGGGAAATACCGTTTATTTTGAAAAATATCAAACGGTTCCAGCAAGCGTTTCCGGGCGTTACAAACGCCCATCCCCGATCATTCCCTTTGCAAACGGGAACGATTGTCTGCTAACATTAATACTTTGCCGACTTCCCCCTGGCAAGACTCCCTTTAATGAATGCCCTAAGGTCATCATTGGCAGACTTCAGGTCTTCATGGCGTAAATACATCATGTGCCCGCTCCGGTATCCCTTGAAGCTGAGTCTGTCTTTCATTTTACCACTGGGATCAATCTGCCACATGGTATACTTGGCGTGAAAATAGGTAGTGGCTCCATCGTAGTATCCGGACTGGAACATCACTTTCAGGTAAGGGTTCTCTGCCATCGCCTTACGAAGTTCTTCCCGGGTATTGTTGTTTTCCCGGTTCCACGGTCTGACCGGACCAAACATATTGTACTTTACGTCAGTAGCAAACCGCAGGTGCTCACGTATGTAGTAGTTAATGGCCGGAGTAAAGGAATGCAACCAGGAAGTGAGCTCGGCGCTGTAGTCCGGGCTGACGCCTGCTTCGGTCTTGTTCAATCCCAGGTACCTAGAGTCCAGCCGCCCTATGGTCTGTCCGGTTTTGTCCCTCAGTAGTTCCGTCCAGAAAAATGAGGTGGGCACATCGAGGTTGTTGCGGAGGACAGCTTCTTTGGAAATGCCCGAGTACCAGGACATCTTTTCCGCCACTTTTTCTTTTTCCTCCTGCGGAAGGAAACCGCCTCGTGCCAGTGCGGGCATCACTACATCCAGGGTGTACTGTTCCGACTCCGGCAGTATTTCCAGCAGGTCTTTTTGCTGCAGGGCATCCGGCAGGGCTTTATGATACCAGGCAGCCGCGGTAAAATAGGGCAGAGAGAGCCCTGATGAGACGGGCACATCGGAAGTAAAGATCTTATAATCAGCAGGCGACACCAGGATCACTCCATTCAGGTACATCCACTGGCTTTCCTGCAGTTCCAGCGCCAATCCGGCTACCCGGGTACCACCATAGCTTTCTCCAATGATGTATTTGGGTGATCTCCACCGGTTGTTCCTTGAAACAAAGGTATTGATCCACCCGGCAAGGTATTTAATGTCTTCATTGATACCAAAAAACTGCTCTCTGTCCGGTAGCTTACCTTCCTTATCCCTGATCATTCTTGAATAACCTGTATTGACCGGATTTACAAACACGATATCCGCCACGTCAAGGATGGAGTAGGGATTATCCCGCACACCATAGGGTTGTATTGGATAACCTTCATCATCAATATTGAGTATTTTCGGGCCGGTGTAAGCTATGTGCATCCATACGGAAGCTGAGCCTGGGCCTCCATTGAAGGAAATGATAAGCGGTCGCTCCACAGTGTTCCCCACATCATTGCGTTTGTAGTAGGTGTAAAAAAGTGTGGCCACCGGCTGGTCATCTTCGTCCCACACAGGTTGTGTGCCGGTAACGGCTGCATAGGCTACTTTTACCCCGTTAATAGTGGTAGTATGGCGTGTTTCTATTGTGGTATCTGCCGGCAGAGTTCTGCTTTGCCCCAGGATATACGGAACTGACAGTACGAAGAACAGGAAAGTCGCTAATGATAATTTCATGATTAGTTCTGATAGTTTGGAATCCGGTCAATGTTAACATTTTTTGAACATTACAGTAACCAACTTTACCGGACCGGTAAATATATCGTTTAACACCCCGGATCTGAATTTGACCGACTTTGTGCTTAGAGATTCTCTGAGTCAGTATGAGCAATCTTTTTGCAGGTTCAGAGCTGTAAAGACATAAAAAATCATTCCAACCGCAGAGACGCTTAAGGTGCTAAGGGAACTTCCATTTTATATCCTGATTAAATTCTACTTTGCGTCTCCGGCGCCTTTGCGGTTCATTTAACTGGTGACACAGGAAAAGTGGGGATTATCAACTCTGAATACATTTAACCTGTCAAAGCACTAAGAAACCTTTAGAATTAAATTCAGTAAATTAGAGAAACTCAAAAATGAAAAAATGGCCACGGTAGAATTAAAATCAAACATTCATAGGATTGTCGATGAAATACAAAATGAACAACTTTTAAGAACATTGTACGACTTCCTGAAAGTAAAGACAACAAGTAAGTCAGGGCAGCTTTGGGATGCTCTGACCAAAGAAGAGAGACAGGAGATCCTGCTGGCCTATGAGGAATCAGAAGATGAAGCTAACCTGATCGACAGAGAGGAAGTATTTAAGCGGCCTAAATGAAAATCTCGCTTACCAGGCGTGCTGAGAAAAACTATCGTTCAATCATAGATTATTTACAGGCAAGTTGGGGAGATAGCGTAGTAAGGGCATTTGAACAGAAGACTATTGACTTTTTGGATCTACTGGAGGATTTTCCTGAAATGGGTTCGGTAGAAGTAGCGAAAAAGGGAATCCGGTGATTTCAATTAACCAAACAGACCCGGATCTTTTATAGAATAAAAGGGGAACAGATCATCATTCTTGCTTTTTTTGATGTGAGACAAAATCCCGGAAAAAAACCTAAATAGAGCTGTTTGCTCAACCATTTTTAAATGTGTAACCTGCAATGCTGCTTACCCAATTTCCAAATATCCACTGGCTAAGGGCTCAGGCCAATGCCAATTTCAGTGATCAACGCGGGGTGGACAATACTCCCTTGCTGGAAAAGGGTTGGCCCAATGTGATCCTGAATACGGAGTCAGGACCTACGGAACGCGGAGACATCAAAGGCCCGTTCAGTCTTTTTCTGAATATCAGGGGAAGCAGCAGGATCCAGTCAGAGGGTAAAATCATGTCCTTGAATGAGGACACTTTCGGCATCACCAATTTTGGGCAGCATTATGACCTGATCATACCGGCAAATACATCAGCTACCACATTTAATGTTCATTTTGGAGAGCAGTTGTATTTTGAAACGCTTCAGTCTGTCCTGACAACACAACAATACCAACTGGATAACTTCAGTCATGATAATCAAGAAGGACCAAATTTTTTTACGAGAACCCACTTTCGAAGAAGGGAGTTCAACAGGATCATAACGCGGTTAAAGGATCTATACAGATATCCACAACCAAGAGAAGAACAGGGTGAAGATGAGGAAATATTGCTTTCGGAGCTTTTAATCCACCTGATCAGACAGGGTGAACGTGATAGGGCCGGGCTTAAAAACATTCGCTCACTGAAAAGGTCTACGCAGGACGAACTGATGAAGAGACTTCTGCTGGCGGTGGATTATATACATGATAACTACCACCATGAGGTATCCATAGACCAGCTCAGCCGAATCTGCTGCCTCTCAAAATTCCATTTTCTCAGAACATTCAAAGAGGCCTTTGGGTGCACCCCCGGCCAGTACTGGCGTTCCCTAAGATTGCAAAAAGCGGAGGAATTGCTTGAAAAAACCTCCTGGCCAGTCAATGACATAGCGTTGGCAGTGGGTTTTGCCGAAGTGAATTCATTTATCAGATTCTTCACACAGAGACAAGAAAAATCGCCCACTTCCTTCCGAAAGGAGAGAATTAGCAATTTTGGATAGGTCAGAGATCACTCTGAGCATATACCTTTAGGTAAAAAAAGGAAATTCAATGGTTCAAACCGGATTTTATCTTCTGCCGCTCATCATGATCGGTAGTGTACTTTATATGATACAAAAGGCACCTGTTGGAGAAACTGCCCTTAAAACCAAAACCTCATTCACATTTCTGGCGTGGATAGTAGCATGGGTCGCATACCTCAATTTTCTATCCCTGAAAGGTCTTTTAAATGATTTTGGATTGCCTCCCAGAGTTCCTTTATTCATTATTCTGCCTGCCATAGGGTTTATTTTCTTATTCGTTACCCGATCGGCAACCCGTAAGATCATCCATGCCGGCTCAAAGGTATTTCCCGTATACATCCAGTCCTTCAGGATCGTGGTGGAACTCCTGATCTATGGAGCTTTTGTTAATGGAGTATTCCCGAAAGCGGTCACTTTCGAAGGCATCAATTTTGACATTGTAGTGGGAATCACCGCTCCATTTATAGCTTTTTTGTATCAAAGGGATAAAATATCGAACAGGGGACTCCTGATCTGGAACATTGCTTCACTCTGTATACTGACCCTCACGGCCTACAGCTTTATTTTCTCTTTCTATTTTGAAGGTCCGGTCAATGAAAACATGGCCAGGTTTATACAGATGCCTTATCTGCTGTTGGCGGGTACGCTGCTACCTTGTGCTATATTTTATCATACGGTTTCTATTAAGCAGATGCTGGGTGGTTAGAACGGCTGGGACTATCAACTCACCCTGGTCCAAACTTCGTTTGAACATATCCCTCTCTAAGCTTAGAGAGGGAATATTCCACCAAAGGTGGAATGAGGGTGAGTTGATACATAGTTTAGTTCAGACATTTCCTATACAAGTACCTTAGTCAGTGTCTTAAGCCAGGACCTTCAATTCAAAGCATTTACCTGCTCCCGGGCATTACCGGTTTCATTGCTGAGTTTTTTAAATGGTCCCTCACCGTTGCTTTTGTATCCGGTGATGCGATCATTTTCCCGGATAAACAGCACCTGCTGACCGGCCACATTCACGTATTTATCTTTTGCTTCAAAATACAAAGGGAAAGCTCTGCCTTCTATTACGGCATAGAGCGTATTCCCTTCGTTACCGGCTATAACCATAGCTTTTTTGCCTTCTTCAAATTCGTAGGTGCCTTCATAGGCACTCAACTCTTCCTGAGGCAGTTTTTCAAAATCATAGGGATTGTCCTCAGAAAGGATCAGCCCTTCGCCGGGGGTCCATTTGTCGTATTCCATAATGTAGGCGGCTCTCCGGGCTGCCGGAAGACCATTGAATTTAGCCACAAGGTGCAGGGCTCCGTCAATACCCGCTGAAATGCCGGCCGTGGTGATCACCTGACCATTGTCCACAAACCGAACGTTGTCCAGTACTTTGGCCTTTGGATAGCTGTTTCTTAATCCTTCGATGGAATAATGGAAAGTGGTGACCGTTTTCCCATCCAGGATACCGGATTCAGCCAGTATGAACGCTCCCGTGCACACGGAAAAGTGGTATTCTACATCGGAACGGGACTTTACCCATGCGATCACCTCAGGATCATCAGAAGCCACATTTGAATTCCCTCCGAAAAACGCCAGAACATCGGCTTCAGGAGCATCGGCTATGCTGTAGTCCGGTATTATTTTCAGAATACGCTGCGAAATAATAGGATCTTTGGTTTTGGATACGGTAAATACTTCATATCCGGCGTAGGAAAAAACTTCCATAGGGCCGGCAAAATCCAGTATTTCCACCCCGTCCTGCAGATAGAAGGCAATGGTCTTTATTTTTTTCATCTGTTCTGCTCTTTGTTTGGCGGTCATAGCGGTAAGCTCCATCCCACAATATTCGCATTTCCCGGGCGTATGGAACGTTTCATCGTCACAGGGAAGATCGCAGGGTGGACAGTAATAGTTCAAAGGTCCGGCATCGATCACGGACTGTGCTATAGTGACCTGGTAAATCACCATAATAATGATCAGGATTGACTTGTGCATATTTTTTATTTTCAAAAATAGGACAGGATCTATTCTCTGTACAGGACAAAAAGGCGCAGGATCAGGACATTATTGAAAGTCATGGGGCAGCCGGCCCGTATGTCTTTTCAGTATTTCCCTTAGCTGGTTGGTGCTTTTCAGGCCACACTCCATAGTTACCGCCTCTACCTTGGCACCTTCATTCAGCAGGTGCATGGCGGTTTCCACCCTCAGTTTTTCCACATATTCACCAATGGTGATCCCTGTGGTATTTTTAAACAGACGCGTCAGATTCCTGGCACTGGTATGCACCTTAAAGGCCAGTTCCTCAAGTGTAATACCGGAAGAAAGATGATGGGACAGCCAGTTCTGGATCTCATGGATACGGTCCTCCTGATGGTTCCGGTATTGCAGAAATACGCTAAGCTGAGGGTCCTCTTCTCCCCTTCGCAGATAGACCACCACCTCACGAGCGATATCCGAGGCGAAACGGGTACCATACTTCTTTTCCAACAGGTACAAAGCCAGGTCAATACCTGACGCTACGCCAGCGCTGGTGCAGATATGACCGCTTTCCACAAACAGCCGGTTGGCCAGCAAATCCACCCTTGGGAATTTTTTTCTGAATCTCTCGAAATATTTCCAGTGGGTAGTGCATTGCCTTTGGTCCAGAAGCCCGGATTCCGCCAGTAAAAAGGCGCCGGTACACACCGAACATATGATGACTCCTCGTTTATGCTGCTCTACCATCCAGTCCAGAAAGGGCCGGGCAGAGTCAATGAATTTTGGGTCCAGCAAAAGCTCCGCCTGCAGACCGGGGACAAAAAGCATATCTCCTTCCGACAGTGCTACGTTCTGAAAGGGCTGCAGATCAGCAAAAACAAGCCCACTGCTGGTAGAAAGCCTGGTGTTTTGGTTCAGTGTGATAAAGTGAGAAGTAACAGGAGCGCCATAGTCCCTCGCCTCATAAAATATGTGGGCAGGACCGCTTATATCGAGCAGATGTACTTCGGGCGGGGCAAGGAATACAGCTTTGGAAGATGTCAGTTTGTTTACCATTTGATAATGGCAATGAATAACTGTTTTTCAGAAAAAAACAAATAGTTCGTCATAGTAATAAGGCCAATATTGGTTACTATTCAGCTATAGAATAATTCCGACTACTCCAAATATAAACGTCATTCCTGGCAGCCTCAGCGTTGGACCGGCGCGCGACCAGCACACCGGACTCTGCGGGGAATCTGCTACTTTGCCGAACATGACCCGGAGAGTGTGCTCATTTTCGTTCCCCGACAAAGCAGATTCCTGCTCACGCGCTACCTCTCACACAGGCGGGCAGGAATGACGTCAAAGGAGTTTTTTCGCTTTTGATGGAGATCAACTGAATATTGACCAACATATCTTGCCGACTGAAAATTGCCGATTGCCGACTTAATATACATGTGGCAATACTGATCTCAGGTTTAGATATTATCCACCGCTACCTTATACGTCGGATCTTCCAGCACATTCACTTCAATGATCTCCTCTGCATTTTTGAGCAACCGGCGACAATCGGCGCTAAGGTGCTTGAGGTGTATCTTTTTGCCTACCTTTTGGTAGCGCTCAGTAATTTTATTTAATGCCTCTATGGCCGACATATCCACCACACGGCTCTCTTCAAAGTCTATGATCACCTCTTCGGGATCGTTCAGCACATCAAACTTTTCATTAAATGCAGTTACCGACCCGAAAAACAATGGTCCGTAGATCTCGTAATGTTTCACCCCATCTTCATCCACATATTTTCTTGCACGGATACGTTTGGCATTATCCCAGGCAAAAACCAGCGCTGAGATGATCACGCCTACAACAACGGCCAGCGCCAGGTTATGAAGGAATACCGTAACCAGCGTAACCATGACCATCACAAAAATGTCTGATTTGGGCATTCTATTGAACGTTCTGAGGCTGGCCCATTCAAAAGTACCAATGGCTACCATGATCATCAGACCTGTTAATGCTGCCATGGGTAGTTTTTCGATGAGATCGGCGCCAAACATGATAAACACCAGTAGCATTATGGCCGCTACTATACCTGACAGCCTTGCTCTGGCGCCATTGGAAATATTGATCAGGCTTTGACCCAGCATGGCACATCCACCCATACCTGAGAATAGCCCGGACAGAATGTTGGCAGTGCCTTGCGCCACAGCTTCCTTGTTTCCCCTTCCTCTTGTTTCCGTTATTTCATCAATAATGTTAAGGGTAAGCAGGCTTTCGATCAAACCTACTCCAGCCACTATAGCGGCATATGGAAATATAATGGTCAGTGTCTCCAGATTAAAAGGAATGTTGGGAATATGGAACGGTGGAAAACCACCCTGGATAGAAGCAATGTCCCCGATGGTCCTGGTGTCAATGTTGAAATAAACCACCAAACCGAAAACGGCCAGTATAGCCACCAGAGAGGCCGGAATAGCCTTACTTAGTTTGGGCAATCCCCAAATGATGAACATAGTCAGCACTACCAGTCCGAAAAGCACATAAAGCGGTGTTCCGGTCAGCCAGTTTCCGGAAGTATCTTTGAACTGGTCCAGTTGGGACATAAAAATGATGATCGCCAGGCCGTTCACAAAACCAAAGATCACCGGATGTGGTACCAGCCGCATCAGTTTACCCAATCGCAAAAAACCCGCTAACATCTGAAAAATTCCTGCCAGCACTACGGTGGCAAAAACATATTCAACCCCATGTGACTGCACCAAAGAAACGATCACTACGGCTACAGCGCCGGTTGCCCCGGAAATCATACCGGGCCGCCCGCCAAGAATTGCCGTAACCAGCCCCAGCACAAAAGCTGCATACAGCCCGGTCAAAGGAGAAAGGCCAGCGATCAAGGCAAAGGCAATGGCCTCTGGTACCAGCGCCAGGGCTACGGTAAGCCCTGACAGGACCTCATTTTTATAGTCTACTTTTTGAGACAGGTCGAAAAGGTTGAAATACTTTTTCATGAAATACTGTGCAAATGGTAATTTTTAAACTGGAAGAAAGTTCAACCAGGTCGAAATAAGTTTACTATGTAAATGTATCAGGGAAGTTGTATGGCTTGCATCAGGTGCAGTTTTTCGAACGCTCCTTTAATTAAGCGTGCGAAGGTAACATTTTTTCAGATATGAAGACACCTTGCAGAATGATCTTTGAAAATAGTGGTATTATTCAGCTACCTTTTTCGACGTCATTCCGGGCGTCCCTCTACTTTTTTCGTCATTCGGCGTAGCAAAGTCCAGTGGGCTTATGTCCGCTACGCTGAGTAATGAATGGCAGTAAACAAGAAAAAAGGCGTCATTCCGGTCTGCCATAGAGTACATTGGGGAGGGCAGAACCGGAATCTACTACCTCGCTGAACGCATACTTTTTGAATAGCGCCGGGGTTTTCGTCCCCTGCGATGGTAGATTCCGGCTCTCCCGCCTCCGATAATTATCGGAGCTACCCACAACCACCGGCACGGAATGACGTTCATTTTGTTTATTTTCAGAATATGTTGAAATGTGGAGGATGTATTTAATAGCTGAATAGTACCCAATAATATAATAATACCTGTACACCTAAGTTTCAACACACAGGTGTGAATAAACAGCCGGGGAGCAGGAACACGGTTTGCACAAATATCATTAGTATTAGATATGAATAAAATTACAACGGGATGCTGAGGACATGTGTCCTATACATATCACAATAGAATTATGCTTATTTTGGGTGGATAATCGCATGAAAAAGCTGATCAGATGATACAAAAGCAAGTAGATGCCATTTTGTATGAGTACTCCTACCCTCAGATCTTCGTATTGGTACTGGTATATTTTGTTATTCTTTACCTGGTGCTGGCGCCACTTTTCCTTTCAGTCTGTAAATTTCTGGCACGTAAAGGCCTACTGCACCGGATCACTGAAAAAGAACCTTCAAAAAGTCAGATCTATTATGAGATCAGGCATTCGCTCCTTTCTGTCTTTATCTTCGGATTTTCAGGGATACCGATCATTTATCTGATACGGACGGACCGGATAACACTGCTGGCTGATAGTCCTTTAAATATTATCACGGGCCTGCTCCTGCTCACGCTCTGGAATGAGATCCACTTTTTTATCGTTCACCGGATCATGCATCTGCCTTTTTTCATGAAAAGAGTACATTTTGTCCATCACCGGTCCATAATACCCACGGTTTATTCGGTTTACAGCTTCCACTGGTTTGAAGCGCTGCTGCTCAGTACCGTTCCTGTAACCCTTGCCCCGTTTGTTCCGTTGGCACCACTGGCCATTTTCCTGTTTCCTCTGGTGAGTGTATTATTAAATTACTCCGGGCATTGCAACTTTCGTTTTGGGCATGGAAAGGGAGCAGACTGGAAATTATTTGGCACTTATCACCATCAGCATCATTCCAAAGGGAGAAGAAATTATGGTTTTGCTTCGCACCTGCTGGACAAGCTTAATGAGAAAATAAGCAGAAAACAATGACCCACAATGAAGACCACCCTGTAATGAAAGATGTATACATCACCGGAGCGGGCGCTTTTCTGCCCAATCAACCTGTTTCCAATGACGAAATGGAAGAGTACCTGGGCAGGATCAACGGTAACGGCAGTGTGGCCAAAAGCCGTATCCTGAAGCAAAACGGTATAAAACAGCGCTATTACGCGTTGGATAAACACCAGCAAAGCACACATTCCAATGCGCAGATGGCGGCGCTGGCTATAGAAAGTGCACTGGAAAAGAGTGATCTTACCGCCCGGGAAGTAGAATTGCTCACCACAGGCACCACACAGGGGGACCTGCCCGTGCCGGGCTTTGCCAGCATGGTGCACGCCCGGCTGGACCTGCCTGCCTGTGAAATTGCCAGCTTTCAGAGCGTATGCGCCAGCAGCATGATGGCCCTGAAAAACGCCTGGGCGCAGATCAGGTGCAATGAAAAGCAAAATGCCGTATGTGCCGGCAGCGAGTTTTCCAGCCGGCTGTTCAAAGCCTCCCGGTTTGAGGCCCAGCAGATGGATGCCGTTCCCTTCGATACGGAATTTCTCAGGTGGATGCTGTCCGACGGTGCCGGGGCATTGGTACTGGAGAATAAAAAGAGCAAAACAGGGCCGTCGTTGAAAATCGACTGGATCGATATCCGGTCCCATGCCCATGAGCATCCCTTGTGCATGTTTACCGGCAAGACGGACAATAAAAATGAAAGCGAAAAGACCTGGCTGGACTATCCTGACTATGAGTCGGCCTCCGGAACAGGCGCCCTGAACCTGAAGCAGGACATCAGGCTGCTCGATGAGGTGGTAAAGAAAGGAGTAGCCCATTATTTCACCCTGATCGATGAAGGCGCCATAGATCCCAGGAAAATTGACTGGCTCTGCTGTCATTATTCCTCAGAGTTTTTCAAAACACCGATCCAAGATCTGATGGCTAAGGGTGGCGCCGATGTACCTGAGGAAAAGTGGTTCAGTAATCTTACCTCCAGGGGAAATACCGGGGCAGCCTCCATTTTCATTATGCTGGAAGAGCTGATGTACTCCGGCAGGCTAAAGGCCGGTGATTCCATAGTATGCATGGTGCCGGAAAGCGGCCGGTTCATCACGTCCTTCATGAAGCTGAGTGTGGAAATGCCGGAGGAGCCCGGGACCTTTCGTTCGGCAACCCGTGAGATTGAAGCACCCGACCTGCACCTGGAAAAAAGTCCTGTTTCCGAATGGCTGGTCCGGCAGCTGAGCACGGTATGGATCGGGTTTGAAACCCAGTTGCTGAAGGTGCCCATAGTAGCCCGGATACACAACGGCACACTCCGGCTGGAGGATTATAAACTGCTGCTTCATGATCTCCGGCAGCAGGTAATCGACGGATCACAATGGATCACCCGGGCAGCCTCCAACATTGACATTGGGTTGTTTGAGCTACGGTCTGCCTTTATCCGGCATGCCGCCACGGAGCATAAGGATTATCAGCTGCTGGAAAAGAACTTTGTAGCTCTCGGTGAACCCGCTTCAGCTATTCAGACGGAAAAAAAGAACATCGGCAGCATGGCCTTGTCTTCCTTTATGTTCCATCAGGCAGGTAAGCCAAACCCGCTGGATCTTCTGGGAGCGATGTTCATCATCGAAGGTATAGGAAAGCGGCTGGCCGGGCATTGGGGAGAAATGATCCAGGAGCAGTTGCAGCTAACAGACGATCAGGTGTCTTTTTTTACCTATCATGGGGTGGCCGATGAGGACCATTTCCATCGCCTGGAGCAGGCCCTGAATCATCCTGATATGAACAGGGGCGTTGCCGAAAGGATCGTAAGGACGGCAAAAACCACGGCCAGATTGTATCATCTGCAGTTGGAAGAATTAGGTAATTATTAACCCATGTTATTATGTTAAGCATGTCCATCGCACCCCTAACCCCTGAAGGGGCAACTCATCACGCATTAAGTTTCTCGTTCAGGGGACCAGAGGTGAGCATCAGGATTACATAAAACCCTTAACTTAATGGTATTGAACTACTAACATAAAAACAGAGTATGTCCGAGAAATTATTTGATCTATCCAAGCATGACAGCCGGGACCCTAATCCGTGGCTCGCCCTGTACCTGGACAGCAGTATCCCTATGAACAACCGGACCAAGCAGGCCTTAATGCGGGACAATAACTCCCGGTCAGCCCGCTATCTCTATCCGCTGATAAAGTTCTGGTCCAAGGTGACCATGTTCTTTATTCATGCCTTCAAGTTCTTCCTGCCGCGGTTTTTCAACTCCTCGAAGGCGCTGCACCGTATCCTGGCATGGGGGCTGAGGGTATTCGTAAGCAGGGATGCCAACCTGCTGATATTCCGGCATTTTCATGTGGGCAGTGAGATCCTGCAATTCATTGCCGCCAATATCAATGGTGTGGAAGTGAAAACGAGCCCGCTAAAACCCGGGAATTTTGAAGATGTGAAGGACGACCTCTTTCTTAAGCATGATCTTAACCTTTACAATTTCATTATCAATCTGAACAGTCAGCTACAGGAAAGGAACGTCATCATTACAACGCCGGATACGCTGGACCTCAGCATGATCAGCCAGGATCAGTTCGATCATATTGATTTTCCCAAAAAGTGGACCAATATCCTCGATCTGAAGTCGGCCATAGAGCTTTTCACACCCTTCTACCAGTTTTTCCTTACGGCCAACGATTTCCTGAGGGCCTCCAACTCCCTGCAACTGGATGAGACCATAGCCATCTATACTTCACAGATCCTGGGAACGCCGGGGCACCTGGGGCTGGTGAACAACAAGCACCCCATGATCCCCAGCTCTACCTATACTGCTGCGTATCGCCTGGTGTTGCATGGTTTAGCTGCTGAGACGCTGCATAAGATCCTGGTCAATAAAAAACTGGGAGAATCACAGGATGGGATCATGACACCGAGCCAAAGGCTCTGAACGACAGGGCTCAAGATGAGCATATCGGAAAAAAATATTCATTAATCCCGTCGACATTTCAGCCTGATCATCCGTTTATAGTGGAGTAACCCATCCCAGCACTATGGACCTACACGCCAAACTCGAAACGCTCGGCCTCAAGTTCCCGCAGGTAAGTACTCCCGGGGGTTCTTATGTTTCCGTAAACATCAGGGGCTATATCGCCTATGTGGCTATTCAGTTTCCCATTTTCAATGAAGAATACCTCTATCTAGGGAGACTGGGGCAGGACCTCACCACCGAAGAGGGCTACAAGGCCGCCCAACTGTGCGGGCTGAATATCCTGGCCCAGATAGACGTCAAGGTAGGTTTCGACAAAATACTGGGCCTGAATCACATCGATGCTTACTATCAATCAGCACCTGATTGGGATGAAGCTCCTAAGGTGGTGAACGGCGCTTCCGATCTTTTCGTCAACGCTCTGGATGAAGCCGGACAGCATACCCGCGCGATCTTCGGCGTTCATAATCTACCCAGGAACTTCTCAGTGGGGATCACTTCTTCGTTTACGTTGAAGGGGTGAGCTATGTAACCGGCTATGAACGACCAGCCAAGGGTCTGACGGTTGAAACCGCCTAACCCCTTGTTGCAGCACTGAGGCCAGTGTCATTAGAAAAGTGTTATCTTTACATAAGCCTGATCAAATCGCTATGGACATACAAGCCACCAAACTGAAACTGATGCAATTACTGCTGAATACCCAAAAAGAACAGGTTTTAAAGCAGATAGAAGCCATCTTTGAAAAAGAGGAGGTAGATTTTTGGGAGGAACTCGATCCAAACCTACAGGCTTCTATAGAGCGAGGACTATCCCAATCTGCCAAAGGTCAGGTAAAAAGCCATGAAGAGGTGATGAAAAAGTACAAGCAGTGGCTTTGAGGATCACCTGGACTGAAGAAGCCGAAAATACGTTTGAAGCCATTGTTCTTTATCTGCAAAATAACTGGAGTGAAAAGGAAGTTCAGGGTTTTGTTAAAAGGGTAAACAAAGTCCTTACGCTTATAAGAGAAAATCCAAACCTTTACCGACGATCAAAGCAAAAGGGTATCCACGAAGCAGTGGTCACCAAGCATAATACCCTTTATTATCAGGTTCTGGAAGAACGTATAGTGCTGATCACGTTTTGGGATACCCGTCAGGATCCTGACAAGCTGAAGTTATAATACTTTTCCCTTTCATAGAGCCCCATCCTTCTTCTTCGTTTATTTTGAAGAGATAAACCACACCTGCCGTCATTCCGGAATTTTCGTAGTGGAGCGAAGAAAATATCCGGAATCTACTGACTCGTTGAAGGTATACTTCGAAGAGCATCGGGGCTTTCATCCCGCGAGTCGGTAGATTCCTGCTCACCCGCACGTCCCACCACACTTAGCTGGCAGGAATGACGAAAAAAGTAAAGGGAACAACCAAAAGCAGATCATTCACTGATATTCCTCTATATCATAAAACAGATCCTTCAAGGTCGGGTTGAACTCCTTAATCAGCTCATCCTTCCATGCCCTCTTCCATTTCTTGAGCTGCTTTTCCCTTGCAATGGCCGCTTCTATGGAATCAAAAAATTCATAATACACCAGATCATAGCACTGGTACTTCCTGGTAAAGGCTGACCCTTCATTGTTCTTATGTTGCCAGGCTCTGGTGTAAAGGTTACTGGTCACCCCCAGATACAAGACACTGCGTGATTTATTGGAAACAAAATAGATATACCCTCCTTTTCCAATCATTCAACAAAGTAATCGTCATCCCGGAAATTATGAAGTTTATGAAGGAGTAAATATCCTTTCCGTACTCTTGGTTCTCACGGCTTGCAGAATGACGATAAACAAAAAACGAACGTCATTCCGGAATTTTCGTAGCAGAGCGGAGAAAATATCCGGAATCTATTGACTCGTTAAACGTGTATTTTGAAGAGCACTAGGGGGTTCGTCTGGAGAGGTAGTAGATTCCCCGCAGGGTCCGGTGGGCTGATCTCCACTACGTTGCGTCAGGAATGACGGTCAGATTCTCAATTTTCATTTTTCAGGGTCAGCCCCTCATATACATACCTAAAAAGCTCACAAGGGTCCACCCCCATCGCTAACGCAATCAGATAAATTTCATCTCCTCTGGGTCTTGAACTCTCCTGTAACGAAAGCTCGCTTAAGCGATTTTTTCTTATCCCTGTTCTTCTGGCAATTTCTGCTTTATTCACAGATCTCTTATCAAGGAATTCGCCAAATCTAGTCATTGAAGCCATGTTATGAGTACACAAATGTTGAAATATGTACTCATTGTACCAAAAAATGATACGATTACTTTCAAATTGTACCGTTTAATGATATATTAGTATCACTATTTGGTATTAACAAGATTCTTAGACATCCATAAAAAAACAAATAGACTAATGAATCATAAAAACAGGAGTCCTTAAAAAAACACTGAATTGAATAACTTTACTCTCAAAATCGCGAGTTAAAACCTGTAATGATTATTAACTCATACCCTCGTATGGTTTTTGCAGGAGGAAACGATTGCAAATGCTTACTCGTGAGCATTGAGAGAACCTAAGCGAGGGTTCTTTATCTCTCAAAATCACGATAAAATGAAATCAAGAGAAAAAGAGCTCAAAGAGCTCCTCGATTATATTGACAGCGCCTATGTGGGTGATTATGCCGGCATAACCCTGGATCTTTATCAGGCCATTTATTACCTGCACTTCCTGGAAAAGGATATGATCCCCCAACATATCGTCCAGGACATCAGTTTTGCACTGCACAAGCTGGGGGAGTGCTTCTTTCGGGCTCATAGAAAGCAAAGGCGGCGTGAGCGGCTGCATTTGCGGCAAACGCTGCAGGATATTGAGGAGGTACTGAAGGGGTGAGGGGGTTGGTTTTTCTTTTCAGGGTCCCTGCCTTATGGGAAGGTGGGGCTCTGTAGTAGGCTGATGGGGGCAGCAACTTTTATTTATTAATTTGTATCTGTTCATTGCAGATTGAAAGATACGTTGAGGTTTTATTTATCAGTTAATTTTTTCTACTTGTGAGAATCCAATTGTTTTTTTGAAGCTCATATTATGTTTGAAGTTTCGCATGCTCTCTGATGGATCAATCTTGTCGAGATTCAGTGATCTAATAGTTTCTGGAGGTATAAGCACGGATAAAATGGGCTTCACTTCCAGATGCCCTGTTTTGGGGTTAAGCAGTTTGGTCATTGCGTGGATTCGAACATGGCTAATTGGAAACAAAGCAAATAATTCCAGGGCAACCCTTAGGACACAACTGCAAACATGATCCTGATAAAGTTCGTAGAACTTAGACTTGGCCATAGCCTTCCTTGAAAGTTTGCCTGTAGATGTTAGTTTAAATTCTTCGTTGGGTATAACATCAATTTCATTTATATGCAGATCTACATCAGCCGATTCACTATCAAATGAAAAGTCGATCGAGGTGGCCAGCTCCTTTATATCCGAGAAGGGATCGAAGTACACCATAACCTCTTTATAAACCTCTGGATTCCTTGATTGAACGCCACTCGCCAACTTTTGCAGACTTTCCCACTCGTTCAGCTCATTTTCGTAATCTGCTTTTTGCTGGTTATACTCTTCGTTGTCAGCGCTTCTTGCCTCAAGAATTTTACTTTCCAGTCGCCTTACTTTTTTAGAAGTGAGTTTAAAAAGACTATCAAACCATGATGGCCTGTAAGATTTTAGTTTCGCTATTGCAGATTTTTCACGTTGCTTTTGGTTTTCGGGTTCAACAGGCTTGGTTTGTGATTTGAGGGCGTTCCAATCTATTGCGTTAGAACTGTTTTTATGAAGTGATATTAACATCTGAACATACCTGTTCCAGTTGTAAACTGCAATCTTGGCATCTTCAATAGCTTGTAATTTTTGCTGCTCTTTGAATCTCTTTGCCGCTTCCCTGGCCTCTCTTTGTCGTTCGCGCTCAACACGTCTTACGGCAGCACCGTATGCGCGTATAAATCCTTTGACAGTTGCCATTTTAAAAGTGTTGGTGGGTGTATATGTGTTTATTCAAATATTGTATAGTAAATGTATAAAATAATATCATGTAATGAAAAGGCGTCAATACTTGTTACTAATTAAGGTTCTCATAATTTGTTACCTCTCCGTCCCAATCAATCTCTTCTATTAATATTCCCTCTACCTTGCAATACCCTAATCCGTTATTCTGGCAATATTCCTCGGCTGTCCTGAACTGATTCCTGGTACGTGTGGACCCTGCCAGGTCTTTAGTTCACCGGTGTTGGGGTCGATGGCTTGTATAGTGGTTGTGTAGAGTGTCATTAAGCGCTTTTTGTCAGTAACTTATTCATCATCCCATTTGACATCAATTCCAATCCTTCCACTATCAATTGAGATATTGCTTGTGACATTTTTCGCTTTTAAAACACCTTGTATTTGAGAATCAATTAAACGTAGCGTCTCGTTGGGAAAAGATTCGGAAAACGATAATTGCAATCCTCTTTTTGGATGATTGTCAAATCCAAAAAATACCTTCCCTTTATAAGTTCCCTTACTCCACCACTTTTGGATAACATCTACTAATTCACCTAAGTCAAAAACGTCTGTAAAATTCTTTGGATCATCATAAAGATTGCTCAATAGGCCTTCTGGCAATAGGGATAGTTTATCATTAAGACTTTTAAGATTTTCTTCTGCAACCTTCTTGTCAGCCTCAAGGTTTTCGACCTTTCTTTCAAGAGAAATCTTTTCATCCTCGGCTTGCTTATACTTTCCACTCATATTGGCCAGGTTGGTCCGAGTACTTCTGAGTTCATTATCAGTCTCCTCCAGGTCATTGTTAAGTGTCCTTATCTGCTCAGATAGTGCGTTATTTTTACGTTCCGCCTCCTCATATTCAGCGTGTGGTATGTAGCTACGGCTTAGAAGCATCTTGCCAGCAATTCCCTTTGCTCTGATTGACAATGCAAGAGTCAAACCATGTGATACAAACTGGATCACATAAAAGCCTATCAGAGCAACAATTGAGAATCCCAATACAGTGAAAAAATCCGCATAGGTATACTCCGATAAATAGCCATGGGTAGCGGCGGCCTTCTGCTCCAGCGTCTTGCCTGAGAGCAATTCACAGAGAATGAACTCATGATTCCGGAATATCCAGACAATTATGAACGTTAAAATGAACGGACTGCGTATTCGTTCTCTGACGGTAACGTTAGACGATTCGACGATTTCCTTGATGGTTTTGTAGATATCTTTTAAAGCCATAGTGAATAATCTATAGATTGACAATGACTTAAAGATAACTATATCTCGTTGGTGGTGATTATTCATATCACATCAAATAAACCCACCAAGCTGGGCAAAAGATACAAACACTGATAAGCCACAGGAGGTAAACAGGTACCTTCAAGGGAGCCGGTTAGAGGGTGGTTGGTAGAAAGCATTAAACAGGATCCTCTGAGATACCTTCAGGGGGCATACAACAGCAAAGGGGCACCTCCATACTAGCAACGCCGAGCAAAAAACCTCAAACAGGCACCTCAGCGCTCCCTGCATGAAGCAAAGAGCTCCAAACCCGAGGCTCCGAGCCGGCCGTTTGAAGCAAAAAGCCCCACGCTTGCACCTCTTAGCTCACTGTAGCGAGTGAATTTCCTCAAACGCGCACCTCCGAGCCCACTACAGCGAGCAAATTTCCTCAAGCGAGAAGCTCTGAGCTCGCCGCACGGAGCAAAAAGGTACAAACAGGGAGTACCGGACTATCTGAAGGGAGTAAAAAGATCCCCTTAGGGGGTCCGGTAGAGGATGCTTGGAGTAAAAAGCTTCAAACAGGGTCCTCTGAGGTACCCCAAGGAGTATACAACAGCAAAAGGGCACCCATGAGGTACCCTTTTAATCTTATCTGCTTGTATTAAGAAATGCCCTGCGTTCAGTTATCCACTTCCGGGCTGCCATTGTCCGTGTCGCGGCTATTGGCTCTGGAGAAGCGCTGGCGCAGGTCTTCGTAAATAGCTTTGGCACCGGGCACGTTCATCCGCGTAGCGATCTTCACGGAGTTGTAATACGCCAGCGCCGCCACATACGCCTCGCTGCCGGACAGCATAATGCTGTCATCAAGCTGCTGCTGAAGCTGCAGCAGGGGACGGTAAAAGCCGGTGAGGGCCTTTACAGCCTCGAAATCGACAGAGGCTTCGGGTATATCCAGGTACGCCGGTGCAAACTCGGGGTTGCTTTGGGCATAGTCCAGCACCTTTTCCACAAAGGGCTCGGTGCCGTCTCCCATCTTGGGTATTTCCCTGCGCTGGGTGGAGGTCAGGGAGATTAAAAGTGGTTTGAGGATGTTGTTCAGGTCGCTAATGGCTTTGCTGACCTTGTTCTGATCTTCTTTACTGATCTTAATGGATACTACATTTTCTGTTGCCATAAATTATGGGGATTTAATTAATTATTTTCTTAATGTTAAGTAATTATGAATAACTAAAAAATAAAAAAGTAGGAATATACCAACAGTTTGAAAATGCGTCTGGTGGGGTTGGGATGCTGCAGAAGGGTAGTTTAGAGGTGTTTTTGAAGGTTGATCTTTCTTAGTATCAGAGGGTTAGGAAGGTGGCTCGGCTATATAACTGCCGTCATTCGGAATTTTCGAAACAGAGTGGAGAAAATATCTGTCTACCGGACTCAGTGAGTCCACCGGATCCTGCGGAGAATCTACCGACTCGTTAATCGTGTACTTTGAAGAGTGCCGCGGTTTTCGTCCAGCGAGATAGTAGATTCCCGGTCTCCGCTCCGCTGTGCCGGGAATGACGGTAAAAAGGTAGATGGGCGCCACGGAATGACGATAAATGAGGTAGAAGGGCGTAAGGAAATGACGATATATGATCAATATATCCTCGCCGCCCAGCCTCCACCAGACGCCAGATGGATCTTCAGCTTATCCTTATTAGTCACTTTCCTTTTCACCTGCTTAAAATCCTCTGCATGCCGTTCGGCGTTGATGCCGTCCTGATAGATGTCGATGGAGTGCTCTCCTTCGTCTAAAAATGAAAGATCTACCTCCAGGTCCCTGGCGGTCCAGTCCGTGAGGGCTCCTACGTACCACTCGTTGCCGCTCCGGCGTGCTATGAGCAGGTAATCGCCAAATTTGGCGTCCAGTACTTTCGTATCGTCCCATACGGTAGGTACTGCGGACAGAAATTCCATACACTCCGGCTCTTTCCTGTAATTGGAAGGGCTATCGGCGAGCATCTGCAGGGGGCTTTCATAGATCACGTACATAGCGAGCTGGTGGCAGCGGGTGCCCAGTGACATGGGCCGTTCGAAAGAGGCATAATAATTCTGCTTTTGAGCATTTCTCATCGCCCCGGGGGTGTAGTCTACCGGGCCGGCCAGCATACGGATAAAGGGCATTTCAACATCGTACTCCGGATTGGCCATCTGGCCGTCCCACTTGTGCTGCTCCAGCCCCTTGACACCCTCACGGGTAATTACGTTGGGATAGGCCCGCCGCAGACCTTCGGGCTTGTAAGAGCCGTGGAAGTCCACCAAAAGCTTACGCTCTGCTGCCAACCGGGCTATCTTTTCATAGTAGTTCACCATCCACTGGTCGTCACGCTGCATGAAATCTACCTTAATTCCCTGTATACCCCACTTTTCAAACTGTTCCAGTGCAGGATCGAGCATATCTTCCAGCGCCTTCCAGGTGACCCATAGGATAAGCCCTACGTTTTTCTCATCGCCATACCGCACCAGTGCTTCCATATCAATGGTAGGAACAGGGTGGATCAGGTCGTTGGTTTTGATGTCGTACCATCCTTCATCCAGAATGATGTATTCCAGACCATGACCGGAGGCAAAGTCAATGTAATACTTATACGTATCCGTGTTAATGCCCGATTCGAAATCCACACCTATGATGTTGTTGGCATTGTACCAGTCCCATGCTACTTTTCCGGGACGTATCCACGAGGTATCTTCCAGCTTCAGCGGTGAGGACAGTTTTAACACCAGTTCATTTTCCACAAGTTCCTTATCCTCGTCAGAGATCACCATCAGTCTCCATGGAAATTCACGTTTCCCGCTGGTTTTTGCCAGGTAGGCTTCCCGTTCCACTGGTCGTACATCACGGTCATCCGGCTGTTCGTATGTCCTGGGATGCCGGGGCAGTATACCCGTGAGAGCACCCTGCGCTGTACCCTTCTGCAGGTAGAAGCCGGGATAGTCGTACAGGTCGGATTCCGTAATGGCCACTTTGATACCCCTGGAAAGGTGTACCAGCAACGGCAGGCAACTCATCTCCTCATCCCCAAGAGCGCTGATCTTTTGTGTGGTATAGTTCCTTTCATAATGTGTGAAAAATCCATCGGCTATTGGAAAGGAAGCGGTATGATCTGCATTGAAATTGTATTCGATCCCTTCATTGTCCACTGTAATTTCACCTTTCATATCCGTGGTGACCCTGTAGGCCACTCCGTCATCATAGGCTCTGAAGATGACACCGTACCTGCCGGCAAGCTGCAGCTCCAGCTCATTGTAATGATCCGTAACTTCTGCCCTTTTCACCTTTAGGGCCGGCCGGATGATCTCATTTGCAGAACGTGTTTGTGACTTCCTTACCCTCGGCTTTACTCCGTACTTCTCGCCATTAATAGTAATGGAAATAGCCGATGGGTTGAGCACAGTCTGGTCATTGTGGAACACAGCATACGTGAGCTGTTCTCCAGCAGAAATCTCTATCCGGTTGGTTTTACCGGGTGATTCGAGGGTGTACTTCTGACTTATGGAAGGTGTAGACATGAAAATAGACAGGATCAGGAGAGAAATTCGATACATGGTTATTTATTGGGTTGTTGAATATAAAATACTTCTTTCATTACCAGAGTGATCATAGAGCAGAATCTCTTCAGTTTCTCCATGGATCTTTAAGGTGCGTGAAGATTGCGACAGATAGGATGATCCATGGTAGAATTCATGGAGTTTGGTATTTCCATCCGGATAAATGACTTTGGCCTTTAAAATACTTTCATCCATGTCAATCAGATCGTATCCTGTAGTTCGGACTCCCCACGCTGATAGACGATCACTGTTTCTGGCGAACAAATATACACGCTGATCTCCCAAATGGATAGTGACAGCACCCTTAACATCACCGTCTACAAACAATCCACTCTCCATAGCCCTGACGGGGGAGAAATTCCCGTTGCCATCTCCGGTCAGCAACAGGCCTACGGAGGCATCATACTGCCCTGTTCCTACTTCCGTGCCGTAGGCGTTGCCTGTAAGCAGTATATCATGGGATCCGTCCTCGTTGAAGTCATCTGTTATAATACCGTGAACAGGTGCCAGTTGCGCCTCCACAGGAAGTTTCCGGACCGTGAATCGGGCATCGCCAAGGTTTTCAAGGTATATGGTCTCGAGAAGATCAGCCCTCAGCGTAAGGGCTTTTTTTCTTTTCTCCTCCGGCAGCAGGTCCATCATATCCGCCCTGGCATAGCTCAGGTAATCAGGGTATTTCTTTTTCATTACCGCGATCTGTCCAATGAGGTCATCGCGGCTATGGGTGGGGTACTCCGTTCCGTTCAGATAATAGGAAAGAATGGGGTCGACATACCCATTGTTGTCATAATCAGCAGCATAGACTGTCAATGGTTCTTCCGGAGATACTTTGTAACGACTGTTCAGGCCCAGATTGCCTACGAAATAGTCAATATCGCCATCGTTGTCAAAATCAGCGGCTCCTATGCTATTCCACCAGCCCGAAGTGTTTTGCAAACCGGCTTCATGAGAGACATTCACCAGCTTACCTTCCTCATTCAAAAAGATCTGTATAGCCATAAACTCTCCCACCACGATCAGATCCGTATCAAAGTCATTGTCAAGATCGGTCCACAAGGCATCGGTCACCATGCCGATGTGTTTTAAACCCGGCGCCAGTGCATCGGTCTGATCCGTGAACCTGCCACCGGTATTGATAAGCAGGTAGCTTTCTCCTGGGTGAGGATATTTTAACGGTGAAAGCCTCCCTCCTACAAAAAGGTCCATATCACCGTCCTGATCAAAGTCGGAGCCTCTGACGCACGAAGTGCTGGACAGTATTTCCGGCAAGGCCATGGTGTCTCTGGCGAATTCTCCGGTACCATTGTTAAGGTACAGCCGGTCCTGATAGTATTTTGCCTGTGGAAAAAATTCGTTGCTCCCACTGGCTACATAAAGGTCTTTGTCGCCATCGTTATCTGCATCAAAAAAAAGCGCTCCAAGATCTTCCTCATAACCCGGACCGTCGGACAACGGTACAGATATGAATTTTCCACCGGCTATTTGCAGAAATAGCTGGCCCACTGCTCCATATCCGGCCCCCATGAAGAAGTCTTCCAACCCGTCGCCATTAATATCTGCCACGGCCAGGCCCGGTCCTTGCTGAGAATGTTTGTGGGGCAGCAGGTACTGACGCGTGAAGTCCTGGTAAAATTTATCCTCATGTTTAACAGCAAGCCCGTATTTTTCCGTCACATCGGTAAAAAGGCGGGCGCTGTTCTCCGGAGCTGATATTGTGATCACCTCCGCAGCGTCGTAGCCTATGGTAAGCTCCTGATTGACTTTAATATTGATAAGTCTGCTGATCTTTCCATCCGGCCACCGGACCACAAGGCTGTCCAACATCTTTGATGCTCCTACACCAAAATGCAGGCCGTAGTCCATTGATGATTGATAACCCCGGCTCACCGCCAGATGTTGCAGTTGCATCCTGTGGTCATGCCAGATCCTCACCTCACTGCCCAGCGCAAAAGGATTCTGCAAGCTTCCTTTTAGCTGAATCCGAATAGAGTTGTTCGCAGTGACATCCGTTGCCCGGTTTTCATAAACAAAAGCCGGACTGTTGATATTATTGATCACCAGGTCCAGGTCACCGTCATTGTCCAGGTCACCAAAAGCGGCGCCGTTAGAATAGGACGACTGATCCATTCCCCATCTTGCGGTTTGGTCTGTGAAGCTGTAGTCTCCGGCATTGCTAAAGATCACATTGTTGGTGTGCAGGCCCGGCATTTCTCGGGCCTTTTTCCTTAGCACCTCGTTCAATTGTTGCTGGCTGGTGCGCGCTGAAAGGCCAGCGGTATAATTGATAAAATCAAGATCTATAATATCCCTCAGGTAACCGTTGGTGATGAAGAGGTCTTTTCTGCCATCATTGTCAAAGTCAGCCAGCAGCGGTGCCCAGCTCCAGTCGGTGGAGTGAATGCCCGAAAGCTGTCCTATCTCACTGAAAAGCACGGTGCCGTTATGATCCACACCCTGATTAAGCTGCAGGGTATTGCGCATATATTGGGGATGGTAGCCCGTTTGAAGGGCCAGCCCGAAAAGATTGAAATTCAATGGGCCGGCCATCTTTTTCCTCCCGAGGTTATCTGAAGGCAGCATGTCAGCCACCACAATATCCACCAGCCCGTCATTGTTAAAATCAGCAGCATCAGCGCCCATGCCAAACTGGCTGAAATGTTTCATGCTTTGGCTACCACCTTCACGAAAGGTGCCGTTTTTATTGTTGATATACAGATAATCCTGAGCCAGAAAGTCATTCGACACGTACACATCCTCCCACCCGTCCTGGTTGACATCTCCAATGGCCACGCCAAGGCCAAAACCATCGAAAAGAATGCCCGCCTCCAGTGTTACATCCGTAAATGTCTGATTACCGTTATTTCTGTACAGACGATCATTGGCCGGACCTGATCCGTCGGAGATGAGAGGCTTTATATTGTTGGGATCACGGACGTCATTGGTATGGTTCAGCAGATACATGTCTACATCGCCATCCTTGTCATAATCAAAAAATGCGGCCTGGGTGGAATAACTGGGGTCATCAATGCCCCATGATCCTGCGCTTTCCGTAAAGGTCAGATCGCCGTTATTGATGTAAAGCAGGTTTTTTCTCCGGTCCACCGGGTAATTTCCCGAGCGGCAAATGTAAATATCCAGATAGCCGTCGTGATTAATATCTACCATAGTAACTCCAGTAGACCATCCGGGCCATTTTTGGATCCCCGATCCTTTTGAGATATCCTCAAAAACCATATTCCCCTTATTCAGGTACAGGCGATCGTCTACCATGTTACCGGTGAAAAAAGCATCCGCCAATCCGTCGTTATTGATGTCACCAAGGGCTACTCCACCACCATTGTATACATAGAAAAAGTCCACCATATTGAAGGTATCGTTCTCAACGATGGTGTTTTCAAAATCGATTTGGGTCTTTTCTGCCGAAAGCAGGGTAAACAGCGTAGGGGTGGCTTCCTGTTGTGGTGCTTCACAACAAAACAATGACAGGAAGATACAGAATATAGGATACCGCACATTTCCTGACATAGGTTGTTGGTTTTAGCAAGCGAAAATTAAGGGAATATATGATCAAAAAGAAGGGGCTGTACATACTTCATCGTACAGTCCCTTCAGGTTCGTCAAGTCAATGTATGTCTCACAAAAGACTATGGAAGGCTCACCGAGTCCTGTGGACGGGCTTCTTTGCCAGTGCTTCACTCATACCCATGACGTATATCAACTCACCCTCGTTCAAACTTCGTTTGAACATTTCCCTCTCTAAGCTTAGAGAGGGGATATTCCGCCGAAGAGCGGAATGGGGGTGAGTTGAATACAAGGAATCTGTAATGAATTACATTCTGATCATCAATATATCGTGAAAAATATCTCATGAGTCCTGTCCACATTTCAAAATGTTGACTGTGTTAAAAAACAGGTTTTAAACGGCCTTGTTAATCACTTCCACACATCATGCTGCTCCGCATTCGGATTATTCAGCAATTCTGCCAGCGGAATGGGCAGTACATAATCCCTCGCCTTTAGCTGTCTTTGTAAGCCATAGGTATCAATGAACCTTTGAATGTAGTCGCCCAGGTAATCCGGATCACCGCCAAAAGTACTTTTTCTCTTCAGCTCAGGATATGTCTCCTGCTCAAAGGCAAACTCCAGCACACGCTCATTAACGATGGCATCCCTCAGCTCAGGCTGGGAAAGGCCACCCAACTGGGGCAAGCCTGCCCTTTCACGCACAAGATTAATTCCGAAATAGGGATCACCCGTGCCGCTTTCGTTGGCCGCTTCGGAGTGTCCGAGCAGCACATCGGCGTAACGCAGGTAGACGATGTTTTTCTCTTCATCTTCCCACGACTCACTGGGGCCGAATTCAAACCATTTTCTGTTGTGCGGCCGGCCAAAAACGAGTTCGCCAACCGTATAATCATCCGCCGTTTTGCCTGCTATGATCCCCACCAGACCGGTAGTGAGGGTAAATTCAGCATCCGGATCCCATGTTACCCATGGCCACGAGCCATCGGATTTTCTGCCCAGCGTTTTTGTAGGGTACGATTCCAGGAAAGTCCCCGGTATGCGCTGATCGTCATCGTCATATTCCATACGGAAGTCCTTGGTGCCGTACAGCCAGTGCCATCCCACACCGCCCTGGTCGGTGGGCATATCCGCGGGTACAAAATGAGCGTGGTGATTGTTGGTTTCGCTGGCTGCTACAGCAGAGGACACCTGTGCCTCAAATATCCGTTCTCCGGTGTTTTCGAACTCCAACTCAAAATTATGGCTGAAATCATCGAACAGGCTCAGTCCGCTGTTGTCTACAATATTTTGAGCCGTGGCCAGTGCACCTGTCCAGTCCTCATCCAGTAGCTGCCCCTTCATTAAAAGGGTAAGCGCGGCCCATCGGGTAACCCGGCCGGCATCACCCCCGCTGTAGGTATCGGGAAGTACATCGGCAATCGCTGTCAGATCCGTATTCATCATCGCGATCACATTGGCCTTACCATTCTCATTGGTAGGTCGTACCTGATCATTGGTCACGCGCTTATCACTAAAAGGCACGTCATCAAAATACCGGATCAGGTTGAAATAAAAGAAGGACCGCAAAAATTTGGCTTCCGCCTGCACCCTTCTGACCTTGTCATCATCTGTAGATCCCTCGGCCAGGAGTCTGTCCGCTGACTCGATGACTGTATTGGCACTATTGATGGCGTCGTAAGACTGCTTCCAGTAGGCATCTATGTAGATGTCACTGGGGTCCACAATACCGTTTTGAAAATTCAGCGGCCCTTTTTCCCAGCCTACCTGGTATCCCACCAAGCATTCGAAGACATAGCGGTTATAGAAATGGTTAAACCATTGATTGGCGTAGCCCAGCACATCATACACTCCGTTCACACCAATCTCCAGCTGCTCCGGGTTGGTAAAAAAGTTTTCTGCCGTAGTAAAGTCAGGCTCTTCCTCCAGGTCCTTACAGGAATTGAAGAGAAAGAGGATACCTGTTAGCAAAAAGGCTGTATATTTTATCTTTTTCATCATGTTTTTGGTTTAGCTAACAATTCATTCAAAGGCCCATGTTGACCCCAAAAGTGAAGATCATGGATCTCGGATAGGCGTCATAGTCATCGGCTCTGTTCAGGTTATTCTGACCCTGGTTGTTCACCTCCGGATCAAAACCGCTGTAATCCGTAAAGACCCATGGGTTCTGAGCGCTCACATACACACGAAGCCGGGTAATATATTTCAGCTCCGGCAGAGTGTATCCAACTGCAATATTCTGTACTCTGACAAACGATCCATCTTCAATGAAATAATCTGAATCCCGGAAAAAACCGGCGAAATCCCGCGTACCATCGATGATCGGACGGCTGGCGCCACGGTTTTCCGGCGTCCATGAGTCTGACAGCATATCACCCACCTGATTGATGATCTGTGTGCCGTCTGCCAGCTCAGAGGCCTGCAGGTTTCTGACCTCATTACCATGAACACCCCTCAGGAAAACGGCCAGATCAAAATTTTTGTACTTCACTGAAGTATTGAACCCCCAGGTGACATCGGGATTGGGATTCCCCAGGATCACCCAATCATCTGAGTCCAGATCACCATCATCATCCCGGTCCAAGTACCGTGGAGATCCGGGCTTGTCACCGGGCAGTGAGGCATTGTTGTCAATTTCGGTCTGGTCCTGGAAAAGGCCCGTGAATCTGTACCCTCTCCACACTCCTATAGACTGGCCGGGTTCCACCCAACTGCCGTTCACTCCGAGGTGCGTATTCAGCATAGGCGCAAAGAACGGACCGCTATCGCCAAGATCGGTGATCTCATTGTTCAGGAAGGAGATGTTACCGGAAATGTCCCAGCGCAGATCACTGTTGTCAATGACGATATAGCTCAGCCCCACTTCCAGACCATTGTTTTCCAGTGAGCCGCTGTTCTTCAGTACGGATTCAAATCCTAGACTTGGAGGCAAGGCTATATTCAGCAAAAGGTCATCCGTTGTGGTTCTGAAATAGTCCAACGTCAGCACAAGTCTCTCATCCAGAAAACCTGCATCTATTCCCACGTTGAACATCCTTGTTGATTCCCATTTCAGCTCGTCATTCCCCAGCCTGTCCTCCGATTTACCGGTGACCAGCGCCGGAGTTTCACCGAAGACGTAATTATTGGTAGCCTGCGCCGGAAATGAACTGAACGCCGGCACGTTGGAGTTTCCTGTTACGCCGTAACTTGCTCTGAGCTTGAGGTTGGACAGCACCTTGTTATCCTGCAAAAAGGGCTCATCGATCACCCTCCATCCCAAGGCTACGGAAGGGAAATTGGACCACTTGTTATCTTCTGAAAAGACGGATGCACCATCACGCCGTATGGTGAAGGTGGCCAGGTACCGATCCTTAAACTTGTAGTTGACCCTTGTCAGAAAGGATTTCAGCACGGACTCTGCCCTGCCGGAGGAGGGTATCTGAGGATTGGTACCGTCCTGCAGCCGTACATTTTCCGCAGATGTACCGGCCACATTGCGGGTGGATACGCTGGTAAATCGATTGACAATATGCTGGTAGGTATAGCCAGCCACTACATCCAGAAAATGATTGGGTGAAAACTGGCGGCTGTAGGAAAGCACATTCTCGTTAAGCAGGTTGGTAGAGTACCGCGAAAAGTTCTGCAGATCGCCACTGCGCTGCCTTCCCAGATAAGTATTGGCCCCATAAAAGGTGATCCTGTTGGCATTCAGAATGTCCGCCCCTATGCTGGTTTTGAATTTCAGATGTTCGGTGAGATTAAACGTGACCCCGGTATTGCCCAAAAAGCGGTTGACAAAATCTGTGTCATCAATATTGAGCGCCTCCTGCACCGGATTGATGTCGAAGCGTCCGTCATAAGATACCAGGTTGAAGTTCCCCTCGGCATCCCTTACCGGTACTGTTGGGTCCAGGCCCAGTGCTGTGATGACAATACCTCCGTCGCCAGGTGTCTGCCGGTCAGTGGTTTGACTTTCGGTAATGCTTCTGTTATAGGACAGACTTGAGCTGATGGTGATAAAATCATCCAGCAGGTCATTGTCAAGATTGAGCCGTACACCGTATCGCTCAAAGTTACTGCCCAGGATAATGCCTTCATTTTCATGGTAATTACCAATAACTGCAAACCTCGACTGCTCTCCACCACCGGATATGGTCAACTGATGATTGTGAATGGCACCTGTCTGCAGCACTTCATCCATCCAGTCCGTTCCCTCTCCCAGTTGATTGATCTGGGCTTCGGAAAAGGGCCTTGTCTCCCCCTTGCTATCAGCGATCAGGTTCCGGTACTGGGCGTACTCCCGGGCATTTAGCCGGTCGATGTTATTGGAGATCCGCTGTATGGAGTAGGAGCCGTCATACTCGATCCTGGTCTGGCCGGCCTTCCCTCGTTTTGTGGTGATCAGGACCACGCCATTGGAACCACGTGAACCATAAATAGAGGTAGCCGAAGCGTCTTTCAGTATTTCTATAGACTCGATGTCATTGGGATTCAGTGATGCAAGAGCATTGCCGGAGGTCCGGTTGCCGGAGGTCCCTGAGGCGTCATTGTCAGGATAGACCGGAAAGCCATCGATCACATACAAAGGCTCACTACCACTGTTGATCGAGTTAGCTCCCCTGATCCTCACGGAGAGGCCTCCACCCGGTGCTGAAGAGGTCTGGGTAACATTCACACCTGCCACACGAGACTGAAGGGCCTGATCGATGGAGGTGATGGGAAATTCCTTGATGGCATCGGCTTTGACAGTGGCCACGGAGCCCGTCAGGTCACTTTTCCGCACCGTACCGTATCCCACGACCACCACCTCTTCCAGTGCCTGCACATCGGAGGCCATGGTAACGTCAATGACTGACCTGCCCCCGACCGGTATTTCCTGCGTCTGATAGCCAATAAAGGAAAACACAAGTATCGCATTTTCATCAGGTACATTCAATCGAAAGCTGCCATTAATGTCCGTCACTGTACCGGTATTGGTACCTTTTACCAGCACGTTTACCCCGGGCAGTTGCTCCCCTTCATCTGAAACAACGGTGCCCGAGACTTCTGTCTCCATAGCAGGAGCTTTTAGATAGCCGTCGGCCACTGACCGGGCCAACGGAAACTGTACGCACAGGCCCGTGATCATAAAGCTCATGATGAGCGCCCTCACAGGCACAAGGGCTGATTTTTGTAGATGGTTTTTCATAGTAAGGTTGGTTTAGATTTGTTACATGTTTACAGGAAGTGTAATGTTCTATCAGGGGATAAGCTGTGAGGAATAGATCAGACCATTAAGAACTGCACTCCGGTATGCAGGACTGTTCAGGAGGAGTTAAAGTATAACATGATCTGAAACATGATCGATTAGCATGAATTCCCTGATAGATCAAAAGGGTGTACGCCCTTTTCATAAAGCCCCGGAGGTGACGTTCTCCTACTATACACAATCTATATACAATATAATGATTTAGTGATAATTTTTGAATGATTCAACTCTTAAAAAGATGATATCTTACGTTGTGGGAAAATGGGGGAGTTAGGAGTTGGAAGCTGGAAGTCGGAAGTCGGAAGTTGGAAGCTGGAAGTGTGAGACTGCTCCACAGGTTATTCTCCATAAGGGGTATGGTGTTCAGGGTGCGTACGGAATTGACAGATCGGGGGTTAGGGTTGGTGGATTGGTGGGATGGAATGGGCACATGTGGATCACATGACCCATCCGTTGGGTTAAGAGTGACTTTGGACATTCAACATTGAACGTTGAACAAACTAAAGTCCACTGATCTCATTCAATACTTCGGTGACTTGTGCCGTATGTCGCATGGAGTGGGCTGCAATGACCAGCAACAACTGATAGGCATCCGCAGGACCATAGGGCGAGCGTCCAAAATGATTTCTCATCTCATGATCTTCTTCCACAAATGCGATGATGTTTTCCCTTGAAGCCTTTAACTCATCGATCATCTCCTGTTTGCTTTTACCGTTTTCCTGAGGAGGAAGAGGGGTTTGGACTTTTACTCCCCTGTCAGTAATCTTACCTATGAGCCATGCATCAAGGTGTTTTGTATTTTGTTCGTTATCTGCCGTACTGGCCAGGGCTTCCTTCACCTGACCAAACACCGCCTGCTCCGCCATGATCACATGCTCCATACAGTCCGCGACTGACCAGCCACCATCTTCCGGGCGTTCTGTCCATTGCTGAGCATCCACTTTTGAGATGGTCGTGAGCAGGTCATCTTGTGTCACTTTCAGAAAGTTGACTAAAAATTCTTTCTCTTCGGGAGATATCTTGCCCGACTGGGCCTGCAGACCATGGGGCAATATTCCCAGAACGATCACTTTTGCAATCAAAATCATTTTCTTCATTTCCGTAAGCTTGTTTTTACTATTATAAAGATCCTGACTGCCCCGGACCGGGACAGCTTTTATAAAAAGACAATCAGGACCGCTGCCCGGGGACATGTGCGTCAGGCTTTTTTGATCTTTTCTATTTTTTCAGACAAAAGGTCCTTTTCCTGTTGTGATCGTGTCAGTGACCTGGCCTTTTCAAAATAAGCCAGCGCCTGCTCGGGCCGGTTATGGAGATAATACATTTCTCCCAGCGTGGCGAAAAAGAGATAATAACGTACCAATTGCTTACTGCGGGTCTCAAGCGATACCAACTGCCGAATCGCACCCGCTATATCTCCCAACTGGCTCATTACAATGGCCATATTCATTTCTATCACTGGTGATGGCTTTATTTCCAACAGCTTTTCATAAAGCGTATAAATGTACTGCCAGTCGGTATTTTCAAAGCTTTCTGCCTTACAATGTTCCGCTGCTATCGCCGCCTCAAGGTGATAGGCCGACAATTCCGGCCCCTCCGAGGCTTCTGAAAGGTAATATATTCCAAGACCGATCAGCTCCCTGTCCCATGAAGAGCGGTCCTGATCCCGGATCAGAATAATGGCACCCCGGTCATCTATCCTGCTGGCAAACCTTGCTGTATGAAAACACATCAGTGACAGCAATGCACGGGGCCTGGTCTCCCGCTGAAAGTGATTGATCAGTAGTTTGGTCAGTCTGATGGCCTCCAGGCAAATATCCTTACGGATCACCTGATCCGCATGGGATGAGTTGTACCCTTCATTGAACAGCAGGTACAAACAGGACAGCACAGAATGAAGACGTACCTTCAACGCCCGTCCGGCAGGCACTGTAAGTTTGATGCCTTTCTCTCTGATCTCCTTTTTGGCACGGAAGAGCTTTTTCTTTATCGCCTCTTCTTCCATAAGCAGTGCATCGGCGATCTCCCTGCAGGTAAATCCACATAGTGTATTGAGTACCAGCAGTATCTTGTTGATATCCGACAGCTCCGGGGCGGCGCAGGCAAAGATCATACGTAGCATGCTGTCCTCTATCTCCCGGTCGAGGTAAAGCTCGTCTTCACCCTCATCAGAATGGTCCGTGATGAACTTTTCATAGATACTACCCCTTTTTTGCTCCCGCATGGAGAAATTGATGGCTTTGTTTTTGGCTACCTTGAACAGCCATCTTTTGGGCTGATCAGGAATACCGTGATAGCTCCAGTTCCTGTAGGCATCCAGCAGGGTTTCCTGGACTATATCTTCCATAGATTCCCATTTCTCCAGGCCGAAGACGGAGGTAAGGTACGAAATGATCCGGCCATATTCCTGCCGGAAAAGATGGTCGATCAGTTTGCCTACCTTTGTTTCATGCCGGGAAGTCATGACTGACCTCCCTTACCTCAATATCATGAAGAGAATGCATGGGACAGGAACGGGTGATCTCTATGGCCTCCTCCAGATCACGGGCCTGAATAATGACCAGGCCACCGATCATTTCCTTCGGCTCCACAAACGGACCATCGGACACAATCTCACTACGTGCTTCCAGCTTCGCTCCTGTTTGATTGAGCCGGCTACCATGAACATAGTTACCTGAGACGATCAACCCTTCCATCCAGGTTTTGTATCCCGATTCCATGGCTTTGAGATCAGCCGCTGAGGCTTCCACCTTCAGATCTTCTTTAATGAGCATTATAAACTTTTTCATAAAATTACAGTAGCAGAACAGCACATGGTAGAAAACAAGAAATCAGAAAATGCAGACCAGTTCATTTTCTGGTTTCTGATTTCTCACGGAGTCCAGCGGACATATTTCTGATCTTTCATCAACAGCCCTGGCGTAGTTTAATTCATTTTTAGAAACGGTCTTACATAAATACCACATCCGTCCAAAAGAGGACATTCCCTGGCGATTTCCGTAGCAGCATCCAGGCTATCGGCCATGATATGGATATATCCGCCAATGGTTTCCTGAGGGTCCAGAAAGTCGCCGTCCGAAACCATGGTATCAACATCCACAAGAAAGTGACCCGCAGTCTGGAACGGGGCTCCGCCAACATAGTTTCCACTCCCTTTCCACTTTTCCATCCACACCTGGTAGCTTTCCAGTTTTTTTTGCATTTGCTCAGGTGAGGCATCAGAGCCGTCACCCTTTACCAGTAACATAAAATCTTCCATTCGTTCTTTTTTTTTCGATAAAACCTTTACTGATAAAGACAAAGGAGATCCTGGTTTGGGGACATTCGTTTCTTGTTTCCTGTTTACAGTTTGACTCTCAAACCATAAACAGGAAACTTTGAACAACAAACCAATCCCTAAACATCAGCCTCCAGCCGAACGCCTACGACCAGGATATCATCAGTTTGCTTGCGTCCTTCCATCCATTCCATAATAGTACGATCAAGGATCTCCTTTTGCTCCTGCATGGGTTTTTGATGGATCTCCAGCAAAAGGTCAGCAAATCTTGTGGTCATGAACTTGGTGTTCTGCTCACCACCAAACTGATCCTGATAGCCATCAGAAAACAGATAAATGACGGTAGGCTGATCGATGCTGACGGAATGCTTTTTAAAGCCGATATCTTTCTTTTTGTATTGTTTACCGCCTATGGCACGGCGATCCCCCTTTAGCTTAAACACCTTGTTATCCTGTATATAGATAAGCGGGTTTTTGGCTCCGGAAAATTCGAGGACGCCCCTCTCCTTTCTGTAGATGCCAAGCGCCACGTCCATACCATCCTGGTTGCCCGTTTTTTCCTGCTGCAGTGCGGTACGGATCTCCTTGTCCAGCTCATCCAGTATCTGATCGGACTCTGCTACTCCCCGGCTTATGATGGCATTGAGTGAATTCATCCCTATCATGGACATAAATGCACCGGGTATCCCATGGCCGGTACAGTCTACGGCCGCTATGACCACATCGGGATCATACCATCCCTTGAGCTCAGATATCCAGTAGAAGTCCCCGCTCACCACATCCCTGGGCTTAAAAAGCACGAAGGAATCCGGTAGCAGTTGTTCCTGGAGGTTACTGTTATGAAGCATAGCTTCCTGTATTCTCTTGGCATAGTTGATGCTACTTTGAATACTCTTATTCTGGCGGTCAATCTCCTTGTTGGCTTCGATCTTGCGCCGATACCCAAGCACGACTACAAAAACAAGTGATCCTGCCAACAGGGCGCCGATAATGATCGAGTTTCGTATCAGGGCTTCATTTTCCAGACGGACTTTCTGTTCCATAATGCGGCTTTCAGCGAGTTCCTTGTCCTTATTAAGCAGATCGATCTGCAGCCGCTGGTTTTCCGATATCTCTTCGGCCAGTTTCAGTGACCGCTCGGTTTCATCCAGCGAATATTTGGTGGCAAGCAGGGAGTCCTCTGCCTGGCGCAGACGGCTGGACTGCCGTTGCAACATGGTACTTACATTTTGCTTCTCTTCTCCGGCCTGTTCCAGTTGCTGCTCAAGCTCTTCAAGCTCGGCACGCTGTTGCTGACTTAATTGTTCGCTCTCCTGATTTTGTATGATATTGTTGTAAAGTGCCTGGTATTCCTTTTGTTTAGCTTCACCTCCCTCTTTCCCGTAAGCTTCTGCCAATAACTGGTAGCATTCCAGTTGCAGGATAACATCATTGGTTTGAATAGCCATGGACAGGGCCTCTTCCCAATGCTCAACCGATCTTTTCTGACGGCCGAGGGATGCAGAGCTTGCCCCCACTTCCATCAGTGCCTCCTTTATAAACTCCTGCTTGTCCATGTCACGTGCTACCCTCAGCGCCCGCTGAAAGTTATTCAGGGCCTTGTTATAGCTCTGTTCCTGCACAAATACCTCCCCGGTAAGCCGGTATGCCAGATACAGTAGTGCGTTGTCTTCCGCCTTTCTAGCCAGTTTCACACTTTGTGACAAGTATTCGGAAGCCTTGTCCGTTTCATCCTGATCCAGGTACTGTTTGGCTATTTCATAATTGTAGAAGGCTGCCTTCCCGTCATTGTTCTGCTGAACTGCCTGCTCCAGAAGTTTGCTGAGTTCCTGTAGTTTACTCTGTTGGCCAAAAGATGCTGCTGACGGACACAAAAGGAAAACAATAACAATGGGTCTTGTAAGTTGAAAAAAATGGTTCATAGGTTAAAAGATCAAACAGGGCGGTGACCAATATATCCAGGATTTACCTTACCCGCAAATGATAAATTACAGATACTTCAGGGAAAAGTGATTTTATGCACAACCACCTGCCAAACATAAAGTCGTAAAGCACAATTTGCTTATTGTTATTTTTTCAGGAGATGAATTCACCCAGAGGTCATATTCATGCTGTTTTTGGCATATTACCAGGGATAGAAAATTTAAACATTAGGTTAACTATCCATTCCATAGTCTCTGATTTTTTTGGTTACAAAAGGTAGGGTAATTCCATATGGCCTTGTATTAGCTGAAGAGAGAAATAATTCTCAGCTAACTATTCAGAAACCAATTAAAATGAAAACAATGTTAAGGTCTTTTTTTAGTCTATGTCTGGTGGGTTTAGTGTCCTTTTTGATGAGCTGCGAGTCTGAAGACTCGGAAAATGTAAATCAGGACCGGATCTACGCCCTGTATGAGCTTTTTTATGATGTGAACCGCGATGTCACCTTTGCACGCACCACCTTTTTCTTTGGCAATCCTACAGGCACCAAGCTGGAATTGTCTGAAGGCGCCTCAGTTTCCTTTAATGGTCAGGAGCTGAGCTTTGATCGCACGCTGGCATACTACGTGAGGGAATTTTCCGGTCTGGTGCAATCAGGCATTTTCGAGTATAACGACCTTGATGACAATACCTTTACCAATTTTGTGTCCATCGCTACGGCTGATTTTCCTGATGGCCAAAGTACCACAGTGGATAAAAGCCAGTCTTATGAAATCGTATGGGATGGTACAGCACTGGCAGAGGGCGAATCCGTAACGGTAAGCATCGTACCCAACGCTGTTTCAGAATCAAAACTGTTCATACAGGACAATAATGGCGCTACTTCCATCATTCTGACACCCAACCGACTGGAAGAAATTGAATCTTCTACTGGTGAGCTGGTAATGGACCGGTTTTCTTCCTCAGACCCGACTCAAGCTACAAGCGCCGGTGGAGAAGTGCTTGGCCACTACCGGGCAGGTAATCTGGAAGTTACGATCCAATAGTCACATTATTTTTTACGTATATATACCGGGGAGTTTCATCCTGTAGGAAGTACTCTCTGACTAACAGAAAAGCCTGCGCTGAAGCACAGGCTTTTTTATTCGCTCTAAATTGCCAAATTCACAGCGAGAACAGCCCGCTATCCGTACGTCAGCCCTCTCTTTTTCAGTCAGTTCTCTTGATCTGGTACTACTCTCTGTTATCCATGCTATACAAGGATAATCATAGGCCATAATGCGTAGAGAACATCCGTGTGTTAACCTATGGAAATTTACCATAATTGGCCGATTGCCAGAGCCTTATCATCCACCTTAGATTTGTAATATCCTTAAGAATCCCAATCGATCATTCTAAACCGGGTGTACTTCACCCGTGGGAAGAAGGTCTTCGACCATGCTTCCTGTGCAGCGGCAAGTTCCATTCGTGAACAGGTTGTTTCAGTTGAACTTCCGAATGCTGCAACTGATCGAAAAACAGGATCTGGGAGATAAATGAACTTTAAATTAAAGAGTAAGAGAGATGGTAATTGTGCAGATGGAAATTGAAAACATACTAATGCATCTTTCCCCGACAGATCTTAATCTGCTGATGATCGCTGAAAACAGCGAGGTAGATATTCCTGAGCTGATCAGGCAGGCAAATGATAAAGGCATAAGAATCGCCGGGGGTATTTTTCCCGGGCTCCTTAGCGGAAAGGAGCATCTGGAGGAAGGTATTATTCTTAAAATTCTCAATGGTGACAGCCATGTAGCAGTATGCACAAGCCTGAAGGAACAGGACATCAAAAGACAACTGCCACATCTTGGTGCCTCCACCACGTCAGCTATCGTGCTCGTCGATGGATTGACCAACAACATTCCTCTTTTTCTTGAGAGCATCTATACCAAATACTGGAACCGGCTGAACTACATCGGTGGTGGGTGCGGATCGCTTTCATTGCAATCCAAACCGTGCATATTTTCAAACGAAGGCTTCTTTCAGGATGCCGGCCTTGTAATCATGGTGAATGATCATTGTCAAACGGGAGTTAAGCATGGCTGGAAGAAAATTGCGGGGCCTTATATTGTAAACAATTCACGAGGAAATATTGTTAACGAGATCAATTGGCGACCTGCTTTTGATGTATATAAAGAGGTTATTGAATCTTACAGTGGTGCCACGTTGGATAAGGTCAATTTTTTTGATGTTGCAAAAGGTTTTCCGTTTGGAGTGTACCGGGAGGGGTACGAAGATGTAGTCCGGGATCCGATATTGACGGAAGACAGTTCGAGTATGACATGTGTGGGTGAGATCAATACAAACAGCTCTGTAAATATCCTCTCAGGAGAACCGGAGGTACTGATCGAATGTGCCCGGGAGGCGGCAGTACTGGCCACGGAGGGTGTCAACCCCAAATCAGTACTGGTATTTGACTGCATATCAAGGGTTTTGTTTCTCCAGGAAGATTTTAACCAGGAGCTAGAGGCTATTGATGATACAGTGAAACAAAAGAACAATAGGCTTGTGCCGGAAGGAGTATTATCTCTGGGAGAAATATCTTCCTACGGAGAGGGCTTATTGGAGTTTTTTAACAAAACGGTGGTAGTCTCCACTTTTTACTAATCAGTAACCGGAATGGAAGACAGTTTCTCACAGGTAGCCCTGCTTTATGAATTAAGCCTGACAAACCTCAAGCACAGAAGACCTGAAGACAATGCAAAGCAGTTTATCAAAAAGTTCCTGTCCAGGAAGGCGCTGAACTATGGAGCCATATGGCTTTTTGGTGAGCAGGAAGATGATGTGATCACCTGCCGGAACCTGTTCAGCATCCCAATGTTACGCGAAAAGCTGATGGTCAGTCATCAGAAGATCACCGATCTTTTTAGTGAAGGAGAGATAGGGCTGACTACAGAGTCCATCTTTTTCGGAAAAGAGCTGGAGGGGCATTTTGCCTACTTCAGGCTGAATGATCTCGGTATGCTGGAGCTTTATTCAGCCAACCATCCGGAAAAACTGAACCGGGAAGCTATCTATCCTTTTCTGAATGTAGTGCGGCAATTGGCCATGAGTCTTGAAAGCGGGTTTGCCTTTGAGAGGCTTCAGAATGAGATCGAGCAGAGGAAGATCGCGGAGCAGGACCATCTGAACAGTGAAGAAAAATACCGTAAGATCATCGATAACATAGACCTGGGACTGCTGGAGGTGGACAACAACGAAAACATCCTGTATGCCAACGAGTCCTTTCTACGGCTCATGGGCTACAATATGGATGAGATCATCGGTAAAAAGGCTGCCAGTGTTTTTGTGAAAACAGAAAATGAAGAGATAGTCAAACACCTGGAGCAGGAAAATCAAAAACGACAAAACGGACATTCGAGTTATTATGAGCTGCCCATTGTAGATAAGGCCGGTAACGAAAAGTGGGCCATCATTAGCGGGGCACCCATAAAAGACGGTACGGGCAAGGTAACCGGCTCCATGGGAATACACCTTGACATCACGGAGAAAAAGGAAAAGGAGATATCGGAGCGCCGCCTCCTTGCCAAGCTGGCAGAACAAAATCAGCAGTTGAGTGAGAAGCAGCGCTACCTGAAAGGTATTAATGACTTTGCCGTCAAGCTGATCGGCAGTGACGGAATTGAGAATATTGTTGAGGAAATTGTGATCAATATTGTCGATCAATTTGGATTTTCAGACTGCTCCGTGTTTCTGCTGGATGAAGACAGCACCAATCTCATTGAGGTCTCGAATTACGTAGGGATCCACAAAAAAAGTGAGACAAAAGAGAAGGTCTCAATACCTCTGGGTGTGGGAATTATCGGAGTAGTGGCCAGGGATGGAAAGGCAGAGATCATTAATGACACTGATAAAGACCCCAGATACGCTCCGGGGGGAGAAAAAAGTAGTTCTGTTATGGCCGTTCCCATTATAAGTGAGGGAGAGGTGCTGGGTGTATTGAATTCAGAGCACCCTAAGAAAGGATACTATACGGATGAGCACCTTGAAACCTTCGTGACCGTTTCCAATCTGGCGGCGACCAAGATCAGAAATGCCATTATCCGCGAAAAGCGCCGGCAGACGGAAAGGGCCCTTTTCGAAAGCGAAAACAAACTGAGATTGATCATTGATTCTGCACTGGATGCAGTGATCACGATCGATCTGTCCGGCAACATCACAGAATGGAATCCACAGGCCGAAATGTTGTTTGGCTTCAAAAAGGAAGAAGTCCTGGGCAGGAATATGGCGTCACTCATCATCCCGGAAAAATACCGTCAGGGTCATACGGAGGGCATGAAACGTTTTAGGAAAACAGGTGAGACCCGTGTTTCCAATAAACGTATAGAAATCAGCGGTTTACACAAGGACGGCAGGGAATTCCCTATAGAGATAAGCATCAAGCCGGTTTCCGTGGAGGGTAAAACCTTTTTTTCTGCCTTTGCGCGGGATATTACTCAGCGAAAAAAGGCTGAGCAGGACATGAAAACGGCCCTGGACAAGCAAAAGGAACTCAATAAGATGAAATCCCAGTTTGTGGCGATGACCTCCCATGAATTCCGGACCCCCCTGACAACAATACAAACGAATATCGAGCTGCTCTCCTTCCGTCTGGAAAACGAGGAACTGAAAGCAAGAGAGAAGGTAGATAAAAGCCTGGAGCGTATAAGCTCCGAGCTGCAGAGGTTGACCATTCTGATGAATGAAATACTGCTCATGGGCAAGATCGAGTCCGGTAAGATCCCTTTCAAACCTGTTGTCTCCAATTTAAAGGAGCTCATTCAGGGTGTGATCGACCAGTCTTTCTCAAATCAGCAGGACGGCCGGTCCATTAAACTGGACGTAAAAGGCGCTGCCCAGGACGTTCAGATCGACCCGAACATCTATACTCATATCATTACCAATCTTGTATCCAATGCATTCAAGTATTCAACAGGAGCACCGGATCCC
>LYSV01000226.1 GCA_001657315.1 Flammeovirgaceae bacterium BBD 1991-12 | reverse complement strand
AAAAGAAAAAGGCACCACGAACAAAGGCCATTTTCCCCGCTTAACGCACTTCCCGGCCCCTATAGGCCGCTTACCCACGGGGCCTCAAATGACCCACACTGTTCGTGGACGTCCCCCCTCCACCCGTCAACAGAATTTTCAAGGACAGCCTACTACAAACATATTAGCATGGACTCTGTTCCAGCGGCCAAAAAGGTTAAATCTGAAATTATAAAGGCCTCAAAGAAGCTTAATCTATACCCGGAGAAATATCAGTTGGACGAATACTATCCAAATAATCCGGTTAACATTGGAAGATTTTTCAGGTGGAGCTATAGAATTATTTATCAGGTCAATGATGAGACCATTGACATACTCATAACGGAATTTCTTCTTTTCCATTATGTCTATTGGGGGAGGTCAGCTGATTATCATTTTGATTGAGATGAAGGAAATGAACCATGTCATATCCACATGAAGAAAGGAGGAGGACGAGGAAAAATATGGCTCTTACCTGCCTTCGAAGAAGACTACTATTATGGATTTACAGAACAGGATAAGCGAAAAATCCGTAAGATTGCAAAAGAGAATATTGAGTTCTTTATTAAAAAGTGGGATGAGTATTTCAAATAAAATCGTAAACAAGAGAGCCACTGACCCATTGGATGTGCTCATTTTTGAAGAAGGTTTACGGATCAAAACCGTTTGGTTTGATAAAGACCTGGACCTGATCATCGTACTTCTGAACAACAAAAAGATTATTCAACGACCCATTTCCGATTTTAGCAGACTCAAAAATGCCTCTTTGGAACAGCTCCACAATTATGAGAATGACGGAATTGGTATTCACTGGCCTGACATGGACGAGGACCTGAGCTTACGGGGATTTTTAAAATACGAACTTGCCCATTTCTCCAAAAATGTAGCATAATCCTTAAGCCACCGGGTAGCGTTCCACTTTTAAAAAGAAGAATAGTAGGAAGCTAATATCTCCACACTCCGCGTTTGCCCCTCATTTAAATCAAGTAATGGAAAAGATCCGGCTGATCATTGACATACTCATAACGGAATTTCTTTTTTTCCATCCTGTCCATCAGGGGAGCCAGATCATCCGGTTTTTGCAATTCAATGCCAATGAGCGCAGGACCTCTTTCGCGACTGTTTTTCTTGGAGTATTCAAAATGTGTGATGTCATCCTGTGGCCCGAGTACGTCGGTAAGGAACTCACGCAGTGCGCCGGCACGCTGGGGGAAGTTCACAATAAAGTAGTGCTTTAGCCCCTCATAAAGCAGTGAGCGCTCCTTGATCTCCATAGTGCGGGTGATGTCGTTGTTGCTGCCGCTCACCAGGCACACCACATTTTTACCCCTGATCTTATCCCTCAGGGTTTCCAGCGCCGCTATGGACAGGGCTCCGGCAGGTTCCACCACTATGGCCTGTTCATTATACAGGCGTAGTATCTCTTTGCATACCAACCCCTCCGGCACGGTGACCACCTCCTCAAGGTTTTCACGACACACCTGAAACGTAATGTCTCCTACCCTTTTCACAGCGGCGCCATCTACAAATTTATCGATCTTGTCGAGCACCACTATTTCTCCCTTTTCCAGCGAAGCTTTCATGGCAGGCGCTCCGGCCGGCTCCACTCCAATGATCTTCGTCCTGGGGGATAACACCCTGAAATAGCTCGATACTCCCGCAGCAAGACCCCCTCCACCAATGGGCACGATCAGGTAGTCGATGGGCTGGTTACTGTCCTCCAGGATCTCCTTACCTACGGTACCTTGTCCCTCTATGATCTTTTGATCATCAAAAGGAGGAATAAAGACGGCATTTTTTTCTTTGGAGAGCTGAATGGCCTCAGCAAAAGCATCATCGAACGTATCTCCGGTCAATACCACGTCAACATACTCTTTACCAAACATTTTGACCTGCTTCACCTTCTGACCCGGAGTGGGCGAGGGCATGTAAATGGTGCCATGGATCTGCTTTTTATAACAGGCCATGGCCACTCCCTGTGCATGGTTACCTGCACTGGCACACACCACACCGTTCTCCAATTGGTCTGCCGGAATGCTCTGTATCTTGTTGTAGGCACCCCGGATCTTATAGGACCGCACTACCTGAAGGTCCTCACGCTTCAGCAGCACATTGGCATTATACCGCTCGGACAGCAAAGGATCCGGCACCAGTGGAGTTCTGACAGCGACTTCCTTCAGATTTTCCGCCGCTGTCAGTATGTTGTCAATGGTGATCTTTATGGTAGTTACTTCCGGCATTTTTAGTTGTTGGTATTGAGTCCTGAGTCGTAAGTCATACATAGCAGATAACCAGTATCCGGTTACCAGCTACCCGTAACTAGTTCTCTTCAGGTCTCAGCTTTCTTACCTCGCTGCCTGCCTGCCACATTTCCGACTCTCGTAGCTCGGCCAGCTCGGCTTCCAGCTTTTCACGATAATCCTCCTTGCTATTGGAATCGATGGATTTCTGGGCCTCATTGCCAGCAGCCACTTCGGCATACAGCTCTTCGAATACGGGCTTCGAAGCATCCTTGAATTTCTTCCACCAATCCAGTGCTCCCCGCTGAGCAGTTGTGGAACAGTTGGCATACATCCAGTCCATGCCATTCTCTGCTACCAGTGGCATCAGGGATTGGGTCAGCTCCTCCACGGTTTCATTGAAAGCCTCTGAAGGCGTATGACCATTAGACCTCAGTACTTCATACTGAGCTGCAAAAATACCCTGGATAGCTCCCATCAGGGTACCACGCTCCCCGGTAAGATCACTGTACACTTCCTTTTTAAAGGTGGTTTCAAACAAGTACCCGGAGCCTACACCTATACCGAGGGCCACCACTCTTTCTTTGGCCCTGCCAGTGGCATCCTGGAAGATGGCATAGCTGGAATTCAGGCCTCTCCCCTCGAGAAACATCCTTCTCAGCGAGGTACCCGAGCCCTTGGGTGCCACTAGGATCACATCCACATCATCGGGAGGGATGATACCCGTCCGCTCCTTGTAGGTGATCCCAAAACCATGGGAGAAATACAGCGCCTTTCCAGATGTAAGATGCTTTTTCACCGTAGGCCAAAGCGCGATCTGACCGGCATCGGAAAGCAGGAACTGAAGGATGGTCCCTTTCTGACAGGCCTCCTCGATCTCGAAGAGAGTCTCTCCCGGTACCCAGCCATCGGCTACGGCCTTATCCCACGTTTTGGAATTTTTTCGCTGCCCTACGATTACGTTAAAACCGTTATCCTTGAGATTGAGCGCCTGTCCCGGTCCCTGAACACCATAGCCGATAACGGCAATGGTCTCATTCTTCAGCACCTCACGTGCTTTTTCCAGGGGAAATTCATCTCTGGTAACTACTTCTTCGGTGGTTCCACCAAAATTGATCTTCGCCATTTTAATTAAATTGATTATTGTGTGATTATTTCTTTTGAATGCGTTTCAAGGTGCTCCAGGTGCTGGGAGAAAGTACTGAACGTCCTGCTCAGCGAGACTCTTCCCGACCGTACGAACCCCTGTATTCCAAAGGGTTTCAGGTCTTCAAATAACTGATGGGTCTGCTCCTTATGCCCTGTTTTTTCAATGATCAGGAACTCACCGATCTCCTCTTTGATGGAGGCGTCATTCGCATTGATCACCGCCTCCAGTTCCTCTCTGTCAATAGTATCATCCAGACGGATCTTGTACAATGCGATCTCATTGTAGATCGTCTCCTCATCCGTAAAACAGAATGCCTTGAGTACCTCCACCTGCTTCTCGATCTGTTTCACCACTTTCCTGGTCCTGTCCTCCACCTCATGGATCACAACGGTAAACCTGTGAATACCCGGATACTCTGATTCGGAGGTCGTCAGACTTTCAATATTGATGTGGCGCTGTGTGAACAGCGATGTGATCCTGCTTAGCAGTCCGATCTTGTTTTCTGTGAATATGACTATGGTGAATATCTTTTTCACTGCTTTCGACGTTAATTTTCAGGCCATTCTCTTTTACTCCAGGCGTATTTCATCTACAGAAGCCCCGCTGGGCACCATCGGGAATACGTTATCTTCCTTTTCCACTACTACTTCCAACAAGTAAGGCCCGTCATGCTCAAACATCACCTTCAGTGAATCATCCAGGTGCTCTCTTTTGGATACCCTGGTTGCCTCCACACCGAAACCATGGCAAACGGTAACAAAGTCAGGGTTCACCAGCTCGGTAGAAGAATAGCGTTTATCAAAAAACAGCTGCTGCCACTGACGTACCATCCCCAGGAACTCATTGTTCAGAATAATAATTTTTACGGCGGCCTGGGTTTGAAAAATGGTGCCCAGCTCCTGAATGGTCATTTGAAAACCGCCATCACCGATCACAGCCACCACCTCCCTTTCAGGGGCTCCCAGCTTGGCGCCAAGAGCCGCCGGCAGGCAAAAACCCATAGTGCCGAGGCCACCTGAGGTAATGTTACTTTTTGATTTTTTGAAATGCGCATACCGGCAGGCTACCATCTGATGCTGCCCCACGTCCGTTACGACCACGGCATCGCCATCGGTCAGGTCATTTACCCTTCGGATCACCTCCCCCATGGTCAGGCCCTCTTTGGTAGGATTCAGTTCATCCCGGATTACTTTATCATATTCTATCCGCGAGTATTCATGGAATCTCTCCAGCCATTCAGCATGCTCATTGGCATGGCAGTACTCATTTAACAATTGCAGTGATTCCTTAGCGTCACCCAATACAGCCACTTCCGTTTGAATATTCTTGTCAATCTCAGCCGGATCTATCTCCAGATGGATCACCTTCGCCTGCCTGGCATACGTATCCACCTTACCGGTGACCCGGTCATCAAAGCGCATACCAACAGCTATCAATACATCACATTCATTGGTGAGCTTATTGGGCCCGTAGTTGCCATGCATGCCCAGCATCCCTACATTCAGTGGATGGTCCGTAGGCAGGGCTGAAAGGCCTAAAATGGTCCATGCAGCGGGAATACCTGTTTTTTCCACAAAAGCTGCCAGCTCCTTTTCTGCATGGGAGAGGATCACCCCCTGTCCAAACAACAGATAAGGCCTTTTCGCATTGTTGATCAATTCAGCCGCCTCTTTGATCTTTTCTATATCCACCGCCGGTTTGGGATTGTAGCTGCGAAATCCCTGACATTTTTTATAGTCAAAACTAAAGGTAGCAAACTGAGCATCCTTGGTGATGTCCAGCAGTACAGGACCGGGCCTTCCTGAAGTAGCAATGTAAAAAGCCTTGGCAATGGCCGCTGGTATCTCCTCGGGTTTGGTCACCTGAAAGTTCCACTTGGTCACCGGCATGGACAGACTGATCACGTCGGTTTCCTGAAACGCGTCCGTTCCCAGCATGGAAAACGGCACCTGACCGGTGATACACACCAATGGTGTACTATCAATTTTGGCATCAGCCAGCCCGGTAATGAGGTTGGTGGCCCCGGGTCCTGAAGTAGCAAAAACTACCCCGGGCTTACCGGAAACACGTGCAAACCCCTGACCGGCATGGATAGCTCCCTGCTCGTGACGGGTAAGCACATGATGTATTCTGTCCAGATAGCCGTAGAGCGCATCGTAGATGGGCATAATGGCCCCTCCTGGATAACCAAAAATAGTATCGGTCCCTTCTGCCAACAAGGAGAGTATTACCGCTTCTGCTCCGGTAATGGTCTCATTCCTTTTTTCAACTTCTTTTTCAAGTGTCAGTGTCTGCATAATCATTGGTCAGTTACACATCCTTCAGATGCCGATGAAACGAATCGTGAATACTTGTAGAGCACACCGTTCTGCTTTTTCAGCGGTCTCGGCTGCCATTCGTCTTTTCTTTGAGCCAGCTCTTCGTCAGCTATAAGTACTTCTATGGTAT
>LYSV01000225.1 GCA_001657315.1 Flammeovirgaceae bacterium BBD 1991-12 | reverse complement strand
CCAGCGGGTCACACTAAAAGTGCAGGCAAAAATACCGCAGGTGGGGATATTCCATATCTCCGTGCCGGACAGCTCATTGGCAAAATCAGTAAATCCAGGATTGTGTCCAAAAAGCATCAGGCTCTGGTAACTATCCGGCACTTTTTGAACAATACGCAGCAAAGTGCCTGTGCCGGCATGATAGATGTTCTCATTGGTTTGAATGTCCTGTTGAGGATAGCTGATCTTCCTTGCGATCTCATGGCAGGTGGTCAACGCCCTGTTGGCCGGGCTTGTCAGCAGGAGGTCAGGCACAACCTCATGATCCTTAAGCCTTCTTCCCATTTCAGGGGCATCTCTTTGGCCCCTTTTATTTAACGGACGGTCAAAATCAGTAAGTTGAGGGTACTTCCAGCTTGATTTGGCATGACGAACAAGGTAGAGGGTTTTCATAATATAATGAACAATACCCAAATATAAGGATTGCTATCTTTGTTTGGTGTCTGTGATCCTAATGTATTACTGAGATCCTTGAAAAGGAATTTTCGACATCAATAAACCTCAACAAAAGGCCGCTAGCTGCCATCTTCTTCCGAGTTGAGCTTCACTTCGAGCATTTTTTCTACCATGGCAGACCTCTTGTTTGCAGTATCAGCTTCCTTAGCCAGCTCTTTGTTCATGGCTATGGATTCGCCCAGCAATTCCCGTATTTTACTGGCTTCTGTATTAGGGTCTTTCCATGCCTTTTCCATATTCTCAATCCGCTGGAGGACTGTACCCATTTTGGAGTACCACTCAATATCCTCATTCGCCAAAAACCGGGTATCTCCTACACGGATTTCCAGCAAACGGTCAACACTGACCTCAAGGATCTCACAAATGGTCTTTAGAATATAAATATCTGGACGTGAACGGTTGTTTTCATAGTGCGAAATAGTATTTCTCTCAATACTCTTCTTGCCCTTTGGTTTGATTTTGGGCAGCCTCCTATTGATCTCATTGATCAGCTCCTGCTGACTCATATCCCTCATTTCCCGTACATCCTGGAGGTTTTTCCCAAAGTTCATGAATGCGTATTATGTGTCAATATTTTTGACATTGTCAATATTCTTCACTTTATTTGTTTCGTGACCATTGAATCAGTGTCGATTGCAATGTTAGTTCACCGAAATAACAAATATTCCAACAGCATTCAAAATATTACTACTTCATTATGGTATTACATCCCGACAATTACCCCTGTCTGGAAATCATAGCACCTACGCAGTATGATGACCAGATCAAGTATCTCTATGGTGTGATTAAAAATTGCCGTATTTGCTGGATGGCTTTTGAGCAACTCAATGAAATGCCTCTAAACAGGAAGAAAGGTCTTACTCTCAATATACAATACAATACCATTCAGGTAAAAAGTAAAACCAACAGGCTCCTCGCCAGGGTACGGTTCGGGGAACTTCCCGTGGCATTACCAAAAAAGGTGCATAAACAGACAGTCTGACCCTCAATCATTATTATAACGTGGCACTACACCAGATCATTAAGCGTTACATAGAAATAGATAAACTTATTACCAGACAGGAATCCGGCAATGCTGATGAACTGGCTCGTGCTTTGGGAATATCCAAGCGTCAGGTGTATAATTATCTGAGCGCTATGCACAAGATTGGTATTGATGTAGAATTTAATGCGATCAAGCAGACCTACATCTACCCGAAAAAGAAAACTTAACTCAAGGCTTGCTTACCGTAGGTTGATCCATGACCAGGGCTGGTGGACGCTGAAGCCTGTTAACCTGCCAGTTTTTTGTATCTTATTCGTTTGGGTGTGATATCTCCCAGGCGTTGCTTCCGGTTTTCCTCGTACTCAGTAAAGTTTCCGTCAAACCACGTTACCTGTGAATCACCTTCGAAAGCCAGAATATGTGTGCATACCCTGTCCAGGAACCAACGGTCGTGGGATATGATAACCGCACAGCCACCAAAACTTTCCAGCGCTTCTTCCAGCGCCCTTAGCGTATTGACGTCAAGATCATTGGTAGGTTCGTCCAGCAGTAAAAGATTGGCGCCCTGCTTTAATGCAATAGCCAGATGTACCCGGTTGCGCATGCCACCTGATAGCTCTCCTACCTTTTTCTGCTGGTCTGCTCCACTGAAGTTGAACTTACTCACATATGCACGACTGTTGATCTGTTTCCCACCCAGCTCGATCAGTTCATTCCCGCCACTGATGGCTTCCCAAACCGAATCTTCCGGTTTCAGATCATCATGTTCCTGGTCCACGTAGGCTATTTCTACGGTGGGTCCCACATCAAATGTTCCCGCATCCGGCTGCTGCTGTCCGGTGATCATTTTGAAAAGAGTGGTTTTTCCTGCTCCGTTAGGGCCGATGATGCCTACTATGCCCGCTTTTGGGAGTGAGAACTCCAGATTTTCATAAAGCAGTCTGTCTCCAAAAGCCTTTGAAACACCATGAGCCTCTATGACCTTGTCACCCAGCCGGGGACCGGGTGGTATGAACAGCTCGAGCTTTTCCTCACGCTCCTTCGTCTCCTGATTGAGAAGCTTATCGTAGGCATTGAGTCGGGCTTTGGCCTTGGCATGTCTCCCCTTGGGTGTCATTCTGGCCCATTCCAGTTCACGGCTCAGTGTTTTCTGTCTCTTTGATTCGGTTTTCTCTTCCTGCGCCAGACGAGACTGTTTCTGCTCCAGCCATGAAGAGTAGTTGCCTTTCCACGGGATACCCTCGCCACGGTCCAGTTCCAGGATCCATCCCGCCACATTGTCCAGAAAGTACCGGTCGTGAGTAACGGCAATTACGGTGCCCTTGTAAAGTCTCAGGTGTTGCTCAAGCCAGTGTACTGATTCCGCATCGAGATGGTTGGTAGGCTCATCGAGCAGCAGTACATCGGGCTCCTGCAGCAGAAGGCGGCACAGGGCTACCCGCCTTTTTTCACCACCTGAAAGGTTTTCTATTTTAGCGTCACCAGGCGGGGTTCGTAAGGCGTCCATGGCTCTTTCCAGCTTATTATCCAGCTCCCAGGCGTTCAACTGGTCCAGCTTTTCCTGTACCTCTCCCTGTTGCTGAATGAGCTTGTCCATAGCATCGGGGTTTTCAAGTACCCCGGGATCGGCAAATTTTAAATTGATCTCTTCAAATTGCTTCAAAAGCGCAATGGTCTCGCTGGCACCTTCTTCTACCACTTCCCTGACGGTTTTGGTCTTGTCCAGTTGAGGCTCCTGTTCCAGCAATCCTACGGTGTAACTGCCGTCAAAGACCACCTCACCACGGTACTCTTTGTCAACCCCGGCTATGATCCTCAGCAGCGAGGATTTGCCTGACCCATTCAGACCCAGTACGCCGATCTTAGCACCATAAAAAAAGGAAAGATAGATGCCTTTTAGTACCTGTTTGTTCGGAGGGTAGATCTTACTTACCCCAGCCATGGAAAAGATTATTTTTTCATCACTCATACGTGTCCGGGTTTTATTTTGATGAAGGCAAATTTATTCTTTCCTTGCCCAAACCGGCTTTACGGCATCGAAAAAATTTCATAAAAAAATACGGTGATCATAAACTTTTATAAAAAAGCTTGCGTTTGAGCCCATAAATAAACATTAATGATAATCGTAAACGTGGTTGTCTAAATAAATGTGCCAGAGGTTTGATTTAATTTTTTAAATTTTATTTTTGCACCAAATTTGACAGCTAAACATAGGAGGGAATATACTATGTATTGGACACTTGAATTAGCATCATACCTGGAGGACGCCCCATGGCCGGCGACAAAGGATGAGCTTATTGACTATTCGATAAGGACCGGCGCACCATTGGAGGTAGTGGAAAATCTTCAGGAACTGGAAGATGATGGGCAACCTTATGAAAACATCGAAGAGATCTGGCCTGATTACCCTACAAAAGAAGACTTTTTCTTCAATGAAGATGAATATTAGCAAAATAGATCAAAAGAAATGAGACCGGTAATAGGCAACTATTACTTTGGGCCGGTAGCAATGCTTCGGCGACTACCATATCTTCCGGCGTAGTGATCTTAATATTGGAATAGCTCCCTTCAAAAAGTGATATACTGTGACCGGAACGTTCAACTACGCTGGCGTCATCTGTCAGGCCGGGTTCCTCCTTAATTTCATAGGCATTTTTGACAATACTAAGGTCAAAGGTCTGCGGAGTTTGAATAAGCCTGTAGTCTGACCGGTCAACGGCCCGGGTATTATCCTTGTCCGTTTTCCGGATGGATTCCTTTAGCCTTACTGCTGCCACAGCACTGCCATGCACGGCTGCCAACCTGAAAGAGGCCGCTATAATGTCCTCACTGACCAGCGGCCTCACCCCATCATGTATGGCTACCAGACCAGACTTTTCGCTGATCTTTTCCAATCCATTCTTTACTGACTGGAACCTGGTGTCACCACCTGCGGCCAGAGTTAATGGCTTTTGGTATATATACTTCTTACACAACAATTCCCACGTTTTAAGATCATCCTCCGGCAGAACGAGGATTACACGGATACTTTCAGAATAGTGGAAAAACACATTGATGGTATGCATGAGTACGGGAAGGCCATCCAACTCCAGAAACTGCTTCGGGGTCTGGCTTTTCATGCGTGTGCCTTTACCTCCCGCTACTATTATGGCATATTCGTGTTTGTTCATTCTTCACCGGTATGAGTTGAGATAAAAAAAGCTGTCATTGTAGTAGTGACAGCTTTTTTTACTTTTTGTATGTTCATTCAGATGATCAGCATGGCGTCACCATATGTCAGGAATCTGTATTTTTCCTTCATAGCTATCTGATAAGCTTCCATTACCTGCTCGTAACCCCCAAAAGCAGAGGCCATCATCAACAGTGTAGACTCTGGCATATGAAAATTGGTGATCATGGCATTACATATTTTGAACTCATACGGAGGGAAGATAAATTTATCGGTCCATCCTTCTCTGGGCTTGAGCCTGCCATTGGCGGATACTGAAGATTCCAGCGCGCGCATTGTAGTGGTGCCCACAGCGCATACTCTCTTTTTATTATCCAGCGCCTGGTTTACCCTACTCACGGTATCGTCGCTCACGAAGAAGTTCTCAGAGTCCATTTTGTGCTTGGTCAGGTCTTCCACATCCACTGGTCTGAATGTACCCAGACCTATATGCAGTGTGATGTAGCTCATATCCACACCTTTGATCTCCAGTCGTTTCAGTAGCTGCCGGGTGAAATGAAGTCCTGCAGTAGGAGCAGCTACGGCACCTTTGTTTTTTGCATAGATAGTCTGGAATCTTTCCTTGTCTTCCGGTTCCGTGGGACGTTTGATATATTTTGGAAGAGGCGTTTCGCCCAGTGACTCTATGGTCTTGTAAAACTCCTCGTCTGTTCCGTCAAAAAGGAACCGGATCGTTCTTCCTCGTGATGTGGTATTATCGATAACCTCGGCCACCAGGTCTCCATCACCAAAGTACAATTTGTTGCCTACACGTATCTTTCTGGCCGGGTCCACCAGTACATCCCACAGATGCATTTCTTCATTCAGCTCACGAAGCAGGAATACTTCGATCTTGGCCCCTGTCTTCTCCTTGTTTCCGTATAATCGTGCAGGAAATACCATGGTATCATTGGAAACCATTACGTCCCCTTCACCAAAGTATTCTACAATATCCTTGAAGACACGGTGCTCGATCTCACCGCTGTCACGATGAACTACCATTAGCCGTGATTCATCCCGGTTTTCAGCCGGATATAATCCAACCAGTCCGGTCGGTAGTTCAAACTTGAATTCTGATAATTTCATATTTAATATTACGGTATTAAATAACTACGAAGTGCGTTATAAAAAATTAGCTTGCAAAGATAGATATTTCACTGACATATCAGCGTTTTTGCATTTAAGTTTTTGGACCTCAACGGGAAAAGATTGTTAGTACTTAAATTGATATTGGAGAGTTTCAGGTTTGCGTGGAATGCCTTAAGGTTGAATATATTACGCACTACGCTGTCTCTGTTAGGGGTGACTATAGGTATATTTGCCATCATCACCGTTTTCACTCTTGTGGATTCGCTGGAGAAAAATATAAAGGACAGCTTTAATTTCCTCGGCTCGGATATCCTGTACATCTCCAAAATGCCTTTTATTATCAAGTCAAGGGAGGAGTGGCTCTCCTATCGAAACAGACCCAATCCAAGTTTTGCAGAATTTCAAACCCTGCAAAAAAGGCTGACGCGCAATTCAGGGCTTTGTATATCCTCCAGTGCAGGGGGTATTGCTACAAGGGGAAACAACAGTTATAATGAAACCTCCCTTATGGGTGTAAGCTTCGGCTATAAGGATGTAACCGAACTTGACATTATCCAGGGGCGGTATTTTTCGAGAAATGAAATGGCCTCCAACAGTAATGTGGTGATCATCGGTGATGAGGTCAAAAAATCGCTGTTTCCCAACAATGAATTCCCCATCGGCAAGGAGATAAAGATCAGGAACAGTAAATTCCTGGTCATAGGTGTATTGAAGCGTGAGGGGGAGAGCTTTTTAGGATTTAGCAGTAAAGATCCGATCGCTATTGTCCCCTTTGGGAGCTACAGGAAATTCTTCACTACCGGTACGGGCCGGTCCAATGAAGTTGGGTCCACCATTATTATAAAAGGACAGGAAGAGGATCTTGGGTTGCTTGAGCTGGAAGGTGAGATCACGGGCATTATGCGATCAAGAAGGGGGCTGAAACCACGCGAAGATGATAATTTTGCCATCAACCGCCCTGAGGCGATCGCGAATGAAATAGGTCAGGTCTTTGATGTACTCAGCATAGCGGGAACGATCATCGGTGGTTTTTCCATACTCATAGGAGGTTTTGGTATCGCCAATATCATGTTTGTGTCTGTAAAGGAGCGTACTAATATTATAGGTATTCAGAAATCACTGGGTGCAAAGAATTACTTCATCCTTTTCCAGTTTCTTTTTGAAGCTATTTTTCTGAGTGTGATCGGTGGACTCGCCGGATTGTTGCTGGTTTATTTTGTAACCTACATTCCCCTGGGCTCCCTTGTGGTCACCTTAACCGTAAAAAACATTGCTATCGGTTTGGGTGTATCCACGATCATTGGTACGGTGTCGGGTATTATCCCTGCTGCCCTGGCGGCCAGGCTTGATCCGGTGATTGCGATCCGGGCGTGATCCATTGATGGGTTATTGAAGGGCAGATCGTATCCTAAGGCCTTCGTTGGGCATGAGAAAAACATGTAGTCAGAACCTGACGACCACAGGTTTCACCGTATATCCTTTATCCCTCAACAGACTTATCAGGTTTACATCCCCAACAAGGTAGGGAACGCCGAGCACCGTGAAGGTAGCTTCAGTTGTGATCATTTTTTCAATTTCCGGCAGCCAGTTCATTACCCGGGCATCATAATATACCTTTTTGAAGGCACGACTTTCATTGGTCGCTTTAAAAGTTTCCCGTTTTACGGCCTCAAGGTCCTGCTCAAGGTAGGCTTTCACCATATTATCATATTCAGCAAGGTGCTGATAAAAGTTATTGACGGTGTACTTCAAGGCTTCTACCTGATCTTCGACAGGGAACTGCTGAAAGGCATCAATTTCCTCTTGTACTGTACCCAGACCAACAAAACGCAGTTTACTTTTTTGAGCCATCTGTTCAAGGGCTTTTTCAGGATAAGTGATGTTATCTCCCAGATGAAGAGCAGCGGTTGCCGTAACCAGTATGATCGGTTGCAGGCGGCTGTAGTAATCATGATAGGCATTTTCCTTCACTTCGAAGTCCAGTAGCAGGAGCAGCCGAAGTTGGTTGAGTTCATCGTCCGTAAGGTAATCATTGATCCAGCCGTTATTGGGAATACGGATGGCCTCGTTGAATTTTTTCCGGTTGGCGTTATCCAGCAGTGTTTTGGTTACAAAAACCTTGCAGCTTTCCAGCGCATGTTTTACCTCCGGGGGGATGGCAAACTTGTCGGCAGGAAGAAAATTAATGATCCCGAAGAGGTAAGAAGATTGTTCCAGACCGTTGCCGGATATTTCCCACAGCACGGAATACTCTTGATCCGTTTGCGCAAATGGCCTTGCAGTAAGACCAATTATCAAAGCTAAGGTCAGGTGAACTCTGTACATACCCCGGAATTTAATTACCAATGTCCAATATAAATCAAAGCGAAGAGGATGCCGGAGGGATGTAATAAATACTTCAAATCTTAACCGGGATTATGAAAGATGAACAGGAAAACAGTATGTGGAGCGGGGTCAGGGGTGTGAGCTTGGGGCATAGAGCATGGAGTAACATCATAACTTCATGGGTAAATCATCAAAACCTGAAAGGCATTTCCGGTGTCACTTTCCTGTTGACCAGTAACCAGCATCCAGCTACCAGCTACCAGCTACCAGCAACCAGTCACCAGTACATCAGGTCATGTAGCGTTTCCACCACCATTGAAAAACGATCAGCGCCCATATTCTGGCATGTACGTCACCGGGGTTGGAGGAGAATAGCTGACGCTTTAGCCTGCGGATCTCATTGACGTTGAAAATACCCTGCTGCTCTACAAACGAATCAGCCAGCAGATCATCGCGGATCAGGGAGCTCATTTCCCTTCGGAACCATTTTAACAAAGGCACTTCAAACCCTTTTTTTGGGCGGTTGTACAGCTCTTCGGGTAAAATATTCCGAAAGGTATCCTGAATGATGCGTTTCCTGATCTTTCCATTGATCTTTGAGTCCACAGGTAACTGAAAGGCGTATTCTACCAGCTCATGGTCCAGAAAGGGTACCCGTACCTCCAGGCTGTTCGCCATACTCATCCTGTCCACCTTGGTGAGCATGTCATCCGGTAGCACAAGGAGGGTGTCCGTATAAAGAAGGTCGTTGATGGATTCCTTTGATGGAATATGGGATAACCACTGACTTTTGAGTGTATCATACTGCTGTAGGTTCAGTACTTCCCGTGATTCAGCTGATAGCAGCTTACTCACTTCGCTTTCAGTAGCGTACCCTGCCCATTGCCAGTATCGTTCCCTGCTGCTGAGCTTCATGCCTTTGCTAAAGCGGTGTAGCTGACGAAAGGTATTCGTCAGGGCATTGTTCCGTGATCTGGGTAGCACTGCCCACAGGGGTTGCAGGTGCTTTATCACATCCCCGGTTGTGCCTCCCCGGATCACTTTCAGAAAAGCTGCATGTTTGTTGTACCCGGCAAACAGTTCATCGGCACCATCGCCGGAAAGTGCTACGGTAGCATGTCTGCGGGTTTCCTGAGAGAGAATATAAACCGCAATGGCTGAAGAATCAGCAAAGGGCTCATCAATGTAGTTCAGGATATTATTTACTTTTTCGTAGAGATCCCTGTTGGTCAGTGAAAATACGGTATGCTCAGACCCGATCTTTTGAGCCACTGCCCTGGCATAGTGGGTCTCGTCAAAGAATTTCTCATCCTTGTAACCAATGGAAAAGGTATGCAGATCTGGTTTATGTCTTTTGGCCAGGGTAGCGATCACGGATGAGTCGACCCCGCCGCTGAGAAATGAGCCCAGCGGTACGTCGGCCACCAGCCTGTGTTGAACGGACTTTTCAAGGAGCTTCTCCAGCTTTTTTTGCTGAGCCTCGTAGGTGTCTGAGGTGTATGAATTACGTTCATGAGGGATCTCATAGTATTTTTCAATGTTGATCTTCCCGGGGCTCACTTCAATGCAATGCCCCGGTAGTAGCTTTTTTACCTTTTCGAAAATAGTGGCGGGGGCTGGAATATAGTTGAGTTGCAGATAGGTGTACAGGGCAGAATAGTCCAGCGTCTTTTCGATGCCGTAGGCGATGATCGATTTCATTTCTGATGCAAAAAGCAGCCGATCCTCGTCCAGCATGTAGTACAGCGGTTTAATGCCTGTCCTGTCCCGCGCTATGAACAGAGACTTCTCCTGCAGGTCGTATATGGCAAAAGCAAAAAAGCCATTGAGTTTATGCAGACATTTCTTCCCTTCGAGAATATAAAGATTCA
>LYSV01000224.1:6084-6459 GCA_001657315.1 Flammeovirgaceae bacterium BBD 1991-12 | reverse complement strand
CAATAACTTTTTCCTTTTGGCTGTGACCAAAACAATGCTCTTTTCATCACTTCTCTTAATTCTCACTATAATTGGTAAAAACCAAGGGTTTGGAACAATAAAAGCTCCCCATTTTTTTGCTTCAAGGATTTCGCTTCTCGCCCATTACTAATCGAAAATAAAACTAGCGAAGAGGACGTCCTTTGGGTGTGTGAAATTCTCCAATGTATGTGCTAAAACCTTCAATGTATTGTATATCGGGTATGAATAGGGGTCACTATTGGAATTCCCGGTTTTTAACGCATCTGTAAGCCTTGTTTGGATACCAGCGACCTGGATATAAGCTTGTCATTTTTTGTTCCAAAAGGTGGTTACCATACTCTCTCAAACCTGGCT
>LYSV01000224.1:0-6055 GCA_001657315.1 Flammeovirgaceae bacterium BBD 1991-12 | reverse complement strand
AATGAGTATGCGCCCCGGTTGCTCAAAGCACCAAAGTTGATTATTGGCAATGTCCTTTCAGATGGCTCAGTTCGCATATTCATTTTAGTGTCTGTTATGATCTTTTAGTTACACTTGAGCGTAGAAATTTCTGCTTTAAGTTCTTCATTCTCAGACTTTAGTTCTTGCATCTGCTTATTCATGTCGATCATGTAAAGTGTTAGCTCCTCTATCTTCTGAAGAAGTTTAGCATCCATTTCTCCGAGGTTAATCCCATTTTTTGTTACCTCTGCCTCACTCGGGATTTCAGGGAGATGACCTTTCTCAGAAATATGTTCCTCTACCTCTTCAAGAGTTCGTAGTTCATAGTCCTTCTCAAAAACAAAATCAGACCATCCTGTTGCTTCCACTTTAATTTCACGGGCACCTATTGAGCCTTCAACTGCGAGTTTATGAGAGCCTGTTGTCGTGGTTCCAATACCGACAGTTCCAGAGGATGCACTTCCGTCCGAGTTTACACCGATTAATACATTGGTAGGTTGATCATAACCAATCCATAGTTGTCCAGTTCCAATAGGATCTAATACTGATCCAGCAGTTCCTTGCCAAAAGGAAAGGTATTTGGCAGTGTTTCCATCATTGTAAATTCTTAAAGATTCCCTCGCGGCACTGTTAATATGAATCTTTGACATTGGGGTATTCGTTCCAACTCCCAACCTACCTGACGAAACACTTCCATTAGAATTAATTCCAACAAGAACATTGGTAGGTTGGTCATAACCAATCCATAGTTGTCCAGTTCCAATGGGATCAAATACTACACCTCCTGTTCCCTGCCAAAGGTTTAGATAGTTACTTGCGTTACCGTAATTATAAATTCTTAAAGATTCTCTAGCCGTGGCGCTAATATGAATTTTAGAAAGGGGAATTACTGTTCCAAGACCAAGATTTCCATTTACATCATAAGTTTGTGCATTTACAATTATGGGAAAAAGTAAAACCAGAACGGGAATTATTTTTTTCATTGACTCTGAATTTGTGATTCGCTTAACGAAGTTCCGAGATTGATCATAACTAGTAACTAACAACAATACCAGTGCTCATCTACTAAAACAAGCCCAAATATTGCGTAAAGAGACTTCAGTTTCAATTCGAAAACCATTTTCTAAACGTTTATAGTCGTTTACAAATGGATATATAGCGGTAACGTCACCTGTGTTCAATATCCTGTCAAGTCTTGAGGCTTCTACACTCCTGGTTGTAGCATGAGCGCAGCGGAGCTACGACTCATTATGGCATAGGGCCTTCCTTCGGCAGGTATGCGTCCGCCCGGGTTACATTACAAGAGGCGAAATTCGTCAGAAAAAACATATATTCATCAACGAAATGACCTTCTTCAACCTGTTTGGGTCGTAGGACCGCCTTGCTTAACCTACGACCAGTTGGGAGAATTGCAACTAACGTCCAGATATGCTCAGTGAGTATATCCTTTCAAATCGATTCTAAAGTTACAGTTTAGCTCTGAAAATTGCTCATAGCTAAGTTTGCTCATTGAGCTTATCATTTGTTATGGGGATTTTTTGGGCAGTTATTAGATTTTTCCTTCATGTAAATCCCAAATTGGGAAGCACATTTCATAGTCGTTCCAAACAATATCTCCATATTCAATGGAGAAAGAACTGAATAAACCCTTATCCAGGTACTTTTTTGTCATTGGGTTTTTTGACCGGCTAAGAAATTGTTCGAAGTTAACTTCTTGCCTGACTCCATCTGAGAAAATGAAGTTGATTTTATAATCTCCCAGATATTCCGCTTTTTCTATTGAAACAACCATAATTCAAAGTTTTTTAGTGATTTTTTCAGAGGATATCGAGCGATTGTATACGAAAAAATCCACCCATTTTCTCACAATATCATCTCGATAAGTTTCAACTAATTCCCTGAATTTTTTTAAGTTTTGGCTACCAAAGGTTCTTTGCCGTTCACATCAATGATTCTAACTTATATAAACTTTCCATCTTCAAAAATGATTTCAGCCTTACTTTCCTTACCTTGATATTTACCATGTACATGTACTGGCTCATGTTCATTTGAGTAGAACAATATGATCAGACCAAAGTATTCATATAATTTAGGCATATTTGAAAAATCTGGTTTACGATTTTTTCTTGGTTTCTTCTATTAGCTCTACCATTTTATATATGTCCAGGATCACTTTTTTGGTTTCATCTACGCCAAATTACATCCACTATACCAGAGGTCTCTAAAACAGAAATCCTCAAAGATTCATTAAGCATATTTTTAATGTCTTCTTTGAGTTCATATAGACTTTTAAAAGATTACTGTCTTTTGTCATATCGTCTTAAATATCTATTTGGTAAAGTTACGATTACATTACAAGAGGTGAAATTCGTCAGAAAAAACATATATTCATCAACGAAATCACCTTCTTCAGCCTGTTTGGGTCGTAGGACCGCCTTGCTTAACGACCAGAAGGGGTGTAACCAGTTATTTTTTATTTAGTCGTTGTTTGAATTCCAATATTTCGGATAGGTAGATTTCATTAAGAAATTCGTTGTAAACGTCATCTCTTTTGTAACCAATGTTCTTTTCTGCTTTCAAAATGTTCTCTTTGGATTTTTCCATTTGTCCAAGTTTTTGATAGGCTTTTGCTATTCCAAAATAGGATTCAGGAATATATTCCGATTGTTTTAAGGCTCGTTGAAATTCGCTAATCGCTTTTTCATAGTTCCCAAGTTCATATTCGCAAAGTCCGAGATAAACAAATGATTGAACATCTGCCCAATCTTCTTTTTGATTTTCTATGTTGCGATTAAATAATTCAATTGCTTTTCGGTACTGTTTTTTCCCGAAATAACATTCTCCCCGCAAAAAGTCAATATCCTCTCCCCAGGGTGAATCCACAAAATTTGGTGTCAAACTGTCAAGTCGGTCAAAGTCAATTAATGCTTTATCGTAGTCCCTCATTTTTCTTAAGCGTATCCAGCCCCGATAGCCTAAATGGGAAGACGGATTTAATTCAACCACCTTATTCAGGTATTCAAATCCCCTCTCAAAATCTCCGGCTTTATTGAAAGCAACGGAACGCTCCATCCAGGCGTCGCTGTTGTCCTGGTCGTACTCAATAGCTGTTTCAAAATCATGAGCCTGAACAAAAAAGTTGGATTTTTCTTCATCCGATTTTGTTTTCCACCAAATTGTGACTCCAAGTATTACTAAAAGGATTATGGAGACTAAACCGAGAAACAGGTATTTAAAAGATTTCTTCAATTCGTCCGTCTTTAATTTTTAACCTAATGAGGTTATATGTTTTGTACTCTTTATCTCTTTTCCAATCCGTTAGTCCAATGGCAATTTGCTCCAGTTCTTTGATTAATGTTCCATTATTGAATATGGTACTTTTATAATTCTCGTCAATCTGGAATGTTTCAATATCGCAGAGTTTTCCTGTTTTAGAGATATTTAATCTCAAGGTTATAAACCCGTTATTCGGTTCGATTTCAGTACTGGATAGTTGAATTTCTTCGAAGGCTTTTCTAAAAGTTGGACTTTCGCCCTCAATTCGACTGTTAATTCCGTTTGCCCAATATGGTAACGTCCGCTCATCACATTCGTTGTTTTCCTGAGAAAAAGACTGAGTTGAGGTAAGTAATATTGTTAAAACGATAATTTTTTTCATCATTGGTTACAACGTCTAGCTAAAATGAGTATGTCTCCCAGTTGCTAGCCCATATTAAGCTTGATTTCTGCAGATTTCTTTCAAAGTACTTAGTATGCATATTCATTTTCAGCATTTGTTACCACACGTTTTCATTCATCATTTATAAGGTATATTATTGGAAGTTTGGACTATTTATTGATCTCTTTACTCAACTGGTTTGTGATCATAGCTTATTGCTCGGGTCATAAACCATCTATGATCTTTCTTCTGCCAGATATGAACAAACTTTGCATGTTCCTCCAAAACCCCATCAACATAAAACCGATGTACTCCAAGTTGAACTGCTCCATAAGACTTTAAAGGGTATATTTCTGTACTTACCAATTCTCTTCGAACCTTGAAGGGTTTAGAACATCTATTACGAAACCCTTCTGTATTCACACTATCTGTTGAAACGCTAAGTCCTTGGCGGTCATCATAAAATTCCAGGTTTTTATTCATTATCGATTTATACATTTCTAGATCACACTTATTGAATCCGATCTCAAATAAAAGGCTATCCATTCTTAATATTTCATTATAAAGAGTGTCTTGAGCTGATAGATCAGATTGTGCATTCAAGTGAAAACTTGCTAGTGATATTACGAGAAGAAATATAGCTTTTAATAAGTTTTGTTCTAGTTTCATTTCTTTGATGATTTAATGATCAATCGTAAATGTTTCGAATAGCAACTAATGTGCCAACGTGAAAGGGGGCCCAAAAATATCAATACTAGATTTCTTTTTATTAATGTCAGTCCGATAATGGGCATTATATTATCCAATTGAACACCATGATTATTGAATGTGTGGAAACTTGTTAATAACAGCACCAGTTCCTATTTATCTACCTTATATAACATCCAATATCCTATGCTCTCCCTCCCAATCCCCTCAATCTTCTCTCCACAAAGCTTCTCACTCCTGGTTGTAGCATGAGCGCAGCGGAGCTACAACTCATTATGGCATAGGGCCTTCCTTCGGCAGGTATACGTCCGCCCGGGTTACATTACAAGAGGCAAAATTCGTCAGAAAAAACATATATTCATCAATGAAATTATCTCCTTCAGCCTGGTTTGGGTCGTAGGACCGCTTTGCTTAACCTACGACCAGAGGAGAGTTAGAATGGGGATACCCGGATTACAAATCCTGTTTCAAAATTTAGTACGCATTACGCTCTGCTAAATGCGTACCAGTTGACTGCCAGACTGCCATATGCCGGACTGAATTACCCGGCAAATAGTAATAAATCCCCATAGCAAAAACTCTGCTTAGCTACCGAAGGTAAGAGTTCAACACCGGCTCTAATGAACTGCGGCCTTACCGCACATCATTAGAGCCTAATTGTTAGCACCTTTTTTATTGTCCTTGTTCAATAATTTCTATTACTTGACCTGAATTGATGTCTGCTTTAGCTTTTACCCAATTTTTCACTACGCCACCAAAAGCATTTTTCCCTCTAAAAGTAGTTCTGACAACAATGTGATCTCCCATATCCCAATAAACAGTTTCTTCGTGTTTATAGCTATCAGGGTCATTCATTGATTTTTTTATAAGTTTCGTTAGCTCAATGTGAGAGCCATCCCATCCGCTCAATTGTTTCTCAATTAGTTTCCTTCTATTTTGCTTAATATCATTCAAATGGTTTATAGCACTTTTTTCTTCAAAACTTGCAAACAAAACTTCGTCTGTCTGTTTGTTTGATACGAAAGAAATGTTGGCAGAATCTAAATACACTACCCAATATTGATTGTCTGTTCCTTCAAGTGTTTTTGGTGAACCCCATTCAGACCATTTATCAAAAGGAACTTTATTTCCAACTAAATCTTTTACCGAGTCAATTCCGATGTTGAGAGGGTCACTATATTCTGTTGGTTCAATTGAAGCTGAATTAGCTTCTTCTGAATCGTCCGAAAAAATTCCAATAATCGTAATCAATCCCAACAAGAAGACTATTGGAAGGCATCCAAATTTTAAAATTTTCTTATTAATTGCTTTTCTCTTTTCCATTGCTTCTGGACTCATGTTTTTTCCTCCAGTCCAAGCTTCTCTTGTTGATTTATCCATTTTCTGTTTTTTTTAATTGGTGCTAACATCCGGCTATGTGTAATTATTACACATACATCCGTTATACCAATCTAGCAGGTTCTTATTTGATTTTAACCCGTTTACGGCTATAGGTGTATAGATTCCCACTGGGTATAGGTTTTCTTATATCCGGCCACACCACTGGAGCTTCTTCTCACACCCTCCCAATCCCCTCAATCTTCTCCCCACAAAGCTTCTCCACCAGCCCCTTCAGCCGCTCCACCTTCTCCGCCAGGTAGTCCAGCTCTTCTTTAGTGATGCTGTACT
>LYSV01000223.1 GCA_001657315.1 Flammeovirgaceae bacterium BBD 1991-12 | reverse complement strand
ATCGAAATCCATGAAGTGATTATTTAACCAGGGGATTGATTTGGTGTTTTCCACCATCTCCATTATCACCCAGGTATCTTTGGACACATTGTGCCTGATTCCAGTACGAGCGGACGCTGTCCACAGGACTCCGGGAGTCGGCAGACAGGCTCCTGGTGCTATAATCAGGTCTCAGGACCGCTGCGCCTGCCTGCCGCAGGCATGGCTTAACCTAAGACCAGTGCGATATACTTGTCTACGATTTGTTCGTTTCACCGTCCATTTCCTAACTTTTCAAAAGATGGGAAGGATTTCCCAACATTTTCCCAACTTATCCGGGAAAAAACTGAGAAATGAACATATTCTTGTCCGAATCTTGTCCGCGCAAACACCCAAAGCTTCAAAAAGAGCCCTATACGTTTAATAGAGGGTGATTTTCAGCCAAACAAACATATCATGTGGAATGCGGAGTTGAGAAATTAGCTGGAAAAGCTCTTAGAAAAGTTGGGAAATTGTAGGGGAGACAGTGTTTTCAGGGGTTTTTAATATCCTATTCTTTCCTATCGTTTCGTCCATTTCCAACATTTCCCCATGTTTTAGTCCGAATTTTGTCTGCGGACAAAGAATCGGCAAACATGTCCAAGGGACAACAGATTTAATGTTTACTCCATCCATTAAAACTGCTGGTATTTCGAATCAAAAGGGGCTTACAGGAGTCATGATATTTTTTAGCGGTTTGTAGTCAAGGCATAAAGAGCCCGCTCGCAAACCAGAGAAAGCATCATATTAATATTACTGGGATCAAAACAACAATTCTCTAGTCAATACTTACTGCTTTAAAAGCCCGATAAGGCAGATTATCAATCCAGCAATGACTTACTTCGCTGGAAGATATTCCTTAACATGCCAAAAGTAGTCATCATCAATCAGACGCACATTTCCTAAAATAGCAGCATCTTCCATGACTTTAGAAACCAAAAACTGAACTTCGATACCTTGATTTTTCAATTCCCACTTTTCCATTGATTATACTCTTTAATCAGCTCGTGTACTTTTTCGGGGTACATATTTGCTAAATTTTTCGTTTCACCTATATCAGCTTTAAGGTTCACCAAAAACAGGGAATCACCTGGTTTAATAGATTCTTTATCAACAGGGTCTCTCGGATTTTTCAGCAACTTCCAATTACCCTTTCTGACAGCCCAGTTTTTTTTGCCTGATGACCACCAAAAAACCTTATGCTGTGACGAATCATTATCATAAATTGCACTACTCAGACTTTTTCCTTCAAAATCATCATTTTGATACTGGATATCGCACATATCAAGAATGGTAGGAAACCAATCTACGTTTACGGTCATTTGATCCCTGACTTCATGCTGGGGAATGGCCTTAGGCCAGCTTATGATCGCCGGAACTCGAATACCGCCTTCAAACATGGAAAACTTGGCACCTCTGTAGGGGCCTGCACTTCCTCCTCCACCGAATGTCCTTTCTTCCACCGAATGTCCATGGTCCGATTGGAAAATAATAATGGTATTATCCCTTAGTTTAAGCTCTTCCAGCTTCTTTAAGAGTATTCCGATTCGCTCGTCAACTGTTGACAGACTGGCTGCATACTTATCTCTGGGAATTCTTAAAATATAAGGAAATTATTTCAAATCCCTCCTCCTCCACAATAAAACCTTAATACAATGAGTATTGAGACTTTTTTCGCCTTAGGTGCCGACATTTAATTCCTTTGTTTTGAGAGGCTTTTCAAAATGACTTGCTATAAATAATAAGATATCTACTCTCAATCTGAAATCAGTATTTTCACAGTTGTGAGAATAGGTTATTTCTCATTTCTTACCTATTCTATCTTAGTGGTCCAAACAGGTTTCAAATCAGGTTTTGAGTTCATTTAAACGTTGTGCCACGAAACTCATTAATGAGAAGGGTTTATGAGACACAGAGGACAGCACTGAGAAGTATAGACCCATGTAGCCACAAAACCATCGTTTTGCCGAAAACGCAAATATTGGAACCTGCTTTAGTGGAGCTTGAAGCATCATGAACCTATTCCTGGTATTCAATTTTGTTAATGCGCCACTTGAATTGAGATGCAGGTGTCTTTACAATAGCTTCATCTCCTACCTCTTTTTTTAAAAGTGCCTGTGCCATTGGAGAATCAATAGAGATGTAATCTTTCTCTCCAATAATTTCTTCATAACCTACTATACGAAGGCGTTTTCTAAGACCAGTGTCATTTTCAATTTCAACCCAGGCACCAAACATCACTTTACCTTCCTGGTAAGGATCGTAATGCACCACTTTAAAGTTGTCGATGCACTTGCGCAGATATAGTAGTCGCCTGTCGATTTCCCTTAGTCTTTTTTTATTGTAGTGGTAATCCGCATTTTCCGATCGATCACCTAAGCTGGCTGCCCATTCAACGTTCCTGGTGATTTCAGGCCTTTCTACTCGCCAAAGGTGATCTAACTCAGCTTTTAACTTCTCTAATCCTTCCGGGGTGATCATCGGTGTTCTCATACCTGCAAAAATAGCCTGTAAAGGATGGTTTTATTTCCCCTTCTCAGGATTTTATACCAGTAGATGCTAGAAAATTGTATTGGATGACAGCCTGTGAGATATGGTTCGTTAAGCCGCCTTCACTTAAAGCGATTCGCCATTAATCCTTTTTTCTGCATTGATATACTTGTTATATGGGTTATTGATCGTCAATAACAGCATTTTTATCGTCCATCTTCCTTTACTATTGCTACCATGTTTAATATACCTGACTAAAATGGTCATCAGCTGGAATTGATTTTTTGAAAGGTTATACATCAAAACTCTTATGGGAATTGTGGATATGCATTGTTTAATTTGCCAACTGCTCTATGCATGAATAAACTGCTCTAAAAAGGGGGAAATCTCATCATAATGAACCTGGTGCCAACTCGATGATTACTTGAAATGATTGAAGATGGTACAGAATCGTTTATGTCCAAATCATTTTGTAGCTTACATTTTAATCGAATGAATGAGTGTTAAAAATTGGATTTGAAAACCACATAAAGAGGTTAAAATTCCTGGCCTGACTTATGCTGATCCTCAGCTCCAGCTAAAACAATGAAAAGCCTCTGGTCTAATGAAATTTTCCTTAGTACTATCTTTTTTATTGTCATCTTTCCTTGCCCAGGAACAGCAAAGTCGCACTGGGCAGATCGATTCTTTAAAGAAAAAAGCAGATTCATTCCTGGCAACTTCAACAATAGACAGTGCCATCTATTATTACGAACAAGCTTCAGGCATAGCCTTGCAAAAAGAAGATTGGGATCGCCATATCGGGGCAAGTATTCCATTACTTCGGATCTATACTCGTTTTCGTAATTATGGTAAAGCGGATACGCTGATTAACAATTTACAGGAAATAGTCACTGAACATCGAACATCCATTAGCTCATTGTCATTAGCCAAGTTTTATTATGGTAATTGCACCTACTTAAACGCCCATAGAAAATACCTGGAAGCACTTGAATATTTGAATAAAGCGATCCCACTTTTAAGATATGATGACCAGCAAGAGAGAAATTTAATTACCAGGCTCCTTATAAACAAAGGACTTATTTACGAGGTATTTAGTGACTACAAGACGTCTGTGGAATTCTATGAGAGAGCGATAAATATTATAATGGATGCTGAAGATCACGAAAACAGGTTTTTACCTTACCTATACTACAATTTGAGTGTTTCATTCCATCTTGTCAATGATTATGAAAGATCGCTGGAATATCTCAATAAGACACGCTTCACTTACGAAAAAAGGGGCCTAAAGGACCTGGACCTATTAATAGGTATATATGATTTATCAGGGCTTAATCTAACAAAATTAGACCGGTTTGACGAAGCTAAGGTTTACCATGATAAGGCAATTGACACTAGCATAAAACTATTTGGTGTAGATGGGTATGCCACGGTTAAAAGCTACCTGAATATGGCTGTAAACTTAATAGATGATAAACAATATGAGCAGGCAGTGTCCTTTCTGAATAAGCATCTTCCCTACTTTTATGAGCACAAATACCTGTTGGCTCGTGCTTATGGAAATATTGGGTTGGCTTACCGGGGTATAGGAAAGGATCAAGAAGTAGTGAAGACTTTTGGTAAAATGATTGAAGTTATAGAAGCTTATGACTACAGGAGAGATTTCCTCCCATACAAAATGATCGGTGATTTTTATTTTTCGAAAAACGATTTGAATAAGGCAATTGACTATTACCAGCAAGAATTGATCAGAATTTCCGAAGGGTTTACCGACTTGAATGTTTTTAAAAACCCCTCCATAGACCAAATCACTCAGCAGGATAAACTAAGTATGTTTGGTTTGCTCAAAAATAAAACGGAAGTTTTGAAAAAAATGGCGGCCCTGGATTCCCAGTCATTACCTGGGATAAGAAAGTCACTGTTATCAACTTGTGAGTTAGGTATTCAACTGATCAAAGAATTGCGAAGACAACCCATATCGAATCCAATAAAGTTACGTCTTGCTGAAGCTAACAAGTTTTTCTTTAGCGAGGTAATGAACGAATACCTGGGTGAATCAGCCAGGAGTAAATCTGATTCTTCGGTGGAGAGCATGTTTCATTATTCAGAAACCTATAGAGAAGGTTTATTAGCATTGCGCAACGCAGAGGCGTCTGCCAGGAAATACCTAAACCTACCTGGTGAAGTCATAGAAGAAGAAAAGCAACTTAAATCAGCGGCCAGGTATTACCAATCTAGCTTAAAAAACGTAAAATCTACGGAAGATAGCCTGGAAAATGCTTCCCGGCTTTTTGATGCGCGTAGATCTTTGGAGGGATTGGTGAAAGACCTGGAAAAATCTTACCCAAAGTACTATCGACTCAAGTATGGGTCACAAGTCCTACCTGTTAAGGAAGTTCAAAACCAATTACTTCGTAAAGACCAGGCGCTATTGGAGTATTTCATGGGTGACCACTCAGTTTATATTCTTACCATTACCCGAACTCAAGTTGACGCCAGGAAGATCAATATAGATTCTACCTCTTTTGCACAGAATATTAGGGAAGCCATTGAAATTGCGAAAGAGCCCGGTACAAATGCTGATGTTGAGAAAGGCTTGGCTGCCTTTGAGCATACCTACGGCAAGTTGTATCATCTACTTATTGAGCCGGTCAGTGAGATGATAAAAGATAAGGACCTGGTCATTATTCCCGATGGATTGCTGACGCTGTTACCTTTCGAGCTATTAGTAGCTTCTTACGGGAGACAACCTATCAATAGCTACCGTGATCTGCCTTATTTGCTGAAACAACATGCCATAAGTTACGGCAGCTCCGCCACGGCATTGTTTCAAAAATTTTCAACTAAAAACACACAAAACCTACCCGGCGAAGTACTTGCTTTTGCGCCTGCTTTTAATAAAAAAGAAGTGGTATTGAGTGAAGCAGCTGCTGGCGCTTCCAGGGCAAATTTGGTTCCATTGGATTGGGCGGAAGCCGAGGTGAAGGGCATTTCCCAGCATTTTGAAACAGACCTTTTGTTAAGTGAGGATGCTTTGGAATCAGCGCTGAAAGAAAAGGGCAAAAACTATAAAATTATTCATATCGCTTCGCATGGTTTGATCGATGACAAAACCCCGGATTATTCCAGGATTGCATTCCATTTAAACCAGGAAGACTCTGTTGATGACGGGTATCTGCATGCTTTTGAGATCTACAATATTGAATTGAACGCGGATATGGTTGTCTTAAGCGCTTGCAATACAGGGTATGGGAAAGTTATTGGTGGAGAGGGGGCCATCAACCTGGCCAGGAGCTTCTTTTATGCAGGGGTCAAAAGTATAGTTATGAGTTTGTGGGCTGCCAATGATCGATCAACATTTCATGTGATGGATGAATTTTACAGTCAACTCTCAAAGGGGAATGAAAAGGATAAAGCGTTAAGTGCGGCGAAGCTAAAGTACCTGGAAGATTGTTCAGAGCGAAAAGCCCACCCCTACTATTGGGCTTCTTTCGTTGTAAATGGTGATACAAGATCATTAAGTACTGAAAAACATGCACCTCCTTACATTATCATACTTTTTTCAGCCTTTATTTTGTTTCTACTTTTTTACGTCAGCTTTAGGGTGAGAAGAATGAGAAAGTCCCTTAATTAATTAGAAATTTGTTGTATCTCTGATTTGAGTGTGTTAGCCTTATCTCGGTACTCGATACTTTTTTCAATCAATATATCCAGGGAAGTGATGGCATTATCGAATTCATTTAGTTTTAAATAGGAAAGGCTTAGGTACCATTGAGCTTCATAAAAATAAGCATGACCTCGAGGTACTTGCTTAAATGCATTAATGGCATTTTGTACTTGATCAACATTTAGGTAGGCATTACCTAAAAAGACCCAAATTCCCGGCATATGATCATCAGTTGCTACCCATTGCTCGAGTGGTTCGATAAC
>LYSV01000222.1 GCA_001657315.1 Flammeovirgaceae bacterium BBD 1991-12 | reverse complement strand
GACATTTTCTTCACGCTCCCCCCTCTCCTGCTCGTATAATGCATCCCTACAGCCTGGCTCTTCGCTAAAATGATTCTCCGGATCATTTCTTTACGCTCTGCCCTCCTTCAGAAAACTGTTAGCCAGCCCATTCAACCGAAGCTAAGTAACATAACACAAAAAATAATATTATATTGAATAGTAGTGCGTCATTCAAATTGACACTTACGTTTGTGGGTTCATACTCCCAATCCCTTTGAACCAGGTTCACGTCCCGGTGCCTGCTCTACAATATAACAAACCCTGCGTATTTGACGCCAGTATTCAGACAATGCATTATAAAATTGATATTGCAACGTTCCCTTTTAAAGAGTTTGTCATATCATGGCTACTCTTCACGCATAGTATGAGTAACTATAGTTCTGTTTGTTTAACAGGATAGTTTTTAAACATCCTCCTGATCATTTTTCTGATCTTCCTTTTCCTCTTATCAGGCTTCATATTTGGGTCCGGTTCCCCCAGCCATACTGCGGTCCAGACAGTTTGCTTACTTTTTTGATCTATAATGTTGATCGCCAGGCGGGCTTTTAAAGATTTGGTATGAACAGTACCTAGATATCTACGACGTGCCCCCGGCGCTGCGTGGTAACTGTAATAGATCGTGTGCGGATGTTTATTTATCTTTATTGCTTTGCTGAAGCTTATGCTAACCTCTACAAGGGCATCAGGTTCACCTTTGATCCTTTCAACCCCTTTTTTACTCAGGTTTTCAATCAAGACTTTAGCTGCGTAGGGTTGCTTCTTGAATTTTTGACCCAGATCATAACTTGATTCACTAAAGTCAAACGTTTTCAATGACTTGAAATCAAAATCCCTATCATAAATTACCGAGATCTTTTTTTGAGCAACTGAAGTGAAACAAGTTAGGATCAGGTAAATGATAATGTGAAGTGTTTTCATTTGGAAAGTTTTGGATAATGACAATTTGCTCGCTTAAACTGTAAGCGACCTGAGGTAGACTTTATTGATTTGCCTCATCAGATCCTCGTGAATCAAAAAGAGACATCCTGAGTTTTTCGGCCTTTGACAGATCAAAAGGCTTAGTAAAATAATCGGCTACTGATTGGAATTCCCTGGCTTTTGCCATATCCTCCGGGTTATTCGAAGAACTGATAAAATAAACGAGTGATTGTGGATATTTCTGCCAATACAAGGCTTCATACCTTTCCAAAAATTCGAAACCGTTCATACCTGGCATATTTATGTCCACGAAGATCAAATACGGGAAATTTATTTGCGCTGTTCTTAGAAAATCAAGCGCTTCTATGCCATTCCTCGATTCGAACAGGTTTATGTGATCAAAAACATGCCTGATGTGTGATATGGCAATCATTCGATCAATCTCATTATCATCGATAACTAAAATGTCGATATCTTTTTTCAAGGTGCTGTAGTTTTTAATTCAGTTACTTAATAACTCAGTAACTCAATGACCATCAGGCAATCGTCATTATTCATCATGAAATTTCAACAAGACTTCCCGTACCTTTCCTGCTCTCAGGATCTTTAGTTTGAAGGAGCTTCTCTCCTTTTCATCCATGGACAAGATGGATTTGATTAGCTCCACGATACTGCCCTCCGAGACAATGGGTATGTCGTTTACTTCCAAAATAATATCTCCCCCAATATTGAGTTCACGGCCACCCAGGTATATTGGAACATCTCCACCCTTGAGATCAGCCATAAAGGCCGGGGATAATGCTACTACACTTTGAATAAGTATACCCCCTGGCTGAGGGACATTCAGTAATCTTGCCAATTCTCTGTCAACCAGGACCCCGTTTATTCCGGTCCACCTTCTATCACTATCAACAACCAGTTGTTTGGTGATATTGATCGTAGCAGCAAAACCTATCCCGTCAAATCCACCCGACTCACTGACGATGTAGCTGACAAGACCGATAACCTCTCCGTCCATATTGAACATGGGTCCCCCTGAATTTCCCCGGTTAATAGCAGCATCAGTTTGAAAAAACTCAGCAAACGTAAAACCCGCCATGCGTGACCGCTCGACACTGATCCCACTGATTATGCCTCTGGAGAGTGAATGTTCAATACCAAATGGCGCTCCTATGATAAATACATCATCCCCAACATCGACAAGATCCGAATCTCCCAATTCCACGGCGGGATAATTACCACTGAAGTAGACAAGTTTAATCAGCGCCACATCCGCTACGATGGCAAGGCGTACCACTTTTGCGGGGACGCGCTCTCCATCATGAAAGATCACGGTGATATTCTCTGCATTGTTCACCACATGAGCGGCGGTTAGTATCTCGCCCTGACCAGAAATAAGTACTCCCGATCCCTGGGAGCCCATATAACTGACATGACCATCCGTGCCCTTTACTTTTTCCTCCGTTTCAATGACAACTACACTCGGACTTACCTTTTTGTAAAGGTCACTCAATGATTGACCGCATAATACACCGGGAACAGATATGATTGCTATGAGGATAAAATGTTTCATGATTTTTGGTATTAGTGATGAAGGAGGACCAGTTGGTAATATTCCAATTATCAGTTGTTGGCTTTTTTAGGTGGTAGAACAGCAATCCCAAACCGGAAGTATGGACTATTGGTTATTTCATAGTTCTCATCGTCAATCAGATCACCCTGAAGTTCTACTCTTCGGGCAATTGTCATGCCCCCGGAGGCTTCCAGTTGTATGACTTTACCTACACGATATTTCAGGGAAGGCCCGAATATAACCCGGGTATAGGCCAACATATCCACGGGTTCGATAGTATCGAAAAAACTGGTCCTTGTATAATTGACATTATAGCGTGAGCCACTCGCCGCAATCTGCAGCCCTGCGGTAAACCTGTCAAAATAGCGATCATAAGTGATACTGCGGGGCAAGAGTACCTGTAGCTTGCCGTTTTTTGAGTGCACAGTCAATTGAAGTGTTGGGATCGGAATAGGTTGTCCAAACCTGGACGTGTAGGCGACACCACCTCCATACGAGAAGCGGTCGGACTTTCTCTTTACAAATTGTAAAACGCCGTTAAAAAGAAAATCACTCCCTTCGAGCGTAGTGTTGAACGTAGAGGATAATGTAGGGTTTAGTGAAACCAATACCCTCCATTCGTTCGCTAACTGATGCAATACAGTCAGGCGATAACCCACAACATGCAGGTTTTCTCCATCCAAACCCAGATTGAGATCATTATCTGCGAAAAGGGTGACCAGCCGGTACTGGAGTCCATTGACCAAAATGGTCTTCTCATTTTTAAGTTGCCTGGGAAGGTTCAGAAAAAAATTGTATTCATTCACCTCCACTTTCTGACTTAGTGGTGAATCTGCTACTTCAGCGGCTGGAAACCTGGTAAAACTGAATCCGGCCAGTTGAAGATCCTGTGACAGAGCGGGCGGACTGCTGAGCAGAAGTAGCCCACATACGACGAACAGTAGTTTACAAGAGAAAGGCATGTGATCTGTTATTTCAGTTAGGATACTCTGTGAAATAATCGGTAGAGAATCGGAACCAATACCAGTGTGATCACCGTGGCAATAAATAATCCGAAAATGGTAGTACACCTCATGCGTAATAGGTCCGGTGTTATTCGATCAGTCGACCCGGGTCCACTCAAGGTCCAGAGAAATGAAACGGGCCGTTACCTCAAGAAGAAGTTTATCACCTTCTATCTGGCATTCTACATCCAGGAGCCTGCCTCTTTTTTTGGAATATATTTTGCCTGCCCATTTTCCTTCCTTATACTCAAGGTTCAGCACTTCGATTTCCGGATTTCTTTCTCCCTCCGGATTGACAGGGTTTCCTATGTATCTTTCACCCACTTTATGGATCTCTACCTTTCTTTCACCTGTGTCCCAAACGGCAATGATCTCATTCTGCTTGTCCTGAGCAAAAAGCTGTGTTGACGTAACCCAAAAGGTAGTTGTGAACAAATAATTGATAATTCTCATGCTTGTATAATTTTGATTTCGGGGCGAAACTATTTCCACCACCCATCAACATGAAAAAAGATTTACGAACAGGCTGTATAAATGAACCAAATGACAATGGCGATGAATAAGACCTCTTAGTTATCAAAACGAATCCTTCATGCATCAAAATCAGCATTTCGTTCATTTAATAAGGTTTCAATAAAATCTGATTATATTATTGTAATGATGAGTAAAGCATTATCCAAGGCTGAACAGTTTCTCAAAGTGGGACCCTATGTCCTTTGGGTTGGGATCAATGTTGGTATCAGTATGGTGTTAGGCTACCAAAGAAGTCCGGCGGATGCCGTTTACTATTTAGTCACTTATTTCATATTTGCCTCAATAGTCATTTGGTTTTTCGGATATAGACTCTTTCCGGCATACCTGGCCAGAGATGGGAGATCCAATCGGAGAATAGGTTTTTATGCTGGTGTCTTCATCGGTCTGTTTATCCTTGGAATTTTTTCTCATTCCATAATGGCAGATGTTTTAGGGTTAACACAAAAACCTGAGAGCTATGCTCCTAAGTTTGTCAGGATAGCCATATGGGTGCTTTTAGTTGTGCTGGGAATTATTTTTATGGCCAGTATTAGGATAGCACGTATCTATTATTTCAATGCTCTTCAGGAAATTGAGCATAAAGCTGAAAGAGCTGAGGCCGAACTGAAATTGTTAAAAAGTCAAATAAGCCCGCATTTCCTTTTTAACACACTGAATAACATTTATGGGCTTGCCTATCTGGGAGATGTAAGGGCTGCGGAAATGATCTCAAAACTATCCAGGCTGCTGCGCTATTTACTGTATGATTGTGATCAGCCCAAAGTGCGGTTAACCAGGGAAAAGGACCTGATAGAGCACTATTTGAGCATACAGCTACTTAAACATGAAGACTCCCTGAACGTGGATTTCTACCATGCCGGAATCACTCATCACAATATGATTGCGCCAATGATCCTTATCAATTTTATAGAAAACTGCTTTAAACACTCCGATCTGGAAAGCAATCAACAGGGTTGGATTAAAATCAGCCTTGAGGTAGAAAACAACAAACTTCATTTTAGAACAGAAAATACGATCAGGGAAGAAGTCGGGGAAGTTCCAATGGACCGCAAGGGAATCGGACTTACGAATTCATTGAAACTTCTGGAGGCTAACTATCCCGGCAAACACGAAGTTGAGATAACCAGGGAAGATCACGTTTATCAGCTAGACCTGAAGATTACATTATGAATATGAAGTGTCTTATAGTCGATGATGAACATATTGCCCGAAAACTTCTTTCGGATTATGTTAGTAAAGTTCCCGAGCTGGAATTGGTTGCTGCTTGTAGTTCTGCATTGCAAGCGCTCAACCATATTAAAAAGGACAACATAGATGTTTTGTTTCTCGATATTCAAATGCCTGATCTTACAGGTCTTGATTTTCTTAAGATCTTACCGAACAGGCCGGCTACCATCCTCACCACTGCATATTCAGAGTACGCGGTACAGAGTTATGAACTGGATGTTGTAGACTATTTATTAAAGCCTATAGATTTCGACCGGTTTTACAAAGCTATTACCAAGGTCATCTCCTTAAAAGATCCTAAAGTCGATTATCTCTCAAATTCCACTCCCTCTCAACAAACGGATAAGCTATTCATCAAGGCCGATAACAAGATCATCAAAGTCGCATTTCATGAAATAGTGGTCATTAAAGGTCAAGGTCCCTATGTGCAGATCATCACCCTCGATGGACGCAAAATCATGTCATTACAGTCCATGAGTAAGTTGGAAGAGTTGCTTCCACAGAACTTTTACAGAACCCATCGTTCGCACATTGTGAACATAGACCATATAGACAGCATTGATGGTAATATGATCAAACTGAACGATCATGTCGCCGCATTGAGCAAAAACAAACGGGAAGAATTCCTTAAGTTGATTGATCAGCTCAATTTATTGGGGGATTGATTCAGAATTATGAGAAATTCTTTAGTGCAATAGAATAATTTGATTGTATTTTGTTGGTTATACCATGCTTAGTTACTTAACACCAATTATATCCAGGTTAAATACTTTTCATGATAGCTTTTCTGGTTGCACAATCATTTTGTGTTAGTAAACCAATTCAAAGTTATTCACCCACAATTCGCTTCCAATCGCTCCCGTAAAGGAATCTCCCAACGCACTGGATGAAAATACCACAACAATATGGGTTGGCCGATCCCCTGGGTTGCCCCATGATTCCCCGGCCAGTATGTTCGCGTAGGCGAACTCCGGATCCATCGAAGTGAGCTCACCGTACTTAATGGATACCTCAATAGTCGTCCAATCTTCCACCCGATCTGCTGTTCGTAACCAACCTGT
>LYSV01000221.1 GCA_001657315.1 Flammeovirgaceae bacterium BBD 1991-12 | reverse complement strand
ACATACGGCTCAATATCAATTATTACTGGAAACCAGGAAAGGAAAACAATCACATTATAAGACACTTACACTCTTAGCCTGACGGCTATGGACGGCAGACAGGTTACCCTTGTCATTTATTCGTAGAATATTGTTTTTCAAAGGCACTTATGAACCTCGTTCCCCGGTTTCCTGAAGAGCAACCGGAACTTTGCTTTGACCTGTGTGTGGGAATAACGAATAAACGTACTTTTGGAAGATTATAACTAACAGATGGAGCTACCAGAAGAATTCATTCGTTATTCCTGAGGTATTGAACAGAAATGCCAGGCTAAAGGTAGAGGTGATCGGTCATACCTGTAGTTTGGGCTCTGAAAAATTTAATGCCGATCTGTCCATAGACAGGGCGAATCAGGTACGGCAATATCTGATCAATACTGGAATAGCCCCTGAGCGGTTTATCATCAAGGGTGCCGGAGAAAAAAGCCCTCTCAATAATGGTGATACGGAAGCGGACAGAGCACAAAACAGGCGTGTTGAATTTAGGGTAAGAAGTCTGTAAAATACGAACCAGTAGACTCTATAAACCTCACGTAGCCAACCAGCAAACCATTCGTATACTCACTTTTGAATTGAAGCAGCTCATGCACAATAATTGAGTTTTATATGGTTAGTGTGCATTTGTTACAATCCACGCGTGTATTGATCATTTTAGCCTGGAGGTACGTAAAAATTTATAAAGTGCTATTATCCCGAATATTGCGAAGCCTCCCACCAGTGGTGCAACTGAATTGGAATAACTAAAACCTATCAATGTTGCAAATGGTATAGAGATCGCTGTCGATATTGCCCCAACGACAGCGGCCCCCATACCAGCGATATTCCCTAATGTTTTCATGGCCATAGAGTTCAGGTTTCCTACCAGTATTCCAAAGCAAAACAACACCGCGATCATATACAGCATAAACATCCAAAAAGGTGGTTGAGTATCTTTCATTAAGACATACACAAAAAAAGGGACTGAAATGATCACGTTGGAAGTTAAGGCCAGTTTTGATAATCTTTCCATTCCATATCTGATAACCAGTTTTCCGTTTATAAAAGAAGTTATTCCCAAACCAATGGAGAGTATCGCAAAGATTAATGGGTATCTCTTACCTAAACCATATTGGATCTCAAAAATCTGTTGTGACAAATTCAAATACGCAATAAAACCACCTGAAAAGACTCCCAATACTATCGTGTATCCTAAGGCTTTCCTGTCATAGAAAACCAACAGTACTGATTTAGTCAGTTGCTTTCGTGAAAAAACGATTCTCCGTGTATCCAAAAGTGATTCCTTCAGGCGCAGCCTGATCCAACAAAACATTACCAGGCCCAAAACAATAAATACAAGAAATATTGTACGCCAATTTGACAAATTGATGATTGACTGTCCCAGATATGGGGATACTGTGGGGACCAATACAAAAATCATCATGATGAACGACAGGATGCGCCCCATTTCATTCCCAACATAATTATCCCTTACTATAGCCATGGTGACCACTCTTGGTGACCCCAACCCTATACCCTGAATGATTTGACCGACTATCAGTAAGATCAAAGTCTTCGCAAAAAAAGAAATTATACACCCTATCAGGAATACCATTAAACCCAAATACATAGCCTTTTTTCTTCCGATACTATCGGACAGGGACCCGTAAAATATCTGACCAAAAGCCAGTCCTGTATATAACAGCGAAACCATCAGATGAACGCTGTTCTCATTGGTAAGTTTTAATTCCTTGATTATGCTGGAAAATGCAGGTAGAATCATGTTTATGGCAAAAGCCACCAACGCCATAAGCATGGCTATCAACGCTATAAATTCTAAATCTGAAACCCTTCTTTTTTCAGGCATATTTTGGCTATGGCAAGTCCTGGTTGAGCTGTAATGCTTACCTCTTGAATCAGGCGGTATTTTGTTAAAGGAAGAACTTAGGGAGCATGTAAAATTGTTGCTGTTTCTCCTTCCCAGTTTTGAAGTCTATCCAGGTATAAGTAGGACTCAATAAACCTGCGATGTTCGGGGCTTGTCATTTTTTCGACCAAAATCAAAGCGGATATGTAACTTGCCAGATTGCCATTGGAAGAGCTGAACTTACCATCCTCAACATATGTAACAGTGGCATCGTCCTGCACGTTTAACCTGGGATAGTCCTTTTGAAGTTGAGTACCTCCTCCAATGTATGTCACAATTTTTTTACCATCTGCAATTCCCGACTTGCCTACTAATTTTGCACCAGCGCAATTGCTAACCGTATATTTGGTTTCTCTGTTTTTTTCCTGAATAAACCTTACGATACGCTCATTATGTACCTGGGCATACATATCATATGCGCTTGGTATGAAAAGAGCTTCCAGTTTAGGGCAATTATCAAATGTATAATCAGGCATCATTTTAAGACCTTCCTCCGCCACAATTACTTTTTCTCTTTCTGCAATGGTAATAACATTAAATAGCTGTTCACCTTCTTTTGAAGGTTTTGAAAAAACATCTGCAGTGGCAGTAACTTCAGTCGTAAGCACTCCATCATAAATAAGCAATCCAATGGTCGGCAAGTCTTTCCTGAAGGGTTTTAAATGTTTGGTAAGGGTATCCGTTTTTGAAACCTCCTTACCATACTTTTTCTCTTTCCCCTGGTCTTTTTTACGTTCACCAGTCATATTACAACCAACGAATACAAACACAACCATAATTGTGAGGATACCTGGGTTTCTCAATCTTTTTAAAGCAGTTTTTTTCATTTTAGTTAAAGATTTATTGCGGTCTTGCTTATAGAAATATGCCGCCATTATTGACAGTATTATTATGTGTTCCGGGTGTTGGAACTCTCGGCACAAAAGTACGGCGATGCAAGCCTGAAAAAATTAAGCTGGTTTAAGAAACCAGGAAACAGGGTAAGATATATGTCAGGAGTGGGAAAGCCAATTCACTCTGTATCGGCTAATACCAGGTGTGGTTATTAGTGTAATTGATCAAGGACGACCTCAGGATTTTTGAAACCCCATTTAATCTATTATCTACCTAAGATCTATTTTTACATTTTTTTATGCTTTTCGCCCCAAATACCCAACTCTTTGATTATCGGATCAAGTTCCTGACCAATAGGTGTGAGTTCGTATTCAACTCTTGTTGGTACGTCTGCTATGATGGTACGCTTTACAAGTCCATTTTCTTCTAATTTGCGCAGCTCAAGAGTTAACATTCTGTCGGTAATTTTTGGCAGGTACTCTTTAATCTCACTAAATCTGAGCTTACCATTAATTAAATAGCAACAGATGGCCAGTGTCCATTGACCACCAATGATGTTTGAGGCATAAACCTCCGGACATTTCCCATCAAGGTATTTTTTATTTTCATTGTTTGTGGAGGCTTCTTTTCTTTTAGTCATTACTAACTTTTTTTATAGTTACTTACAATGGGTTGCACATATATAAGCCGATATTTTCTCTACTTATTTTTGCACTGAATAGTAGCAAAAAGTTGTAATGAAAACATTGATTTTAGTATTTCATCCTAACATAGAGGAGTCGAAAATTAATAAACGCTGGATTCAGGAACTGAGCAGGTACCCTGAAAAGTTCCAGGTTCACGAGTTGCATAGGGTATATCCTGATGGAGTAATAAATGTTGCGAAAGAAAAGGATCTCATAGAATTTCATGACAAAATTGTGTTTCAATTTCCCCTTTATTGGTTCAATTGCCCTCCCATGCTAAAAAAATGGTTGGATGAAGTGCTAACCTACGGGTGGGCCTATGGAAGCAACAGCGGATATAGGGTTTCAGGGAAAAAAATATCGCTGGCAATATCAGCTGGAATTGATGAGGAAGAATATAACCCAACAGGAAAATACAAGTACACCTTAGAACAGCTTACTGCCCCGTTTGAACTTACATTTGAATATATAAGAGCTGACTACAGACCTCTTTTCGTTTACTACGGTATAGAACTCAATTCATCTTTCGATTGGATAGAAAAAAGTGTTCCGATGTATATGGATTTTCTTCATTCCATATAAGCCTGTGTTTTTCTTAAATGTGATCTGGAAAGCAAACGGCAGAACCCGGGTAACATGTAAGTATTGGATCTGCTGACCCGTTAACCGGTAATTCCTGCATCCTTCCACAGTCACTTTGAAACATGTAGCCTGTAACCTATCGAGCGAAGGTTTTCAATCTTAATGCTCTGATCCATACTGAGGTATTTCCTGATCTTCGATATAAAAACATCCATGCTTCTGGCGACAAAAAAGCCATCCTTTTCCCATACTTTTTCCAGAAATACCGCTCGGTCTATTACCTGATTGGGGTTTTCGAAAAACAGCTTTAGGATCTGATTTTCTTTATGGGTAAGGCGGTAGGTAGAGTTATTCACAATAAGATGTTGGTTATGAAAGTCCAGGCACGAATTTCCCAACCGGATTTGATTACGCTTATTCAACAAACCCGCCGGTGATTTTTTGAAATAGGTTACCAAATAGAACCAGGCCATGAGGATTAGCACCAACGTAACGAAAATCCGAATATCCATCTGGCCGATCAGATAACTTCTCCTTGAAGGAAAAAGGATGGCAAAATTTTTGTTAATCCCATCAGCTTCTTCACAACCAGCTCGTTTGGTAAGGGGAATTGTGGCTTTTACGTAGTTACCATACACCAGGGAATCGTCTTCAGCATTATAGACACCTATTTCATAATCCAAACGAATGTTTCTGGCAGAAAACTCTTTCTGAACCATGGTGTCAATTTTTTGATTGGACACCGGGCTATTGGTGGTTACATAGAAATAGTTGGAAGACCTTTTCTCAACAGTGGCACGTTCACTCATGGTGTCCGCCACAGTATACAGTGCCACTGACACTGAGTGGTCAAACTGGGTAGCACTGGCATCAAAGGCTTTGGAAAACCAATACCCCTGGACACACACCAAAAATGCCACAACAATACTACCATTTATGATAATTTTCTTCAAAGGTTTTTATTTATAAAAATAAGTCCACAACCTGCCAGTTAAAAGATGATGCATCATTTTAACATTGATTTAACACTTCTTTACACCACTTAACCATACTTTTTTTGCTGCTCCCATATGATTGTCGAATGATATTAAGTGCATTTGACAACAAGATACCTTTTTTTATAGCCGCTTTTATTTTTCAACTTACAGCCTTCCTGATGATGGCCTTCGACCCTGTTCCTCATGGGTTTGGCCCACTTACATTGGAGATCGGACCAGTCCTCCTTATCATCGGGATCATTCTTCCGGTTATGGGTCTTTCCAGATTCAATTCCTTGAAGGAATGGCCTAAATATGTAAAAACCAAACCAATCAGGTCTGCTGGTTTCATAGCTTCATTTGTAATTTCCTTTACCACCTATTGGTTAACGTTAGAGCCTACCGCTTCACTTTGGGATTGTGCTGAAACCATTGCTGCCGCCTGCAAGCTGCAGGTCCCGCATACACCGGGAATACCGCTCACATTACTGATTGCCAGGCTGTTTTCCATGTTGGCGCTGGGAGATGTTTTCAAGGTAGCATGGTTTGTTAACCTTATGTCTGCATATTTCTCTTCGTTGGCTGTAGGTTTTATATTTTTGATCGCGTGGTATTTTGGAAGCAAGTTCTTTAACGATAAGTGGGTGCTGTTTATTGGTAGCCTGGGAGGTGCATTGTGCCTGGCCTATACAGATTCATTTTGGTTTTCAGCCGTAGAAGCCGAGACCTATGGGCCATCCATTTTTTTCATGGTCTTTCTGATCTGGCTGTCCATTCAGGGAAGCATGGTGGAAGAAAAGGATCAAAAACGCTGGATCCTGCGAATGTCCTATCTGATCGGGCTGTCTTATTGTATTCACCCTATGTGCATACTCATCCTGCCCGTATGCGTATTAATATGGCGATTCAGAACACACGCCGGAAATTGGAAGCAGATGATCCTGTCTGTGGTACTGGGGATTATCTGCATCCTGTTCATTAGCAAAATTGTAGCTGTCGATTTTTTTGAATGGTCCTTTAAACTAGACTTGTTCCTGGTCAATCGATTGTTTTTCCCTTTTTATTCAGGGGTGTTTCTTCTGCTTTTTCTTTTGTCAGGGGCGATCATTTTTATCTGGATGAGGCACAAAAGGTCCAGATTAATGCTGGCTTCCATCGTCATGATCATTATGGGTTTCTCGCCCTACATCATGCTGTTTATCAGGTCATCCCAACTGCCTCCAATTAACGAATTCAGTCCGAATAACCTTGCGAAGATCAAACCCTATATGAATAGGGAATCTTATCCCGCCCGTTGCTGTATGGACCTTATTTTGATGCAAAAATTGAGGATACATCTACAAAGGCGCTTAGCTATGTCGTGGACAATGATCACTATAAGGCCATTGGAGAAATCCCCCAATACCATTACAATAATGAACGCATGACATTACTCCCCCGGATCTACAGCAATGATCCGGCCCACATAGCTACCTACCGCGAATGGACAGGCTTGTCTGCAGGGGAGGAGCCTCGTTTTAGGAATAATCTGACGTTTATGTTCCGGTATCAGCTCGGACATATGTTTGGGCGGTACTTCATGTGGAACTTTGCAGGTAGAACCAGTGATATTCAACATGCTGATTGGCTGACTCCCTGGCAAGGGTTACCTGACCGATCCCTGGTAAGTTATTCCAGGGCAAACAATCAATACTACATGCTGCCTTTATTATTGGGACTGATGGGTGCGATCATACAGTTCAAGAGGGACAGGAAAGGCTTTATGGCCACTCTTTTTTTCTTCCTCATCACAGGATTTCTACTGGCGGTCTACTTGAACGCAACCCCAAACGAACCCAGGGAAAGGGATTATATATATGTTGGATCTTATGCAGCCTTTAGTATTTGGATTGGCCTGGGTATAATGTCGATTTCTCAAATTACCCGAAATGGAAAGGTCCCGTATATTTCCGGATTGCTGGCGATAAGTATACCGGTCTGGGTGTTTTACCAGAATTTGGATGATCACAACAGAGCGAGCCGGACATATCAGATTGACAATGCAAGAAATGTACTGGGCAGTTGTGAAAAAGGGGCTGTCTTGTTTACAGGTGGTGACAATGATACTTTTCCATTGTGGTACCTGCAGGAGGTGGAAGGATACAGGACGGATGTTCGCGTGAAGGTGTTAAGCTATTTCAATGCCGACTGGTACATCAATCAGCTTAGTCGTCCATACCATGATTCACCTCCCTTTCGTTTAACACTTAAATCGGGGGAGAATCAATACGGTCCCTATGATCCATTGTTCATTCATGAAACGATACGATCCCCTATTTCATGGGGTAAGTATATCAATGCGCTGAAAGCCCAAAACCCTCAATTGACACTAAAGAGCAATTCTGGTGAACAATACTATTTCATACCCTCGCGGCAAATAGATCTTTCAACATCAAAAGGGATACTTCATATCAATATAGATGGCTCCTATTTGCTCAAAAGTGAACTGGCCATCCTTGATCTGCTATATACCAATGATTGGGACCGACCTGTGTATTTCAATTTCACTTCTTTAAATAGTCTCAACATAGATCTGAGACCCTACCTAAGCCAGGAAGGGCTTGTTTACAAATTGATCCCGGAAAGGAGTGAGACAACAGAAATACAGGTAAACCTTGAAAGATCCTACGAAAACCTGGTGGTGAATGCCGACTATTCAAATCTCGCAGACCCCGAAATCTATTTCAACCATGAAGATTATCAGACAAGAATGATCATTCCGCTTAAGTTCACCTTTAATGCGTTGATTAACAGCTACCTTGAACAGGGTGATAGGGAAAGGGCCCATGAACTGACCTTGTTTGCTTATAAAAACCTGTATTTTGATCACCTTGAACCATCCTATGCAGACATTCAATTGGCCGGCTTTATGAAAAACTTTCAGAAAAGTAAGGAATTCACAAAGTTGGCCGGGCGTACTTTTCAGTTCTTTTATAAAAAAATCAACAGACAGTCAGATCATAACGAAACGCCTTCCGGAAGTGATTTAATCGTGTTGCAGGAGTCCTCAAGGTTATTAAAGGATCCCGTTACCTCTGCCAGATACCGGGAACTGGTCGACAGGTTGAAAACTGATCACGAAAGGAGGAGATGATCAACCAATCAATGGTATCATCAAATGGGGTTTGCTCCAATGTCATAGCGTTATGAAATATCAATATTCTCGTAATGCGCAACGTGGCAATCCGTAATATACTTTTTCATACCGGCCGGTATGTGCGCCTTGTTCCACTTGGCGCCGGCAAAGTTTTCCACTGATCTCACATCCTCCCAGACGGATATCATGACGAACTCAGCAGGATTACTTTGTGAAGGACCTGCGATATCCACCTTGCGTAATCCCTCAAAGGAAGCCACCAGTGGAACGGAGATCTCGATGAACTTTGCCCTGAATTCATCGTGAAGATGATCGGGTACCCGGGCTGTAAATATTCTGGTGATCATTGTGTCTGATTGATTTGGCTATGGGGTAAAGTTAGTTATAATAGAGAGAATAGAGGATAACCCTTTATTGCATTAATTTAAATAGCTTAGGTTCTAATGCCTATAGGAATTACAGAGTTGTTTTTTCCTGACCTGGAGAAAGGCAGTAGGTTAGTACAAAATGAATTTTCATTAAAAAAACCCCTCTCAGTCTGGAACGTTATCCGAAGACTAAGAGAGGTCGTTGTTTATAGTATAATTGGCTTCGAAACAAATATATAGCATTTATGCTATAATTCCAAATTCCATTTTATAATACTTTCATTCTACAGGGAAGTGGTATATTACTCGTTCCCTGTTTCTGCTTTCTGTTTGCTCTGTAATTGGTAATTGCGCTGGTTACCCGGGATAAGGACAAGGTAAGCTAAAATAGTATTGACGCATTGTTTTTCATGCAAAGCCCGCC
>LYSV01000220.1 GCA_001657315.1 Flammeovirgaceae bacterium BBD 1991-12 | reverse complement strand
CTTCACGGATGCATCCTCGGAAAGATCATCGATGATCCAGGTATCATTTGCACCGTCACCATTAGGGGTAAAAGCCGTAGGGATCATAGGGGAGGAGGACGGTACCTGCGGTGGAATTTCAGATGGGTCGTCCTCCACGGTCACCGTCCAGCTTGTTTCACCGGAGTTGCTCTCGCTATCGGTAGCCGTGATGGATACTTCATAGATATTATCAGCATTGGCATCTGCAGGCGCTTCGAAGTCCCTGGCGATCATGGTTACCACGCCAGTTGAACCATCGATGGAGAAATTTTCTGCATCTGTGCCGCCCAGTGTCCATGTCACGGTGCCCTTAGGATCATCTCCGGAAAGAACCGGCGTCACGGATGTGTAGACGGTGTTTTCCTGGAGAGTGACGTCTGCGATGGCGTCGATGGTGAATGTTGCGGACTCACAATCGCCGGCTGCTTCCACGGTTACAGCCTGCTCACAAGAGGCGGTATTTCCACTACCATCGCTTACGATCCAGGTCACGGTAGTTGTTCCGGCACCGAACGCATAGGTGCCGGGGTCTATCTCCGTACCATTTACCTGGGCGACAACAGTAGCAACGGAACAGTTGTCATCGGTAACAGGGTTACCAAGGTCAACCGTGGTGGTACAGTCACCCGTACCAATATCAGCAGCATTGACCATCACATCAGCGGGACATGTTATGGTTGGGTCAATGGTATCCACAACAGCTACAATGACCTGCGTGGCCGCCTGATTGGACAAACTGTTCACACCCGTGGCCACATTGGCCGGCACATCGATGGTGATATTGCCATCACAGAGCGATGTGGGTGTAAGGGTAGCGGCATATGTCGATCCGCTGCCTGTAAAATCGGTCACTGTAGCATTGGCAACCTGAATATCGTCCAACCCAAAATCCGTAACCTCGCCATCAAATGTAATGTTTACTATAAAGGGCTCAAGATTATCAACACTTTGTGGCGCATCAATAGCTGGCTGGGGTGGGGTACTACTGCCATCCGATATGGATCTGAACCCATCCCACCCATTATCTTTATACGCTTGTATCCTGCCTGTGGGTACAACAAGGTCAATTTGGAAACGGTTTGCATTGGTAAAAGCTGCTGCATCGAGTGCTGATGGATCATTGGTCTCTACGGTCACCAGGCCAAGGTCCGGGTTATTGGAAAAGGCCTGGAATGCTATACGTTCCACACTGCCCGGCAGGGTAACCTCTGTCAATTGGTTATCCCCAAAAGCCCGTTGCCCGATGCTGGTGACACTGTCAGAAATATCAACACTGGTCAATTGCTTTTTCCAAAAAGCGTCTTCCCTGATAGTGGCCACCGTATAGGTTTCCAAACCATTATTGACCTCTTCGGGAATTTCCACTTCTGTGCCCGTACCGGTATAGTCCACTACCATTACTTCGGTAGGAGAGGTAATTCCGTATGTGATGCCATCAACGGTAAAGATTCCGAAGGTGACGGACCTGAATCCCGTCCACCCTTTATCTAAATAAGCTTGTATCCTGCCCGCGCCCATGGGCACCACAAGGTCTATTTGGTCACGGTTTGCATTTGCAAAGACGCTCCTGTGGATGTATGGGGGATCGGTAGGCTCCATCGTCAACAAGCGAAGGTTTGGGTTGGTATGAAAGGCATACAAATTTATACCCCGTAGGTTCAACGACCTGCTGCCCGGTATGGTCACCTCGGTCAATTGGTTATTATAAAAAGTCCAGGCACTAATACCTTGCAACCAATCCGGTAGGGTCACATGGTTAATTAGGTTACTGGCAAAAGCACTTTTCCCGATACGGTACACACTTTCGGGTATCTCAACACTGGTCAATCGGTTAAAAACAAAAGCTTCGTCCTCGATTATTCTTACACCCTCGGGAATCACAACGCTGGTTAATTGGGGCCCTCCCCAAGGCGGAACCCGAAAAGCATGGTACCCAATATTCTCGACCGCATAGCTCCTGCCCTGGAGCCCAACGACTGTTGCGGGAATTTCCAGGTGACCTCCCGGACCATGATAGTCCACGATGGTTACGACAGCACGGTCGGGGGATACCGAGTGGACCTGGTATTTGAGTTTATCAACATCAAAGTGCTGCCCTGCGAGCGACGAGACGGACCTGAAACCCGTCCACCCTGCATCTGTATACGCTTTTACAATTTTTTGCATATCGCTGCCAAAATCAGGGTCATTGATCCTCAGGGTTTCATTGGAGGACACTGTCACGTTTATTTTATAACGGTGCTCATGTTGAAAGGCATCTGCACTGAGGGTTGGCGGATCGATAGCCAACACCGTCACCCGGTGAAGTTTCGGGTTATTATAAAAGGCATGGCCCCCTATACTTTGCACACTGTCCGGTATGGTCACCTCTTTCAATTGTTGGTTGCCAAAAAAAGCATGATTGCCTATCGCAGTCACCGTGTAGGTTTCCGAACCACTATCGACCTCTTCGGGAATTTCCACTTCTGTGTCCGTACCGGTATAGCGCACCACCTGGACTTCGTTTGGAGAGGTAATTCCGTATTCGAAGTTATCAACGGTAAAGGTGCCAGAGATGATGGATCTGAAGCCCGTCCACCCCTTGTCCAAATAATCTTGTGCCTTACCTGTGGGTACCGTAAGGTCTATTTGGTTACGGTTTGCGGAGGCATTTGTGGTAGTCAGCGATGGGGGATCGGTAGCCTCTACCTTTAGCGTCTTTAATAATGGATTGCCTTGAAAAACATTAAGCCCAATACTTTTCATATTACTTAATATGGTCACATGGGGCAACCGGTTGTTCCTAAACGTACTGTCCCCGATACTGGTCACCGTGTTGGGGATGGTGACATGGGTCAATCCCTTTCCCTCAAAAGCCTTATTGCCAATAGCGGTTACCTTAAAGGTTTCCAGGCCATGATCCACTGTTGATGGTATGAACACACCGGTACTTCCCGCAGTGTTATAGTCTGTTACCATGACCTGCTCATTACCGGGGTCTAAAGAAGTAACCTTGTAGGTGATATGATCGATGCTGAATATGTCCCCGATGTACAAACGTTCCGATATGGATCTGAAGCCCGTCCACCCTGCATCTTCATAAGCCTGTTTCTTACCGGGGGGCACTACCACGTTTATTACGTTATGGTGTCGGCCTTCAAAGGCAGTTGCATTGAGCGTGGTCGGTGGATCGTTACGCTCCACCGTCACCAGGCTAAGGCCCGGTAGGGTATTTCCAAAAAAGGCTTGATGCCCTATACTTTCCACATTGGCGGGTATGGTTATCTCTGTTAACCGGTTTTGGGCAAAGACCCACTGCCCAATGCTGGTGACTTTATTCGGTATGATCACCTCGGTCAATTTGTTAGTTCCAAAAGCCCGTTGTCCGAGACTGGTCACACTTTCCGGAATGGAAACACTGGTCAATTCGTTTTCCCAAAAAGCATCTTCCCCGATGCTGGTCACTGTATTGGGTATGGCTACAAGGGTCAACCCCTTTTGCTGAAAAGCCCCTTTACCAATGGCGGTCACCGTGTATTCGATATTATCCTGGTCTTTGACCGTTTTGAGAATTTCCACTTCTGTTGCGGAACCGGTATAGCTCACGACCTCAACTTCGGCCACGGAGAGGGAGCTAATTGCGTATTCGAAGTCACCCACGGTAAAGCGCTGCCCAAGGAATGGTGAGATGGACTTGAAATCCGTCCCCCATATATTTTCATAAACACCCTGGGCACCCTCGGTAACGAACACATCTATTTGGGGACGGTTTTCAAAGGCATTTGCAGCCAGCGATGGGGGATAGATAGCCCCTACAAACACTTTATTAAGTGGGTTACCATCAAAAGCCAGGGAATCAATACTGGTCACACTGCCTGGTATGGTCACCTTTGTTAATTGGTTGGTAGAAAAAGCACTGTTTCCGATACTGGTTACCGTGTTGGGAATATTAACACCGGTCAATTGGTTGCTCTTGAAAACACCCTCTTCGATACTGGTGAGCTTGCTTGACGTGCTGAAAGAAACCTCTCCCAATTCGTTGCTTTGAAAAGCATCTTGCTCAATACTGGTCACACTACCCGGTATGGTCACGCTGGTCAATTTGTTGTTCCTAAAAGCATCTGCCCCGATAGTGGTCACATTTTCGGGTATCTCAACACTGGCCAATTGGTTTGTATTAAAAGCACCAGGCCTGATACTGGTCACACTGTTGGGAATATCAATACTGGTCAATTCCTTATCCCGAAAAGCATTAATACCAATAGCGGTCACCGTGTAGGTTTCATTACCATGATCGACTGTTTCGGAAATTTTTACTTCTGCTGCTGTACCATTGTAATCCGTGATCCGTACTTCGGGTGGAGAGGTAGAGGTAATTACGTATTCCATGTCGCCAACGATAAAGAAGCCATTGATGGATTTGAAGCCCTCCCACTGTGTATTACCCTGGTAATTACCTATGGCATCTATAGGCACTAAAAGGTCTATATTTTCACGGGAAGGTTTATCGGAACTTTGTGGAGTATGAAAGGCGTTTGCATCGAGTGTTGGGGGATCGTTACGCCTTACAGTTATGGTTTCCAGGTTTGGGTTAAAGTGAAAAGCAGAAACCCCAACAATACTGATGACACTGTTGGGGATGGTCACCTTGCGTAAATTGTTCTTGCGAAAAGCTTCATTGCCAATACTGGTCACGCTGTTGGGTATGATCACATGAGTCAATTTGTTATCCTCAAAAGCTTCACCGCCAATAGCAGTCACCGTATAGGTGTTCTGGCCATTATTCACTGTTGGGGGAATTTCCACGTGACCTCCTGTAACGGCATAGTCCACGATCTCAACTGCGGTTGCAGAAGTGATTTTGTATTTGATGCCATCAACGGTAAATTCCTGGCCATAAGTGCTTACTGCAAATATCCCTAAGAGGAGTAGGGTCAGGTACCCTTTTGATCGGATTTTAGATTGCATTTGTTTTTTCATGGTCTTTTGTCTTTTTAGATAAATAATTAGGAGCATGGTTAAAATTGAAGTTTCTTATGATCGTAGGTTTGGTTAAGGGGGTGATGAAAAAACGATTAATAATATTAGAATAATAGCAAAGATGGCGATGGAGAGTGCGGACGGACTGTGCGAAAAGTGTCAAAGTCTATGCGAGAAACGTCCAATAAGTGATGTGAGACTGGGTTTCCTTGATTGAGTCCCTTCCAGGACGGAGGAATACGCATTTTTATGAATGAAGCCCACCTTCGGACCATACCGTCAGTTTAAAGGCTTGCCAGCGCAACCCCTACCTAAAGGGGCAATCCACCGCGCGTTTGGTCCCCTTTAGGGGATTAAGGGGTGAGCCCGCCTTTTGCCGGCAGGCGATGGCCATAGAATGGCTTAAACTGACGGCTATGGCCTTCAGACGGGTAAATATGCATTTCCTGGCTTGTGGAAGGCGGTGTCTTTGTTTTTGATCATTAATGCGAGTTGCTGATAGTGGGCCTCAGCCCTGTATCCTGCTATTCGGCGTGTGTTTTTTGGGCTACCTATAGGATGCATCACATCATCGGCCAATACCACGACTTCTTCCCGTTCGACTATTTTTTGTTTGAGCGGGATTTTAGTATGATCTGATGAGTGAATCCCGACCTGTTTTTTTTTCATAGCCCACATTGCTAAATTCAGGAAGAGCAGGTAGTGAGGTTACCGATAGACTAAACGCCCCGTTATGATCCGTATAGGTACCAACTGGATCCCGAAGGTCATATACCAGGGTGTAGGGGATGGACGAGCCGTCCTCATAAGAAACAGCTCCCAGGAGTGTTTGTTGCCCGGAGATAGCTGCTGATACAAGGAGAAAAAGAAGAAATGATGATGATGTGATCTTTATATTTTTCATATGCCAGGAATGCTTATGATTTACCTGGAGCAATAGAAAGAGGGTGTCTCAAAAGTCTGGTATTTGAATATGAAGCTAAAGATTATCTGGAGGTCATTGATACTAAAGTAACTCAGTGATCCCGGTGGCGTTCTCCGTAGTCTCAGCGGTGATTCTGACAACTATTGGAACCGCAAAGGTATCATCAGAGCAATTCGCAGAGATACACAGAGACAAAATAATATTTTGACAAAACATAGAGGCTGTCCCTTTTGAGACGGCCTCTGGTTTGTTTCTAACTGTAGGTAGCACACTTTCCATATGTATGCACAGTAATACCGAAAACACGATAAACCTCTGTTACCTTCTTTTTCTTGTGTCTTCCGAAAAACCACCCGGCTTCCTGTTGGTGTACCCGGATTTGCTCAGTGGATGAGCAATCGCTCCATTGCTCTTTTTTGGACTGTTGAGTGCCTGGTAAAACACCCGCTACCATAAACAGCATCATTACCAGGGCTGCAACCAGGTTCTTACGCTTGTCTTTCGATTTTAGAATAAACATATGATTATACTTTATAAACCTTGCTTTATTCGGGCAA
>LYSV01000219.1 GCA_001657315.1 Flammeovirgaceae bacterium BBD 1991-12 | reverse complement strand
CTGGGCTGTATCTCCTGGATTTGCTTTATGAGTGATTTCAAGAAGCTTAGTCATGTTTTATATCGATGTGATTACCATTTAGTTTGAACTCCGAAATACCGTTTCAAAGTGCTTGAAGGTTTAGTGAAAGAGCTTTTGAAAGAAGACATAAAAATGCTTTTGGAACGGAAGGGGTGTGAATTGAAAGAATTGAATATTCAACCCGATCAAATTCACAGGATAGTGAGTTTTCCCCCGAAGTTGTCTATATCTAATTTAATGGGTATTCTGAAAGGTAAGACAGCTATAAAAATATTCAAGAGTTATCCTCAACTCAAACAGAAGCCCTATTGGGGTAATCATTTTTGGTCGGGAGGATACTGTGTTGATACGATAGGTTTGGATGAAGAGAAGATAACACAGTATGTAAAATACCAGGAGGAGCAAGAAAAGCTGGAGGAGCAGCAAAGGCTTGACTTAGGCCCCTTACAGGGGCTTTATCAAGTCTATCCCAGCCATCACGATTCAGACGACTCTCCCGGACATCCGGGGTTGTGCCAGTGAGTGGTTCGAATCTTTAAGGTTTCGATCGCAGAACACCCGCCTGTCGGACGGACAGGTTTATGGCCGGGCGGGTAAATAGGGAGACCCTGAAATAAATTCAGGGTGACTGAACAATTAATAGTAGTCACCCTGAACTCGTTTCAGGGGCAAGGTTAAATAAACTAATGACCAATAGGTTGTTCCATGGGTAAGCCGCGACTATTTATGTTTCAAGCGTATTATAGCAAGGCTTCATTTCCTGAAATCAAACAAACCCAGCTCTTGTAGATCCCACATAATATTGAGAGGAGATGACACACGTAGATACAGCTCTCCCAACTCTCCCAACGGTTGCGAATCATGACCGGAAATGACTATGACCTTTATACTCCCATTTTCATATGCGTAGAGCATGATCGTGGTATACGCATATGAATTCAATTCTCTTTTTTTCAGGATCACCGTGGGATTATCTATCCAGTTGGCTCTTTCATGATGGATACCACGGGTTGATAACTCATCGGCGAATTGACGTATCAGGTCATAATCAGGTCCTGCTTCAACATCTCTCCTTGACATACCTAACTCTATAGATCGACGCATTTACCTTCGTTCAGCATTTTTGACGAGCTCTTACCCAAGGCAGATGTACCGTGCTAGGCTAAAACCGGAGATTCTAAGTTCATTTCATGTTCTAAGCCTTCCCTTGGGAGATCGAAGAAAAGACCAGAAGTCAAGAATGGTCACATTCCCTTTTTGAGAAAGGATAACACAGTAAGCAGCGCGCATAAAATGACACTTGTAAACGCGCTTACTTTCATACTCGCTTCTGCCGTTGACAATATGACCTGTCTTTCAGACTCAAAATAACCCATCATGGTTAAGAACTCCCTAAACCACCCAGTAGATATGCACAATAACATGCAAGTAAAAGCAAAAGCCAACGAGAGGCAGACCAATGCTGAAAGTGATAGCATCAACTTAGCCATTTTATCACCTCCTTTCTTTGAATTTTGTAGCGTCCTGATCACCCCCTGTCTTTTTTTACAGGTACTCAAAATGATCAAAGCTGGTTATACTCTGCAATAGCTCTTACAAACACATCCGAAAACCCCTGGGCACGCAACTTTCGCATATTTCGTACCGCTTCTCTCTTCGTATCGAATATGCGGATGTAGTAGCGATCAAGTCCGTCCATCCCGCTGGTCATTCTCACGGTTTCGTTACGAAACTTTGCCATATAGTCCTCGTTGGGCGGAATGCCCCTGTTTGTTGCCACGATCTGCACCGTATATCCGCTTATTTTCATGTTATCTGTTAATGCTGAAGGGTCGATAAGAATGGTTCTTTTTTCATGGATCGTTCTTGCAGACCTCAGGAAAGACTGCTGAAGTAACACGCCCCACTCAAGCATTTTTTCCGCCAGTTTGAGGTTGTTGGTTTCGATGGATTGGATCGCCTTCAAATTGGCAGGGTTGACCAGTGTATCCAAATCCAGGTATGCCTTGGCGTTTTGAGCGATCAGCGATAAGACTGCTGGCCTGGGGTCCGAGACCCCTTCAAAGTCATAATTTGAACTTCGGCCACCAGGTTCACTGACCAGGGGTTGAATAGGGGAGGCGCTTTCCAGGATCGTCTGGGCATGTGCAGAATTTTTTAGGCTAAGCTGCTGGTTCGAGTACTGATATGAATAGCCATAGGCAAAGCGTTTTTGCAGGTTCTGTATGTACGGGGTATAGTTTTGATTCACCCTTATCAGACGTTCCTTCAGACTTTCCATAGACATGCCGGCAGGACCGTTTGCGTTTTGCATCATCAAGTCCTTTACCAGGTAATCTTTCATTACCAGGTTAATGGAATCGGCGAATGTCAATGAGTGGCGAATCCTGGACAGGAGGCCGCCTTCCATGTTGCTGTTTTCAATGGCCTGGTTGATTTGGTTGAGGTTCTTTTTCCAGTCGTTGTAAATACTTTGAAGCAAGTCGTTGTTTTCGTTCAATTGCCGGATCAAACCCGAGGTAAAATTACCGGCATCATGAAGTTGAATTTTAAGTCGGGCATTCTGATCAAAAAGGTTGCTGACTACTTTTTTTAACCGTGCATTGGAAGCCAGCAGACCCAGTATTTCCAGCTCATGTGTCGAACCATAGGAACTGATCATCAGCCTCGTGGCCCTGATTCTACTTGCCAGGTCGCTGGTCAGCTCATGACATGCAGCTTGGGTCGTATGGACGATGTTTTGCTGCGAAGTACTCTCTTTTCTAAGTCCAGTGAGGATTTCAGTGCCTTCTGTGCCGTTGACCAGCCGGATCGTACTTTTATTTATGATACGGTCAGCGGTATTGATCACCTCCAGGCCGGTGTTTACTTTCGAATGACTCACTATCAGGTTTAGGAGAAGTGCGTCCTGAAAAAGACCGAAGCGTGCCAATCTCAACAGATAGGATGCATCTTCCCTGATCACTTCTTCAAGCTGATCTGAATTGAGCGCCAGGGTATTTAATATCTGAATCGCAGAGTCACCAGGAACGATCCTATTATCAGTGGACTGGCTTTCGAAAGCAATGCTTATTTGGGTGCTGTGGATATCCAGTGAACCACTGTGCCCCTCAGAAGTATAGTAGGATTGGCCAGATGGATAGGTAGTGAAGTAGGCATCAAATCCTTCGGTATTGATCAGCTCACCCATATTGGTGACCGGAGACCACTCTTTCCAGGAAGATTCATCGAGTCTTTCTGTCATATAAATATCAAAACCGCCCACTCCTTCGTGTCCGTTGGAAGAAAAGAACAACACTTTTTTGTCATGTGTGAGAAAAGGGGAGATCTCAGACCCCGGTGAATTGATGTTTTGATCTAAATGCACAGGACCCTTCCAGGTATTATTTTCTTTATGGTACAGGTGGAGGTCTTCCCTACCATAAGAGTGGGCACTTTCTGTGGCATAGATGATCACATCCTGCTCCGGACTGATATAGTATGAGCGCAAATCTCCCGGAACCTGGATCTCAAGCGGAAAGTTAACAGGGGCTGTCCATTTATCATTGACCATATAGGTCAAAGCGATGCCATGCGTTCTTGTGGTAGCCCTGTTGGCGTATGAATTGAGCAGGAAGAGTGAGTTGCTCCCGTTGATGCCAATGACTGCATTGTTCAGTTCTGAGTTGAGTTTCTTCAGATTGACGGCTTCTTTCCACCGACCTAATTGATCTTTATCTGTAAACCAAATGTCCTGCCCTGCGTTTTTTCCACCAATGTTATGTTCGTAAAACGAGCGCACAAAATATAATCTGTCACCATCGGCGGACAATATTGGCAACAGCTCTTCTGCAGGTGTGTTGACCATTTCAGTGAGCGCTTTCGGATATTCTTTAACAATGATCCGTTGCGCCCTGTTCACAAAAGGGATGCATGTGAGTATGAGAAAAAGTATTATAGAGTATTTCATATTTCTGTCCTGTTAGTTGTTTTAATGAAGGCCGATTACCACATCGGTACGTATTTGCCATGATTGAAAAGTCTCAGGCCAATGACAATCTCATGACCGCCTGAGTTGGTGAGGGACGAGGTTGCTGCTGACCATTCAAATGAATATCCGATATCCAACAAGTCATTCAATGTATAGCCAAGCATGGAAACAAAATACTGGTTGGTCCGATACGAAATACCGGCATATGCATTTCGCTGATACCTGACACGTGTGCCTATGTCGAGCAGGAATTTCTGATGATCTGTTTTCCTGGCGTGGAAATTGGGTATGAGCTCAAATTGTGGATTCAGTGCATAGCTGTACCCTCCGATGATGTGGTGGGCAACTTCCCTGTCATGCACGTCTCGATCATCACCAGATGGATACAGGTTCATCATGGCATAGCTAAAGTAAAATTGGTCCGAGTACGCGGATAATCCAAAGAGGAGTTTTAAGCTGTTTCGTTGTAATCCACTAGCCAGGTAGTTTTTATATGTATCATCATTTTGGTCGCGCACGGTCAGCTTATCCACATCGATTCTTGTATGGTTGAGTCCGCCTGATACACCCAGGGATAGATTAATATCCCTATGGATATTTACATGCACTGCTGAAGAAATCAGCCCTTCCGTCTGTCTTATTTCACCTATCTCGTCATTGATCACATATCCGCCCAAACCAATCTTTACGGGCTTTTTAGCGTATGGACTCGTGTCATTGACCTGGTGCGAATTATATTTATAAGCGTTTCTCCCGGGCCTTATCGTTCCATTGGCCGAAAAAAATTGCGTTGTCGGTGCCCCGTCTACGTCTGTCCATTGACTTCTGGTTCCCGTTTTGACGTCAAGAAAGTTGTTGGCTCCGGTTAACCCGGGGGCAAACGTAGGCATGATCTTAAAATATTGTCCGATAAAGACATTATTTTGCCCCAGCGCCAGATGGGTTAGAAGCAACAAGAGGAGAGAAAATAAAGGTTTTTTCATTGTAATGCTGATTTAATTTTTATAAAAGAATAGTTACGGTACCCTTGTATTTATGCGGTCCGTTCTGGATCAGATATGAGTAGGATCCGATGGGCAGCGACCTTCCACGAGAGGTGCCATCCCAGGGACGGGTATACCCATCATCTGAACTAAAAATGATTGTGCCGTGCCGATCGTAGATCCTCATGGATGCCTTTTCGGAAAGATTATCGATGATCCAGCGGTCATTTGCACTGTTACCATTGACTGTTGTGGGGATGGTCACCTCTGTTGCGGAACCGGTATAGCCCACGACCTCAACTTCGGCTGGAGAAGTAGAGGTAATTCCGTATTCGATGCCATCAACGGTAAAGTCCTGGCCATATATTGTTACTGCAAACACCGCTAAAAGGAGGGTCAGGCACCATTTTGATCGGATTCTGTGTTGTACTTGTTTTTTCATAGGTCTTTTCTGGATAGATAATTTAGGAGCATGGCTAAAATTGAAATTTTCTATGATCGTAGCTTCGGTTTTCACCTCCCGTTGATCACCGTACGAGAACAGTCTTTTTTAATGATACCTACTCCGCTGAGGGTAACGGTGACATGTTTCTCGTTAGGTCATTGCCGGGAAGTTAAGGGCAGGAAGTCAATGACTTCCTGCCCTATCAACTCAGCATCAAACTTTCCAACCACCTTCATGCTCCAACATTAAGGGGTTGAAAAAATTTAGTCGCAAAACCTGATGTAATAAGTATTTAAGTTATAGCAAAGATGGCGATGGAGGGTGCGGAGGGACTGTGCGAAAAGTGTTAAAACCTATGCGAAAAACGTCTAATGAGTGATTCGAGACGGATTTTCCTTGATTGAGTCCCTTCCGGGACGGAAGAATACGCATTTTCATGAATGAAGCCCGCCTTTGGGGCGGATAAATATGGACTTTTCCCATTGAATATGGGATTTCCTTACCCCCAACTTCCATGTATTGGATTCGTTGTGTCATTGCTGATTTCGATGACCTTTTGGAAAGATTTTTTCATCTAAATGCTGCTTTATCGGTAACAATGGTGGGCACGGTATGACCCTGTGCCGTTACTGTTTTGATTGGATTGTTAGCAAAGGCTCCCCCACGAATTTCCTCCACCTTCGCTGAAGCTATGGCGACCGAGAATCGACCTTCGTCGTACTTCTGTGACTGAAACCACCTTCGACATGCTTCGCGGTTGAAAGAGTCCACCTTCTGAAGAATCCCCCTGGTTGCAGCATGTGCAACCAGGGGGTAAATTGTCATTGTAATGCTGATTTAATTTTTATAAAAGAATAGTTACGGTACCCTTGTATTTATGCGGTCCGTTCTGGATCAGATATAAGTAGGATCCGGCGGGCAGTGAACTTCCACGGGAGGTGCCATCCCAGGGATGGGTATATCCATCATCGGAACTGAAAATGATGGTGCCGTGTCGATCGTAGATCTTCACGGATGCATCCTCGGAAAGATCATCGATGATCCAGGTATCATTTGCACCGTCACCATTAGGGGTAAAAGCCGTAG
>LYSV01000218.1 GCA_001657315.1 Flammeovirgaceae bacterium BBD 1991-12 | reverse complement strand
ACCTGGCGTCACAGTAAGGGTTAAAGATACTACCATAGGCACCATCACAAATTCGGATGGCTACTTTTCATTGGAGGTTGATCCGGACGCCGTGCTGATATTCTCTTTTGTAGGCTTTAAAACCCAGATTATTCCGGTAAATGCGAGAACAATTTTTGACATCACCATGGAAATTGACATCACAGAGCTTTCCGAGGTGATCGTCATAGGCTACGGAACGCAGAAAAAATCACATCTCACCGGGGCGATCTCAAAAGTGACTAATGAAAACCTGGATCAACTTCCTTTTGCCCGCGTAGATGATGCGCTGGTCGGGCAAATATCAGGTGTTCAGATTTCCACCACCTCTGAAGACGGTATAGGAGGGGATCCTACTATTTTAGTAAGAGGTGTTGGGTCTATTAATGCGGGTTCAGGGCCCTTGTTGGTGATAGATGGCGCTCCTGTTGATTCTGAATTTTTTGGAAATATTGACATGAACGATATAGAATCTTTCGAGGTATTGAAAGATGCCGCTTCTGCTTCGATATTTGGTTCAAGGGGGGCCAATGGGGTGATCATGATCACCACCAAACAAGGAAAGGAAGGTCCTGCCAAATTTACCTATAATGGATTCACAGGTTATCAGGAAGCCATTAGAAGTGATGCTTACGACATCTCGGTTGGAGATCAGATTGCATTTGAAATAGCCAATAATGAGGGGGTGGTCACGCCACGCACACAGTTCAAACAATTAATTGGATCAAGGGATTGGCAAGATGTTTTTTTTGATGGCGGTTTTGTAAACAGTCATTCGATCAGTGCGCGTGGTGGGAACCAACGGACAAAATTCAGTACTTCCTTAAGCTATCTTCATGATGAAGGGGTTATGCTCACCGATGACTTTAAAAAAGCAAACTTTAAAGCGAAGGTAAGTACAGAAGTTTCTGATAAGTTCTCGTTCTCTTTAAATGTAAATCCCTCGTACACCATTAGGAGGAGGTTTCCGGATGCTACACGGGAAGTATTCAGGCAAGAGCCCTATGTTCCAACTTTTCATACGGAGGAAACACTCCAGTTTGTTGACATGGCCAGCTTCCCTGACCTGGAGGTGGGTGATTATGTCAGACAGGCTCATTTTAACAATTATATATTCCAGGATTCCATCGACCTGGGCGGTGTGAGTAATACCAACCAGGTGAACCCTGTGGCCAGGGTTTTAGAACAGGAAATAATTGATAGACGCTTCCAGGTCTTTTCCAGTTTAGGCGCGAAGTATAAGATCAATGACGACCTTAATTTAGATGCAAGTGCAACTATAAGTTACCAGGATGCGCTAAGAACACGATATGAGGGCCTGCAGCATTCTATCGATCCTTCAGACGCATTGGCTCGTGAGTTCAACCAGAGCCGCTTCAGGCTGGTCCAAAACTTTTTGGTGAACTATTCAAAGGATCTGGTGGATCATGAAATAGACGTGACCGTAGGTATTTCCGGTGAACAGGAAATAGATAGGGTGACAGAAACTGAGGCAAGAGGTTTTTCTAACGATAATATACCCAGGGTTGAAGGAGGAGCATCAATAGCGCTCGTTGATGGCAACGCTTACCAGCGGGAACGCAGGCTCTTGTCTTTTATCGGTAGGGTCAATTACGCATTTCGCGATAAATACCTGGCTTGTGTCAGTGTAAGACGTGACGGCAGTTCCGTTTTTGGTCCTGATACGAGATTCGGGACTTTTCCTGCTTTCTCCGTGGGTTGGAGAATTTCCGAAGAGGATTTTCTTGCCGGTTCCTCTGTTCTTAGCAACCTTAAGTTAAGGGCGAGTTATGGGATAACCGGGAACGACAATGTGAACTTGCCTAACAATGTAGAGGAATGGTATGCTCACCAGTCCATTTTCTTAGCAACCCCGGTTGCATCGGAAAATGAGATCTCCCAGGCATTTCGGGCGCTGAACATTGCCAACCCTGACCTAAGGTGGGAGCGATCGGTAGAGATCAACCCTGGCATTGATTTTGGCCTTTTCGATAATAGGATTACCGGAAGTGTAGAATATTACCAAAGAACCAGTGACGATCTTTTGCTGGATGTGCCTGTTTCAACTACGACGGGTTTTGATGGGGGCCTTATTAACATCGGGGAAGTAAAGAATGAAGGGGTAGAGTTTGAAGTACGAACCAGCAATGTAGACACGGACAGGCTCCGCTGGAATACCACTTTTATCGGGTCTGCCAATAAAAATACACTGACAAATTTTGCGGATGCCAATGGCACTATCCTGTCGCCTGATGACGGTAGTCGATCAGGATCTGAATGGCTTGTGAGTGTAGGCGATCCCATTGCCAACTTTTACGGATTTGTGGTGGATGAAGAAGTTCCTTTGGAATTCATACAACGACCCTTCGATTTTATTGGTGGGCAGGCAGAGGTGGCCTATGTAAGGGATTTGAATGGAGATGGTAACATAGATGATGATGACAGAACTATTTTGGGCAATCCTTACCCTGACTTTATTTGGAGTGTTTCCAACGAATTCATCATCAACAATTTTGATATTTCTTTTATGTGGCAGGGTAGTCATGGTGCAGAAATTCGAAACATTGGAGATTTTGATGTCTTTGGTTGGAGTGGATCTGATATGGAGGCAGACCCAAATACCACTCCGAATTTCGACTTTGTACGGCCTAAGATCCAAACCAATGCCATTGTGCAAGACGCATCTTACATAGCCTTAAGAAATGTGAACATAGGGTATACACTACCATCTGACGTTATGAAGAATTTAGGACTAAAATCTGCCCGGGTATATGTATCTGGTACCAATTTGTTGTTCCTGACTTCCAGTGATTACACTGGCTTCAATCCAGAGACCATTAGACAATCTGGTGATTTTAACGCCTTGACATATGGTTATAACAGGGGTGGTGCCCCAATTGCACGAAAGTTTGTAGTGGGGTTCAACATTAATTTTTAACGGATTATTGTCATGAAAAATATTCTTGTAAGATTATCTTTTTTACTACTTATCGCAGCCTTTTCATGCGATGATTATTTAGAGCCGGACCCCATCTCGTTTGTAAGTGGCGATTCTTATTATAGTAATGATGAAGAACTTGAGAATGGTATACTAAGTATCTATGACGGGCTACAGGGTGTAAATAGCACAAGTTTTAATGATCTAAGAGCTACGCAGATAGAGTTTCTATTGACTGAGATGCGTACGGACAATACACAGTCAAAAAACGGAGGTAATGAAGATTCGGATTTCCAGCAGTTTGAGGTTTATGCCGTAAATCCTGAAAACTTTGTTGTGCGGAATTACTATGAAAGTATGTATAATATCATTTTCCGCACCCATTTGGTCCTGGATAATTTAGGTGCCGCCAGTGAGGGTAAAAGAGGCGCTTTTGAAGGTGAAGCTAAGTTTGTAAGAGCCTATGCTTACTTCCAAATGATCCGGTTGTTCGGCGATGTTCCTATGCCATTGAAGGTGATAAGGCCGGATGAAGAGGAAATTGCCTTTACACGGATAGAAAAAAGTATCATTTACGAGCAGATCGTTGAAGATCTTGAAATTGCGATAGAAAATCTTGATAATACCTATCGCACAAGAGCTTCTAAAGCAGCAGCCCAGGCCTTATTGGCTAAAGTGCATTTAACATTAGCGGGGGCGGAAAATACTGATGTGGGTAATAATTACACGGCCGCAAGACAATTGTGTGAAGAGATCATAAACTCGGGAGAGTTTAGTCTGGAGTCTGATTATCGGGATGTTTTTTACAATGAAGTAAATAGCGGTGCTGGAAATTCCGAGGTGATCTTTGCCATTAACTACGTAGAAGACAATCCGGAAACAAGCCAAAACTACAGCAGGGAATGGACTGACAAGGGTTTTAGGTTTTTCAATTTCACTACTGAAAACATCAGGAATAAATACTTCGAAAGAGGTGAAACCGTAAGAGCACTTTTTACCGAGTCAGGCAATGATCCGGGGACATTTTTTGTCACTAAATATCTACCTAATGGTTCGATACTGGAGCAATCCGGAAATGACTGGATCGTTTTGAGATATGCTGATGTACTGCTTATGTATGCAGAGGCCATACTTGGTGTGAATCAAGCTACAGGTGATGCTTCGGCACTTGAAGCTTACAATAGTGTACGGGCAAGGGCCGGTTTCACCTCACCCGTGATCTCTATTAGTAAAAGTGATCTTTTGGAAGAGCGAAGAATGGAGCTGGCTTATGAGAATCACCGGTTTTTTGATCTCTTCCGATTCGATGCGGAAATAGACGTTCTTTCTGCGCACGCTGCGGAAATAGGTGCATCTTTTGTGAATGCTGATCTTCTTCTCCCAATACCTCAGAATGAGATAAATCTTTCAAGAGGTCTGTTAACTCAAAATCCTTAGTGAATAAATTTTGTGATATGAAAAATTTATGTGAAAAATTAAAGTTCGCCTCGTTGTACTGTGCAGTTGTATTATTGGCAGTATTTCTAATGCGTTGTGAATCAGACTTACCCGAGGCGGGTAGTATTGCTGATCTGACTCCACCACAATCGGGGTTTTCTTTTCGACAGGATCCGGAAGATCAATTGCTGGTAAGTTTTACGAATGAATCGCGAAGTGCGATTATTTTCGAATGGGACTTTGGGGATGGAAATACATCCACTGAAACGGACCCTGTAAATACGTACAGCGAGTTTGGCACCTATACAATTACACTGATCTCTTCAGACAAGTTAGGTGTCGTGGATACTTTAATGCAGGATATTGATATCCTTGAAGGGCCGTTTCAGCCGATCATTTTTGAATTTGGTTTCGAAGACTTTAGCCCGGGAGCAGGTGATTGTCGTAATGGTACCGGTCGTGCAGATGGTCGTGACTGTTGGTTGAATGATGATTTGGGAGGAGTTATTCAAATTACTTCCAGTCCAGTCCAAAGCGGCGAACAGGCCGCCAAACTGCCTGGGCCGGAGAGTAGCGAACGAATTGGTTATCAATTAATTAGAGTAGATACCGCCCAGGATTACAGGCTAAGCTTCTTTTATACATTGCAGAATGATCAACCGGGCGGGTTTGTAACCGTTTCTGTTCTTAACGGGCCTGTTAGTACGCAGGAAGAGGCGGATAATGCAGTCATCGGATCATTTACGGGTACTAACCAGGAAGATCCACAAACGTACACGCCAGGAGCTATTACTTTCAACTCGGGAGAGAGTGACACCGTAGCGATCTATTTCTATAACAGGGGTTCTGTAGAGGCAAGATTGGATGATTTCACAATAGAGGTTACCCAGGCGGATTTTATTCCTCCTACCGCTGCATTTACCGCAGAACCCAGTGAGAGTAACATACTTGAATATGAGTTTATCAACAGCTCTTTAAATGCAGTCAATTATGTTTGGGATTTTGGAGATGGGTCAGAGCTCTCGGAAGAGGAAAATCCGGTGCATGAATTCCCTGGAATAGACACGTATACCGTGACCCTGGTAGCGGAAAGTAAGTTTTTTACAACCGATACCTTCAGGATAGATCTGGTGATCCCCGACCCGGTTGCAGCATCCTTTGAATATGTTCAAGACCCGGATAACTTTTTGACCATATCCTTTACGAATACTTCCCAGGGTGCAGATACTACGGACAAAGGTGAAGACATAGTGTTATGGGATTTTGGGGATGGTTTTCTTTCTACGGAGGAGTCACCCACCTACACTTACGAGAAAGAAAAAACTTATACCGTTACGCTTACAGCAACGGGTGTTTCAGGTATTACCAGTGAAGCCTCAATGGATATTATAGTTGCTCAAGGTTTCGTTCCGGTGATATTGGCCCCAGGGTTTGATTTAGGCAATACCGATGAGACCAAGGATCCCTGGAGAAACAGTAATTTAGGAGGAGTTATCCAGGTGTCGGGTAGCAGTAGTTTTGATGGTGGTGGTGCTGCTAAATTCCCAACGTCTAACGATAGAATTGCCTACCAGGAAATAACCGTAGAAGCAAATACAGACTATGTGCTGTCCTATAAATACTCTATTGAAAGTGAAGGCCCTGGTATTTCTGTTTTGGTTGCGGTACTTGCAGGCCAGGTTAATGATCCGGCAGCCATTAATGATGCTACCATTGCCTCACATGTGGGTGAAAGCGGTACCGGTAAGTCGAACTTTACTTCTATCGATATTCCGTTTAACTCCGGAGACAATACAACCGTGGCTATTTACGCCACGAATACTGGTCCGGCGGTAGGTTATGTTGATACCTTTTCAATAAAATAACCAAAAATCAACAGGTTAATTGGATTATTCATTTTGGTGACTATTTCAGTTCGACAAAAGCTGCCCGGGGCAGTACCCGGGCAGCTTTCCTTTGCTTTTTCGCTTACACTGTTTATCTGTAACAATGAAATACCGGTTAAGCTGTCTTGTGATTCCCTGGTCCGGTAATACCCTGGGATACGATGAAGGTGAAAATTTCTCAGCAAGGGTAAGTACCGGGGAGTTCACACTTAAAGGGGTTGTGCCGGAACGCATGGCAGAGGTTATGTTGAATAACGAAGAAACTTTTATTTATGACGACATCCATGCTCAAAACAGGATGTTGAAAATGATCTTCAAGCCGAAAACTATCTCATTACAAGTGACAATGGGGCTTTTGCTAAAGTGAAATATTATGAACCGGAGATAAGCCATGATTAGACTATTATACGTATTTCTTGCTTTTACATTAATAAGCCCGGACGTCGCTTTAGGGCAGGACATTGACCTGACTCATTGGAAGGTGACCATACCTACGGGAAGACCTACCGAAGTAGAGCCGCCGGAGATTCTTGACTTTGAGAATAATGAAACCCTTAAACCATTTTTCTACAGGGATGAAGCGGATAACTCACTTGTATTTTATACCTATCCGGCCCAAACTACGAGGAATACCAAATATTCGAGGACTGAGCTACGTGAGCAGATGGAGCCGGGTAATAACAATGCTAATTGGACATTCAAGCAGGGTGGGGTTATGCGGGGGACACTTTCAGTCCCGGAAGTATCACGAGACAAAAAAGGAAAATACCACAGAGTCATCGTTATGCAGATTCATGGAAGGCTTACTGATGAACAACGGGATCTGATAGGAGAAGATGATAATAATGCGCCTCCAATTCTTAAAATATACTGGGACAACGGCAAAATCAGGGTTAAAACCAAAGTCTTAAAAGATGTAAACGCTTCCGGTACTGACATCCTTCATGAAGATGCCTGGGGGGATGATAAGGGTCGGAATTTTGAAGAAGCAGTAGGTCATGACAAGTTTACTATCGAAGTAAAAGTAGCTGAAGGAATTATGGCAGTGACACTAAACGATGACGAAACTTTCTATTACTACGGAGTTCATATAAAAAAATGGGGGGTGTTCGAAAACTATTTTAAGGCGGGTAATTACTTCCAGTCAAGAGACCCTGCATCCTTTGCCAAAGTAAAATATTATCAATTAAAAGTAACGCATTGATGTTAAGAAAACTCTTTTTCATAGGGTGCGGACTACTGGTTTTTTCTTGTTCACAAGAGAAGGCCGGTAGGTTCATCAAAAATCAGGAAGAATTTAACGCGGCTGTATCCGATGCCAGACCCGGGGATGAGCTGGTCATCGCTGACGGTCAGTATTATGATCTTGAGCTTAGGTTTACAGGGAACGGAACTCCCGATAAGCCCATAGTGCTTAGGGCGGAAGAGCCCGGTAGAGTTATCATTTCAGGAGAATCCAACCTGCAAATCTCGGGTGAATACCTCGTAGTCTCAGGCCTGGTCTTCAGAGATGGATTCACCCCCACAAGTGAAGTCATTTCATTCAAGACCAGTAAAGATCAATTAGCGAATAATACACGGGTTACTAACTGTATTATAGATAATTTCAATAACCCGGAACGTTTCGATTCCGACACCTGGGTGGCACTCTACGGTAAGAACAACCAGTTTGACCATAACTCACTGCTTTACAAGGGAAATCAGGGTGTTACACTGGCTGTCAAATTATCGACCGGGGCGAGCCGGGAGAATAGCCACATCATAGAATACAACTACTTTGGCCCAGGACAGGTACTGGGTTCCAATGGTGGCGAAACCTTACGAACAGGCACAAGCCATTACTGCAGAACTTATTCCAACACTATTGTCCGGAACAATTACTTTGACCGCATAACTACCGTTTCCAATATCACTTTTGTTGGTTCAGAAGGTATCCGGTCAAATAGCAAAGAATTCAAAAAAGAAAACATAATTGCCAGGAATTGAGAATCAAAACCACCATAATGTGGTCGGCCATCGGCTATGGTCAGGACCACCCAAACCTCATCCTTACCGTGGATGGCGTAAAGGAGATGAACTCTCAAAAAACGGACACTTACCTTGGCTAATACCAGTGCACAGGAAAACTATTTACACAGACCGGTTCCAGATAAGGATGTCCTCATCTGGGTCGGACCTTTTCAATTATTTCAAAACATAAAAAAAAGAAACACTATGAAGAGAGCCAGCGAAAAATTTATAAACACCCAGGAAATGGACTGGGAAGAACTTGGAGGTGGAGTATCCAGGAAATTTTTAGGATATGACAACCAGATCATGATGGTTAAAGTCAGGTTTGAAAAGGGTGCCCTGGGAGCACCTCATCAACACTTCCATACGCAGACCACGTATTGCGCAGCCGGGAAGTTTGAATTCGAAATAGACGGAGAAAAGAAGATCGTAAACGCCGGTGATGGGGTGTATATCGAACCTAACCTGTTACATAGTGCACTTTGCCTGGAAGCAGGGATACTGATAGATGTATTCAGCCCGGTCAGGGAAGATTTCCTGGACGGAACTGCCGTCTCCTATTTTGGTAAGAAAGAAGATTAGATTATGAAACTTAAGGGTTTAAGGTGGTGGATAATAGGGCTGGTCGGTCTGGCTACAGTGATTAACTACATAGACCGTACGGCACTTGCTATCATGTGGCCGGACATATCCGAGGACCTGGGTATGGACAAAAATGATTATGCCATAATTCTAAATGTATTTTTAGTAGCGTATGCCATAGGCCAGTCATTATCCGGGAAGATGTTTGATAAAATTGGTACCAGGGCAGGTTTCGTGGTATCTATCACAGTTTGGGGCCTGGCTACGGCTGTGCATGCTGTGGCCAGGGGGGTTCTCTCCTTTAGTGTATTTCGCGTATTCCTTGGTCTTGGGGAAGCGGGTAACTGGCCTGGGGCTGTGAAAAGTAATGCAGAATGGTTTCCCACAAAAGAGCGCGCTCTGGCACAAGGCATATTTAATTCAGGAGCGAATATAGGGTCCATTGTAGCACCACCCCTTATAGCCGTCGTCTGGCTGGCCATGGGGTGGGAAATGACCTTTTTACTATTGGGATTACTGGGACTGCTATGGGTGATCCCCTGGTTGGTGATCAATAAATCCATACCTGCCAGGCACCCATGGATAACAGAAGAAGAAAAGAGCCACATACTATCCGGTATGGAAGAAATTGAGAAAGACTCGAATAAAGAGGGGCTTGGCATGTTGCAAATACTTTCTTACCGTGAATCATGGGCTGTCCTGGTCTCCAGGTTTTTCATTGAACCTATTTGGTGGCTTTTTGTAGGGTGGATGCCAATTTACCTGGCGGATGTGTACGGATTTAATGTCAAGGAGATTGGGTTTTTCTCATGGGTCCCTTATGTGGGAGGCGCACTGGGCAGTTTGTCAGGGGGTTACTTTTCAGGAAGGTTGATCACCAATGGAGCATCGGTAGATAAAGCTAGAAAACAGACCATTTTAGTGGGCTGTGCCATCATGTTTTTAGGCTTGATCGCTACCGTTATGATAGGAGATACAGCCTTAAAGTTTGTGGGTATCGTATCCTTCGTGTTGTTCGGGTTCCAGTTTGTTATTTCCAACATTCAAACCATACCCAGTGATCTGTTTAGCGGAAAATCCGTTGGCTCGTTGGCGGGTTTAGGAGGCACCGTAGGGCTATTTGCAGTGATCATCATGAATTTCCTGGTACCGGTAATTACAGATAACTTCTCTTATACCCCGATCTTCATATTGATTGCAGTATTCGTTCCATTGGGTTTTCTATCCATCAGATTATTTGCGAAAGAAATTAAGCCCATTGGTTGAGTGGTGAAAATGAAATGATCAACAATAAATAAACCAAAATCTATATTATGAAATTGAAAAATAAAGTAGCAGTAGTAACAGGCGGGGCCCGGGATATTGGACGTGCGGTCTGTGTTAAACTGGCAGAAGAAGGCGCAAAAGTGGTGGTGAATTATTTTGATGATGAAGCCGACCGTGATCATACCCTGGAGGCCGTCAAAGGCGTGGGAGGTGAGGCCATAGCCGTTTACGCTGACGTAACCAAACAACAGGATATCGACAACATGGTAGCAAAAACCAAAGAGGCTTTCGGAGATAAGATTGACATTCTTGTGAATGTTGCCGGTGGTCTGTTTGCACGTAAAACCATTGAAGAAGTTGACGAGGATTTTTACAATTTGGTAATGAATGTCAATTTCAGATCCGCCGTGTTCGTAACGAAAGCGTTTAAACCCATGATGGGCAAAGGCGGGACGATCATCAATTTTGCTTCCCAGGCAGGAAGAGATGGTGGTGGCCCGGGCGCCTTTTTATATGCAGCATCAAAAGGTGCGGTTTCTACATTTACCAGAGGTTTAGCCAAAGAGCTGGGTCCACAGGGAATCCGGGTAAATGCATTGAATCCCGGTATGATAGCGACTAAATTCCATGATGATTTTACGAAAGACCAGGTAAGGGTTAACGTAGCCAATGCCACACCCCTGAGGCGAGAAGGCACTGCAACAGAAGTAGCTGACCTGGTTGCGTATTTGGCAAGTGATGAAGCTTCGTTCTTAACCGGAAACAATGTTGATATTAACGGTGGTCTGGCATTTTCTTAAATTATAATAAAGTAGAAATATGAACAAAGTAGTAACCTTTGGTGAAATAATGCTGAGGTTGGCACCTCCCGGATTTTTGAGATTTTCGCAAACCAACTCTTTTGATGTAGTGTATGGGGGTGGCGAATCCAATGTAGCGGTATCCCTGGCAAATTATGGTGTACCCGTAGATTTTGTAACTCGATTGCCTGAAAACGACATCGGAGAGTGCGCCTTAATGGAAATGAGAAAAAGGGGTGTAAATACACAAAATATAGTGTTTGGCGGTGACCGGTTGGGTATTTATTTCCTTGAGACGGGCGCGGTGAGCCGTGGAAGTAAAGTGGTGTATGACCGGGCACATTCTGCCATGGCAGGTATTGAGCCCGGTATGGTAGATTGGAAAAAAGCATTTGAAGGAGCATCCTGGTTTCACTGGACCGGAATCACCCCTGCCATTTCACAGGGTGCAGCTGATGCTTGTTTGGAAGCGGTTAAAGTGGCTGGCAGCCTGGGAATAACTATCTCTACCGATTTGAATTATCGTGCAAAGCTATGGAAGTATGGTGGAGATCGTGAAAAGATAATGACCGGGCTCACTTCCTACTGTGACATCATCCTTGGAAATGAAGAAGATGCCGAAATGCATTTTGGTATCAAGCCCGAAGGCATTAATGTTCAAACAGAGGGCCATAACGTAAAGGCAGAGGCCTTTCTTTCGGTTTGCGAGCAGATGGTGGAGAAATTTCCCAGGGCTAAGAAGGTGATTACCACACTTAGAGGCTCAATATCCGCATCGCACAATACCTGGGCCGGGGTCCTTTATGATGGGAACAAAATGTATGAGTCCTCTCAATACCAGGTGACACACATTGTGGATCGCGTAGGAGGAGGGGATTCCTTTATGGGTGGCTTGATCTACGGGCTGCTCAAATATCCTGAAGATGACCAAAATGCATTGGACTTTGCCGTAGCGGCGTCTTGCTTAAAGCATACGATAAAAGGAGATGCCAACCTGGTAACGGTTCCGGAGGTAGAAAAGCTAATGGGCGGAGATGCCTCAGGCAGGGTAGCCAGATAATTCATCGGAAAACGTTCTAAAAAAGTATATTCTATGGCTAGATTTTCAAGGATCCATGTATTCAGCGAAATGGAGAGAACGGGGCTGGTACCCTTGTTCTACAATGCTGATATAGAAGTTAGTAAAACTGTATTAAAAGCTTGTTATGATGGTGGCGCACGATTATTGGAATTTACCAATCGTGGAGATTACGCCCATGAGGTTTTTAATGAATTAAATAAGTATGTGGAACAGAAGTTGCCGGAAATGATCCTGGGAGTAGGTTCCGTTACCGATGCCGGTGCTGCATCTCTATACCTGCAAATGGGAGCTAACTTTGTGGTTACTCCGGTTTTACGTGAGGACATTGCACTGGTTTGTAATCGTAAAAAAGTATTGTGGTCACCCGGATGCGCTTCTTTAAGTGAAATTGCCCGGGCTGAAGAACTGGGATGCGAATTAGTGAAACTATTTCCTGGGGGAACATATGGACCGGGTTTCGTCAAAGCAATAAAAGGACCATGTCCGTGGACCAATATTATGCCCACTGGCGGAGTTTCTCCCACTGAAGAGAATTTGAAAGGATGGTTTGATGCTGGTGTCACTTGCGTGGGTATGGGCTCAAACCTTGTTTCAAAAGAAGTCCTGGCCAATAAAGATTTTGCAGGGCTTACTGAAACGGTGAAAAATGCTCTGGCACTAATTCAGAAAACACGGGTATAGCATATTTCCATACCACCGTACAAAGAGGGAATACTATCCATTGAGAGGTTGGGTTCCCTCTTTTTATGTTTTCACGACTTTCCGTTTTGTGCTGCCGATGTAGAAATAGCACCGCCTGAGGTACGAAGACCGTGGACATGGAGCATACGTCACGGATGGCCACTCCTTAGGAGTTTTATTCGATACCATCTAACCAGCTGCCAGCTACCAGCACCCAGCTACAATTCCAGCTCTACGGCCACCGGACAGTGATCAGAACCTTCGTATTCATTGTAAATGGCAGCGTCCTTCACCTTATCCATTAGCTTCTGGCTTACCAAAAAGTAAT
>LYSV01000217.1 GCA_001657315.1 Flammeovirgaceae bacterium BBD 1991-12 | reverse complement strand
CCTGAAATTTGCCTGCTTAATAAAACGTTGTACTTTTTTGTCCTGGCGATCCTGCCATTCATGGTCGATGAGTAAGGCCAGGTATTCGTCATGGGTGAGTTGACTATGGTGGTGATCTTTGGTTTGCTGACGATGCAGTTGTGCCATGGCTACCAGGCGCATATGACGCATCTTTTCTAAGGTTTGTTCATTGTTCATAATAAATAGTTTAAAAGGGTATAAAAACAGTTATTGATAAGAGGAAGCTCCTCGAATATTATCATGGGAGGGGATATGAGATTGACGCTCATAAAGCCCCTCCATATCGAGTTGTTGGGTGTCCAGCTTGTTCTTGAGGATATTGCTGACCAGGTGAAAACTATACCTATCACTGTGTAAAGCTCTTTGACAGGCATTATTGAGGCGTTCCGAGCCATACTGCTTCGCCAACTGAATGATCCCCATGGCCCGTTTATAATTGGTCTGGGGGTACTCCCCGCAAGCAAGGACACCTTTGATATAGTGTTGCACATCCTCTCCATGTTTACGGGCCAGTTTGTCAAAGTAGTCGGGGTTCCAGTCACTGTAAGCCTGGTGATCGCTGCTAAGGTGTGTTTTGATGGTAGTATAACTACCGGCTTGTGGATTACGGGGATGGCTGGCAATACGTTCATGGTTGTAGTATACTTCCAGCATTGAAGGGGTATAGTGGAGCAGGGTGTGCTTACCAATATAGCGACTGGGAACACTATAGTAACTTTTATCGGGCGAAAAATAGACATAGCCCATCTTCTGTACCTTTGCCCTGCGGTACTCCTTGAGTTGGTAGGCCTGGCCAGGTAATGGCTTTAGACAGGCCCACTCTACCGACTGGAATAACTCTTTTCGGCTGGCTTCTTTGCGTTGGAATAACAGGTCATTATAGTGTTCCAGCAACCTTCTGATCTCTTTGTTCAGGTCGGCTAAACTGAAAAAGGTCATCGACCTGAGCGGATAGTAAATCCTTTGATACACCAGGTTGACCGCATTTTCCACCAATGCCTTATCCCGGGGCTTATAGCTCCTGGCAGGGTTGACTACACAACCGTAATGGTGGGCAAAATCTTTAAAGGTGCGGTTGACCTGGGCTTCGTGTTTATGGGACCTGCTCACCGCTGACTTTAAATTGTCGGAGATGATCGCTTTAGGTACTCCTCCAAAAAAGGATAAAGCATTCCCCATACACTTGATCAGATCCTCACGTTTTTGGCTCTTACAAGCTTCTACATAGGTGTATTGACTATGGGGCAGGGTAGCCACAAAAACTTCTACCGGGACTTCTTCCCCGGTAACCTTATCCACAAAAGATAGCTTCTTGCCTGCAAAATCAATCATCACTTCCTCACCAGGGGCATGATCCAGCTTCATAGCCCCCTTCAGCTTAGCATACTTACGCTTGTAATGCTCCATAAACTGGGTATAACCGTAAGGGGTGTTGCTTTGCTGTCTATACTCATGGTAATGGTATTGGAAGGTAAACTCCGGATGGTGACGGGCCTGGTTCATCGTCTCAAAATAGCTCATCAACTCATTATACCGCTCATTATCGATGGTGGTGCGAGAAGTAAAATGTTCTTCGAGCTCCGCCTGGCTGAAACCCAGGAGCTCTTCCATTGACCAGTCACTGGCCGTGAACAATTGAATATAGGTATTGATCGTGTTGCGACTGATGCTCAACAGTGCACCAACCTGACGGTTACTCATACCGTCTAAGTGTAATCTAATGATCTGCTTCAAGTCCATAGGATCAAGTTTCTTTGCCATCTCGCGCTCGTTTTTTGTTCGAACTGCGAGGTTAAACCTGACCTGGTAAAGCTCAATTAGACTCCTATGAGTATCGCTATGGCCCACCTAAAGGTGGCATGGTTAGAAACGAAATGCCTTCCAACCTATACAAGCCAATAGTGGCACGGTTAGAAACGATAACCACTTCTCAGATGGCATCATTAGAAACGAAATACACCACACATAACTGGCACGGTCACTCCGATATCATTGGCACCATTACTCCGAAATGTGTGGCACGGTTTGATCCGAAATATCCAAACGCGACCTTTGTATAGCAAAACATTAACTATTCAAAGTAAATAATGTGAATATCGTTTAAGCAGCTAAGTATAGTTGTCCATTGTTGTTTTCAAATTCGATGTTTAGGGAAGGTTTTTTGGGGAAGAAGCCATAGGCAGAAAGTGCGCTCATCAGGTTAATAAGGAAATTACCGAGTGATCGGTGCCGTGTATGCTGCAGTTTACAGATGTTTTTGAGTTCATCGTTGACTGATTCAATGATGACTCTTTTTCGAAGTAAAACTCTGTCTGACTGGCTCAGATTAACGTTTTTCATATTCTTTTTGGGCTTTGCAATAAGTTGTATACCGTTCCCAAAAAGCAGATCGGAGAGCTTTTTAGAGATATAGCCTTTATCGGCAAATAGTTTTCCGAACATGTTTTCAGTCATGGATTTCATCACCTTAAGATTCCTGTCATCTACATTGCCTTTGGTTAAAAAGAAGGAGATGATCTCTCCCTTGTCGTTGACAATCAAATGCAGTTTAAAACCATAAAAACCACCCAATGGAGCAAAACCCTCGTTCGGCCACCTTTTTAAAGGTCTTGTGCTGATGTATTCTTCGATTATGACACACTTTCAGGTGCGTTGAATCGATAAAACTTATGCCTCTGCATTTTCCTAATCCTCTGGTTTTGAGAAACATCATTAAGGGGACAGCTACTTTTTTCTTAAGGGCTACGAACCTCTGGTAAGAGACCAGGTCAGGAAAAAGATCGTTGAGATGAGCACAAACATACCGGGTATAAAATGCTTTGAAATTGGTGAATTGACCGTAGTGGAAAAGTATGAGAATGCTAATGATCTCTGAATCAGAAAGTTGTGAATTCCTCAGCCGACTTCCTTCCCTTTTTGATTCAATGAGATGGCGGACAATTTCCGCTTCAAAGTCGATACAAAAGTCATCCACTTCCACGAAAAATTCAGTAACTTTATCCTTAAGTATAAGGGCTGTTTTTGGGGTTAGCTATATTGAAATTCAGCACTTTAATATACCCAAAAACAGCCTTTTTTCATAGAGTAAACAATACTCACCTTATCCGATATTCACGTTAAATAACATTCTACTAATGAATTAGTTAAATTTGTATGGTTCATCTTTAAGGAACTAACAGTGTATCATATTAACTCTAAAATTATAGCAAGGCTCTGGACTTTTTGATTAAAGAATGATGAACGGCCCATGGATTTTAATGCAAAGATTTTTGACTGATCAAATTTCAGATGAAGACAAGGAAATCCTTGAAAATTGGTTGAATTCTGATCCTGAGAATTATAAAAAGTTCGAACAAATAAAAGAGATATGGAATTTGTCTGAATATCCAAATGAACCTGAATTCAACTTAGAGGAAGAAAAAGTAAAAATAATACAAAGAATTTTAAATGCGGACGACTCTTCAGTTGATAATTAGTAAGTTAAGATAGAATTAACCAAGATTATGATATTCCGACTTACTAATAACTAACTAACTATCTCTCTCCCGGTAATAAAACTTCTCGTTTACGTAATCAATTACGATAGTAAAGTTTTTCAAAAAGGCCGAGCCAATGGACCCTTCAGCGTGCCTCAGTTCCCTTGAGCTAAACTCACGTTTCACCACGAAATAGCGGCTGTCTGCCTCCATATCTTCAAATAATACATTGCTTCTAAACCCTTTGTAGCCGGAGATGTAACCATTCAGCCCCTTTCCTACGCTGCAGCGTTTCACATTGACATCGGAGAGTTTGTCTTCACCCTCCTGAATGAACATCAACACTTCCCGTGATGATCCGGTGTCGATATGAAAAAAGCCGTTGGATTTTACATCTTCAGTGATCTGATAATCCATTTTTATATAAGGTTTGGTATCCTTCAGGGTAAGATCCATGGCCCGGTAATCAGATGGGGCTCTGTAAAAATCAGGCTCTGTAAGTGTAAGCTTTTCATTTTTGTAATCGATGGTGACCACAAACCGGCTGAATATCTGATAACCTATTATTCCGTGTATCTTGGTTTCCCCGTCGTAAGGGAAAAAATATCTGCCATTGGTAATAAGTATACTAATGCCCTTGCCCAAAGCATCACCCAATTGAACTTTATTATCCAGTGATATGCTGGCAGTTTTACCTCGATTCTTTCCATATCCATTCAGTATAGCCTCCTGTTTGATCAGCTTAAGCTTTTTCTTAAAGTTATTCCCGAACAAAATCACAGAACGACCCCCTGTGTCCAGCACAAGATTAAGCTCCATCTCGTCATTGATCTTTACGGGAATAATGACCAGATCATTGATAAGCCTGAACTTTATGGAAGTTTCAAGTTTATCATCCATAAAGTTGAAGCCCTTGTAATCTTTGGCTGAGGATAATGAACAAATGAAAAAAAACAGAAGAGCAGGCGCACACCACAGCCGCTGCGGCGTCCGCAAGTTGTTATTGGAATTAAGCATGTTGTTGTTATTTGACCTACCTTGAACTTAGCTCACTTTTCCCGGAATAACATCACCCAAATGGGTGGTTTTTAATGGGTTGGATAATCACCCTTACCCATTATAAGTGTGATTTCATCCCTTTTTTTGAGGTAGCAACCTTCGGAGAATATCGAAATCAGCAGGCTCTGATCTTCTGCGGATACGAAAATAAGAGTAGTTTTGGGACACTGCTGCATGGATATGGCCGGTAATTTTTAAGTAAGCCTATGATCGACTTTTCAAAAAACAGAACGCGGGAATCAAGAGCTGCCATAGAGCGGCTTTACATAACAATGAGGCATCTTTTTATCCGGGGTACCTACAAGCCTATGGGTGTTTCGGGTAAATCGCTGATCGAGTCATTGCTGGTGCTGGAGCCTGAGATATACGGCTCCATCAAAGATCCGGAAAAGGTCGAGCTCGACGGGCTGCTGTATGTTATGGAGCGTCTTCCCGATGGGATAGAAGAATGCAGGTTTATTAGATTGGTCACCAGGGAGGGTTTTGAAGAGGCAGGATATGAGCCAATAGTACCTCCCAAACGAAGAAGAAACTGCTTCCGGATCGATAAGAACCGGATGTACATAGAAATGACGCGCGGGCGCAGTGATATTTACGATATCCTTACACACCTGACCTTCCTGTATATTGAGAGTGACAAGATAAAAAACAAGGCGCTAGACCAGAAAGGAAGGGTCTCGGAAGACTGGATGAAACTGAAGGAGGTGGTAAAGCTGGAGGAGAGCGAGACGGATTTTGATGAGAAAAGGGCGGCAGTATACCTCAGTAATTTTCTGGGCAGAACGGTCCACGAAACACAGGAAGGGGTGCGGAAATTTGAAAAAGGAAACAACAAACATAGTCTTTATCACATTATTTACTGGCTTGGGCGGATAGCCATTGATGAAGCCATTAAGAATCTTGACAAGGAGATATCATTTTCGGCCAACCTTCGGGATTCTGTAGGCCGGCATATCTATGGTGAAGAATGGGCTACCCGGATCAAAAGGTTTTTGTATGAGAAAAAGTGGTCAAAACGTCCGATCCATGTGATCAGTGCTAACCTGCACAGCATTCTCAATACACTTTACGGGTTTGCGGCACTGAAGGATCAGCCCTTTAAATCCATTGAAGAGCTGGCCATTGAAACCAGCCAGGACGAGGAGAAAGAGTTGCAGAGCACCATTAGTGAGTATGCCCTGCAACACGGCATGTATGAGATCGGGGATCACACAGGAACGAATCTGTCAGTGCAGATCTTTGATATGGACCTTATCGAAGGGAAGGAGCTCTGTCCTGAACTGAAGGAAGCCAGGCTGGAGGGAGAGCGTCCGGTCCTGGTAGTTATGGATTACGCTTTTGGTGAGCAGGCCTATGAGTGTATGGATGAGCTGCTCAAACCATTGGAACTTGACAGTGGCAATGAAAATTTTAATATCCGTTCCATATCCATTGTAGGCAAGGCCGGTATCCTTACAGGTGACAAGGGAGATATTATGATCCCCACGGCACATGTGTTTGAAGGTACGGCTGATAATTATCCACTGGACAATGACTTCACTACAGAGGATTTTGAGATGTATGGTCATCCGGTGTTTGAAGGACCCATGATCACGGTACTGGGCACCTCGCTGCAAAACAAGGACGTGCTGAATCATTTTGTAACCTCTACGTGGAATGCCGTTGGCCTCGAAATGGAGGGTGCACACTATCAAAAGGCTATACAATCCGCAGCCCGCATCCGGTTAAGCATCAAAAGGAATGTCAAGGTGAGGTATGCCTACTATGCCTCAGATAATCCTCTGAAAACAGGCAGCACGCTGGCATCCGGGAGTCTGGGTCTTGAGGGCATACGGCCTACTTATCTCATCAGTGTAAAGGTATTGCAGAAAGTTCTTTATTGATCAACTGGTTGCTTGTCCCTTGTTACTGGATGCTGGTTTGGGTGCGGCGTATTCCGCAGGTGATGGCCAGGTGTGCCGGTCTCAACCATTACAAAATGCCTGCTTACGACGAAACAGGCTGTGTAAAAACGCATAATTGTCGAATTTAGGGAGATTTAGTATTTTACCTCCAACCAAATAATGATCCGTTATGAGATACCATC
>LYSV01000004.1 GCA_001657315.1 Flammeovirgaceae bacterium BBD 1991-12 | reverse complement strand
CTTCACAAGCAATGAGTGAATAAAGTGTGAAAGGGTCATTTTTCCGAATGGTCTTCCTGTCGAAGTGATCCTCCAGATCAAAATCTTTCAGCTCACACGCAAATTTTGTCCTGAACTCAGTGGTGTCAAATTTGGTGATGGGGCCTGCACCGCTTTTGCCTGCGATCAGTGCGGACCAGAAATCATTGACATTGTTTCCGATAGGGCTTAGGGCGCCCATTCCTGTAATTACTACTCTTTTCACTGGGTTATGTCTTTTAGAAGTTGTGATTTTATTCTGTAATATTCTTCGTTACCTAAAATACGAGCAAGCTGTAGTGCGCCGGCCATGCACGAACACAAAATTCCCGCTCTGTGGCCGGGCGCTCCTGTAAAGTGGAACTCTCCCTTTTTCCGGCCGGTTTCCAGTACTTCCGAAAGCCATGATTTCATGTTGACGACCAGCGTGCTCAACTCATCGTTCAATTCTTCCGGCAATGTGTACAGATCTGTGGCCATGGAACCTATAAGACAAACACGATTGTCCCGGCTAAGGTTGTTGTCATAGATCCTGAAAAAGCGATGGAGCCTATCCAGCTGTGTTTTGTCATTTTCCCTGGCGCTCTCAACCATGACCTCAAACTGGATCCGGGCTTTTTTCAGCACCTCGCGGGCCAGCTTTTCCTTTTTTGGAAAATAGTAGTGAACCGCTGCATTTCTTATCCCTAGGGAAGTAGAAATGTCGTGATAGCTGAAACCATTGTATCCATCATGCTGAATATAATGCTCAGCCAGATCCAGTATTTTTTCCCGTGTTGATGACATTGAGCCTCAAAGCTACTTACTTATTAGTAAGTAAGCTACAAATATGGGACAAAATTATTCATTCATCCCGTTACATTTGGCCTGTGTCCTATAATTAAGGTTTACTGTAAGTGTTGGCCAACCTGCCCTGGCCTTTCACGTAAGGAGTGTACAAATGCCGTTTACAAGAAGTTTGATCAGATCCTTTATTGCTTTATTGATAGTGCACATCGTATGCTATGCTCATGTTTCTGCCCAGAACATCTATACGAAAGATACATGGAAGCAGCGGGACTCATGGCAAAGAGCAACTGAGATCATGAAAGTAATGGGCCTTCGACCCGGGGATGTTATCGCGGATATTGGCTGCCATCAAGGCTATATGACGTTGAAGTTCTCGAAAAGAACAGGAGCTACCGGTAAGGTCTATGCAGTAGATGTCAACAGTTCACATTTAAGGGTGCTGAATAACCTTATTCAGGAAGCAGGGATTGATAACATACAAACCATCCGGGGTGAATATGACAATCCCAGGCTACCGGAAAACTCGCTTGATTTTGCTTTCATTATGGATGCCTATCATGAAATGGACGATCATGACCGGATCCTTGAGCATGTGAAACGGGCGCTAAAGCCGGATGGAAGGCTGGTGATCCTGGAACCTATAGGCAAAGCCAGAAGAGGCTGGGACAGAAAACGCTTGGAAAGTAAACACGAGATAGCTATGAAATATGTAATAGAAGATCTCAAGCAGGCAGGATACAGAATATTACACCGGCAAGACCCCTTCATAGATCGTGGACAAAAGAAGAAGGACGAGCTTTGGCTTTTAATGGCTACCCCGTTGCCTCTTTGATCTGGTAAAATAGTTGATTGTTGTTGGTTGATAGTCACAATTTTTAACCAATAACTATTAACGATCAACTATTAACAATCAACAAACACCCAAAACGATCAGTTTTTCTTCTTTTTCTTGAAAAGACTCTTGATCTTATCTTTTGCTTCTTCTTCCAGCTTCTTTTTCAGATCGGTAGTTTGTGCAGAATCTTTTTCAGAAGTTTTTGCTGAGTCAGTCTTTTCACCTCCCAGCAGGCTTCCCACCAGGTCTTTTGCCTTGTCATCCTTGACATTATCCAAGAGGTCGCCGGCGAGGTCCTTTGCCTCTTCTTTAGCCTTCTCCTTTACAGCAGTTTTGGCCTGTTGCTTCTGGTCGCTCATCAGGAGCTGGGGTTTTGGATCATTGTAGGTGCCTCCTATACCTATGTTCAAGGGGATCATGGTGTCTTCGCCGGCATTTCCACCGGAAAGTGAGGACACAAGACCGCTGAACTGAGAGCCTAACTTACTGGCCGGCACGTCCATTTTCAGATTATAGCTGATGCCTCCATCAAGGGAAGTGGCTCCTGAAACCGTTGTTTTGAAGTCCCCGAGCTTCACATCGAAAGGCTTTACCTTCAATTTACCATCTTCGATGGTGGCTGACATCAGTACATTCTCCAGCGTAGCTTTATCCACATCATTGTTGCTCAGTTTGGTCAGAGAGGTAACACCCTGGAGTATCTTTGACTCAGTCAGTGTGGCTTTGGCAATATTGAACAGGCCCTCACCCGTAACCGTAGAAAGGTCAGGCATCATTTCTTCATTGAGCAAACCGGAAACGTTAAAGTCGGTGGAGACCTTGCCGTTGACCAACTCCGCAATGGGGGCGTAGGACTGTACCAGGCTAAACGTAGAGAATGACTTTTGAATGGACAGGTCCTTGACATCCAGGTTAAAATCATATTTTGGTTTGGACAGGTCACGTGTATCATAGGCGCCGTTCATGGCAAAGGCGCCTTCAAGTAGATTGAATTTGATATTTTTGAAGCGGGCCACACCATCCTTTACTACTATGTCGCCCACAGCATTTGTAATGGTCATGTCCATCACCTCTACGCGATCAAGGTTGGATTTCATCAGAAAGTCGATATTATCAGGTACTTCCACCACTCCGTAAACCTCCTCTTCCTCGCTGGTCACCACAGGCGCTTCACCTTCCTCCTCATCGGTCATGAACTCGTTCAGGTCAAGCAGCCTGCCCTGATAGTTCATGGTGCCATTAAGTGTCTGGTTTTCGCCAAACAGATAGGCCATATAGTTGGAAATGGAGCCTGTGATATTCATATCACTTTTACCCACCGTACCCTGATAGCGTTCAATAGTGATCTTCTGAGGGTCAAAGGAAGCGCTGGCTGTGGCAATTGTGACGTCGTAAGGCAGTTCACTGTCCACATACCGGAAATCACTGATGGTCATGGTACCGCTGGTAGGCAACTGGTCATATTTCTCAGCCTCCAGAGAGGCCATGTTTCCTCTCGTGCTCACATCAGCCTTGATCTTCCCGGTTAGCTCCATTCCCTCGAGGGGGAATACTTTGGTCATTTTTTCAAGGTCCACACCTCCACTGGCCTCGAGATCCCATGTATAATTGTCCAGGTCGCTGAAGGTCAGCTCAGCCTTGAATGGCTCCCCATCCATGACCATGGTGAAATCCTTCACCACAGCGTTGAGGTCATTCATGTTACCGGTCTCATTCTTCACTACAGCATCAAAATGCAGGTCTTCCAGAGCATAGGGAAATTCAGCGCTTTTTACATAACCATCAGCCAGGCTCATGGTAGCTGAGATCGTGGGTATAATGTTTTTTATACTATCGTAAATACCATCGGCTGTCATATCTACCGTATAGTTACCCCGTAGTGTGGTTCCTTCCATCGGGAACATTGAGCTTAGTTCACCCAGGTTGAGGTTCCCCTTTACATTGGCCTTCATTTTGTAATTGACAAGATTCTCCACCAGCAGCGTAGCATCGATAGGGTTTTGCCCAAAGTCCATGTGAAATGATCGTAAATTCACCATGGTGTTGTCTATATTCCCGTCCTTGTTGTCCACCAGCAGATCCATTTTGATATTTTCAATGGACGTGGGCAGGTCAGGATACTTGAACATGGCATCATCTACTTTCAGTGCCAGATCAAAGGCAGGCAGGGTAAGACTGTCATACTTACCGGCTACGCTACCGCTGAAGGACAGCAGGCCGGAGCTTTCAATGTCCTTGAAATCCTGGGTGTAGACTCCCGGCACGAGGGACAGCAGACTTTTGAATGTACTTTCCGGAGTCGAGTAGTTAATGTCCATATCCATGCTGCCATCGGCCAGCAGTGCCAGGAAACCATCGAAACTCAGGGTAAAGTCATTCACACTTACACTATTCTCCTTAAAAGTGTACCTTCCGAATTCATCACTGATATTGATAACAACATCTGCGGCAATGTTTTTATTCGACAGGTATTCCACCCCGTCAAACGCTACGGTCACTGAATCCGCCCGGGTATTGGTGCTAAGATCGAATTCATCCTGGTTGAGATCACCACTACCATTGTGTTGCAGGTTCTTGATCTCCAGTTTAAAAGGCAATGAGGCATCATCATATACGATGTGGCCATCCACTATTTCCCAGTGGTCAATGCCTATATTGTAAGCTGCAGGCTCTGATTCTGCCGGTGCGGCCTGTACTGTTTCTTCACCGGCTATGGCAATATCATAATTTGCAGTACCATCTTCCAGCACACGAATGTATATCTCGGGCATATTGAGGATAATCCCGTTGATCCTGATCTGATCGCCAAGCAGACTCAGCAGGTCTACCTCCACTTCTAGCTCACTTACAGCAAACAGGATCTGGCCGTCAAACGGAGCCCGGTTGAGCACACCGAAATTGTTCAGCCCTGCGGTAACGTTGGGAAAATTACGGAACAAAGAGAGGCTGAAATCTTCGGTATCCCAAACAATATCAGCATTTACCGATTCCGCCAGAGCGTCATCCACAACTGCCTTGATGTCGTCTTTAAAAACCACGGGTACCACAAATGCCGCCGCAATGATCAAAACAAAAATGCTGGCCAGAACTATCAGAAATTTCTTCATGAGGATCTATGTTTTTACCGCGCTGTAAAGTTAGTAAACAATTGCTTGCAAGTAGGTCATTACCTTGTTTTCGAATATCGCTTCTACTACGTAAGCGTTGATCCACAGACACCTGGGATTGTAAATCAATTCGATCTTTTTTTTCATCGTGAGGGTAATTTTTTCATTTTCAATAATCCTGGTAACTCAATAATACTTTTATGGTTCAACGGGAATTCAAGGATCACATGGAGCGTACTGAGAAACAACAGCACAAGGACACCTGCAGGGAATGAGTAGAGATACAAGGCCACCGACGCTACCCAGAGTGTAGCCGTTATTGTCATGGTTCTCCGGCTTACCTGATGCCATTTGATCAGGGAGGTTTTTGAAAACCAGTTCAGATAATGATATGTATAGGCAAAAGCGACCATTCGTTGTACGGCAAGGCCCAGATCCGAGAGGAAAATATCTTTCCCTGCCGCAGGGTCCAGGATGGAGATCAGTTCTACATTGATAAAATGTATACCCGTGCTCAGATACTTGTTCCATACATCTTCGGTTATCCGGTAGTCGGGATTGCTGTAGGGGATAAAAAAGAAAGACGCGATACATGAAACAAATACCACGAAGGAAAGCAGGCCCGAAGAGCTGTTGCTCTTAAGGGATCCGTTCAGAATAAAAACGGCTGTAAACAGAACAACATGGATCAACGTAGGTAAAAATCCAATGAAATAGGCGTAAGCCGGTGCCCGGTAAAACAACAGGGCAATACTCAATGCAGCAAGGATCCCTAATATCCGGGCCTGGGCTGAGCTGAATATGATCATCACCAAAGCACAAAGAAAGGCGACAAAAACAGCAAGATGAGAGAGATGAGCTGTCAGCGTAATGGTTCTGTTGTCCTTCCATTCGGCATTGTAGAGTATGGAATGCTCGAAAGCGAAGCTCCCCGCAATGTAACCCAGAAAAAAGAGCGCAGTAAGAAGGGATAATATCAGGTAGTCATTTTTATTCAGGGTGAAATAATTCCGTTGTTTAAGCCAGTTGATCTCTGTGAGATAATGCAACGGACCCAACACCACATAGGAGAACAAAAACAGTTTAAAGGGCAGAACAAATGCAACCATACAGGACAGGATCATCAGAATGATGTTCAGCATGTTCAGGGTTTTGATACTCATCCTGTCCGGGGGTTGCGAATTACTTTCTGTTATTATTTATCCAGCCGGTTCAGCACGATCCGAATATCATCAGTATAGGTAAGGAGAAGAGACGAACCTGTATCTTCAACTATAGTGTAATCCATTTCAAAATTATTGTCCATTCTCACCAGCTTCAAAAGACCTTTTGTTCTTTCCCATGTTATACAGACCTTGTGGCTACCCGGCAGAAGGGCTGAATTCACAGGATTATCTGCGAGGATCTCACCCGAGTGATCATCACCAAGGTACAATACTCCGGTGGCGTTTTCTTCATCCAAAGTCCACTGTATTTCCCACTCGCCTGCCATGCCACTGCTCCCCATAGGTACAACATCATCCTGACAGGCCATGCAACACAATAATACCCACCCGCATATTCTTCTCATATTGCATCTAACGCCAGGCAGCAATGAAGTATTGCCAGCAAAGACCAAAAAGTTGATGGCCAGCGTACGATGATTTCGTTCGACCTAAAAATACCTCTTGAGCAGATGAAGAATGGACCGTACCCTTTTGGTGTAGGGTGGGTAAACCATTTTGGTGGTAGTGAAGCCCACGCGTTGTTTTAGCACCGCCTTTTCATTGGAAAATGCCAGAAAACCGTATTTGCCGTGCGACTTGCCGATGCCACTGTTATTCACTCCTCCAAACGGCAGGTTGGGATGGCCAAAATGAAGCACACAATCGTTAATGCAAACGCCTCCGGACGAGGTGGAGGATATCAGCTTCTTTCGTCTCTTTTTGGACCTGCCGAAATAGTATAGTGCCAGCGGTTTTGGTTTTCTGTTAATAATATCGATCACATCGTCGAAGTTTTCATATTCTACCACCGGCAGTACCGGTCCGAAGATTTCCTCTTCCATGATTTCGGTATCAGGAGAAACGTCAGTAAGCACGGTAGGAGAGATAAAGTTGTCCTCTGCCCGGGTTTCATTACCAAATGCCACTGATGCCCCTTTTTTTACAGCATCCTGGACCAACTCCTGTATCCGCTTGTAATGTCTCTCGTTTACGATGCGTGCGTAGTCTTCAGACTGGACAAAGTCATTGCCCTTGCCATTGAACATTTTTTCGGTCTGATCCCTTAATGCTTCAATAAATGATTTTTTTACTGACTTATGTATGAGTACATAATCAGGAGCTACACAGGTTTGCCCGTTATTCATAAACTTACCCCAGGCTATCTTTTTTGCAGCATCCCCGATATTTACATTGGCGTCTACTACCGTAGGAGATTTGCCCCCCAGCTCCAGGGTAACTGAGGTGAGGTGTTCAGCCGCCGCCTTCATGATGGCTTTCCCCACCGCAGGACTTCCTGTGAAAAAGATATGATCAAAGGGTAGCTTCAACAACTCTTTTGAAACCTCCACATCACCCGTAAATACAGCTACTTCTTCTTCCTTAAATATCTCCCCCACCATTTTATCGATCACTTCCGATGTATTTGGCGTCATCTCAGAAGGCTTGATCATGATAGTATTACCGGCAGCAATGGCTGATACCAATGGTCCGATGGTGAGATTGAAGGGGAAGTTCCATGGAGCGATGATAAGACAAACGCCCCTGGGCTCATACCTAATATGTGAAGTAGTGCTGAAATATGCTACTGAACTGTCCACTGGAGTGCTGCGCATCCACTTTTTCAAATTATGCAAGGCGTCTTTGAGTTCAGTTAGCACCGGATAGATATCAGACATGTCCACCTCGAGGGCGGGCTTTTTAAAATCACGGTATATGGCTTTTTGAATTAAGTATTCATTTTTTTCTATCCATTTTTTCAGTGCTTTCAGTCTTTGAATACGATTTGCAGGGCTTTCGGTGCGTAGTTTCCTGGCGTGCTCTTTTTGCAGGTCAAATACTCTGCTGATACGCGGATCCGGGGATGGGTCATCGCTCATAATGGCATGTTTGGTTTTGATCTATAGGGAAGTTAAGATTTCAATGTTAACTTAATGTTAACAAAAGTTTGATTTATGTTAATTTAATATTAACTTAATATTATATTTGTTAAGTAGAAAGGAGGGTAGTGATGGCGAAGAAGTTATTTTTTTGTCTTTTTTTTATTGTTTCGGTAGGATTAAGCGCCCAGAATACAAAAGAGGTAGCTTACCATTCCGAATTTGAGAGAGCTGTTTTTTTATCAGATAGTGACATTTTTTCTTCTCTTCTAATGGCCGATCCCATGGTTTCAATTGAGGAAAAGGAAGACTTTTCGGAAAAAATGGAGGACTTTATCGGTCAGTTGTCCGCAAAGCAGGGTAAATACCGTTCACAGTTGGATTTTGTTTCCACGGTCTTTTACAAAACGCATCGTAAGTTTCTGAAACGTTACCGGCAATTCACCCCCTTTGGTAAAATGTTGAGGACAGGTAACTATGACTGCTTGTCCGCCACATCCCTTTATGCTTTGCTGTTTGAAAGACTTGGCATCGGGTATGAAATAGTTGAAACCAATTATCATATCTACATTACAGTCGTTACACCCAAGGGAAATGCATTAATAGAGTCAACAGATGCTATTTATGGATATGTTACGAACCCAAAGGAAATAGAGGAACGGCTAAAAGAGTTTGAAGCGAGGAACTCGACAGTGTCATCCGAAGATCAATATGCATTTGAAACCCACATAAATGATAGGGTCTCACAAAGTGGATTGATAGGGCTGCAATATTACAATGCTTCAGTAAATGCCTATAATAATACTGAGTTTGGTGAAGCTATAGATCTGCTTCAAAAAGCTTTTGTGTTTAGAAACAATACACGCATGGATGAATTCGGTATGCTCCTCACTCAGACTATACTGGATGATCCTACCCTTGCTGCTGAATCAAAATCAGATTATATCAATAAATTAGCCGGGCTGCTCGATCTGAAAATTACCCTGGCCAGCCGCTAGGGTGCTTATTGATTTGGCAATAAAAAATTATAAGTGCATTTTATTTTCAGCATTACGCTCTGAATAACCCCAATAACCAATAACTAATGAGAAAGGATACGGACTTCCACCCGCCTGTTTTTACCTCGTGATTCCTCGTCATTGTCTCTTGAAAGTGGCATGGTCCCCCCGAATGCCTTTGTTTTGATCCTTCTTTTGGAGACTCCCTTTTTGACCAGATAATTTTTCACTGCAAGCACCCTTCTTTCAGAGAGTTTCATGTTCTGCTTTGCATTCCCCCTGAAATCCGTGTGGCCCTCCAGCTGAATGGTCATTTGCTTGTTTTGATCCAGCATAGCTGCGAGTTCGTCAAGTTCTTCATGAGAAGCCTCGGTGATATCGTCTTTTCCGAGAGCAAAGATAAGCCTGTCCAGCCGGATAAGCTGATCCGTGCCTTTTGGGATCAACTCCACCACCTTTTCTATCCGGCCGTTCTGTGCCTCACGGACTTTCAGGGTTGAAAAAAAAGGAGTATACCCCTCTGCCTCCACCACCATAGCGTAATCATGACCGTTTTCCATGCTGAACTCAAAAGCTTCTCCCCTGAAAACGCCGATTTTGCTGCCATGGGGCAGGCTCTCATACTTTATTTTACTTATTACCGACTCACCGGTAAACTTGTCCACTATTTTGCCGCTTACTGCAATGGGAGTAGCCTCTTCTTGGCCAAAACCCAAGAAGCCGGCAAGCATTAGCATGCACGTAATACTGATTCTAAGATTTTGCATTATTATAAGGTTGATTCACTAAGAATTTTGAATTCAACCCTTCTGTTTTTCCTTCTGCCTTCTCTTGACGTATTTTCTGCAGCGGGTTGTGATTCTCCAAAATACTTAATATTCAACCTTTTACTATCAATTCCCTTGCCATTTAAATAATCGACTACCGCCTTTGCCCTCCGTTCTGAAAGGCCAAGGTTATAACTTTCCGTACCTGTGTTATCTGTGTGGCCTGAAATTTCGATCATCATGCCATCACGTTCGTTCATCAGCTCAAAGACCCTGTCAAGTTCAGGAAAGGATTCGTTCTTTAATATGGCTTTGTCAAAATCAAAGAAAACATTGTTGAGAACGACCATAGCCTCTTTCTCAATGGGTACAAGGTACAGATCACGTTGTGAGATCTGCCTGTCACTGGCTTCGGTCACATCAGTAAGGTCAATGTTTTCGTTTTGCGCCATGTAGCCTTCAGATTCAGCCCGTATCCCGTATTTCTCACCTGCAGGCAGTAGTAATTCATACTCACCGGTCTGTGCATTGGTAGATGTAATACCGATCTCCTTACCATCGGATAATCTCTCGTAAATGATCTTGGCCTCCAGCGGCTTACCTGTTTTGGAGTCCAGTAGCTTTCCTTTGACCACGATCACAGGATCAGGACGCTTGAATACTGGCATGGCCACCCTGAAAATATCGAGATCATCCTCATTTACACCTTGTGAATAATAGGCGAAATCACTGTTACCTGGAATATTGAAGAAAAGATCCTCATACTGTGAATTTATGGTAGGTCCCAGGTTTTCAGGGGTGGACCAGTTTGTCCATGTATCGTCCAGCCGTTTGGAGATGTATATATCACTACCTCCAAATCCGCTGTAGCCATCAGAGGAGAAATACAGCGTTTTATCATCGGCTGCCAGAAAAGGCGATGACTCCTCCCCGGCGGAGTTTACCTTATCCGAAAGATTGAGTGGCTCAGTCCAGGTACTGTCTTCTTTCATAAAACTGACATACAGGTCCCGGCCCCCGTTGGAGTCCTCCCTCATCACGGACATGATCAGCACCTTCCGGTTATTGGCAAGAAAGAAGTTGGCTTTCTCGGAGTAGTTATAGTCATTTTCAATGATCAGCGCTGCAGGTTTTGTCCAGCTTCCACTTGCATTGGAGCTTAAACTCACCCCTGCCAGCATCTTACCATTATCCAGGTATTGGTTACCCAACACCAGCAGCACTGATTTTCCATCGGGGGTTACAGAGCTCACAAAGTTGGGACCGGCATTGTTCAGGGTTTCTCCGATATTCTGAGCCAGCTTCCATTCTCCGTTCTCGTCCAGTTCTGAAAACCAGATATCTTCGTCATCATTCACTCCGCCTACGTTTCCGGGGTGATTCCTCCTGGAAAAATAGAGTGTTTTGCCATCCGGAGAAAGCAACGGCTTCATTTCGCGGTACTCACTGTTCACATTCTCGCTCAGCCTCTCCTTGGCCATCTCCGGATTAAGGAACTCAGGAAGATCGATCTGAGCGATAATGGGAATATCCGAATCTGAAATGGCAATAGCGTCAATACTGTAGTATTCAGGAACAGCCGCTCCATCAAACTCCACCTTTATCGCCGTTACGCGGTAGGGTGTTTCCTCCATAAAAATGTTGAGCATCCTACCCTTCAGTGGAATGGTCCTGGGGCTAAAGGTATTGATGAGATATTCCTTGTCAGTAGCATCATAGGCGTACACCTTGAAAATGGCGCTGGGATTGTAGGACTCAGCTATGGCCACCTGCCTGATCTGAATAGGATTGTCAAAGCCTACCTTTACAAACTCCTTTTTATTGGCCCTTTCAGGGGTCCAGGCATTGGGATTTTCACCTCCGGCAGGTAGTACATTGGGCTTGCCCAGCAGTTGATTGGCGGAATACTGGACAGGCGTAAGTTCAGAGGAAAAATCTATCACTTTGGAGGCCCACTGCACGGTTTGTCCCATAATCGACCCGGCAAGAAGAACGGGAAGTAAGGGAAGTAAAAATTTCTTCATATAATATGACATAATAATTATAGCTACTGGATGGTAAACATACTCAAAATTTCATATTGATTCCAAGTCAGAACCTTGAAATCCGGGACATGATCAGCATCTATTTGGGATTTGAAAGAGCCATAAATTTCACTGGGCTCAGAAAAACCTGTCTTGCAACCAAGGTGAATGCTGTCACATGCCACGGACTCCCGTTTTATCTTTCGGCAAGATATATCTTTTTGATTTTCAATGACTAACAAATTGTTGTATTTATTCCATGGACTTTCTGTTGAACAGCAGGAATCCCGCATGGATCAATAGCCCCAGCTGGGTTTCATCATCATCATAGTAATTGGCGCTAAGGCTTACCGGGCCTACCGGGCTGTGCAATACAAGTCCTGCCGTACCAGCCAGAAAGACCTTATCATAGTCTCCAAATACAATTGGATTTTCCTGATCCCTGTCCAGTGTTTCAAATCCCTTGAAACCATAGGCTTCCAGCCTGATGTCCAGGTTGGGTTTTATGGAAAAGACATTACGTATACCAGCCGCTATAAAATTATGACCACGAAATCTTTCGATGAACAGTGTAGGGCTGTCCTGCAAAGGATTGAAGGAAGGGGCCGTTACAAGTGTAGCAGTGCGGTTCAGGAAAAAGGGTTGATTTGAAACCAGCCCGGAAATATAATAGCCCGTGCTGTATTTTCCTTTCTTTACATACTGCTCCAGGTCCGCTCTAACCCTAAACCAGTGATGATCGGCAAAGGTTTCCGGATCGGAGGAAGTGGAACCCGGCCGGTACCGCTCCTTCAGATCGAAGAAATCAAAACTGATCCTGAAAGACTTGCCCTCGTTGGCATATTGCCTGCGATTCAGATTGTTCCTGTCCAGCACCAGGCCTGTACGCATGCCGTCGAGATTAAGTATGTCCAGGGTATCTGTGGAAATGAAATTCCCCGGGTTGGTAAATTCGTCCGTATTGTCTATCCATGCCCAGTTAAGGATGGCACGGAATTTAGAACCCATTGGAAATCCAATGTTCAGCCCGTATTTCCGGTCTGTCCGCTCCAGTATGGTCGGAGACTTTTCCAGTTGGAAAATATCATCAGCGCTCAGATAATCCCGGTTGTTGTATGTGAGTTCTGATTCTATAAAAAACTGACCAAGTGCGGGAAGGTTCAGTCGTGTTCTGATCTGACCGGATTTATAGAAACTGCCGGAATAGAAATTCAGGCTGTTCTTGAGCAGGTAGTTATTAAAATAATAATGTTCCAGCCCCAGGTAGATCTGGCTTATATTCCTTGAAGCTATGGCACCACCTACACTAATGTTGAAGTTATTCTCTGGCCTGCCATAAACCTGAAGCCGGTAGGCGCTCGCTCCAGTATCAAAAACAATATCCGGATATATGGTCCGGAAATATTCCTCTGACATGAGCCTGAAATATCCCTTTTTTATATCCTGGAAGGACATTTTTTGTCCTTCCTTTTGCCGGAATATATGTCTGATGTATTTGCGCTGTTTTGAGTTAAAACCATGAAAATCAATGGCAGAAAACTCCAGAGGCACCTGATCATTTTTAAATACGGATCGTTTCCGGGCCAGCTCCTCTACAGAGACCCTCCGGCTTACTTTTGATTTGATCTCGTCCATGCTGGATATTGTCCTGACATATCCGCTGTCGATCAGCGCCCTTACCTTATTGAAATCAAAGGCAGTGTAACCATCCAGGTCTGGTTCCAGATAGACTCCGGATTCGGGGATGTGCTCAGGATCTGATTTATCCAGCAGCATAAATAACAGGGAACTGTTGATCAGCTTATCGTCCTCCTCATAGGGATACTCCTCAAACACCTTTGAAGACACATTAGAGCCAATGATCACATCAGGATTAAATTCCCTGATCGCCACATCAACCGGGAAATTGTTGTAAATGCCACCGTCGAACAGGTACTTTCCATTAAATCGTATGGGCTTGTAAAAAAAAGGGACGGACAACGTGGCCCGCAGGGCATTGCCCAGTGAGCCGGTGTCAATGACCTCCTCATTTTGTGTAAAGATCTCCGAGGCAATAATGCGCGTGGGGACGAAAAGGCTGTCAAAGTTATAGTTAGCCTTGGCAGATTGAGTGGCAAATTTTTCTGCAAGGGCGAAGTTCAGCGATACGTCATTGGCAATGGTGGAGGTGACGGCGGCATTTAATATAGAATCCAGAGAGAGCTGGAGCGACAAAAATTCAGAATTGGGATCTTCCTTGCTGTAGTAGTAATTGAAGCCCTTTTCAAACTCCCCGTTCACCCACCGGCTGAAATCATCCGATAGTACGATCTCCTCTATTTCAGCAGCAGAGTATCCGGCTGCATAGCAGCCCACGATAATCCCTCCCATGGAAGTACCCACCAGGTAGTCGATAGGGATCCCGTTTTCCTCCAACGCCTTTATCACCCCCAGATGAGCCAGACCCTTAGCCCCTCCACCACTTAGCACCAGTCCCACTTTTTGGCCGGCAGTGCTCAGCCAGGAGATCATCAAAAAGATCCATGGAAACAGTGCTTTTGACATTCTTTGACCCAATATCCAATAAAACTAAACAAAAAAGGCAAGACAAATATTGCCTTACCTGCAAGAAAAGTTTATCGAATATCCTTAACCCCTGATTAAATACAGGGTATGCATTCCGGTCATCCAGGCCAGTGAGTGACTACCGGATTATTTGATGCTGGCCAAAACGGTCTCATCATCTTCCTGAAAGGAAATTGCCTCAAGCTGAGCCATCATATGATCCCTTTTGCCCTCAAATTCAATACGGTTTTCATCCGCTATAGGTGCTGAAGGAGGTAGCTCTACCTTAAGGGCATCGATCTGGACTCCATTTTTCCAGAAGCGATAGCAGAGGTGATTTCCTCTGGCCAGTCCGGTACTGCCTACATAGCCAATGACGTCCTCCTGCTTCACCTTCACTCCGGGCCTGATGCCCTTCTTGATTTTGGACATGTGAAGATACTGCGTCGTGTATGTACTGTTATGCTTGATCTTTACATAGTTACCATTGTATTTGCCATACCTTGCTTCCAGCACTATGCCGTCTCCCACGGATCGGATCGGGGTGCCTTTGGGTGCGGCAAAGTCTGTTCCGCGGTGAGCTTTCCATCTTTTTTGCACAGGATGGAACCTGTTGCCGGAATACCTCGAGCTTATTCTGGTAAAGTCAAGCGGATATTTGAGCAATGCCTTTCTCAGGCTTTTTCCGTCTTCGTCAAAGTAGTCAATACCATCTCCCTGATCATAATGGAAAGCATAAAAACCATTGCCGAAATGCTCGAAGTAGATGGACTTGATCCTGCCAGTACCAATGGATTGACCTTCCACCAGGTGATCTTCATAGATCAACTTAAACCTGTCACCTTTCTGCAACCTGAAAAAATCGATCTGCCATGCAAAAACATCTACAAAGTCATTGGTAAGCTGTGGAGAAAGACCCAGCTCACTCATGGTCATAGCCAGATTGGATTCAATAATACCCGATATGCCCTTCTCAATGATCTCAATTTCTTTTTGTTTCTTTTCTACACTGATAGTATCCTGAAGGTGGAACACCACATACTCAGTAGGATTATGTTCGTAAACAAATGCCTTAACGGTTTTCACTGAATCAGGCTGACAGATCAGGGTATACTTTCTGTTGGCTACAATTTTACGTACATCAAATACTCCGCGGGAAACATTGGCCAGCTTGAAGATGGCCTCATGAGATACATTGTGCGCCGTCAGGATCTCAGAAATATTCTGATTCCTTTTTACCTTATCTTCAATCACTACCATCGAATCAATGATCATGCCGTATAACCGCGTAGGTTCTGGTTTGGAGATTACAACGGTATCTTCCTGTATTACAGGAGGTAACTCCGCTTCGTGTTCAGGTGTATGATCGAATAGGGGCAATAAAAAGTACAGACTGACTGAAAAGATAGCCAGAAATAAGAGGCTAAGTTGTTTTTTGGGCATGGTGGTTTTAAGTTTAAAAAATAGCTTAGTCAAAGACTATTCGCAAATTAAAACGAATTCCTGTGTAATGGTAACCAATATGTAAGAAAAAATCCAAAAGAGAACCTATTTTAATATTTTACTTGCAGTGTAGGGGCTTAAGCACCTGAAAGTCAAAATGTACATGATGTATGATTATTAGTATATTAGGTTGTGGCTGGCTGGGTTTTGAACTTGGCAGGCAGTTGAAAAATGATAAAGAGTATACCGTTAAAGGTTCTACCACCTCCAGCGGTAAGCTACAGGATCTGAATAATAATGGGATTATCCCCTTTTTGCTGGATCTGGAGAAAGAAGTACCTACGGACTTTTTTCCATGCGATGTACTCGTGATCACCGTGCCACCGTCATCGGGAAACTACGAAGCAAAGCTGAAAAAAACGGTAGAGCATATAAAAAAAGCGGGAATAGAGAAAGTGCTGTTTACCAGTACAACCTCTGTATATCCGAACATCAATGGCGACGTAACTGAAAAAGATGCAGACTATCTGCCTTCTCCACATAGCGGGATGGTCATGCTTGCTATGGAAGACATACTGCGTAACGAAACGGAATTCAGGACCACCTGTCTGCGATTTGCCGGACTTTATGGCCCGGACCGGCATCCGGGAAGGTTTCTGGCAGGCAAAAAAAAACTAAAAGGTGCTCAAAATCCTGTGAACCTGATCCACCGGGATGATTGTATCGCTATAATCAATGAGATCATTGAACAGGATTGCTGGGGAGAAAGCTTTAATGCCTGTTCGGATAAACATCCCTTGCGCCAGGTGTTTTATACATATGCAGCCAGAAGCGTGGGGCTACCAGAGCCTGAGTTTACCACGGAGCCTGCTCCCTTTAAAATAATCCGATCTGAAAAATTAAAGAGTGCCCTTCACTACAACTTTCATCATCCTGATCCAATGGATGACCTTTAGAATACATTGATCATCAATCCATTATTAAATTATTGAAAACTTTTTGTTAAAAATATAGTATTTAATAATAGGTCTACGGATAAATTATAATTTTCCACACAAAAAGGTTACCTTTTATATGTTTGCTCACTAATACAGTACCCGTTGACAGCAATGCCTGTTTTCAAAGCTGACCAATTTGATCAGGCCGTGCTGTTGGAAATATCATGATCCCTGAACATTTCTATTCCAGACATGGAAAGCTTAGTCAGACTTATCAACTGTCTCAGACCTTCGGAAGTCCAGTTCATAAAGGACTTTTACAAAACAAGGTCATGCGCTGAGAAACGTCTGAAATTATTTAAGCTCATTACTACCGGAAAGATCCGGGACCACGCAGAAGCCATAAAAAAGATCTATCCCGATAAAAAGTCCAGCCCTGCTTCTGCCTTTTCTCACCTGAAAAAAAAACTTCAGGAAGATATACTGAATATTATAACGATAATTTCGTCAGATACGGACGGCTCAGAGGAAGATCATCAGGAACTTGTATGTAGAAAACTGTTGATGCAGGGGGAAATACTACTCTCCCGCGGAGTGCGACAGGAAGGACTCTCTTTACTGGAAAAGACCTCCAGACTGGCTGAACGATATGAATTCCCGGATATAGATATTGCGTCCTGCAATATCCTTAGAAAACATGATCATAAATTGTCATTTCAGCAATACAACCATCGCCTGGAAAGATCACTGGACAACTACAGGGATCTCCTAAGAGCCCAGGAAGCCTACTTTTACAGAGAGCGGTCCGGACATCTCCCGGCTCATCTTGCAAGACCAGGGTCAGGACAGTCCAAAAAGGTACATTACTGGCATGAACTGGCATTTATTGAAGAGCTGTGCAGGCAGTACGAATTTGGAAGAGCCAGAGAAACTGCGCTGGACCTGCTTGATTTTCTGAGATATAAAAATACCATTTGTTCCCGCGAAAAGGAGGCAAGGGTTCTGAATATTCTCGCCAGAATACTCGTCCACCTGGGCGAGTATAAGGCTGCTGCTTCCTTTGCGCAAAAGGCATATGAAAGGGCAGTACCCGGCTCTGCGGAAAAGCACGCTATGCTTACCGTATTGTTCTTCACTCATTTCAGAACGGAAAATTTTGCTCAGGCACAAATCGTTTACGAAATGGCCATTGATCATGATACCACAAACGAATGTGCCCGGAATCAATGGACCCTGCTCATGGCAGCATTGAATTTTTCCCAAAAAGACTATAAAAGTGTTAACAGGACACTCGCCAGATGGGACATCAAACTATGCAAAGACCCCAACTGGAGCCTGAGTCCGAGACTATTGGAAATACTCACCATCCTGGAGCTAAAGGATTACGACTGGTACGAATACCGCTGTGAATGCTTTCGAAAAAAGCTGGCGCGGTTTAAAAGCGGCGTTCAGGAGCGGTTAAAACTGGTTTTTTCCCTGCTCTTTGCTCTCATAAAAGCCAATTTTGACTATGATCTGATGCTGATGAGGGAACAGCAAAGCCTTGAAAGATTAGAAACCTCATCCTCCGGACTCTACTGGGATCCCATGGGTTATGAGCTGATCAATATACCTCAGTGGATACTCAAAAAGGCAGGTAAGCCCATACTCTTACGTTGAGATACACGTAAATCAGTCGCTTTTATTTCAACGCGCTATACTCCTGCATTGACAGCAGCCCCTGGTTTAGCATTTGCCAAATCCAACCTAACGGACATGATCTCAAATAGCGTAGATTTTCCAAATCCGCACTTTTCGATCGGCAGGTTCATATAACCTGCTGTTTCGCATATGGATCTGTGAATACCGCTGTTCAATTCTTTCCATTATAAATTCAATTTTTTACACTGAAAATCAAAGAGTTACACTTTTCTCAAAACGAAAACTCATTCAACCCGGTCTCAATTTCTTCCTTTATCAGCGATGGATATATGTCTAAACTTATAGAACCTTTTTTCACCAGACCATCTGAAAATGATCAACAAGGCACTGGAACTTTTACAAAGTCAGTTGAACCAGTTCATCCAGCCACTGGCAGGAGCGGATGAAGTGGTGTTGGGGAATATAGCATTGAACGAGGCGCCAGATCAAAATGACATCATGGATAAGGTGGTGATAAGTCTGGTCAATGTAGAAGAAGAAAGTACACTGAAGAATACAAGAAACTATCACAAAACACTCACAGGCGTGCAGTATTCCGAGCCGCCCGTTTTCCTGAATCTTTATCTGCTCATTACAGCACATTATCCTCAGGCCTATGACACTGCGCTGATCAGGTTATCCAGTGTGATCCGGTTTTTTCAAAGCAGAAAATGTTTCGATGTAAAAAATGCCCAGCCTCTTCCTGATGCGCTGGACCCGGATAATCCCGACGATGCCTCGCTTTACCTTACCATGGAGCTTTACACACTCACCTTTGAGCAGATCAATCATCTGTGGGGCTCCCTGGGAGGGAAGCAGATGCCCTTTGTGATGTACAAGACCCGCCTGGTCAGTATCAGCGAGGACGTGTCACTGGGAACCGGACCTTTGATCGAGGAAATCAGGAATACGGTGATCACCAATACCAACGACTGCTAACCATGGGACTGATCATATTCAAGCGACTATTTGAGGTAAGGGTTCTGCATGAATTTCATCTGGCCCAGAACAACGAGACCAGCTTCTTTGCCTTGTCAGAGGCTGATCGTATACAAAAGCTCAATGACATACTGATCCGTGGCAGCTATGACATCCGGAGGGATCTTCTGATCCAGCCTACGGGACCATGTGAAGAGCTACTGAAAAACTACAGGATGAGGTTTATACCTACAGCCTCAGGGTTTTTTGTAGCTTCGGAAGTGAACGTGAGCACAGGAGGGGGAGGTCAGGAAGTATATGCTCCGGCTGTTCCCCTGTCTGAAGGCGTTGAGTGGAGCTTTGGTGTACAGATCAAAGGACCTCAGTTCAGGAATTTTACTAATGGCCCTTTCAGTTCACCTCTTCCATTGAGATACCTGTTTACCAATGACAACACCGAAGGCAACAAGGTATTGCCGTCCCTTTCCCTGCCGGTACCTGTTTTCGAGGAAAACGTCACCTATGACATGGGTGAACTTATTTTGCTGGATGAGAAGCTGGTGCAGGCACAGGAGCAAACCGGTGACGCACTCACCGGATGGAAAGAGCTCACCGAAGACCATCGCTGGGCAAGTACCAGCGACAGGATGCTGCTACCGATGCGATTCGGATATACCGTTTCCGGAGCAGGAGTGATATCAGCGGAATTTATTTTAAAGGATAGCACCGGCACGGAGATCTCCCGTATCAGCTCACTGGACCCTGACGTGAAAAAACAGCAGACTGACTCGGGTGACCTTTTGGAGGTGGACCTTGATTTCAGCACCTATCTGGACACTGCTGAGGAGGTGAAAGACCTTGCTGACGGCTTTTACCAATTGGAGGTCTTGGAAGCTGGCGGCATAAACAATGAGTGGAATCTTTATCTAAGTGATGAATTATACAATGGCAATTCCTTTGGAGGCATCATCATTTACAGCACCGGTTCAGACCCGGCCAGTCGGGTTATTGACGACGATGGGTTTTTGGTTCGCACAGCGGCCGGCACCCATCCTATTTTCGAGGTGCGGTTGAAAAACCGTATCACCTACTGGCGCTATAATTCCATCAATCAGCAAAAGCTGGAAGCCAAAAACAAGGCGGTGGATTTTCTGGAAGAGCCAGCTGCGGAAAACTACCTAGTTACCAAAGACCCAAAATCACTACAGCAGAATCCCCTTCACTTTGAAGGAGGAGGAGACAAACTGTTCCTTCCCAACCCTGGTAACACGGGCATCAGGCCTGAAAAAGATGGCAGGGTGTATTCGGACATATTCATATCCGAGGTGGAAGGATTGATCGAAAACAAAAACTAACGAAAAAATTTAAATGTAAAGCAAAATGAAAAACTACAAAACGCCAGGGGTTTACATCGAAGAGATACCCACGTTGCCCTCCTCTATCGTGGCAGTGGAGACGGCAATTCCGGCCTTTATTGGCTATACGGAAAAAGCCAGACTTAAGGAGGATGGCGACCTGCTCAATGTGCCTCGCCGTATCACCTCTCTGTTTGAATACCAGCTGTTTTTCGGCGGACCACAGCCGGAAACGGGAATCACCGTTACCATCAATACCACGGCTACTCCGGCTGAGGTAGAAGCAAAAATAGAGCAGCCTTCCAAGTATCTGATGTACAATCAGCTACAGGCATTTTTCAATAATGGTGGCGGACCATGCTACATCGTTTCAATAGGTGAATACGGACCTGCTCCAGGTACCATTAATAGCGCCAACCTTACCGATGGATTGGCGGAAGTGGCAAAGATCGATGAGGTGACCCTCATCACATTCCCGGACGGACCGAATATCGACGATGCCGGTAATTACTATAGCTTGCTAAAAGAAGCGCTGGACCAGTGTGCGGATCTGCAGGACCGGTTTACCGTGATGGATGTAGTGGAGCATAATGATCCCGCGATCAACGATGCGGACGTATTCCGTGGTGAGGACTATGGCACTATAGATATCCGCAAATATGGAGCAGCATATTACCCTAATCTGGAAATGCGGTTGGACTACGAGTTCAATGATGAGGATGTAAATGTAGACTTCAATGGAGCAAACATGACGCTGGCCACCCTGGAGTCCGAAGACAATGCCCTGTACAATCAGGCTAAGGTGAAGATCAACAACATACCTATGATACTGCCATCTTCCGGCGCTGTCCTGGGGATCTATGCCTCTGTGGATGAAACACGGGGGGTATGGAAGGCACCTGCCAATGTAAATGTGGACGGCGCTATTAAGCCCACTATCAAGATTACTGACAATGATCAGGAGATACTCAACGTAGATCCTACTGCCGGTAAGTCCATCAATGCCATACGATCATTTACCGGTAGGGGCCCTGCCCTTGTATGGGGTGCCCGTACGTTGGCCGGGAATGACAACGAGTGGCGTTACATCTCTGTCCGCCGGTTTTTCAATATGGCCGAAGAGTCTATCAAGAAGGCCACTGTACAGTTTGTTTTCGAGCCCAATGACATTAACACCTGGACCCAGGTGAAATCCATGATCGAGAACTTCCTGACCCAGCAATGGAGAGCCGGGGCACTGATGGGAGCCACGCCGGAAGAGGCCTTTTTTGTGAAGGTAGGCCTCAACGAGACTATGACGGAATTTGACATTCTGGAGGGACGTATGATCGTCGAGATAGGTATGGCTGTGGTAAGACCGGCCGAATTTATCATACTCAAGTTCAGCCATAAAATGCTGCAGGAATCTTAAACAAGTTAGAAACTCATAAACCATAAAGTAATGGCTGAAGAAAGAAAATCACCGACAGAAGAGATCATCAACCAGTGCATTGAAGAACTGGAAGATGAGAAAAAGGCCCGTCGCGCGGAGGCGAAGGCATTGAAAAAGGCGTGTGATCTTAAGGAATGCATCGAAGATTACAAGACCTGCTGCCTGGTCAAGTCGCGCGAGGTGTGGGACCTGTATACCAACCTGGACCTGTGCTACGTGGCAGAATCCAACAAGACTGCCATGTTGCTCAATCAGGACATACAAACCCACTGTGATAAGGAAGTGGCGCTTGAGCAGAAGCTGAAAGATGCAGTAAAATGCATCAAAGAGGTGAAAACCAAGCTCAACGATGTGGTGGACGAGGCATGCAAGATCGACCGGTGCATCAAGGAAGAAAAACGCTGCAAACGTGGACTACACGAACTATTGAAGGGAAGGAACAATGAATGGAAACCCATGCTGGACCGCATCGAAGAACTTTCCATTTCCTGTTTCAATATTTCCTGTAAGGCATTCGACGCCGGAGTGGATGTAGTGGGCATCCAGACTTTCGTGGATCTGGAAAGCCTGAAAACACTGGGCACCGAACTCGAGCAAAAAGTAGGCGCCCTGCGCGCAGATGTGACCGGCAATGCCCAGTCGGCTGAAGCAGAATGGAAGAAGTCGCTTACCGAGCTGGTTGGAGTGAAAGAAGAGCTGGTACAGGGCGAATTCGAGAAATGCCATGCCAAAAATGCACGGGAAGGTATTGAAGATACCCTGGAATTTCTGTGTGATCCGGGAGGCTGTGACAAGATAGAAGACACCGACCTCGAGGAGATCTGCCGTAAGGTGAAGGAAAACTTTGGCAACGGCTCCGACGATGAGGATGATGACTACGAAAAACCGAAGAAACCTTCGGGCAAGAATATGAAACAGGACGATGAGGAGGAGAACTGGGAAATAGATTGAAGCTAAGAACAGGAAATTTAAAACAATAAAGGAAATGGCAACAAAACCCAATAAACCGGCACCCTACAACGGTGCCAAAAACTGCCTGGAGGATTGGGAAACCGATTTAAAAGAGGTACAGAATAAACTGAAAATGGCCGTCCAGGAAAAGACGGGCAACAGTGCAAAATACAGCAATGCCTCACTCTGGGAAGGGAAGCTCAGCATGTTCTGGGCAAGCATCCAGTATACTGAAGAGCTTACACAGGATATCTCCGGACACCTGGAAATATTTCTGGGACAGACAGATATAGTATGCAATAATATCGAGTGCTCCCAAATGGCCATAAAATATCTTTTCTGTAAAGTCAGGAAGATATTTGAATGCACAGACGAGCTCAAGGAGAAGCTCAGTGAATTCTTTATGAAGGTAGAGTGCCTTGGTGATGACAGCATCAATGTTAAGAGTTCCTTCATAATAGAGTGCCTCACCAACATCATGACGAAGCTGGATCTGGCCATTGCCAAACAGCAGGAACTGCTTAAGAAGATGATTGACATCATGCAATGTATCGATGAACTCAAAGAATCCATTTGTGACGATGGCTGTGGTGTGGAAGGTCAGCTTAAGGACCTTATGGACATTTACAAACGATCCGGCGAGGAGACCATCACCTGTGACATCGAGAAATCCTGTGATGAGGAAATCGAGCCCAAGCCTGTACTGCCATTGAACTGTGATCGCGTTTATGTCTTCACAAGGGAGCAGCAAAACCTGGCAGAGCATGAGAAAAAGACCATCAAACATGCGCTGGAGGAGGTCTGCAAGGAATACGAAACGCTGTCTTCCTGCGAAAGAAGTCTGAAGGAAGCCATTGACTCTTCCAAAGCCGTGCAGGAATGTAAATAACTGAAGTAAAGTAATCTTTAAATAAAAATATCATGGCAAAAGCAAAAGGAGATTACCCGCTACCGAAGTTCCATTTCATGGTAGAATGGGGTAAGGATTTCAGAATAGGCTTCACTGAAGTGAGTGGCCTCGACTTTGAAACCGAGGTCATTGAATACCGGGAAGGCGACAGTAAGAAATACAACAAACTGAAGCAGCCGGGTCTGACCAAGTTCAGCAACATCACTATGAAGCGTGGCACTTTCGAAGGTGACTTCGACTACTATGCGCTTTGGAAAAAGACCTATCTCTTCCAGGAAGGGAACACTACAGGAAGTCAGTTCAGGAGAACAGTCACCATCAAGCTGCTCAATGAAAAACATGAGCCGATCATTACCTGGGTGCTGGAAAATGCATGGCCTTCGAAGGTACAGTCCACAGACCTTAAGGCCGATGCCAACGAGGTAGCCATTGAGACCATGGAGCTGGTGCACGAGGGATTGACCATACAGGAGGCCTCATAAAACTGAAGATCCATGCCCGAGAGCCCGGTTACATACGCCTATCAAACCGTTGGATTCCATTTTCGTGTCCTTTTCATAGGTTTAGAAGACAGAAAGGCCTTTGATGTACGCTTTCAGTCCGTTACAGGTCTGGATGTGCAGATGGAGACCGAGACAATTAAGGAAGGCGGAGAGAACCGTTTCGAGCATGTAGTGCCTACCCGAACGAAGTATTCGGACCTCGTGCTGAAACGAGGTCTGTTATCACCAGCCACCCGGTCCGCCATCACCGGGTGGTGTAAGAAGGCCTTTGATGAGTACAGGGTCCAGCCCATCAATCTGGTCGTCCAACTGTTAAATGAAGATCATGAACCGATCATGAAATGGGACGTAATACATGCCTGGCCAAAAAACTGGAAACTTGGCGAACTCAATGCGGAGCGCAGTGAGGTGCTCATAGAAACTCTGGAATTGAACTATAATTTTTGTCAGTTTCAGTCTGTACAAAAACAAAACTAGTTATGCCACTGGAAATCAGAGAGTTAATCGTAAGGGCCACATTGGGCGGAGATGAAGGCGGACCTCAGGGAAATACCTCACCGGATAACCAGCAGGATCCACAGCAGGTAATTATCCAAACCTGTGTAGAAGCGGTACTGGAGATCTTAAGACAAAGGAACGAACGATAATGGAAATACCTTTCGAAGCAAAGACCAATGTTAACAAGATCGTGATTGTGGCCTACAAGGACAAAACCGCCCAGGAGCAGTCCAAAGACGTTAAACCTTTCGTGATACCGGTAAATCCTGAGAATTACAGTCATAACTACAAAGTAGAGTATGATGTAAGACGAGGGCAGGGCCAGCAGAGAACGGAGGTGAAATTCAAGTCAACCGCTCCTGAGGAACTGAAGCTGGAATTTGTGTTTGACGGTACCGGGGTTATACAGGACTACTATAAGGACAAAAAGGACATGCCTGTGAAGAACCAGGTAGCATTGTTCCTCAATACCGTCTATAATATGAGCGGTGAGATTCACATGCCTCGTTACCTGAAACTGTTTTGGGGTAAAAACTTCATGATCCAGTGTGTCCTGACCAATCTGGACATTAACTATACCCTGTTTGATGAAGCTGGTGATCCGCTAAGGGCGAAGATCAGTGCCACTTTCCTCGATCATATAGCCAAGGAGCAGAGAGTAGCCCGGGAAGGAAAGCGGTCCCCGGACCTTTCACACATCCGTGAGGTAAAGGGAGATGACCGGCTGGATACCTTAAGCTACGAGGTTTACAATGATAGTAAATACATGCTGCAGGTAGCCAAGGCTAACGGTCTTACTATGTTGCGTAATGTGCCGACGGGTACTACACTGCTTTTTCCACCTTTTGACAAAACGGAACAATGAGTCCTTCACCAGATATTCCCGATACCTCATTACACGGTGTAGTCACGTTTGATATCCTGTCAGACAATACACTGGTAGACCCCGGGTACGAGGTGATATCCATTACGTTGGTCAATGAGGTGAACCGGATACCCACAGCCACTATTCTGGTACGTGACGGTAACGCGGCTGATGAAACCTTTGAGATCAGTAATACCGCTGATTTTGCTCCTGGTAAGGCCATTCAGATCAACCTGGGCCGTGACGGCGACAACGAACCGGCGTTTAAGGGAATAGTAACACGGCATTGTATAAAAGTCAGTGAGAATGGTCAGTCCAATCTTTTGGTGGAATGCAGGGATGAGAGCGTGAAGCTCACGGTAGGCCGGCATAGCCGCTACTTCGAGGATAAGAAGGATCAGGAGGTAATCGAAGAAATTGTAGCTACCTACGGACTCACCACTGATGTGGAAGACACCAGTCTGGTACATAAAGAGCTGGTACAGCACCATACCACAGACTGGGATTTTGTGCTTTCAAGAGCAGATGTGAATGGCAAGCTGACCATTGTGGAAGATGGTAAGATCACCATACAGGCTCCCAAAACAGAGGAAGACGCGGAGATCTCATTACACTACGGGCAGAACCTGCTGGAGTTTGAAGCGGGTATGGACGCGAGAGATCAGTGGAACAGTGTGAAGGGAATAGCCTGGGATTATGCCAATCAGCGATTGTTCGAAGCCGACACCGAATCAGCAGATTTTCAGGAGCACGGCAATATCAACGGGGAGGATCTGGCGGATGCTATCAACCTGGCCGAGTTTGAGCTACGCCACAGTGGGTACTTGTTGGAAGAGGAGTTGCAGCAATGGGTGGATTCGGGAATGCTGCGAAGCCGCCTGGCCAAGATCCGTGGCAGGGCAAAAGTACGTGACGGATATCTGGGTTTTAAGCCGGGAAAAATGGTAAATCTGGAGGGAGTAGGTGAGCGTTTTGAAGGTAAGGCTTTCATTACCGGAGTACGGCATGAGGCACGGTCCGGCGCATGGGACACGCACATTCAGTTTGGACTTGACCCGAAATGGTTTGCCTGCAGTGAGAACATCATGGATATACCTGCTGCCGGCTTATTGCCCGGGGTAAGAGGTCTGCAGATCGGTAAGGTAGTACAGCTTCAAAATGATCCTGCCGGAGAAGACCGGATCAGGGTGAAAATTCCCGTGGTGGACAACCAGTCTGCCGGTATCTGGTGCCGGGTAGCCTGCCTGGATGCCGGGGAGAACAGGGGTACGTTCTTCCGTCCCGAGATTGACGACGAGGTGATCGTAGGCTTCATCAATGACGACCCACGTGATGCTATAGTCGTCGGGATGCTTAATAGCAGCGCCAAGCCTGCCCCGCTCACCGCGCAGGATGCCAACGACGAAAAGGGGGTCTTTACCCGGTCCAGTATGCGTATCCATTTCAATGACAATACCAAAACCATTACCATAGATACTCCCGCCGGCAACAGCATAACGCTGGACGAGGCAGGGCAGAGCATTGAAATAAAAGACCAAAACCAGAACAACATAAAAATGGGCACCTCGGGAATAGAAATGACCAGCCCCCAGGAGGTGAAGATACAGGCAGGCACATCGCTGACCCTCGCTGCGGGAACCACGCTGTCGATAGGTGGAGTCAGCGTTTCAGCAAAAGCAGATGCCGCTATGAGCCTGGAAGGCGCCACGTCGAAGCTATCAGCTTCCGGTATCACTGAGATAACAGGATCATTGGTGAAGATCAATTGAGATGGTTATGGAGTCATTGGGTGTACTGAACAAATGCCAAACAACCAACAACTATTAACTAACAACAATTAACCAATAACAATGTCATTAGCCGCCAGGATCACCGATATGCATACCTGCCCGCTGTTCAACGGACCCGTCCCCCACGTGGGCGGACCTGTCACCGGACCGGGAGTACCTACCGTGCTGGTGTGTGGGATACCTGCTGCTGTGGTGGGTGACCTCTGCACCTGTGTGGGGCCTCCAGACAGCATCGTGAAAGGTTCCAATACTGTACTGATCGGTGGCAGGCCTGCGGCGCGGCTGGGTGACCTGACCGCCCATGGAGGGGTGATCGTAGCAGGGTGCGCAACGGTAGTCATTGGAGGATAAAATGTAAAGAAACTATGGCAACAGATACATCATTTTTAGGCACGGGATGGTCCTTTCCTCCCGAATTTAACCGGGACCTTGGCGCCGTAAAGTTGGTGAGCGAGGTGCAGGATATTAATGAAAGCCTCAGCATACTGCTTTCCACCAGCCTCGGAGAACGGGTCATGCAACCCAGATATGGCTGTAACCTGGCAGATTTTCAGTTTGAACCCGCCAATAACTCATTGCTCTCGTATCTGGTGGATCTGGTGGAAAATGCCATACTCCTTTATGAACCGAGAGTAAGAGTCGAAAATATTGACATCACGCCAGCAGAGTCTTTTGACCTTATTGAAGGGCGCCTGAAGATCTCGGTGGATTACATCATATCCGAAACCAACTCACGCTTCAACTATGTGTATGACTTTTATCTGAGGGAGGCCAATACACCTATAGCCAATCAAACTTAACAAAATGAATCATGTCTGATTGTGCATATATATCACACCCACTTCGCCATCAGTCTGGCGTTTCTCAAAAACAGCGGCACGAAGGAGCCCCGGATCCGGAACGGACCAGGATCGATGATCGCAGGATCGCCGACTTCCTGAAGTTCGCCTCCGATTTTGCCCTTCAGGTAAATCACTACGATCTCTCGCTTGCTATTGGCGACTGGTCCTCCTTTTTTAAGGGCAGTATTCCTTTTACAATCGCCGGAATAGCCAACCTGCGACCGGAAACACTGGAGGAAGAATATCAGAAAATAACCGAACTCCTCCTCCAGGAGAACAAACCGGCGCATATCCAGTGGTTGATCGATTTTTTTTACAGTGAAGTATTGCTGCCATGGCATAAGTGGCAAAAGGAACTGGCGCCGGCAAACAATTTGCTGTCAGTGTTCATTGAAAAAACCATTTCAGGAGAGCTGAGTGATCTGCTGAAGTCGTTCATTGCTATTGTCAATGGAGTGAACAAGCACTTCCCTTTCAGGAAGCCGGATTTTCAGGTATTTCAGGAAGAACCCGCCTGGCGCCTGGAAATAACGGACCTTTTTGGGGTCAACGACGCTTTTATTCATGCTCCCGGGGGAGTGCCGGGCCGTATAAGAGCTTTACATCAGCAGGTAGATGCACTTTTTTCAGGCTTTCTGGAAAATTTCCGCCTGCTGAATGTGCAGGCCTCTGTGGAGGACTTTCTCGACGAGGAAGTCCTGCTCGAAAATGAGCTGTCCAGCAAGAGCCACCCGCCACACCTGGGCCTTTTCTACACCTTCCTGCGCCTCTACAGGGATTTTCAGGAGGGCACCAATCAGCTCACAAAAAAGCATCTGGATCATTTCTATCAGAAGGTACTCTGCATTCAGCCCGACAGCGCTACGCCTGATCAGGCCCATATTATTTTTGAGCTCCAAAAGTTTCAGGAGAAGTACCTGTTGCCCAGGGACACACTGGTAAAGGACGGAAAGGACCTGAATAAGATGGATATCCTGTTTGGGCTGAATGAAGATATCGTAGTGAACAAGGCTCAGGTGGCTTCTTTAAAGACGCTGTTCTTAAACCCTGTTGACCGGTGTGAACCACTTATTGTTCCCGGTACCGAACCACTGCCCGAAGACCGGATAGAAAATCATGTACAGGGTCTTTATATGGCGCCATTAGCCAATACACTCGACGGAACAGGAGAACCTTTCGGAGATGAAGGGCCAGCCAGCTGGTATACACTTGGCTCACGCAAAAGCAAGCAACTGCTGCCGAGCGGAAGATCCAATGCGGATCATCCCTTTGGCAGGATAGGGTTTGTACTGGCCTCTCCGGTTTTATTACTGAATGAAGGCAGGCGGGAGGTTATCATTACTCTCACCTGCGTAGCGGGTGAGTACAGCAACATTGATAAGCTCCAGCTTTCAGAGCTGAACCAGATACTTCAAAAAGACTTTAATTTTATCTCAGCGGAAACGTTCGAAAACGCAAAGAAAACAGGACTGTCAGGCGAAGCAGAAGCGTGGCTGGCTGACCTGTTGAGTACGCAGGATCCTGTCAATATTGGGGATGATACCTCCATGATCGACAACGAGGCGTCGCTAACAGCATCAGACAAGACTGCCATCATCACCGCGCTGGAGACAAAACGGGCATTCAAAGTAGTCTTTAGCGGCGAAAAAGAATGGATCAGTCCCACCAGCGTGATCGTAAACATACAGAAAAGTGGTGCTGACTATGAACTTATCTTGACGATAATACTGGAACCTGATCTTCCGGCCATCACCTTTTTCGATGGATCTACACTCGAAGAAAAACTGGACACAGAGCTGCCCCTTGCGAAAATAGAAGTCGATCAACATGTACAAATAAGTTGTGATGACGAAAAATATGATCCGCAGTGCTGCCTTGAGAAATGCAAACCAGCCACTACGGCGTTGGTGTCTGTCTATGAGTACTTGAGAGGGTTGGAAATTACAGAAAGCAAGATTGATGTTTCCGTTTGTGGTCTGAAGAACCTGATTTTACAAAATGATGAGAATGTGATGGATGTCAATGGTGCCATTTATCCCTTCGGTACCCGGCCCGACATCGCTGATTTCACCGTAGTAAATCCCTCCAAGGCCTACTGCATCAGTCAGGACTTCATCGATGATGCAGATGCAGCAGGCATAACCAATACCACAAAGAGCCATCTTGAGAGCCTGCTCGGTACTTCAGATCAATACTTTATTGGAGTAACCCAGCAGGACAGGGACGATTTCGTCGATAATATCCCTGTAAATGCCGATAAGGCAATCATCAATGCACTATTGAACGCTGTACAAAAAAACTATTGTGCACAGAATCTTGAGGGACCCAATTTCTACATCGGAAGCAAGGAAGTCTTCTGCAAGGACTGGGAGAATGTATGGATCAATATCAACTGGAAGGATAAGCCCAGCAATTTCAACGAATACTACAAGGCCTATGTCGTCAATGGAATAGGCGCTACCAAGGTATTTGGGTTGAACGAAGACGAATTTGAGATCAATGCAGCAGTGCGGCAGGATGGCCAATGGTACAGGGAAACCCAGAATAATAAAAATATTGATCATGACCCGGCAACAGGTGGGTTAATAGAGCCACACCCTGTTACCAAACATAACAATCGCTATCTCTTCAGGTCTTCCTTGACTGAAACCCACTGTGAAAACTTTAATCAGGATCCGGACGGTTTGCCTGTCTATGAACAAACCGTGCAGGTATTCCATCAGGATTTTGATCATATTAAAAAATTCAGGGACGTTTCCAGTCCACTGGAGCAGTTTACTGTGGATGCCAGAGATGGATTTCTCAGGCTCACCCTTGAAAACCAGGACTTCCTGCATAAGGATTATGCCTTTGTACTGGCTCGTCAGATGATGGCTTTTGGACGCTTTACAGGAAAAGAGGAGGATCTGATAGATGACGCTGTATACGAAGATACCCTGGGTGCGCCTCATGTGTTCAATTTGAATTTACTCTTCATCGATCTGCAAGGGATATTGTTTGGCATCAGTCAGAGTATTATTGACGATGCCCTTGATCAGTTGTTCCAGGATATACGAGATGCTATTGAGGAACTCCTGGATGCCGTCAACAGTGATACAGACCTTACGAATTTGTTGGATGCCACAAATGATGTTCTGAATTTCATTGGCACTCTCCCTCTTGCAGCAGGTGATATTTTGCAGGTGGCAGATGTTGCTGAGCTCAAAAACATTTATGATCGTGTGAATACGGTTTTTGAAACCTTTCTTAATGTGTCCGGCATTACGCTTGGAAATGTTGTAGAAAAGGTAAAAGAAAGGCTTGAACCCAAAATACAGGTAGCTGTGGATGCTCTCGCCCAGACGGATATTTTAGGCAACTTGCCTGAAGCAAAAAAGGTGCTTATTCCCAACGAGCCCTATACACCTGTGATCAAGGATATATCCCTCGATTACACCGCCTGTGCCACTCAGGAGAATATTGACCTTACACATCTTTACCCCTATGAGAGCACCTATCTCACCCGGGACATCACCCAGCAACCTACTCTTCTACCGGTTTATACGGATGAAGGATCCCTTTTCCTGGGTGTGGAAAACCTTGTACCCGGGAATAATCTGAACATTCTGTTCCAACTGGCGGAGACCACCGCCGACAGTGAGATAGACGAGGCAGTTATTGATTGGGCTTATCTTAGGAACAATCAGTGGCAGCCACTCCGAACAGGCTTTGAGATCCTCGATGATGATACGGATAACCTGACCAGATCAGGGATCATCAAAATAGCCGTGCCAAAGGATATGTCGCTCAAAGGGCACACCATTATGCCGGACGGCCTCGGTTGGTTCAGGGCCTCCGCCCAAAAGAATGTGAAAGCTGTGGCAGAAACCCTGGGCATTCACACCCAGGCAGTTCAGGCCACATTCTCCGTGCAGGAAAACAATGACCTCAACAGACTTGGCGAGCCATTGGATGCCGGCAGCATTTCAAAACTGCAGATTGCGGACGCCAATGTTAAAAAAGTAGATCAGCCATACGCTTCATTCAATGGCAAAACTGCTTCTGATGACTTCTACACCCGGGTAAGTGAGCACCTGCATCACAAGGGCAGAGGTATAGCCGCTTTCGGTTATGAGCGTATGGTCATGAATGAGTTTCGAGAGGTCTGCCTTTGTAAATGTATCCAGCATACGCATGGACTATCGGCCCGGAAGTACAAACTTGATCTGGAACTGGCGCCGGGATTTGTGCTGCTGGCTGTGGTAGCGGATATCACCCAATTGCCTTATGAAGACCGTTTTGCTCCGGAACTGCCCGTAAGCAAGCTCAACAGGATCGAAGACTTTCTGGCAGATAAGGTGTCACCTTTTACCAGGATCAAAGCCAGCAACCCTCGCTATGAAAAGATAAATACCGGCGTAAGGGTAGTGCTGAGGCCTGGCAGGGATGAGAACTATTTCAGGGAAAAACTTGAAGAAGAACTCAGGCTTTTCTATTCGCCGTGGGTGGAGGGCACCTGTGATCAGCTGGTATTTGGCCGAAGCGTAAGCCTGTCGTCCGTCCTGCTTTTTATTGAAAGTCGTGAGTATGTGGATCATGTACTGGAGCTTCAAATGATCCATGAAGAGGATATGGACGAAAGCTGCCATACAAAATCTGTGGAGCTGTGCCCTTGTGAAGGTGAACCGGGACGTGACCTGAGAAAGTCATCGCTGGAAAAGATCGCTCCCATGACCGCCCGTTCTGTACTGGTAGCTGGAGAGATCACGATCGTTACCTGTCTTCCGGCTTGTCCGGAACCAGTCGGTGAGTGTAACAATGTAGTACCCTTTCATCAATGTGAACCTGTAGACAACCATGGAGATATCAACTGAAAACGATAATAAGACGATACTGAAGAATGATCCGGATTTCCCGGAGTACCTCGATTTTCAGTTACTGCGCAGTACAGGTATCACACATCTCGGTAACCTGTCAGGTAAGCTGTGGACAGACCACAATGTACATGATCCGGGCATCACCATACTGGAGATGCTGTGCTATGCATTGATCGACCTGGGGTATCGTACTCAGCTCCCGATCCAGGACATACTTGCTCTTGACAGACGTACAGGGCCATACCCGAAGGAAGACAATTTTTTCACACCCGGGCAGGTGCTTACGTGCAATCCGGTGACTGTCATGGACTACCGTAAGCTGCTGATCGATACCCCTGGAATACGGAACGCCTGGCTGGAAATTTCAGAAGAACACCAGCTTTATCTCAAAAGGACTTTCAGTAACGATGGTAATGAAATGGGCTATGAATTAAGCTGTGATTCGGGTTCTGACCAGCCAGATGACCAGTTCACACTCAATGGACTTTACAACGTATATCTTGAACTTGAGCGGCCGGGTATCTCATGCCCGTCTAATTATGACCCCGGGGAGGTGGAGCAGATTATTACAGCCGTCAAAGAGAAGCTGCATGCTCACCGGAATCTTTGTGAGGACTTTGTCAAAATCCATGTTTTATGTGAGGAAGAGATCAGCTTTTGTGGAAATATAGTGCTGGCCCCCGAAGCCGATGCGGAAAAGGTACATGTGGAGATATTCAAGGCATTGTACGAATTTCTCTCCCCTACCATCCATTTTTATACACTGGAGGAAATGCTGGATCAGGGTGTTCCGGTGGAAAAGATCTTCTCTGGCCGGCCGTGGCTGCAAGAAAGCTATGGGTTCATTAAGGAAGAAGAGCTGGAGAAGGCAGAACAAAAAAAAGAGATCTATCTGTCCGATGTGTATTCCCTGATCGGAAGCATAGAAGGAGTTGTTTCGGTAACGAACCTGAAGCTCAAAAGCTATGGATCAGCAGGTAATCCGGCATCATGCGATTACTGGGTACACCGGCTCGCTAAAGACCATGTACCGGTATTTTGTGCTGAAGAAACCTGCTTCGAATTTAGCAAGGAGGGAGCCAATGGTGTAAAAACCAACCGCACAAGAGTAAATGCGCTTTTTGGGGAGTACATTTCCTCCAACAAGAAACTCCGCTTCCTGGACGCGTTGGACAAAACTATTCCACAGAGCACTCACCTGCCTGAGCTGGATGACTACTATTCCATTCAAAACGAGTTTCCGCGAACCTATGCTATTGGAGAAGGGGGATTGCCATCGGATGCCACTGACAAACGCAAAGCCCAGGCCCTGCAATTAAAAGGGTACCTGCTCTTTTATGATCAATTGCTCGCCAACTATCTCTCACAGCTCTCGCATCTGAGGGACCTGTTCTCCTTTCAGCCAGATAGTCTGCGCCCTGAAGCCAGTCGTCACACCTACTTTGGTGGTGAGGTGGATACCGTGCCTCAGATCGATAAGCTCGTCCGTTTTTATACAGACAATTTTGAGGTGTCCGCAGGGTGGGTCGAAAATACGGTACTGGCCCTGCCCGTAAGTATGGATATGTCGGAAAAGGGTACCGTGGAGGAGGCTCAGTTTTTGCCTGTAACATTTCCTACCTATGATGAAAGGGAAGTTGGCATTTGCCAATTGCAAAGAGAATTCAGGCAGAATGAATATCAGATCCATATTGTACCCGACGAGTGTGGCTTCATTTTTTCTATTGTCACCTCCGTAGGCTCCATCCATCTGCATAGCAAACGGACCTATAAAAGCCATTCGGATGCCCAACAGGCAGCCAAAACGGTTGCCTTCCTCGCCACACTGGAGAATACCTGGCTGAGAGTTAACGACTATGACAACAACGAATTCACCTTTGAGCTCATTTACAAGCCTGTAGAATACCTGAACTACCTCCAGTCTATTTTAGAGGATAAGAACACCTATGTTGAGCGTCGTGGAATGTTCCTCGATCATCTGCTTGACCGGTTCGCAGAGGACTTTACGGATTATGCGCTACTCGCCTACGGGCAGGGTAACCCTGACCCTCTAAACCAGACTGCACTGAAAGAGCAGGAAAATGAGTGCAAGGCTCTCTTCCTCTCCGACTATCCGGAGATCAACCGTGACCGGGGTAGGGCGTTCAACTATCAGCTCAACGGTTGGGATAATGAAAATATCTCCGGTCTTGAAAAAAGGGTGGCCGCCAAATCCTGTATGGAAAGTGCGAAAAGGCAGACACTCTGTAATTTCGGGATCCACCAGTATGATGATGAATATGTATACGAGATACCCGATGCAGAAGGCAATGTCCTTTTTCGCAGTGTAGAAAAATACAAATCCCGTGATGAGGCCCGCAAGGCCTATGAGAGCTTTATAAATACCGTAGGCGAGGCAGGCAGTTTTCTCACAGAGGACCGGCCCGAAGAAAACAAATTCGGGATCATGGTCAGGCATCCGCAGGGTATGGTTTCCTATACCAGGGACTTTGACAACAGAGTGGAAAGGGACCTTCACATCAAAAAACTCACTACCTATTTAAGCCCTGGAAGTATCAGTGAAAATATTCGAGTCACCGAATATGTAAGTCGCCTCACCCTCGTTAGCGCTGCCGGAGTGCGACTCAAACAGAGCCGTAAGCAATATGCCAGTCCCGAGCTGGCTGAAAAGGACCGCAACACTTTCGCTGAAAAGATCAACAATCAGCTATGGATTGATGATGATGTTGACCGGGTGAAGTACCAGTTACTGCCCACCTCAGAAGATAGTGTTTTTCTGGACAGGCAGTCACTTGGCAGTTCGGACCAGTACGTTACCGGTCAATACCGGTGGGCACTGGCAGGTCAGGATGCACTGACATGGGTGAAAAGTACGGAGGCATTTAACAATGAAGAGGAGGCACGGCAGGGGTTGTTGAGGTTCCTTGATTTTGATCCTGACACGCTGACACTCGAAAGTGCCGATCGTGACGGGTCTTATGGGGTAGAGATCCGTGACCAGGGTGGCACTACACTGGCACGTGGCATTTTTGGTGAGGACAGAGCGCGTGATAATGTAAAATACAAACTGGACCAGTTCATCAGTAGTGCAGGAACAGGTCACACCTGGTTGCGCCAAAAGACGGAGGCCTATGCCTGGGAGCTTTGGAATGATGATGATACCCTGCTGCAAAGCCATGTGCTTTATGATGATACCCGCAAAGCACAGGCCGCTGCTGACAAGGTGAGGAAGCTCATTCAAAAAGAAGAGAACTTTAAAATACTGACACTTGAAGGAGGTGGCTATCAGCTCGCCGTGGCTACTGCTCAGGAAACACTGGCCACGTCACCCGTACTGCATGCCTCCGAAGAAGAAGCGCGGGCTTTGATCCCGCAGATCAATGCAGCATGGGAAAGACGGGGCTTTGTGATCACGGAAGGTGAGACCGGCTATCAGTATACCATACCACAGGAGGAGAATGACCAGGATGCCGTTTTAGCCAGCTATGCAATCTATCGTTCCAAAGCGGGAGCCATTGACGCTATTCATGAACTGCTGGATACTGCCAGGCGTAAAACTGCCTATTATCCCACCGGAGATGAGGCCAATCTCAACTTCAGCTTCCTCATTCGAGCCAAAGGTAGTCGTTTTCTTGCGCAGCATCCCTTCAATTACAATACCGAAGCCGAACGGGACAAGGCGCTGGAAGCTACGCTGAAGATCCTGAAAGCCACCCGTCAGCCCTTTACGGCTGCCAGGGAATATATTTATCAGTTAAAACAATCGGGTGAAATACTGCTGGCTTCGGAAGAAAGCTTTGCTACGGAAGAGCAGGCTGTGGAAGGTTTCACGGATATGCTGAGGTACGTCAGTGATCCAAAGAACTACGAAAAGACCACGGAAACCGGTGGTTATTCCCATCACCTGACCCTGAACAATGAAAACGGCCGGCCAGTGGCTGCGTATCCCTATGATTATGTAAAATGGGATGAAGGTGACAGGATCATTGGAAGGATTACGAACTATTTTGCACCACATCGCTATGCGGTTTCAGTAGAGGATTATCCTCATCAGTGGAAATACCGGTACGGATGGCTCTCATACGCCGGAGAGTGGAGTACATTGATGCAGGGTAGTGAAGGCTTTGATTCAGAGCAGCAGGCCCGGCAGGGGTACAGAGATTTTACAGATCATCTTTCCAAAGTAAAAATTAAGGCTGAACATACAGAAGGAAGTGGCGCCAGATTAAAGCTCATCAGTGGCAAGGAAAAGGTATGGGGAGAAAGCCCGGATGTTTTTTCATCGGAGGAATTATCTGCTGTGGAGAAGGCGGCGAAGGAATATCTTGCTTCAGCAGTGGAGTATGCCAATGTGATGAAGACTGCCATAAAAAATGTAGAGAAGGCCGTACTGAGAACACCGGGGGTTGTAGGAGGGAACTTTGTATACAGGGCAGTGAAAAAGGATGAATGCATCGCGTGGTATCCATGTTCCTGTGAGGCTGAGCCATTGCGGGACACACTGGAAAGGCTTTACGGGATAGCACAGGCCGGGTTCCCTTATCTTGAAATATGCCTCGGCGGGGACATTTGTGAAAAGATAGGGAACCTGTATCACTTTCTGCTACGGGACCAGCACAGTGGTCAGATCTATTTCAAAAGCTATCAGGGCTACCCGACGGAGGAAGAGGCCAGAACTGCCTTTGATGAGCTCCACCTGCTGGTCATCCACAAGGCCTCCGATGCCGGTAACTATGGCCCCTATGATCCGGATAATGCGCCAGTCATACTGACCGGGGAGGAGTTTGAACACAACACCGGTCCCTGTTCAGGTAAAAAGCAGCCTATCGCTGTTGTGAGCCAGTCGGCACTTGAGAAGTACAGTATTGAGCAACTGGCCGATCTGGCCTGTAGCTATCCAATAAGGATGCAGATCACAGTGAAAGAAGAAGATTGCAGGAATTATGAGGAGATCTGCTATTATTTTCATCTGATCAACCCTCACCGCGATGAGGGGGATGAATGCAAGGAGGCATGGAAAAGTAAGGAGTGTTATGACACACCTGAAGCGACGCGCACAGCCTTCCGGCTTTTCCTGAAGCTGCTCAACTACAAGGGCAATTATCATCATCAGTACAATAAGGACAAATGCTGTTACGAGCTGGTGATCCGCGAGATACTGCTGGAAAGTGAGCAGGGTTATCCCACTGAAGCGGAGGCATGGCAGGCACTGGAGTCAGTACTAAAAGTAGCCTGTGACCCTGAAGCGTGTCACATATTTTGGGATGAAGAGAAGTGCTACTTTATAATACGCGTGGTCTTGCCGGACTACGAAATGGCCTGTCATCCCGTTGTACTCTACCAAAGGGAGCAGGCAGAGCAACGCCTGGAAAGTATCTACAACAATACGATCAAGAGCGCACCTGAACAGCAATACATCAGTGTCTTTTCTCTGGGTGAGAATACAGGGGTATGGGGCTTTGCCATCAGTACCGGAAATGAGCAGACCTTGTGGAGAAGTCAGCAGGAATATTCAACGCACGATGAGGCTGAAAATGCCGCATGGCTGGTCACCGAACTTGCCAGAGAGGAAAGCTTTTATGGCACCAGTGATGGCAGTATCGCCTTATTCACTAAAAACAGGAATTTTGCCACACCTACCGGGGAGGATCTGATCGCAAGGTATCCCGGGGATGACCTGGACACTGCGCAGTTGATCAGACGGGCTTTGGAATTTCCATTGCTCAAGGATAGCAAAGGGTATTTTTTCCGGCTGTTTGACACCACGTCAGCGCCGGATCCCACAGGACCGTCTGTTCTATGGAAAAGCAACAAACATTATCCCACTCAGGATGAGGTGCGGGAGGCCTTTGATCATGCCTATGACCTTTCCCAGGACAAAATACATTATGAGATCATAGAAGGTGAGAACTGCGATAGCTTTAAGATCAGCCTGACTGATCCGTCCCAGGTACTGGCTTCGCACCCTCAGCGTTACGGTTTGAAGCCGGAAGTGGATGAGGCGCTGAGTAGAATAATGGCCTGCACCAACCTGGAAGGGATGCACCTTGTAGAACATATTTTGTTGAGGCCACAGACTTCCAGGGACTGCGAATGCTTCCTTACGCCCTGGCCGGATCCCGACTGCACACTGGATATTCCTTTACCGGAAAAGGATCCCTGTAGTGAGGACAGATCAGATAATGAAGTGCCGGAAGTAAAGGAATACATTCCCGGGGCTGACCCATACTCCTTCTGGGCTACCGTGGTACTGCCGGGCTGGACCAAACGCTTCCGCAGGCTGGAAAACCGTGACATTCTTCAGAATATGCTGAGAAGAGAAGCGCCAGCCCATGTTGCGCTGAATATCTTATGGTTGGGTCCGGGGCTTATGTGCAAGTTCGAAGAAGAATACAGACGATGGCTGAGGTGGAAAAGCTGCAAACCGTTATGCCAGGAGGGTGATCCGCTTTGTGATCTGATAAGCTGTATAGGTGATCTGGTCAGCTCGGATCCCGAACTGCCGGATGAAGATGATGACGATTGCAATTGCGACCTGCCCGGTACAGTTGATAAAACCAACCTCATGATCAACTACTGCTTTCACAATGATCGCGAGGTAGCTTATGGCTCCGAATTCCTGGGATCACTTGGGGTTGAAAAAGGATTTACCTTTTCAGGTCTCGGGAATATCCTTACCATCTCCAGGGCGAAGTTACCGTCCGTCTTTAAAGGAGTACAACCGGCAATAGATGTGAATGTGGCGGAGCCAAAGGAAGAGGCAGGTAAGGAACCGGTTGTCACTAAAGAGACGCTCACGGAAGAAGAGATTGCTCAGGGTATTCGTCAACGGATCGCTGCGTACAAGAGCAATATTGAGGAGATTGGAGATGCTAAGTTCAGAGCTTCTGAAGCTTATCAACGATCAGTACTTTTTCTTTCTTCTCCTGCTGCTCCCGATATCTACACCGGCTTAATGAAAATACTGCAGCAGGGCTATCAACGGGCACGGTCTGAAGCAGGCAAGGACAGATACCTTACCCTAATGAGCAATGTTACGGCGTACTTCACCGACCAGCAAATTGCTTCGGATCATGACAAAGTTGCGAAGGATGTGAAGAAGGCACTGGAGGAAACAGTTTCCGGGACCGAAGCAGGGGAACTGCGCTCCAAAATCAATGAAGTATGGAAAGTACAGGACTGGCAAAACTGGTATGCCTCCAAGGCCGCCCGGGATGTACAAAAACTGTTGAAGAAATAGTGGTGTATGAGTGTACAAAAGCACCATATCACCAAACAGATCTTTGACCTGACCCTCCCTAAAAATGCCGATGGTTTTGAAGTTCATAAGAGAATAAGCCGCTATTTTCATGAAACGATCCAACCTGAACTGGCCAGGCTTTTTGACAGGTTGGTCGGTCCGGAGGAAGTAGTCCGGATAGATTCCATTGTGATCGACCTTGGAAATATACCATTGGAAAAGCTCGCCTCTCAGGAGGTACTGTTTCGCCTTCTCCACCGGCTGGAAGAAGAGATCAGGATCAACACATACACTCTGGCCGGCAAAACGAACGTTGAAAAACTTACATTATCTGAAGATATGTGTGACCGGTGGCTTCACTTTCTGCAACACGGTCATCTTCCATGGCAAAACATACAGTCGGAGTCCGAGTGGCAGACCAGGGTACTGGAGGGCTTGGTGATGCAGACCAGCGCACTGAGCCAGTTGACCCGTTTGTTAAAGGCCTACCCAGGTACTCTGACACGGCTTGTATGGCAGCACCCGGATAGCTTTTTGGTAGCACTGACTGAGATCTACACCGGACACAGACAAACGGAGCTCTCAACGGTCCGGAAAGAATTGTTCCGTTGCTTCCAGATGCTGTCTGAGAAGAAAATATCGGATGAGGAGATGAATTCTACCGACAAGCCGCTCTTTTCACTTAAGGCTGCTGTAGCCGGAGAATTCAGGGATTTTTTCTGGCGCCATGTGCTTTCCATTGTCGTCATAGAAAACAGACTCCTGCCAGCCGATGAGCTGCTCCGGAGCTTTCTGGTTCAGTGGTTATTACAAAATAGTCAGATAGAAAAGCCTGAATTGCTGACCCCCTTCATCCAGCGTATAGATGGTTCTGCTACCCAGGCACTTTTGCTGGATGTGATAAAGGAGTTGGCGGAGGACGCCGGCCACAACGGTACAGCCAATGCTGAAAAACCAGTTCTTGAGATAAGGGACGATTCTCTGAAAGTTCCTGAGAATCCACCTACGGAGGAAACCTCTGGTGATAACGATCCGGCAGTATCGGGAGGTCAGGAGAAAGAAGACATACTGTATCTGCAGCCGCAAAGCGGCCCTACCAGTGATGAGGTGAAAGAACAGGAATGGTATGTGAACAATGCCGGAGTGGTACTGCTGCATCCTTTCCTGAGCCGCCTTTTTGAGCGGTGTGATCTTACAAAAGACGGGGTATTCAAAGATGACATCGCCTGCGCTCAGGCAGCTCACCTCATCCATTTTCTGGCCACAGGTAATACTGAACCTCCGGAGTATGAGTTACTTTTCACCAGGGTGTTGTGTGACATACCTCTGGGAACACCCTTGCCTAAGGATGTGGGTTTGTCCCGATCTTCGCTGGAAGAAGCAGAGTACCTTTTGGAAGTAGTTATTCAGCAGTGGGGAGCGCTGGGCGAAGTTTCGTTCCAATCCCTGCAGGACGGATTCCTGAAGCGGCCCGGAAAACTTTCGGCAAAAGAGACGGGCTGGCTTTTACAGGTAGAGCAGAATACCCTCGACATTCTGCTGGACAGGCTTCCATGGGGGCTAAGCATGATCAGACTTCCGTGGATGAAGGAATTGTTATACGTGGAATGGAGGTAAAAAAGATTTAATGCAATATTCCTTTTTCCATCGGACCGCCTCTCAGAATCATCAGACCCAAACGGGTCAGGAAGGTCCTTTTTTCGCTAAAGAAACTGAAACAGAAGCTGCGAAAGAGGGAACCAACGGGTCTTTTTTTGATGGAGGGGGCACCTCAGCACCAACCGGTTTTTTCTCCTCCATTCAGACAAAACCTGCTAAAAACGACCTTACCATAGGCCAGCCGGGTGACAAATATGAAGTAGAAGCTGACGCCGTGGCCGACAAGGTGGTGCAGCGGTTAAATACAAACACCCACGTCACACAGGCTAATGACGGCATGGTTCAGCGAAAATGTGCAGAGTGTATGGAGGAGGAAAAAGTTCAGCCTAAAGAAGAACTGTTGGCTGATGGTATAAGTCACATTCAACGCAAGCCCATCTTTGAAAGTGAGGAAAATCCTGTACAAACAAAGTGTGAAGCCTGTGAGCAGGAAGAGGAGAACCTGCAAAAGAAGGAGGAGGAACAATTGGAAGAAGAACCAGAGGTCATGACCAAATCTCAGGAAGGAGGAGGCACATTTGCCGGAGGATTGCAAAGCGAGCTCAGCTCCACGAAAGGAGGAGGCTCACCTTTACCTAAAAATACCCGTACAGGAATGGAATCAGCTTTTGGGACGGATTTTAGTGGTGTACGCCTCCATACAGGAAATGATGCAGTGCAGATGAACAGAGGACTGAATGCCCAGGCTTTTACCCATGGCTCGGATATTTATTTTAACGAAGGCAAATATGACACCCATTCGTCGAAAGGACAGCATTTGCTGGCACATGAGCTGACGCATGTGGTACAGCAGAGTGGCATGATACAGAAAGATCCCCTTGATACAGACGCTGAAGGAGAAGAAGGTGCAGCAGGCAGCTGTCCTAACTATGACCATGGTGAAATTTCAAGGTCACGTACAAGCGCTGGTATATTGGGTATTGATACTACGTTCCCTGCGGCCGACAAAGTGCTGATCGCTGACTTTGGGAATAACCGATCAACGGTTAAGGCCTCGACACAGTCAGAAGCCAATTTTCTGATCATTATGAGCCTGTTTGATACTGATCGGTCTTTACGTTTTATAATATCAGGTTACAGCGATTGTAGCGGGAGTGAGGAAGGCAATACAAATATCAGGCATCGCCGGGCGGAGAAGGTCGAATCTGCTCTAAGTCCTTCAGCGCAAAGCAGGGTATCATTAAGGGGGATGGCTGGTTTGGGTCAGTTTATAACATCCAATGGCACACCGGAGGACCGGGCTAAAAACCGGAGTGTGGAAATACAATACAAACATGGTTTTTTCTTTGAGCAGGAGGCCATAGAAAATGCCATTGGATCTCAAACAGCCATAGAAAATGCATTGATCGAGCTTGGCACATCCAGCGAAATGCATGAAAAGAACATCCCTCAGTTCCTTACGGATCAAAGTATTACCCTGGAGCCGTTAACACCTCGTCATGACACTAATGTTATGGCTACGGCAATGAAATTCTTTGCAGGTACCACTAACTATGCCAATTCGTTTGACCTGCCTTCATCCGTTCGCTTCCATGTTCACAACAGCGGTTCCAATATTGCCGTTCATGTCAGGGATACCCCCATCATGGATGATCTTTTACCTAATGATCAGATCAGGGAGCGGATTGTTCAGGCCGTCACACAGGTAGCCACATTCCGTGCACCCGCTCATGGAAGCTCCGCTACTTTTGAAATCTACCGGTCACAATTCAACGGATGGTGGGAAGTGGATCCTTTCAATACCATGTCCAGTCACTTTGACCCTGCGTTGGACAGCAAAGGACCAAGAACACCACGATCACGGGCGATATTTGAAAGGATATATAACGAAAACCCTACTGTAAAAGCTGCCTATGACAGCAATGCATTCGGTATAAAGGAACGCATAGATACATACATGGGACCTGACAGTATTAATATGCTGAACTCACCCAGGCTGCAGGATTTAAGGGATGCGTTCCTAGCTTTTTCACCGCCCGTATCAAATGCTGATTATGCAAGTTTCAAAACTTCTGTTCAGACAGCTTCGGATCTGTTGGACGCTTCCGACCGGCAGGCCATAGATGCTTCAAATGAATGGCAACGTATGATCAATGAGTACCTCACAGATAATACAAAGAGGACAGAGATCAGACAGATTTTACGTACGGCACCTCCGGCTCCGGCTCCGCCCGCACCTCCGGCGCCACCACCGGGCCCGGCACCGGGAACCGGGGCTGTTCAGGGATTTCTTGATCACATATCTATTGACGGACCAACATCGCCGGTTTTAGGTAATAACCTTACCGAAAACGTAACCCTTACCCCTAAGAGTGACAGGGCCAATCCCGGTTTAAGCTTTAATACGCAATTTACAGTTACGCCGTCTTCCAGAGTATCCGGAAATAATATTTCTCCGGAATCGTCATGGCCATTGTCATCGGATACCGGGGTCAGCTTTGGTCCGGATATTTCCAATACCGGTACTGTCACGATGAATGCTCATTTAGATTTGAAAAACCTGCCTTCCGGTGTAGCGCCTACCACTCCCGTGAGCGATTTTACCTTTACCCTTAATGATAACAGACAAGCCAATTTTTTAGCTACATGGACGGCCGAATTTACATATAATACCGGGAGCAACGATGACTGGTATAATTCTGGCGACACGGTCCGTTACCAGCACGGTACCCAGAATTTTGAGGCATCAGCATGGTTACCGTCCTCAAGTGTAAATCCAGGATTAACACTATCGGTCAACGCCCGCGTAAAACGGGGCAGTGCCGTATTGGCCTCAAATCCTACACCTCAGTCGTTTCCGTCTGCTGTACGATCCTCACCTCCCATCGCACTTAACATTGCTGCTCCGGGATCCATTCCTGCGGGTGGTGATCCACTTACAATGGAAATAGATATTCTGGATGCCGGTGGGGCAGTGATCGGCACCAAAACCGTTGGCTTTAACGTACTGCCTGAAAATGTCTACACCCGGGCTCAGGCAATGACCGCGGCCAAAGAAGATGACAAGTATATACATGATAATTCAAGTTCAGGGTTGTTGGGTAAAATGAGTGCGCGCGGTGGAGTAGCCGCTAAGGTGGCTGATGCAGTAAATGCCCCGGAATCTGAGGGAGGGATCACCCTGCTGCCCATGACTATCCGGCATGACTCGCAGGATTATCTTAATAAAGTAGAGGGTGCCCCAAACCCGGCCAGGGTTGGTTATTTTGTAAGTACCTCTTATAAGCCTGTCCGTTTCTTCAGGTCCAGCTACCCCAACAGTATGGCCTCCGTTGCCGGCGCGGCTGCCTTTCACACTGGAAATTTTCCCCATTTCGGCAATAGGGTAGTAATTCTCAACAGAACAACCGATGTACCTGCGAACAGCAAACGATCCGATGACAGCCTGATCACTCTTCTGATACATGAGGCTACTCATTCAATGGATGAAAGACCCGATTCCGGCACTGAAATAGAACGTTACAAGACGGAATTCAGAGCATACTGGATGGATGGTCGATACGGACCACCTGATAATCCCGATTGCGTGGGGGCAACGGGTACCTGTCATGAAGCGAAGTTCGACCCTTCATTACCTCCTCCGGGGCCTAAATCACCTCGGGCAAGAACTATTTTCAACCATTTATACGGCAGTACTACTTATCCGTTCGTAAAACCGGCATATGATGAAAACAGGAATGGTTTCCGAGCGCAGGTAGATAACTATTTAATCCCGGATGGGATCAATCTGATCGTGTCTCAACGGCTGGAATTGCTGAGGGCCATTATTGAAAACTATGGAGGAAGCAATTTCAGTGATCTTCGGAATCAGGTCAGGCAATTTACAGGAGCTGTGGCCCCTGCCCCCGTGGCAGGTGTGCTTGGGTCCGATGAAAAAGACTATATCAAAACAAGTCGTGCGTGGCGTGACCTGGTGGAACGAAAGTTTACGAACAATTCGGAGAGAAATACCATAATAAGTGATTTAGGAATACCACAATAAAAAGGACAAAAAGATGACTGATCAAACCGAAAAGCTGTTTGAAGCCAATGATCTGCTGAATGCAGCTGAACATAAACTTCAGGAGGGCTTATTGAAAGAGGCCACTCTTATACTTGAGCAAAGTAAAGCACTATACCCGGACTTCGCTCCAACCTATAATCATTTTGGTTGGATATACGCATACCATTTTAGTCAATACGAGCAGGCCAAAGAGGAATATCAGATGGCTTTGAAATTGGATCCCAACTACCCGCATACCTACTTTAACTATGCTTCTCTCTTGTGTAATCTTCAGGAATATGAAAAGGCTGAAGAAATCTTGAAAGCAGCAACAAACAAACCCTCTGTGAACAAATCCAAAGCGTTCAATGAACTCGGATGTATCCTGGAGATGCAGGGAAAGTTTGATACGGCGCTGGATCAGTTTCGAAAGGCCTTGCTCTATTCCTTCCATCCCGAAGAGCTTAATGAAAATCAGTCTGCGGTTAAAAGGTGTCAAATGAAGCAGAGCCTGATCCATACTCAGGACTGACAGCCTATATAACAACACGTCATGAAGACCTCCGAAATTATAACGACATCTCAAAATCATCAACAGGATCAGACTGCTAAGCAGTCTTTCTTTGGTAAGGATGATGAGAATTCGTTTTTTTCTGAGGCAAAAACAGCCATACAAACCAAACCCTTTTTCGATGCCACCGAAGAACCCGTGGATACGGGTATAGATACTCTTGGATCCGGACCGGAAGAGTATGGCAGCAATGATACCGGCCTGCAGGGGCAAGTCTGTGATAATACACCGGTGGTGCAAACCCAATGTGAGAAATGTAAAGAAGAAGAACCAAAGCTTCAAAAACAGAAAACAGAAGATAGAGAGAAGCAGGGACCTGAAATCCAGGAGAAGCCCATTTTTGAAAGTGAAAACACGGATGAAACTATACAGGCCAAATCTTTAGGTGGACTAACCATTGGAGAGCCGGACGATAAGTACGAACAGGAAGCGGACGATATGGCGGATCACGTGGTACAGCGACTGGAGGAAACGGACACTCCGGGAGAGGAGGAGGAAACAGAGCAGGAAGCAGAACCTGAAATTCAGCAGAAGCCCATTTTTGAAAGTGAGGCTACTGAAGAATCCGTTCAGCCTAAAACCGACGATCCGGCTACGCCCTCCGATATAGTAGAGGCGTCACCCGTAAAACCTGAGATAATTCCTGTGGTGCAAAACGTGCCCTTGCTACAGCCCAAATGCGAGGCCTGTGAAAAGGAGGAAGAAAACGAACAGGAAGAGCAGGAAGATCTTAAAGTGCAAAAGAAACCGGTTTTCGATAGTGTGGCAGAACCCCCTGAAGATGAAAACCCTGACCTGCAACGCAGGGCGTTGGAAATGGAGAAAACCGACTACCCCATTCTGTTCAAGCGTACGCCTGATGTGCAGCTCAGCAGTGGTAGTACCAGTGAAAGTAGCCTCCGCGAGAGAATAGTGAAGGAAGCCCAAAAGATGGTGGGTAAGATCGAGGCCCGGAAAGATGATGGTTCCGGCCGAAGGGTAGGTGCCGATCATTTGCTGAAGATCTTCCATCTGGCGGCCAAAGATGAATGGTCAGATGAGGTGATCGAAAATGTACGCTATACCCAGGAGGCTAAGGAGTTCCCTCACTGGTGCGGGATATTTTCCGTCTATGCCATCAAAAAAGCAGGGATAGACCTGGGTTATTGGCAGATGGGTAGAGGCGTGTCGGCCTTTGGTACATTGGAATCAACGGAAGATCCCCAACCGGGAGATATCGGTTATTTCACGGAACATCAGCATCACTGCATTATTAAAGCTGTGAACGGAGACACCATTGATTCCATTGATGGCAACAGTGGTAATTTCAGCGAGGTGAAGGAACGCACCCGTTCCCACAGTCAGTTCCATGCCTTTTTCACTCCTTTTACAGGATCTGAGAAGATCATCCAAAAGAAAGAGGAGCAAACCTCGGGGACGTCAAACGGTACGTTGCAGGATAAACTTAATGCTACCTCTGGTAAAGGTGCGTCCATGGACAAAGATACACGTAGCCAGATGGAGTCCGGCTTCGGCGCCGATTTCGGTGATGTGAAGATCCATACGGGTAACGAAGCGGAAGAAATGAACAAAACACTTCATGCTCAGGCCTTTACACATAAAAATGATATTTACTTTAATGAAGGAAAGTATGATCCGAACACCTCATCCGGCAAGCATTTACTGGCGCATGAGCTGACGCATACTGTACAGCAGGGAGCAACAGAATCAAAGGCTCAGAGAACGCTCATTGATAAAACTCCTGCTATCCAGAAACAGGATGATCATGGTGCTTCTGATGCCGCTGAGGAGATTCTGGATGCTTTGGAGGGCTATACCAGCCGATGGGATAGTGAAGACATTCTCAACGAGTTTCAGGGGAAAGGGAAATCCCAGGTAGAAGCGATCCTGCAGGCCATGAAATCAAAGGCCGGAGAATATGGATCGAGCGCAAGCGAAGTTGTGGAATGGCTTTTCTATGATATGACCGAAGAGGATGGCAGAAATTTAAGAGATCAGTTTATCAGGCTTAAGATTTCTGATGTAAACATTATCGTGGCCCGGGCCGTTGAAGATCTGCTAAGTGGGTTTACCTCGGAAAGTAACAGCAGGGAAATAATGGGTATGCTGATACAATTTTCCGGAGCAGAACTTGATGAGGTTCTGAGACTGATCGAGACAGAAGCCGGAGAATCCACGGAAGACACTGCTGATTGGTTGTTTGACGATCTGGCTGTGGTCCACGCTGAGAATCTAAGAGTGCACTTTTTAAGTAACGGAGGTCTGCATGCCAGTCAGCACTATGGTGCATACTTTACAGCTCAAAAGATCTATGACCTGTTGTCAGGATACACTAGTCATGCTGATAGCAGCTCAATCCTCTCAAATTTTGATCGTACTCCCTCTCTGGTCCGGTCGATTGTACTATACGAATTGGATAAAAAAACCGGTACGGACTGGGGAGAACGTGGTGCGGCCGATGCTTTGATGCAGGATATGGATGAAAGCGACTACGTAGCACTGGCGGCATTGGAGGGGATGAACCTTCCGGAGTATGACTATGAGGCAGGCTGGCTGGAAGGAAAATGGGAAGGCTTCCTTTCCGCTGCTGAATGGGTGGTTGTGGGAGTAGAATATGTAGTATGTGGCTTGGTAGGTATAATAACCGGCTTATTGTCAGTGGTTGTAGATATTGTAATCCTGATAGTGGACCTTGTAAAAGCAGTTTACAATTTGCTGGGATCTCTGGTATATCTCATGTCGGGAGGAGCTGCGGGTAGCGCTGAATGGTTAGCGGTTAAGGAGTTTTTTAAAGGTTTGGGACAGCTATTTTCACAGCCAGGTACCGTTATCGAAGCGGCATGGAATGAGATCGTTATGGAGGGTACATTGATAGAAGGACCGTTCGAAAACTGTAAAGAGGCAGAATTCTGGACAAGAAAGTTTGTCAATTTAGTCGTCAATATCATCTTGATTTTTGTAGGAGGCTATGGAGCAGTCAAAGGTGGGGCGTCAGCTGTAAAAACCATCGCTACGGTAGTGAGAGCCAATGGCTTTAGAAAGGGACTCGTCAAGTTGGGGGCCATGGTATTGGAAGGTACTATTACCACTATTACCGGCCTGGGTGACGATGTTATTCGCGTAATACGCGCGCTTAAAACTCCTGCGGAAACCCTGGGTAAGGTCAGACAGCAACTTAACATCATTAAGCTGGCCGCTACCGATGAGGGTTACTGGAACTTCCTGAGAAGACAGGCCGGAACTGTTGTTCAGGGGGAAAAGGATTTTTGGCGGGAATATAAGGAATCCTGGCAAAGAACTGCAGCCACACAGGAAGAACGCGCTTTGGCTGTTGAACAGCAAATGTCCGGGATCACGGATGATATAGAAGCTGGCAGATTACCGGAAGACGTTGATACCCAGGTAGACAATTTAGGACGAGATACCCGTACGCTTGATGAAGATGTAACAAGGCTGCAGGAAGAAGTTACAGGAACGAGAGATCCTCTTGACCCTCAAAGAACAAGAGCAGAAGAGCCTGAAGCTCCTGCCGCAAGACCGGAGAGGGATGCTCCTGAAGATCGTGAACCAGTTGGTCCGCGCACAAGGGAGGATGCCAACACTGAGCAGCCGGTAGTAGAAGGCAGAACCAACGATGGGCAGCATGGCATTTCCATTACGGAAAATGGGAATCTAAGGCTTTGCAGCTATCCATGTAACTTTTTGAGAGAAGCCTATGGCAGAGAGTTGGCAGATAATCCTGCATTAAGACGGAGACTGGATAGTTTGGAGAATAGTATTCAAAGAGAGCTGGCAGGAGCGCGAAATCAGGAACGGCTCCAGAATTTCTGGGAGCAAGGCAGACAACTACAGGCGGAGCTAGAGGCAGCCAGATTACGTTACATCCAGAACCTAAACACGGCCCGAACTGCTTTCCCAGGCCGGGGTGGAGCGCTTACACAAATTGAATCCGAACTGGCGGCAGTAAACCGGCAGGATCTTTTTGAGGTGATCAATGATGTTGCCAGGCTACAGGCCCGTGATGGAAAAGTGGTTGGCTTTGATGACTGGATAGTCTCTACCGCCCGGAACCGTGGCGACCAGGTAGTGGACATGGCTTCCGAGCTGCTTGAGGCCCGTCGGCTGGCGGCCCAGTATGCTCAGGATGGCGATATTATTATTCAAATAGGACAGGACGCTTTAACATCTGGCCGCTCATTTGATATCGCCGTGCAACGCGCTGGCGCAGCAGTTCGTCAGGTGGAGATATTCAATCAGGGTGCTATAGAAAATGCAGGTGATCTGATGGATGGTGTTGTTCATGGTGCGGAAAAGATCCCGAATGTCGACGAAATAGTTACGGGAAGAGTGCCATTCCCTAACGAAACCTTTGAGTCCACAGTGATTATTCAATGGCCCAACAGGCAACCCATTCCAGTAAGAGACGGACCGGATATCGTATATTCATACAGTGGTTACTATACGGTGCCGAGTGCGCAAAATCCGGCATACTCGGGAAATCTTGCCACTGATCTTGTAAGGAGACTTAATGGTCATTTAAGGGCAAGAGTAGATCCCAGAATTAATGCACTCACATCTATTAATATAGTTGACAACAATGGTAATCTCATCTGGAGATTGAGAAATAATCCTGTGGGGGCCAATTGGCAGATTGAATTTATAGTAGCAGAATAAGTATGAGAGAAATAAGACTATTTACTGATCGAGGAAAAAGGTTTCGTTTTCGGCGCGAAATGTCGGAAAAATCAGCAGGACAGGTTGTGGAGGCTGAAAGGATGATAAGTTCTATCATACAGCCGGATGTATTGGCAATGCATATCGGTTTATTCGACCAGAAATTCCATAATGTACAGAAACTTCCGTCCGATGTATCAGGAAACTGGCTTTTTGTCAGAGAAAGCACAGAATATGACTATAGAAGTATCCTTGACTATTTCGATGACGGCACCGAAGTACTGATACAAAAGGAGGCAGTTCCTTCTCAAGAGTGGTTGAGGTCCGTTTTGAACTTATCTCCCGTTCCGGGGTACTATTATGGGATCTCATCAGCCAGAGTGTATGCCAGTGGGTGCAGGATCAGTAGATCATCGAACGACTCGGTTTTGCTTTATGACCGGTATAACAACAGCTCTCAGATTGCTTTACATGCTATGAATACCGGGTACTGGGTATTCGGCCCCGGGAAGGATTTTATGATGTATCCACCCATTTTTTACGAAGTATCCACTGATTTCGGGTTTGTGAATTTGACGATATCGGTTACATGGCAAAATGTTTGGGAGGATCCTGATACTGAGGAGTATAGTTGGTTTAAGGAAGTACTGCAGCGTCTCGAAAATCAGGGATGGCAGTCTCGAAGACCGGTATAAACTTTAAACAAAAAACAGAGTGAGCATGACTACCGTCACCATCTCCATTGCCATACAAAAAGGAGGCTCCGGTAAAACCACCACGGCGCTTAACCTGGCGGCCTACCTGCGCAACCAGGGTAAAAAGGTGCTGCTGCTGGACCTCGACCCCCAGGCTAACCTCACCCAGTCCATGGGTCTTACAGATGAGCCTGAGCCCAACATCTACCACATCTTCAAAAGACTGGCCAGTGGACACGATGCGCCGCTGGACTATTCGCTTTTTCAGATCAATGAGGTGGATCTTATACCGGCTTCTCTGGAACTGGCCTCGGCGGAGCTTGAGCTGGTGAGTGTTTATGGGCGTGAGCAACTGCTCAGGCAGTTTCTGTCCTCAGCCAAAACCAAATATGATTTTGTGCTGGTTGACTGCCCACCGGCCATGGGCATGCTCACCGTCAATGGACTTGTGGCCAGTGACTGGGTGCTCATGCCGCTGCAGGCGGAATATCTTCCCCTGAAAGGGTTGCAGAGCTTCATGCGCTCACTGGAGCTCATCAGTAAACAACTCAACCCTCAACTCCAGGTGCTGGGATATTTGCTGACCAAGTTTGATGCCCGAAAGAATATGCACCGGCAGGTATCGGAGCACATGCACCGGCTGTACGATCGGAAGGTCTTTGAAACCTTCATTCGTAGCAACATCGCCCTTGCTCAGGCACAGGAGAGGGGTATGGACATATTCCGGTTTGCCAAAAGCAGCAACGGAGCGAAAGACTATGAACAATTTGGAGCTGAACTACTCGGCCGTATACGATAAATATGAAAAACGAGAACTTCAATGTGAACCTCAGGACCCTGGATGATCAGGCGCTGTACCGGGAGATCTGCCAGAAGATCCGCGAAACCGAGGAAACACGCTTCAGGTTGCTGTGGATAGTTCCGCTGGTTTCAGGGGTGTCAGTGCTGATCATGTGGCTGGAGATATTGAAGTTACCTGCCATGGCTATTACGATTGGCGGGTTTTTTGGTGCCGCCATTACCTGGTTCATCTTTCGGTGGGGGAAACGACATATTCAGTTCTCCATTGCCTTTCGGAAACAGGCAGCGGTACTGGAGAAACGAAAAAAGGAACAGGAAGATCTTAATGTTCCGGATGACAATGCGGGACCTTATTCTATGATCAATCAGTTGGAAAAGCCAGGCTTGCTGGAAAAACCCTATCTCACCTTGCGGACCGATGCGTCCGGCAGAGCTGTCGGAAAGGAGATTGATGTACTGATGAATTCCTATTCCGGTAACAAAGGCTGGGGTAAAACAGAGGCAGAGATCGCGATCTACCTGGCTACCATTTTACTTTGGCTGATCACCGCCATCGCCGGGCTTTTGAAAGAATTTCTACCGGGCCCTTAGGCGGGTTACCTGATGATTTTTGAAACACTAAATGTAATGCTAAAACCCTTCAACTATGCAAAGCCTACAGAAAACAGAGTTCCACCTCGATGAGAGGAAAAGCTACGGAAAGCTTTTCCCGGAACTTAAGCCATTGATCGTAAGTGACAGTCACCTTAAAGATCTCACCGAGCTAATGATCGACTATCAATGGCAATGCAAAGACAGCAAGGTGGTAAGCAACGGGCTTGCCATTTTCGGGCAGTTCCTTGCCCATGACATGACGTTTGAAGTGACCTCTAAATTCAGAGGTTACAATCAGATAGAGACCTTCGTTAATGACCGCACCATACGGCTGGATCTCGACTGTATGTACGGCCAGTGGAATCAGGATTTTCTTTACGACGCAAAGTCACGTGATAAGCTCCTTTTGGGAGAAAAGTACGAAAAGGGTGAGTACTCGTGGTACGACCTCCAGCGTAACGCACAGGAGAAAGCCATTATACCTGATGCACGCAACGACGAGAACATCATTGTTTCACAGATGCACATGCTCTTCATCCTGTTCCATAACAAAATGGTGGATCAGGTAAAATCATACTGCTCTGCCAATGAAACCTTTCAGGAAGCCCGCCGGTGGGTGATCTGGTACTATCAGTGGCTCATTTTGCATGAATATCTTTACAAGATCACGGACTGGACCATATTTGAAGATATTCTGGCCAATGGTCCCAAATACTTCGATTGCCCTGACTTTTTGCCACTGGAATTTGCAGGAGCCGTATTCCGGACCGGCCACTCACAGACCCGGGAGGACAACCGTATCAACGAGGATACCGAAAAGAGCCTTTTCGAACTGGGTGCCTTTCAAAAGATGGAGGAATATGTAGACTGGCGTTTCATGTTTGATTTTGAGGACGGATGTGTACAGTACGCCCGCGTTATCGATACTAAGATCGGTAAGATATTTCATGATATTCCTTTTATAAAATCTGGGAATAAATACGAAAGATCGCTACCTTATAGGAATCTGAAAAGAGGAGTGGTCTATGGATTGGCTTCCGGGGAGGACATAGCCCGGAGGATGTGTATCGAGCCGCTGGAAATAGAAGAGACCAGAAAAATGGGTGGCACACCCCTTTGGTACTATGTATTGAAGGAAGCTCAGGTGCTGGGGCATGGTGGTGAACACCTCGGTCCTATGGGAAGCCGCCTTATGTTGGAGTGCTTCCTGGCTATTTTGAACTACGACCAACATTCCTTCCAGGTTCTACATCCCAAATGGCGGCCGGAGCTGGGTCGCAATGAAGGCAAATTCGATTTTGTCGATCTGGTAAATTTTGTGTGTGACTAAATCCTATTCATTATGAAACGCTCCCATCGTAGAAACCGCAACCCACATGTGCAGGAAAAAACCGAGGAGCCATTTTTTGGCGCAAAGACCGGATCAAAAACCGGTGAAACCTCACCCTTCTTCCAGGCAAAGGGGCTGACCATAGGCCAACCCGGCGATAAGTATGAGCAGGAGGCAGATGCTATGGCAGATGCCGTTGTGAACAACAGAAATACACCAGCCATACAGGAGAAAGGGATCAGCAGTATCCAGCGGGAAAGCCTGGCCACACCCCTGGAAGATGAAAGACTCGGCACCGCCGAGCAAAGAATGGAGGAGGACAAGCTGGTACAGGAAAAGCCGGACCTGCAGGCTATGGGGGAGGAAGCCCGGGAGGAAGAGGAAATGCTCGTGCAGGAGATGCATGAGGAAGAAGAAGAGGGAGAGCTGCAGACCAAATCAGAAGGAAGCAACGCTACTATGGCAAGCCCTTCCATCACTGGTCAGATCAAAAATTCCTCAGGACGGGGCCGACCCCTCAGTGGAAAGGTCAGGACAGAAATGGAATCATCTTTCGGAGCGAGCTTCCGTGATGTGAATATCCACACGGATCAGAATTCCATCGATATGAACAAAAGACTGAAGGCTCAGGCTTTTACTCACGGAAAGGACATCTATTTCAACAGCGGGAAGTTCAATCCGGAAACCAGTGCCGGCAGGCGCCTCCTGGCCCACGAGCTAACCCACGTTATCCAGCAACAGGGTGGACAGGACGGAATGTTGTCCATGGATCGTGAAGGAGGTACCAGTCCGCAGAGTGGTGTGAATGAAGAGCAGGTAAGCTGCCCGGATGCAGAAAGGCTGGATGAGATTGAAGAGAACTACCGGTCCATGATCAGGTCGGCAAGAGAAGACGGGTATAATGTGGCAGCCGATAATCTCGAACATTTTTTGGCAGGATCAGGGGCCAAAAGAACACTTTCAGTCGCATGGCTGCGGGGCTTTTCCGCAGTCACTGATGCTGAAGAAAGGAACCAGGGAAGGTTTGAAAGTAGTCTGGAAGACCTGGCGGATGGTATGACGCATGGCCAAAGCCGTACATTTGACGACTACTGGGATGCCCAGCTCACTGCCAGTGTTTTTGAGGAATTGTATTACGCCAGTGGTACCAGTACTATCCGATCAACAGGGCATTTCACCCTGGAGAGGATCGAGGATATTGTCAACATTCATGGCACTGTGGAACACCGGTGGCATGACCCTTATGACTGGCATGCCGGACTGGGTGCCTTTATTCCCGGGCATGGCAATGTCTCGGATGAGGATGGACTTTTAATGCAGTCCTGCCGTGGTGCGAAACCATTTCAAATGGAAGCCCTGTGGACTCAAAGATTATCCGGCAGTGTCAATATCAATGATTACTGGTTTAACAGTTCGTCTTTTAGCTGGACAGGCCCCTGAAGGTTCAGGTATAATGAAAAGGATATTAATAACTTCTGCCATCTGTATACAATTTTATGCATGTATGACTGATACCTACGTAGAATTCAGGCCGGTGATCAGGGGAAAAGATGCTCTGGTCTACACGGAAATTTCATCTTTTCCAGCATCATTCCCTGACAGGTTTTGCAAGGTACTGAAGTATTACCGGCAGGATTACAAACTTGATACTGACAGTACCATTTTGATAACCCAGACGCTTATGGAAGATAAGGAGTTACTTTGGAATTACACCAACAAAGCGAATGATGAGCAATGGTTAAGGACACACCTTCCATGAATTAATATCTCAGAAAATGAATAAGCAACTCGACGGTCTGTATCTCTACGAAATTGTCCTCCTTTTCCTGGGCATATTTCTCTTTGTTGTGCTTGTAATGGTATTGGTCTTTTTTGTGATCAAACACCGACCCATTAAAAGTCTGGTGCTTTTCTTCCCCATCCCTATTGTAATGATCGGCTTCCCCGGTATTCAGAACTTTCAGCTGGGTAAAGACCTGCTGTATGTAGAAAGAGCAAAACGGCAGATCGCTGAAAACCCCTCGGACTCAGCCACTAAAGCAGAGCTGGATAAAAGGCTGAAGTCCCTGGAGTCAAGGCCTATTACAGATCCGGACTTTTTGAGAGAGATCGCGGAGGGTGAGGCGGCTGTGGGTGACAGTGTGAAGGCCCTTGAGATGACAGAAAAAATAATTCAGAACAATCCTCCCTCAGAAGATACCAAACGGCTGTGGGAGCGGCTGGCCACCCCTACCGTGAAGCTGGAACAGGGGATCAGCAAGGTGAGTGAGAACCCTGAAAATGAGAAGACCAGAGAAAAGCTTGCAGACCAGCTTAAGAAGTTTGAGAATTCATCCGTCCAGTTAAGTCCCTACGCGATCTATCAAACGGCCCGTGCCCATCTGGCGCTGGGAGATACAACAAAAGCCATCTCCCAGCTGGATTCGGTGATAAAAGATAAGCCAGACAATCAGTGGGCAAAAAATTTGAAAAAGAACTTAAGTATAAGAACCCAGTAAACATGAAAACATCCGCAGCCATTCAGGATCATGACAGCCTGACATTGGAAACGCATTCATTTTACGCCGAACTGGGCTGGCTAAGCCGTGTGATCGAAGTCAGGATAACACAACGCCCTGCTGTCCCAGGTATTGGCTTGCTGCCACCACCGGAAAATAACGGACACGCCGACAGCTATGCAAAATACATCAAGCAGCACTCGCTGAACACTGAGGAAAGGCTGGTGCTCATTCTGGCCCTGGCACCCCACCTCCGGCCGGATTATTTCGATATGGTAATTCAGAAAAACCTTTCCAAAGCCGGGGACTTCCCACAGTTGGGCGGCGTAAGGGGTAAAAACTTCAGAGGGTTTATGCCCACGGGGGAAACAGCCGTGTATTTGTTGGCCGGCGATGACCTTGCCCTTAGGTTCAACGCGCAAAAACTGTTCACTCAGGATCACTTTTTTGCCAAACAACAGGTGCTGTACCTGGAGGACCCTCCCGCCGGCGAGCCGGCCATGAGTGGCAAGATCGTAATGTCACAGGAGTATGTGGAGCTTTTCACCCTCTCCACCATTACACCTCCCCGGTTTGGCATCAACTTTCCGGCGCAGCGCATCGAAACACAAATGGAATGGGATGACCTTGTCCTGCCCTCCGATACCATAGATCAGATCCGTGACCTGGAAGCATGGGTGAAGCACGGAGATACGCTACTCCATGACTGGGGGATGAGCAGGAAGATAAAACCAGGATACAGGGTGCTGTTCCATGGCCCGCCGGGTACGGGCAAAACACTCACAGCCTCATTGTTGGGAAAATATACCGGCAAAGAAGTTTACAAGATCGACCTCTCGATGGTAGTGTCAAAATTCATAGGGGAAACGGAAAAGAACCTGGCCAATTTGTTTGATAAGGCCGAAAATAAGGACTGGATCCTTTTCTTTGATGAGGCGGACGCCCTTTTCGGCAAGCGCACCAGCGTACGTGACGCCCATGACAAATATGCCAACCAGGAGGTTTCCTTTTTACTGCAGCGTACCGAAACCTATGCCGGTCTGGTCATTTTAGCCACTAACTTCAAGAGCAATATAGACGATGCATTCACACGCAGGTTTCAATCACATATCTATTTCCCTCAGCCGAAATACAATGAGCGACAGCAGCTCTGGAAAAAGGCATTTCCGCCTAAGATAAAGCTGGAAAACAAGATCGATCTGTCCTCTGTTGCAAGGCAGTATGAGCTCACGGGAGCACATATCATGAACATCGTTCAGTATACCTGTCTGCAGGCACTCTCCCGCAAGCAAAATATACTTCTTCACAGCGATCTGATCGCGGGTATCCGAAAGGAGTTGAGCAAGGAGGGGAAGGTGGTGTGATTTTTTTGGACCTGTTCAAGGGCTTCTACAGGTACATCGGTAGCCTAATTCAGTCTGTTTAGTCGTTTACGGGTGTTATAAAGTCTTTTCTTTATTAACCAGGCAGTATTCAGAAGGCCAAGTACCTTCAATATCTTTTTTATGGTGTCTTTCAATTTTAAGAAAACTGTAGAAGGATTAATAGGTTCCGATAGTACATCTGCCCATAAATTTTCTATTACTTTTTCAAAAAACAGATATTTGGGTTTACATCTGTAAGCCGTATCCACTCCCAGTGCAATGTCAAGAAGCTCGCGATTATTAAACGGTGTGAACGCATCTTGTACAATATCCCATTCGAGTTGACTTTGAGCCTGCCAGCTCCCCATACGATGTTCCCAGTAAAACAGGTCATATAGATTGTAGCCGAAATTTACTTCAGGATGTTTGACCTCGTCATACCATTTTGAAATTCGATCTTTAATAAAACCTATATTTTTCCATTGAAATTCTAATCTGAGAAAATCATTGCTTGAGTTTACTTTTCGGGACTTGCCAGTCAGGTAGTAAAAACAACGGCCAATCTCTGAGCAATTTCCTTTTACCGTGATCCGGTGAGGCGGAAACTTTTCGAACATTCCATGCGCTATCTTTCCCCAATCGTCAATATGTGGGATATCAGTATTGCCTTGATACACTTCAGCAAATTTTTCATCTATGGATTTATGGCAATCTATTATCTCATATTTCAACCCAAGCTTTGATGAAATTTTAACAGGGATCTTTAGATCATTCGACTTCAGGGTCAAATTCCGGTACTTAAGTGTATAGCACCAAAGGTCTTTATGTATCGGTTTGCAACTGCTGAGTATGATTTTTGAATCCCATCCCGCAGTTAGTGGCAAAGCAAGATTGAATTTTTTATTCGCTGCAAGCATGGTTTTTTTGAACAGATCTGAAAATCGGTTTACAGCACTTTCCATACTTTCCGGCTTGAGCTGCTTTTTCGGCCAAAATCTTATTTGTTCTAATTTGGAAGAGTCCAGGTAATGGTTTGGAACCAAATGATTCACATTATCATAAAGCGAGGTTCCGCTTGGAATCCAATGTTCCAAATTGTTTTTTATATATTCCGACGCATAATATTCTTTATGATTTAAACCTTTTTTTATATCACATACCAGGCTCAACAATAACGGTTGCGAAGCTGCATACAATTCTCCATCGTGTTGAGTATAAAAAAGCAGTTTAAGTCCACAAGCGTCATTGAAAAACATATAATCTTTGTACAATTTTATAATCAGTACAAAACGCCCAACTAGGCCGTATAACTTTTCTGAAACATCATTGATAGTTTCAAAATTTGACAAGTCATCCAGAATTTCAGATGTTGTCCTGTCTGGGGATTTTGGATCAATGACATGACCGATCAGTATTAGATCAGTATTGACTTTATTTATTCCGGTTGCGTCACAATCGGGATGTGTATATACATAATGACTCCCCAGATTTATAACGTCCCAACCTTTTAATTCCGAACATTTTTTTGGGGTAAATAAGAATTGCCTTCGGAATTTTAGCCTATTCATGGATTTCAGATCTGATTTTTATGCGTTGTCCATAACAAATCAGTAAACCCACGATGCGCCTTATGTGAACCGGAGTGTTTCCGCAAAGTTGAAAATGATAATACACCCCGTATACTCATAAAAAAATATGAGTATACGGTGTTGTATATACTATTACTATACCCCGCATTTTAATCTCACTGTATAGGTTCCCAGAAACCGATTCAGGTGATCAAAAGCAGAGCCCCAGCTCAGTAGGCCGTCGGTTTCAAAACCATAATTGCCGTAAAGGCGGATTGGCGTACCTGATCTTTGAAGAAAAAAACCTTCTTCTATTCTGTCCTGCCTGTTGGGATTAATGGTCAGGTTCAGATAATCATCCACCAAAAATGGCGATCCGCTAACGATTTCCCGTTGTGTATATCTGCTTTCTCTCACTGCAAAATAAACCCTCCAGTGATCAAATTCCGGTCTGATCCAGACCTCATCCGGAAATCTTCTCCTCAGGTCTTCGAATGTAGTACACCATACAAACTGAAAGGAATATTCATTAACACCCAGAGTCATTTCACCACTACCGGAGAACTCAGATGCATCAATGATTATTCCTCTTCCCATGTCGGTAAAACCCGGCCCCCCAGGATTGGTATAATGCACAGATCCCGGATCAGTAGATCTTTCTCTCGGAGAAAAGTTCAGTGTCTGTCCGTTGGGTAGTGTACCAACAAATGTTATCCCCTGCACCATTTCAAACACCTGCTCGTCAATACTACCGGAGAAGGTTGACAGTTCCGACCCCGGACCATCATCATTGCAGCAGAAGAATACAATGCAGCAGGCCAGTACTCCGGCGGTTCTGGTCAAATGTATGTTCAGCTTAAAAGACATAACCCAACCGGATATCAACATTCACATTCGGTCCCAGATCAAACGATCCTCCGCGATTTTCAGGGTCCGGTTCCTCGAAGCCGGGCAGGTCGCTTTCCACGCGCCGGTCCAGCAACCTTGTAGCTGAAGCCCCGTAACCCATTTCAGTACCTAAATAGATCTTTTTTGAGAAGTAGTAGTCGAAGCCGGCAATGGCATTCAGCCCAAATCGTATAAATCCATTGTCATTGATAAATTTCGTGTAGTTCACCTCCATACCGTTCTGCGCTTCCGTTCTGAATCTTGAGGTCTGCCAGGCAAAATCCACTTCCACACCCAAGTAAGGGGACAGCCTGTCCGTACCTTTCAAATGCCATTCGTATCCTGGCCTTAGATTAAGCGAGAATGTATTGGTGCGGTCCTTTAATTCTCTCAGATTGGCATCAGAAACTTCCTGCTGTGTGATCTCGGTGTCAGAATCGTATCCAATGAAGACATTTATTCGCCATGCCGTTCGCTGGGAGGTAAAGACCCTTCCACGGATGCCATTGATACTAATGGGATCTTCTCCAAAGGGTTCAAACTGGACCTCCAGTGTCAGGTCTCCTCCCACAGGGCGGTAGTTGCTTTTTACTTCATCAATTGCCTGGGATGTTTCTTCCTGTGCATAGATGACTCCCCACGACATGGCTAGGAGTATTATTAATGATCTTTTCATAGTTTTTTACTTGGAGGTTGTGTTAAATTAATTGATATAATAAAAGAGCTTCCCAGATGAGTTAATAAAGGCAGGAGAGCCCTGGTGAAAGGTGAGCGCCGAGATCCCTGAACCGTTTTGAATATTTCTGGGAAGATCAAAAGATTTTGATCGAAATGCATTGTTTTCATACTTCCAGTAGCCATTGGTTTCATTGACCACATACACATCTCCGGCAGACCGGATCATACGTCCATGACGATAAAGGTCCAAATTCTGGATCACTCTATTGCTACCAAGGTCTAAAACATAAAGTGTACGGTCATGATTAAATAAAAAATGATTGTCAACCACTTCTGCGGAATTGGTTGAAAGATCTGCCCACACCGGCCAGCTATTAAATGCAAACTCATGGATCTTTATTTCATCATTTTCTACTTCAATGATGTTGTGGTTATCAACCATGATAAAAACAGTTTGACCCTTTGCGGCGATAGATTGTACTTCACTTGCCTGGTTGGCGGTGGCTTCTGGTACATCGACCAACAGATCCCAGGAGCTGCCTTTATTGGAACTGATATGTACCTCGCGAAACTCTCTGGCATATATTAAATCACCATTTTTCAGGAAGAGCATCTGGAAATCACCGTAGCCGGAAGGAAGCGTCATTATAGACCACGATTGGCCCTGATCCAGACTAACATAACAGGTGCTGCCTGCCCTGTAATACATCTCACCGGTTGATGTCACATTTATTCCGGTATAGCCAACGTTCTCAGGTCTCCCGGATGTGAACCATGTACCGTTTACAACGTCATCTATACTGTAGATCCTGTCATTGCCTATTACGGTTATCGCTTCATCATTTGAGAGGATTTGCCTTGTATAGCCAATATTTAACGTTTGACATGTTTCAAACCAACCCATTGGTGTGCCATCGGCTACGGCGGTAATCTCGAATATATTCACGTCAACACAGCCGTCTTTGGCTATTCCACATATATTATCTATGATCGTAAGAGTTTGTTTTTTTTCATTGCATCCAAGCTTCCATTGAAGGGCTACGGTATCGCTACCTGAATAAAAATTGCGTATTACTTCAGCCCCAGGATCTGAGGTTTCAAATTGTAAACTGGTGAATTTCGGAGCACCCTGAAGGTCAGTGACCCTAATTTTGATGTCCAATGGCAGAAGCTGGCCTGCTACCCCGGTTTGATCATTACCCTGTAAGATACGGTATACATTTTCACCGATCACTTTAGTAATACCATCTTCGGCGGTAGGATCATCGTCCTCGCTACAGGACACAGCCGCTATCAATACGGGTAATATGACCCAAATAATTCTTGTTTTCATTGGGAGTTGTTTTTCCGACAGTAATGATAATTCCGGGATTTTTACCAAACAAATTGAACAGGGGGTTTTATCGCATAAGAGAATATGATTATTGTCAGTTGTTTTTTTCTTTTACTACATGGGCATGCGTCTGATACCATAGGAGTAATTCATGAATGCTCCTACGGTAAGTCACATATTGCAAAGATCAATCTTAACGGAGTGGGAGGTACCTTCTATATCACTTTATCACAGATAACCCGCATTTGTACTCTTTGGCATTTCAACAGTAGAAAGCCGATCAATTACCAATAAATAGCTGTTACATAACATTTCCATGCGGGCTTAAAAAGGTTATGTAACCCAAAATTTTGATGATCAGAAAGTATCAGGCCAGATCGACCGGATCGAAAGCGGGATGATGCCTGTCAGTTGTAAAGTTCTCTGTATTTCTTCACGCCGTCATCCAAAAACCGGATGAAATTATTCACGTCCCTGTCGTAGGTGACAGGGCTGACCATCACCCGCTCATCAGCGCCAAGTAGTACATAAAAAGGCTGTGCGTTGTTGTTCAACCTTCTGATCTGCAGGTCCGCATTTTGTTTACCGAGGGTCTTTTTTACTTTGTTGTCGTAGTCCGAGGTGTACCATTCCGTTTCCGGCAGTTCTGTTTTGTCATCTACATAAAGCGCCGCGATCACAAAGTCCTCTTTCAGCCTTCTGAGCACTTCAGGATGTGACCACACTACGGCCTCCATTTCCCGGCAGTTGGTACAGCCATGCCCGGTAAAATCGATAAATACCGGCTTATTCTGTTCGCGTGCACAGGCAAGCGCCTGATCGTAATCGAAGTAGCCTTTCAGCCCATGTGGCAGGTGCAGGAAATCAGCATGTTTGGGTTCATCGCACAGCTCGGGACCATTGTCTTCTCCACGTTGAGCGGAGATCAGATCGAAATCATGGGTGTACATGGGTGGCAGGTAACCAGCCAATGCCTTTAGCGGAGCTCCCCACAAACCTGGGATCAGGTAGATCACAAATGTGAAGGTAGCAATGGCCAATATCAATCGTGGTACGCTAACCGTTTCCAACGGACTGTCATGAGGCAGCCGGATCTTGCCGATAAGGTAGAAGCCCATAAGAGTGAAGATCACGATCCATATGGCGATATTCAGGTCACGGTCCAGAATACCCCAGTGGAAAGCCTGATCGGCAATACTCAGGAACTTGAAAGCAAGCGCCAGCTCCAGAAAGCCCAAAATCACCTTTACGGCATTCAGCCATCCACCCGATTTCGGAAGTGTGCTCAGCCATCCCGGAAATACAGCGAAGAGTGTGAAAGGTACTGCGAATGCCAGTGAAAAGGCAAACATGCCCATAACAGGCTTCAAAACCTCTCCACCTGCAGAAGCCACCAGAATACTGCCTACTATCGGACCCGTACAGGAAAATGACACCAGTACCAGCGTAAAGGCCATAAAGAATACTCCAATCAGTCCTCCGCGGTCCGACTTCTTGTCCATTTTATTGACAAAACCACTGGGTAATGTAATCTCAAACAACCCGAAAAAAGACAAAGCAAAGATGACGAAGACCAGGAAGAAAATGATGTTGGGAAGCCACTCCGTGGACAGATGGTTGGCTGTTTCCGGCCCCATTAAAGGTGCCAGTGCGGAGCCAATGACCGTATAGATGAAGATGATGGAAAGTCCGTAGATCAGTGCCCTACCCTTACCCTGAGCCTTACCCGTAAAATAGGTGACTGTCATCGGGATCATAGGGAAAACACAGGGGGTAAGCAGAGCAGCCAGCCCCGCCACAAAGGCAAAGACCATGAACAATATCAATGACTTGTCTTTTGGGTCTTCCACTATAAGTTCCGGGTCCAGGACAGGCCCCTGATTTTTCACACTGCCATAATCTATCCTTTTTTGTGTTTCAGCCTTATCCACATCATCCATTAGTGGTGTGGATTCCGGCGTCACTTGTATGGGAATAACTTCCGGCCCGGGTTTTTCGAATTGCGGTTTTTCCTTTTCAGGATTGGATTTGGGCTGCTGTTCGGGCTCTGCCAGTTGTTTTTTCTGAGGACCAGTGACATTAAACGATGAAAACTCAAAGTCGTATTCAAAAGGAATACACTTGCCATCGATATCCGAACATACCTGAAAATTATAGTTGCCAGCTATTACCGCATCGCTGTCCAGTATTTTCACCGTTTGCCGGAACTGTCCATTCTTCTTGAATATCCTGACATTACACTCGAATACATCGTCAAATTTTTCTATGGGGTCGATGGCCCGGAGATCACCCACCAGTTCGTAGGAATCATGTGGTTCAAAAGCAAAAGTAGTAACCATAGGGCCACAGTCCGGATCGAAATCAGAGGAATAGAGGTACCAGTCCTTATCAATCGTGGAGGTAAATATCAGCTCGACTTCTTCTCCGGCTTTCACATCCGTTTTACTTGTCTCATGAGCCCATTGAGAAGGTTCGAGGATCTGGGCAAAGGCGGGGATCACAGCGGAAAAAATGAAAATACCTGCTTCCAGGGACCGAAAGAGTGTACTCATATCGTATCTCAAAATGTGAATGTAAGGTCAAAACTAACAGAAAATGCGTCAAGATCGCCACCATTACCTGGGTTATTTCCTGTTCTTGTATAGTCTGCGACACGAACATCTACACTTTTAAGTTGCGTAATCCTGCCACTTTTCCTGCTGAAAGAGCCCTTAAAACGCATGAGTCCGTAAAGTGGGCTGTACTTCATGCCCAGTCCCAGGTTGGTACTGCCTATAGACGACAGATCGTAGTCAGAAGCGTAGTATTGTGCATTGGGTGAGTGCTCATCACAGGGGGCAAAATGGTCGGCGGCGGTCTGGTCATGATAACGGCAGAACGGATGAACCGTAAAGAAGCTGCCGACCTTTACCGGGGCCTCCTGGCTCACTGTATGAGTAATGCCAAAATCATCTAAATAGGATCGATAATGGCCCCGCAAAACGATCAGGTCATTAAGATAATAATTCAGCCGCAGACCTATCGGGAATTTTGTCCCTGAGTCCGGTAGCCTTTCTATCCTTGCACTGGCGTTCGGGTCAGTCTGAACATCCGTGAGATAAACGCTATGGAAGAGTGTGGAAAGCCTGCTGGTCTGATAGACAAACCCGGCGGACAGAGAAGCCTGTAGCTTCCTGCTCAGCACCTGCGACACTGTGCCTGTAAAGTTATAGGACTGGCGTTGCTTCTCCGTCTCCAGTCCCGGCGTACCCCACAGCTCATGGGATGGATCAATGTCCATAAATCGAAACAGGCCATTCCACTTGCACCAAACTCAGTAGGCATCCCTGGATCCTTTCGCCCATGTAAATTTCCGGGAACTCTCCGGGTGTTAGTACATTCAGTAAATGAAAGCAGCGTTTTTGAGACTGGAAGATTTGTATTATATTCGGCCAAATAAGTACCTCACGGATAAAGAAGAACCAACATGACGTATCCTGAGGCTTTAAACAACCCAAGAAAAACTGATCATGAAGAACCTATCCGTTCCCCTATCATTTCTACTTTTTTTATGGTCCGGCTGTAGCAATGACAATGATGATATTTCACCCGCTTCTGAGGAAGATCTTCTGATCATAGAGGTAGATGGCCATTATTTTAATAATGCCGAATTTGCTTATTTATTTCTTACGGATGAAGGCGATAGGACTCTCTGGGAAATGGAAATCCATAACGACTTTACCGATACCCTCCGGAAACCCGAAGACTTCACCAGGGAAAGGATGAACCTGCACATATTCACACATCTTGGCGCCCGGCACTATCAATTAATCAGTTACTATGGCATAAAACAGCACAAGGTCAGCCTGGAATCATTTAGTTTTAATCTGAGAGGTCCCTTTCTGGATAATGCGAAAGTGGGTTTTGAAAATATCCCCCCACATGATCACTATTTCTTTTCCTACAGTTTCTTGCATTCGGGAACGGATCTTGAAAGTGCCCTGCCTTTTTCTGTACCGGTGTATGAAAACAACAGGGATGCCTATATCTATCTTCGAAACGGATCTGAATATAGCTACAAAGTCATTAACAGTCTTGAGGCAGGTAAGGAAAATCTCATTTCACTGGCAGATATGAATAATTCTGTGGAACAATACTCGATAAGCCTGCCTGATGAAGGGCATTCTTCTTCTGTCAATATAAACGTATCGTCTGTTCCAGAAAGTTTTCTGGCCAACGGATTTTCCGTTTACAATACTGCTTTTACGGATGCAGTTGACAATGCTTCTGAATTGAGAGTGACTATTCCCACTGAACTGGCTTCATATCCATACCGTAATGCGAGTGTAAGTGTACGATACAGTACCGACCGTTATACCTACCATGTAATGGATACCTATGGTTTCATACCGGATGCTTTTGAAGAAATAAACGCTGCTCTGACTGTGAATACAGAGCCTGCAGAATGGCCTGATGTATCCGTTACAGGTGAATACGACTATATTCGCGGCAGTTTCGTATCTTCATCAAAAAGATGGCATTTCTACAGTGATAAGCCGGAAGTTGACTTTCCTAAAATTCCGGATGCTATTACCACCAGATTCCCGGATCTGCATTTTAAGGAGGAACTAAAAGGAACAGATACCTTTCAGTTTGATGTAAGAGAATATACACATATCAATGGATTCGACGATTGGATCGATCGGGCCTTAACCGATGAGAAATTTATCTTGCCCACGGAAGGAGAACATACTGGATATCTGGTCAGGTATTTTTCCCGGCTCAATCCACCGGGAGGAAGGACTACTCATTCCAAACGTGAAATAAGTGAAACAAAGGAACAGGGGGAATTTTTAATACACAATTAAAGAAAAGCAGGTAAGGGAAAAGTGAAAAGCAAAGCCCCCGGGGTTTAAACCAGGGGCTGGTTTAGCTTTCTGTTATTAAAAGGTTTATCTCACCGCCAAGGTAATATCAGACTTCAGGTAAGACTGAATGGTTTCCGCTATGCGTTGCCTGGAAAGGTCACTGTCGTAGTCCCCCTTCAGCATTTCGTCCTGCAGAGCGAATATTTTCATGAAAAGTATCTTGTCATCTACCTTCTTTTTGAACGCAAGTGTTTTTTTAGAGGCGAAAAGCTCATCCCAAACGTGCCGTACATCCGCCCAGTATGTTTTTTTCTCTTCCCACCATGTTTTGGCCAGCTTACATTTTGATTCCTCTACCTTCTCATAGGTATTCCACCCTTTTTCCCGGGCCAGTAACTTGTCTGAACTGTTTTCGCGGATCACCTTGCCGTTGTCCTGCTCATGTACCCATCCTGAAGGGGTGATCTCCTGCCGGTTCCTTCGCACCATTACATTGTAATCGCTGCGCTTGCTAAATTCACGGCGTGGCAGCGGAGCATCGGCCGTGTTCTCCCAGTACTGCCGTCCGTCCACATGGACCCATGAAGAGGAACCCTCATAGCGCAGGCCGTCATCCACCTGGAAGACTTTCTGTGTCCACTGTCCCTTCACACCCTCTTTTGGCAGGGTTTTATACTTCCATGTATTGTCCTTATGGAAAACATACAGGTCAGTATTCTCATAGATCCAGTCCTGGCGCCAGTGCTTGATGATCATACTGTCACCGATGATCAGCAAGTGCTGGAGTACGATCTTGTCTTTGGTCTCTTCTACCGGCAGCACATATTCCAGGCCGCCGGAGCGGTAGTTGTCATGAAATTCATAGTCTTTCTCTGCGGCAAAGGTTTCCGCAAAGTTGAAGGTCACTTCATAGCAGCCACACATTGATTTAATGGCTTCAATGTCCTGCTTTTTTTTCTTTTGTGCCTGTACAACTCCCGTAATAAGGCACAGGCTTAGGATGAATAGGTTTTTCATTGGTCAATCAGTTTAAAATTGAGAAAAGTCGTTTTTAATTTAGGATAGTGGTAGCCGATGATCAGCAGGTTTCCCAGCAGGTAAAGAGCGGTCATGGCCAGTTCACCCGGCTCGTGCGGTTCCAGAAACAGATGGAACAGGAAAATATTCAAGGTTACCGGTACGAGCATGACAGCCCCCAGCAATGCAAGGTACTGGCTCACCAACAGGATGCCACAAAGGATCTCCACTGTTCCGAGCATGGGCCAGAAGTAACCGGTCTGTTTAAGCCCGCTGATGAATGCCTTGATCTTCACTACATGGTCAGGTAGCTCCTGAGCCTGTTCTGTCTGCGGGCGGGGTGGTTTGGGGATGAACTTCTGAATACCGCCGTAGATGAACAGAGCTCCGAGTCCGATCCGGATTACTATAACAGCTGCTTTTAATGCTTTCATTTTTTTTATTTAAGTAATTCGAAGGTCATGCTTGGCCTGCCACGCTCGTCATTATCGCCGGTGAGCCTGGTAAATCTGATCTTATAGTAATTACCTTCTGAATCTTTAAGTACATAAAAGCGATCACTAAGGACACTGGGAGGGAAAACACCCCTCCATGTACTACCAATCGTGTTGAGTTCAGCGCTAAGGCTAAGCGATGACGCTGATGACAGATTAAAATTCTCATAGCTCGTATTGTCATCGATCATCACCATAGCTACTGAGGTTTTTTCTTTGTTGATGACAATATAATCGGAGAAACTATACGGAATGGGATCACCAAAGGTACTGTATGTGGTGTAGGCCCCATACATAAGGTCCCACCGGGACTTTTGGGGTTCAAAACTTACGATCTGATTATCCAGACTAAAGAACACTGCATTGAATTCATCATCTTTTTCGATGGTGATCTCTTCAAATGTGGCGCTGCTGATATCAGCAAACTGAATTGAGTAGTCATCCCCGGAACGATTGATCTTCACTTTTTTCCAGTTCTTTCCTTCCCGCTTAATTATGTAAATCTTATTGTTTTCGTCATTCTCACTAATAGCAGCTATTGTAGTGTTTTCAAGGTCCCCTGTTGGATCATCGATCCAGGCGCGTGCTTCCAGAGAAGATGCAGGACCAACAACCATAGCACCTGCAAATCCTGTTGTATCACTTGCCGTCACATCTCCCAGACTGGTCTTATCCAGTGACCTTGCCATGATCTGGTTGGTGGCATTAAGTGTAACATGGAATCCTGCACTGGCAAATGCCAGATCCCAGGTGTTTTTTACTTCACTTGAAGCTGTTGATTTACTTAAGTCAACAAATGCCTGACTTGTAAAGTCAGGGCCGCCCGCATCAAGCTGCAATGAACCACTTTCAGCAATAAAATTCTCTGCAAAGATCACACTGAGTTGATTGGTAGAACCTGGTGTAAAAATGGTACCCGTGTCTTCATTTATAGTTATGCCGAGTGTCTTTTCCTCCTGCAAAGCAGCTGCGCCACCGGCAAAAATGGTTAAGCCAACACTTTGATCTCCAGATTCGAAAGGTAAGGTTATCACGTTATTCACCGGAGCCACTGAAGTGTAGTAATCTTCCGTTTCTCCATACACCAGGGTGCCCGGCTCCAGGCTGAGAAGAATGCTCCCGGGAACTGTGGAAGGTCTTGAAAAATTCAAGGTTATCTGTGCTTCGGGAGAAGAGGGAGAAATACCCAGGTCTTCACTTGCAAAGTTGATGGCAAACGGTGCCAGAGTATCGTCATCATCGGAGCAACCTGTAATAGCCACTGCCACTAATACCAGTATTGTTATTGAACATAAAGTCCGAAGTATATTCATTTCTATTTTATTTTAAGTTGATAGTTTAATCGTAAAAAGAAGCTTGTGCCGTACCCCACTGAAGTACTTCCAGAGCCTCCTGAATGTGCACCTGCTGAAGTGAAATTATTATCCACTGCTGTTACATTAAAGAGATTTCGGGCACCCAGCGTCAGCTCGAGAGAATTGGCAATGGATTGATTTACTGTAAGGTCCAGTAAGTGAAACCCTTCTATACCCTGAAGTTCAGCGGTGAAAAGGCCGTCATTGTCAGGATCCGCCATACGATAGTCTTTTAACGGACCATTGTACTTATAAAAAGCAGAGAGCGTTGTATTGCTTTTACTGAATCTGTAGGAAAGGTTCGAGTTCAATTCCCAGTTGAATACAAAGGCGGGTACGTTGTTTTGGTCCTCATTCAGGCGCTGATATCGACCGATATACGCGAAACCAGTGGAAAGCTGCAGGCTATTATGTTTCCAGGTGTTATTAAGTGTTCCACCAACAGACTGGAATTCTGTGATGTTCAAATAAGTCGTAGCCGCATTGCTCTGTTCCGGAGTAAAAAAAGTGATCTGGTCATCTACATCATTATAAAACCCTGAAAGTGATGTCTGCAGATCCAGAGATTGGAATTGCTTTGTAATGTCAGCATTAAAGTTATGTGAGTATTCCGGAGTAAGATCAGGATTGCCGGTTATATTGTGACTGGCATCTACGAATTCATGATATAATTCCCGCAAGGAAGGGACCCTGAATCCTCTTCCATAACCAAAACGAACCTGTGTTGAAGAATTAACATCGTATTTCACATTCAGGGAAGGGGTGGGTACGGTCTCATATATGCTGTTGTAGCTATGGCGGATGCCGGGACGAATGGAAATCCTGTCATTAATGGAAATTTCCGCTGAAGCGAATACCGCCAGATCTTCCATGTACTTATTCCCTGAACTCAAGGTGGAACCGGCACCCTTATCAAATGTGCCTTCCAGGCCCAATTGAAGGCTCCCCCAACTGGAATTACCGGTGCTGGCAGTGTTTCTGAAGAAAAGGGTATTGTAGAAAGTATTCTGTACTTCAGTGCGGTTGCTTTCCAGATCACTTGTCAGGAAGGTGGTAAAGTTCTCTGTTAGTCGCTCGTAGTCAGTATAGGAAACAACGGGGTTGAGTCTCCATTTACCAGGGCTCCATTCAGCCTGTACCTGATGCATCCAGCGGGTCGTCAAAAACTCCTGATCATTGGAGAATGGTTCAGTATTGGGATCAAGATCATTGATTTTCCCCAGGTTTGAAATGGTCTGGTCGAGAAAGTCAAGCCTGTAATGAACAGAAAAGTTCTCAGCATTATATCGCATCAAACCTCCACCAAAGTACTGCGTCTTAGGGTACCACTGGCGGTTATGATCATCAAAGAGTGTCTCATCGCCCGTCCAGCCGCCGAAGTGGTTTACCCGACCTTCAACCTGGGCAAAAAAACGGTCATTGATATTGCCATTAACAGAGATACCTGCATTATGTACCCCCTCTTCAAACAACGAATAGCTACTTTCCACCGTCTCCTCCTGAAGTGTAAGGTTTGCAGCCAGCTTTCCTGTTCCACTTTTTTTAGTGATTATGTTAATCACACCGGCCAGGGCGTCTGCACCAAAATTAACAGCCATAGGCCCTTCTACAATCTCAACACGCTCAATGCTGTTGACATTGATCTGACCAATATCAATTTCATTGTCAACTCCGCTACGCCCAACCATGGGCACGCCATCGATCAGCACTTTTACATTCTGGCCTGAAATACCCTGAAGGCGAAGGCCGGAGGTACCCAGGGCATTATCCCGGCTAAATCGAACATTGAGCTCGTTTGCCAACACATCCTGTAGGGTATTGGCGCCCTGATTTTCGAATCGTTCAGCGGTGATGGTGCGAACCTTGTAAACAGAATTTTTGGCGGATTGGGGAATGTACTGGCCGGTAACTACTACTTCATCCAGAGACAGTGTGGAAGGGCTAAGCAGTATCTTTTGGGTAATCGAACGGAGTGTATCCTGCCGGAAGGAGTAAGCAATATGCGAAACCTTTATCAGAACCGGCAAAGCAAGATCAACCTGCACGGTTCCGGATCTGCTACTGATCATCGCGGTCTGCTGCTCCGTAGCCAGGCTTGTGAAGGATATCTGAGCACCTTCTACAGGCTTTTGGGTCACTTTGTCAAGAAGGATAACCTTTGCCTGACCACGAAGGCCGGTGAAAAAGATAACCATCATCAGTGTGAATACTGTCCTTATCATTATTTAGATTAATTCTAAACAATACAAAGATGAGTACTTGGTACGGATGAGTCAATCGCTAGAATTAGGGAATTGTAGTATCACTACTAGTAGTGATAGAAGTGCCATTTTTGCCACTAAAAAGCTAAGTACTTTTCTATCAGTAGTTAAAGATGCTTACTCGGTAAGTGGAATAGACATATTACTCAGTATATCCTTTTCCAGCTTTAGTGCTTTGGGCATCAGCACTTCTTCCTCCATCCGTGCGTGAATGGAGAGATCCAGTTCAAAGTTTTTCAACTGGATCATAAGCATACGATAGGAGAAGGAATCGGAGAACTGTTCCGATTTTTTGTCCAGGACCGCCAGTACGTCACGAAGATTGTCCTCCACCCTATGATCATGGTGGAGCAGGAAGTTGATAAGTTTGATCTTTTGGGAAAACCTGAAGCGGACCTCCTTTTTTCGTACAGCAGCCAGCAGCGCGTCAATGTAGGGAAAAAGATTATCCTCCTCATCACGGATGTGTTCCGTCAATTCGGTTTTGTACGAGTCAAAAAAGCGCCCTAGAAAATCAAACCAATGATTATTACCTTCCTGATTTCGGATAAGGTTGGCTATGGACAACTCAATTTCCCCAAGGCGTCTTCCAAGGTAGAACTGATGGGTACTCCTGAGGTATTCCATGATGGTGCGGATGGTGTACTTCTGAAAGTTGACAGCCTCAAAAAGAGTAGGATCATGAAAAACATCCACCAGATCGTGATAAAATTCAGGATCTATGGGCAACTCTTCCAGAGCGATGTTTCCGTCAGATTGCGGATTTGCACTGAATCTTAGCCTCACGAGTTCACTTAGTCTTTCCATGGGGATCTGTTGTTAATTTCAACACGTATAAAATTAAACAATTAACATATAGAAGGCACCGGTCCGGCCATTTAAATTATTCAGCGTTCTGCTGTAGTATACTGCGTGCTTCCAGCATTATCATTGACTGCTGGAGCATACTGCTGAACTCCTTGAATCCGGCAAGGTTAAAAGTGAACTGAATATCCGGATGACACGTATTGGTCAGTATATGTCGCTGATCGTCAGGGAATATGATAGATGATGCATCAAAGTCGATAGCAAGGAATGATCTGCAAAAAGCCCAAAACTCCTGCTGATCAAAACCTACAAGCAGATTTTTATAATACAGTCCGATACGATGGCACCCTGCACAGCGGGAAATGTTGAAATCTTCTCCCTCCAGAATTATCTCAGGTTTGCAATTCATAGTTCAGTTTCATTTTCATGGGTAGGTTGTGCCACTCGGGTTCTCCAGAGTAGTGCCTTGTATGATCCCGGAAACATGATCGACTCTTAAATAACCTCCAGGATCTACAAGGACTTGCATCATTATTTAGATTGATTCTAAACAAGGCAAAGGTCGGTACCTGCTCTGGTCTTGTCAATACCGAATACCAGGGAAATCCGGATCACTAGAGGTAGTGATAGGCCATGGAGTTTAGTCGGTATGTTGCAAATTTCGACTTACCAGTTCTTGAAAGCAGTGTCAAGGATTGATAAACCGTATTCCGGCTACATGCCTGAAATCCTTCTTGTTTGTGGTCCAGATAGGCATATCGTAAGTAACTGCAGTAGATGCAATCAGTGCATCAGCCAATAGGTTCTTGTGATAATAGGCTTCATTAAAAATTTCACGCAACTTTATGGAAATATGAGTATCCAACTCTATGATTCCAAAGGACTTAAGAAAAGATTTTGTTCGTCGAAGTTCACCTTTTCTGGCCCCCACCAATATTTCTCCATAGGTTACGATACTGATGAACAAGCTATCCCAGTCCAGGGATATAAAGCGGTTCACTATTCCTTCATCATTACGAATGACACTGATCAATATATTGGTATCACATAAGATCAGTTGGTTTTTCGCCATAGCCCCCTTCGAAATGATTTGCTATCCTCTGTTTTTTTGCGATCCGCCCACATTCCTATTATATCTTTCAGGGCCTTTTCTTTATTCTTTGTGGTAGCCCGTGAAATTGTGGGGGTCTTGGCAGGTTGTAAGGGTTTCTTCTTTCTTCTCCCTTTCAGCGATTTTTCCATATTTCATTTGGTGATTCTGTCTAACGTATAGAACGGCTGTTTTAATTAAAGATACAAAATAGCAGGTATAAACTTTGTATTTCGGGTTTTAAGAGCAGGGTTTTCAATATGCCCTGTACTAAAAAGTTAATGCTATGCCTGATGCTGTACCCGGAGTAGTTAGCCTGCTGACCCTAATCAAAATCTATTTCCACCTGTTTACGAAGTATATCATCCATGTTTTCCCTCTCACGGATAAGATGGGTTTTGCCGTCATACACCAATACCTCAGCAGGGCGGTATCTGGAGTTATAGTTGGATGCCATGGAGAACCCGTAGGCTCCGGCGTTTTTTATAGCCAGTACATCGCCCTCCCGCACTTCATGTATTTTCCTATCCCAGCCGAAGGTATCTGTTTCACAGATATAACCCACCACAGTATACACCCGCTGGATACTATTGGGGTTGGAGATGTTCACGATCTCATGGTAGGCATCATACATCATAGGTCTCAGCAGGTGATTCATACCGGAGTCCACACCTACAAATGCCGTGGCAGGGGTAGTTTTTATGACGTTCACCTTTACCAGGAATAGCCCTGCTTCACTTACCAGGTACTTGCCGGGTTCAAACCACATCTCGAGCTTTCGCCCGTAGGTGTTGCAAAAATCATCGAAGGCATTTCCAAGTTTTACACCCAGGTCGTAAATGTTCGTGGTAATGTCCCCCGCCTTATAGCCTACCTTGAAGCCGCTGCCAAAGTCGATAAACTGCAGATTGGGAAAGTCCTGTGCTATGCCAAAAAGGATCTCCGCCATCTTAAGGAAAACGTCAGCATCCAGAATATCCGAACCGGTATGCATATGAAGCCCCACCACATCAATATTGTTGGATTTGATCACACGTAGCAGGTGGGGCAGCTGGTAGATGGAAATACCGAATTTGGAATCAACGTGCCCGGTGGATATTTTGGTATTCCCACCTGCCATGATATGAGGGTTAAGCCGTACACAGCATGGTACTTTCTCCCGGTACTTATGGCCGAATTGCTCAAGGATGGAGATATTATCGATATTGATCATGAGGCCCTTTTCTACACCTTCCTGAATTTCCTCAAAAGACACACAATTGGGTGTAAAGAGGATATCTCTGGGATCAAAGCCTGCTTTCAGTGCCAGATCTGCCTCCTGGGCGGAAACCACATCGATACCCGCGCCATGCTTTTTCATTAGCTTAAGTATGGAAATATTGGTAAGCGCCTTGGCTGCATACTTTATTCGCACACTTTGATTTGAAAAGGCATTCTTCAATGTCTGCAACTGACCAATGATCTTGTCTGCATCATACACATACAGGGGAGTACCGAATTGCCTGGCAATATCCTTCAGGTTGATTCCCTGTACCTTATATACATTATTTTTTAATTCCATACGCTGAAAAACAAGGGGTTAAAATTAGTAAAAGAATTCTCTTTATGACATCCCAATTCAGATAATAAAAAAAGAGCTTCAGGTCGGCCTGAAGCTCTTTTTTTGACTGTTGTTATTCTGGATCTGTTTATTTCAGGTTTCTGACTTATTATTTTGAATTTACTTCTGCCCGTTGGCCTTTGATATTTACTGAATTTAACGTTAATCAACGCCTGAATATTCAATTTTGGGTTAAGCGGTACAAAAAGGTGTTAAACTGAGATAAACGAAGATAGTCAGTTTCTTTTCTCATCGCGGATATCTGAAATACAGAGTCATACCCATGCAACTGACCGCGTTATCTTCTTTTTCAGCATATTACCGGCTTTCATGGACACAGAAACCTACCGATTGCTGCAAGGGTTTCCAGGGTTATATTGAGGTAACGACCGTGCGTATTGTGTAGTAGGGTAGCAGCAAGGAAATAATTAAATTCAGATGGAATTACCCTGTATACATCGTCACCTTTTTTTAATGGGAACTCAGTTTTACATAACGAATGCTACCTTGTAATTCTGCAATAGTTTTAGTATTTTAACAGGTTCACCAGGGAGGCGCTACAGGAATATCAAAAGTCACGTCTGTACGGTAAAATACAACACTAAAACCAACTAACCGCTACCTTGAGTATGATCCAGATTATACCCTCTATTGCTATTAGCAATGGTAAGATTATTCGTTTGAGGCAAGGGAATTTTGCAGAGGAAAAGGTCTATGATGAAAGCCCGGTGGATCTGGCCAAAAACTTTGAAGATCACGGCATAGAGGTAGTGCATCTGGTGGATCTGGATGGTGCCAGAAGAGGTCAGCCCGTCAATTACCATATACTTGAAGCCATAGCGGGGCACACGGGTTTGAAGGTAGATTTTACAGGGGGGATTCACACTGACGGAGATATCAGCAAGGCCTATGAGTATGGAGCGAGTTACATTACTGCTTCCAGCGTAACCGTAAGCCGTAAGGAACTGTTTGCCTCATGGATCATATCCTATGGCCGTGAAAAGATCACCCTTGGGGCCGATGCTCTGGATAATAAGATCGCCATCCGGGGATGGGTAAAGAATACCGATATTGACATTTTCGAGCATATTGACTATTTCTATTCAAGAGGACTGAAGTATGTCAAAACTACAGATATCTCCCGTGAAGGAACGTTGGAAGGGCCCGCCTTTGAGCTTTATCAGCAGATCATAGATAAATTTCCTGATATCTGCGTACTGGCCAGTGGCGGAGTACGTAATGTAGGGGATATTGACAGGTTAAATGAAATGGGAGTATTTGCCGTGATCTTTGGCAAGGCCTTTTATGAAGGGCGGATCAAACTGAAGGAACTTGAGAAATTTCTTGCCAAAGCATAGTCGCTCATTGCCTCATACCTATAAAATAAGAAGCCACCCCTAAGGAGTGGCTTCTCTGATAACATTCAACCTAAACCCAAATTGGAAGACGTTATCAGCGCTCTTGAAAAATTCTGGTATATTAGTTTAACCCACCTCCGCGCATCACTGTATTCGCATAGGTTGTTATTGTATTATACGAGAGGCCGTCCTCCGTAGTTTCATTTCTGGCTCTATTTCAGCAGGTTGCCTGTGCATATATAGAAAAACCGCTCTTGTGAGAGCGGCTTTACCGATAACGTTCAACCTAAACCCATTTTTTAGATGAGCATTATCTTATGGCTACTGATCTTATGACTACTGAGTAATATTGATAGTAAAGGGGATGTCTATATCCGTATCACCATCGTTCGAATTGGTGGTGGCGGTTTTCACACCAGGCTGATGTTTCAACACTACCCTGAATATTTCAGCTTCGGTAGTTGCCGATGCAGTTTCCCATACCGTTTCCAGACCAACAGGTACATTATCCCTGGGCGCTACTCCGTCATCATCCGGCTCACTCTGGTAATCCAGCTCATCATCCGTATACTGTACAAGACCATTCACATTTCCAAACGGTCCTAAGCCACCATCATCCGCATAATTGCCGAGTCCGGTGGGCTGTGTGAAGATCTGACCGGTCCAGGCAAAAAAGAATTGATGGGCCGTAGCTTCATTTTGAATTTCCTCCGTGACATTTTCGCCTTCCTCTTCGTTACGTACCTCTATTCTGAGAGTGTAGGTAGTATTTTCCTTAAGGTTGATCACTTCAGGAACGAAATCATTCGGACCTTCGCCATCGTCATCCGTGGCTGCCACCACAATGGGTGTGGTTGAACCCGCCTCAGTAAAAGACAGCCTTACAAGATCGATCACCTCCTCTTCGTTTTCCGCTGGTGGAGGATCATCATCATCACATCCCGTAAATACCAAAAGACTTGCCGAAAGACACAGACTTGTTAGATAAAATAGTTTTTTCATATCAGTGGTTAAATAGCTTGCAACAACGTTGCAATAATAATAAATCGCAACAGTGTTGCAAAAAGAATGGTTAAAAATTATATGAAAGGCTCAGCCTGAAGTTTATTCCCAGGTCATCCGCAAAATAACGAAACCTGTCCGTGTAGTTTCTATAGCTCGTGTTCAGAAGATTTTCTACGGTGAAAAGAAAATCAAATGCTCTGTAGTTCGTCCGTGCCGTAAAGTTGATCAGCAGATAACCTTCAGGGGGATCCTGAAAGTCGAAATTGGAATCATCCATTTCAAAAATGTTCTGATCATTTTGAGCAGCGTCAAGTATCTCCCGTATGGTTACTGTACGCGGGGCGTGGAACTGTCGAAAGTTATAATCCAACCCCAACGCGAGCTCTGTGCCCTTAAAACTACCCCATCTTCCATGATTGTACCGGATCTCGTAAGATAGGTTCATGGGGGGCAGCCCAATAAAATAGTCGTCATTTTCAATATCCCTCGCATACAGGTAGCTGCCTCTCACCGCTGATCTCCACCGGGTATCGTGTTTAATTATGGTGCTTGCATCGATACCGGTAAATACAGCATCACTTTGATCATAAATAAAAAAGGGATAAGCACCTCTTACCGTATTGGTGATGCCAAAGGGGCGTGAAAAGAAATAGTTTTGCAGATAATTGATGTAGGCGGTGATCTCTGCATCCCAGTTCTTTTTCTTTAGATGATAGCTGCTTACCCATTTAAGACCCATTTCAGGAGGGGCGTCCCTCTCCCTTTCTGTCAGAATGACGCCACGGGTATTAACACGGCCTGTTTCATTGACAACATACCTCCAGATCCCATATTCAAAGGCAGACCTGTGCCTTCCGAAGCTATACAATTCTGAAATGTTGGGAGGCCTCCATGCGCTGCCAACGTTTGTTCTTAACGTGGCCGAACCCAGTTTTTTCACAAGACCTATGGTAGCTGTAGCATTCTGAAAGGTCAGTTCATTGCTGTAGATATCATTATTGGGCTGTCTCCCACGTATGGAGGAGTGCTGGTAATCATAACGTACTCCCAATTCCACACTGGTGCTTTCATTCAGCTCATTGGCCTCAATGAGATAAAAACCTATTCTGGAGGTATTGTAGTTGGGGATGAAGGGTACCGTATTGGTGCCTTCTATATTGTTATTGTCCTGATAAATACTCTGAAAGCCCATGCTCCCTTCCCAGTTTCCCAGCTTTGGATGCTGCCAGTCCACATCCAGCGAGTGGCTGAACAGTTCAAGATTGATGGAAGGCGCTGATCCTCTTCTCAGGTCAAATTCCTGCCGGTCATTCTTCTGAAAGGCATATTGTACATTCAGGGACTGATCTTTACCGTTCCATTGACCTGAGATCTTAAACAGATCATGCGCTACCTGTTGCTTAGGCTCCCGTATCTCATACCCAAACGCCTGGGTATCCGGTGGCACGTCACTTTCCATGGATCGTAGCAGATCGCTCAGGCTGCCATTTACCGAAGACCGTAGTAAACCCAGCTCCTGATCAAACCGAGAGTAGTAAAAATTAAGATCGAACGCGGGCCAGTGATATTTTGCTCCAAAAGCAGCACTCCATTCTTTTTTACCGGTATTGGTGAGGTGGTAATCGGGTGCACGCAGATCTCCCTGTTGCAAACCTGAAGCCTGGAGCATGAATGCCGTACGGTCATACCCCTTATGCAGTTCGATGGATGCCTCACCGGAACGTCCGTTGGACTGCCCGGTCACTGCAATTTTCCCATTCAGGTCCTCATGTAGCTTCATGGAAGGAGCGTCAATGAGGATAACTCCGCCAAGAGCATCAGGGCCATACCGTACGGTAGCGGCCCCTTTGATCACCTGCAGATAATCGATAAGGGAAGGATCTATCTCGGGAGCATGATCCGTACCCCAGTTCTGGAACTCATGCCGCACACCATTGTTGATGATCAGTATACGATTACTATGCAAACCGTGGATAACCGGTTTGACTATATTCTGCCCTGTTTTCAGCGTCCCTACACCAGCTATTCTGCCGGCTACATCCCCGAATGACTGATTTCTGGTCTCGGAGAGTGTTCTGCTGTCCAGTTGTGTCTGGGACATGGATGAAAACCCTGCCCCCACAGTTTCACCCTCCACAATGATGCTTTCCAGTATGATATCATCGGAAGCCAGCCGAACCTGTAACCGTGGATGGTATATATCGTGATGATGCACTACTATCTTGTATCCTACATGGGATATCTCAATATCCACTTCCGTACTGCACAGGTTTCTGATCTCAAAATGACCATTTTCGTCTGAAAATGATCCAATCTGAGTGTTGATCACTTTGACGGCAGCAAACGGAATTGGCTCTTCTGTGGCAGCATCAATAATATCCCCCGAAATGGTGCAGTTACAATCGTCAGCACATGTCTTGTTATTTTGGGCAAATGCTATGAAAGATGTACCCACACTCAGGACCGCACACAGGATAAAACGGAAAAGAACCATAATTGCAACAAAGTTGCATATATTGGGAAATTATTCATAAAATACAACAATTCTTTTGCGAAGGATGCTTAGTATCCGGCCTTTCTTTTATTCATCAATGACGTCAGAAAACTTGAATTTCTGAATGATGTAGTAAAGAAAGTTGAACGAGAGGGGAGAGTCCACATCCTCAGGTGTTCCTACGTCAGCAGGATTCGACATGGTGTTACTTTCACTACCTTCCTGAGGAGACTGAACGGTCTGAACTGGTTGCTTTGTAACTACTTCTGTTGCAGGAGATGTTTTCAAAGCAGGCTTTTGTCTTTTTTCTTCTGTGGTATTGTCTGTCTTTTTCGAAGATCGTTCCTTTTCGATAAAGTGATCATCGGGAAGGACTATGGTAGGGTCCTTTGTTTTTTCGTCCACCACGCCATCTTCATAAAGGTAATCCGATTCCTGCGCGTAAGAAATGTCCGTACAAAATAAGCACCCTGAAAATATGACAAAAAACAATATATGTGAATAGTTATATTGCATGACCTGTTCTGCGGGGTATCTAATATACGCATAATTAATCAAATTGTTTCTGGTAGCTTCGTTTGATGTACCATTATTTTGATATTTAAATAAAAATTGGTGTGAACCCGGGGTCACGATCTGAATTACTCCTATAAAAGGGGGTTTTAAGGCAGGTAAGATGTAAGTTGTAAATAATGGAAGAGAGACCTTTTACGATCAAAGAGCTGGAGCCGGAGCTAATAACGGATATGTATCTTACATTTCTGGATTCATTCTCCGATTATGAGATACCTTTTCGCCTTACCAGAGATGAATTTGCGAAAAAATTCGTCCATAAGCTGAGGTTGGATTTTAAATTGTCAGCCGGGGCCTTCAATCATGGCAACGGGCTGGTGGGCTTTGTTTATACGACGGTAAATAACTACAATGGTCTTAAGACAGCTTATAATGGTGGTACCGGAGTTCGCCCTGGGTTCAGAGGTCACAGGCTGGTAACGAATATGTACGATTATTTACTTCCGAAATTCGAGCATTCCGGTGTGCAACAATGTGTTCTGGAGGTGCTGGTGGGCAATGTGAAGGCCATAAAAGCCTATGAGAACATTGGCTTTAAAAAATCCGACTACTACAGATGCTACAAACTGGAGGCTCATTTTAAACCCACATCCCTTCCGGATGGATACCATCTCCTCGAGGTATCCGCCCCGCACTGGGAACGATACAAAAACCTCGGGCAAGCCAAAACCTCTTTTCTGGACTCGGCCCCTATGATAGACCTGAATCTGGACAATGAAACTGTAATTGAGGCCCGTTTTGGCCTGGAATGTGTTGGTTATGCCATCTATCAGCCCATCCCGGGCAGGATAAGTCAACTGGCCGTCGACCCTGCACATCGCCGGCGTGGCGTAGGTAAGGCGCTGATCTACCACATCTTCAGGTCCAGTAGGAATAAGGCATTAACGATCATGAATGTGGCAAATGAATATCAGGATATGATCAGGTTTTTTGAGCGCATAGGTTTCAGGAATCAGTTGGATCAGTATGAGATGATGTTGGAAATTTAATGTGTTGGAGTGTTAATGTGCGGAGTGTAAAAGTGTTATGTCATGAAGGAATACAACGATCAATCATTTTTAACTTTGAACATGCAACATTCAATATTGAACCTTAATCTATGATCCGTCTGAAACAGTTGCCGGAGATCACCGAAGGAAAGTTTATTCAATTCGGTGATGATACGGACATCAAATACCTTATCACGGACAGCAGAAAATTCACTACCTCCAATGGCAGTGTCTTCCTGGCCATAAAAGGGTCCAACCATGACGGACATAGCTACATTAATGACCTTTACCAAAAGGGGATAAGAAATTTCATCGTAGAATCCGCCGTTAGCCTGCCGCCTGAGGCCACCATTTTTCAGGTACCGAATACCCTTACGACCTTGCAGGATATTGTTAGCCATCACCGGTCCACGTTCAGTATACCCGTAGTGGGGATCACCGGCAGCAATGGAAAAACGATCATCAAGGAGTGGCTGTACAGATTGATGAGTTCTGTTAAAAATGTAGTAAAAAGCCCCAGAAGCTATAACTCCCAGCTAGGCGTTCCATTATCCGTATGGGCTATGAACAGTGACCATGAAATTGGAATCTTTGAGGCTGGTATTTCAAAAGTGGGTGAAATGGAAAGGCTGGCACGGATCATTCAGCCCACTATGGGCATATTCAGTAACATTGGTTCAGCCCATGATGAGGGGTTTGCGTCGTGGGAGCAAAAAGTAGAAGAAAAAGCCAGGCTTTTTGGAGATTGTGAGGTAGTGATCTATTGCAAGGATCACGCACTTATTGATCATGCTCTGGAAGATAAGGGGTTTACCTGGGGGGAGCACGAAAAAAGTGATCTTAGAATAGTGGAATGGTCGGACAATGGCCGGCTGAAGCTTGACCACAGAGGAAATGTGCTGTGGTTCGACCTTCCGTTCAGGGACAGGCCTTCTTTTGAAAATGTAATGCACTGCATCACTTGTCTGCTTTATCTGAAAACCGATCCTGCCGTGATACAGGAAGGACTTCAGCGGTTGGGTGGTATTAAAATGCGGCTGGAGCTGAAAAAAGGTGTGAATAACTGTTACCTCATTGATGACAGCTATAACAATGACCTGGCGGGACTACAAACCGCGCTCGATTTTCTGGAACATCAGGGCAAGAACGAGAAGAAGTCTGTTATTTTTTCAGATATCCTTGAGTCAGGTAACAAACCGGAGCAATTGTATTCCGAAGTAGCCGAACTTATCAGGACTTCAAATGTGCAGCGCTTTGTGGGTGTGGGTAAGGGGCTGAGTGCTTTTTATGACAAATTCCCGGTTGGCTCTGTATTTTATGCTACCACGGAAGAGCTTATTGAAAAGCTCAGCGATCTGGAGCTCAGGGATGAAACCATTCTGGTAAAGGGAGCACGTAATTTTCGGTTTGAGCATCTGGTAAAACTGCTGGAGGAAAAGATCCATGGGACTATGCTGGAGATCAACCTGGATGCACTGACCCAAAATCTTAACTACTACCGTTCTCAATTACAGGACAGTACAAGGCTCATGGCGATGGTCAAGGCCTTTGCCTATGGCAGCGGAAGTTTTGAGGTGGCCACTCTGCTGCAGTACCATCATGCAGACTATCTTGGCGTAGCCTATGCAGATGAGGGAGTTGCCCTGAGGCAGCAGGGGATACGACTACCCATAATGGTCATGAACCCAAGCTCTGACAGTTTTGAAAAACTGAAGGCCTTCCGGCTTGAGCCTGAGGTGTACAGCATTTCACTTTTGGAGCAACTGCTGGATTTTACTGGAGACGATCCCATGGGCATCCATATTAAACTGGACACGGGCATGCACAGGCTGGGGTTCGATGACAATACAGTGCCGGGGCTTATTGAGTATTTAAAAGATCACCAAAACCTGGAGGTAAAAAGTATTTTCAGCCATCTGGCCGGAGCAGATGATGAAACACATAACGAATTTTCCCACCAGCAGGCAGCAGTGTTTAAAAGGCTGAGTGAGCAGATCATGTCGGATCTCAGTATCCGGCCGATAAGACATTTGCTCAACTCACCGGGCATACTGAGATTTCCTGATTACCATTTTGATATGGTCCGGCTTGGTATTGGGTTGTACGGGCTTGAAGCTACCGGTCAAAAACAAGCTGATCTTCAGGTCGTCGGCACCTTGAAAACAGTGATATCACAAATAAAGAATGTAACCAAAGGGGACACTATAGGTTATGGCAGAAAAGGCAGAGCCCACAGGGATGCACAAATAGCTACCATAGCCATCGGGTATGCAGATGGATTCTTGCGGAGCTTTGGCAACGCGACAGGGGAAGTGTGGGTTAACGGACATCGCGCTCCCGTCATAGGCAATGTTTGCATGGACATGACTATGATCGATATCACTGGAATAGAGGCAAATGAAGGCGACGAAGTGGAGATCTTTGGATCAAATATACCTATACAGGAGTTAGCTCATAAAATAGATACGATACCTTATGAAATACTCACCAATGTGAGTCAACGGGTGAAGAGGATCTATTATTCAGAGTAATGGAGTCAGGCTGACAATTTCAACCCCTTCAACTGTGGGACCTTACTAAGCCTTTGAGGCTTAGTAAGGTTTTTTCTGTTGTTTGTGAAGTCGTTATATCAACATCTTTCCAGGTAGTATGTTGTTAACAATATGAAGATCAAAATTGTAGTCGTTTCCCTTCTCCTGTCCGCCTGTCAGATCGATAGAGACAAGACTGTTGACCGTAGTAAATTCACTTTCAAAACGGGTGATGATACCGAGTTGTTCTTCAAAAACATGCGTCAGTCCTATTATGAACTTGAAGAGAACAAGGAAGCCGGATTGAACGTGTTCAGGCTGAAAAAAAGGATAGTTGATGACTCCGCTGCTGTACTCAATCTGGCAATAGTAGTAAACTATCTTCAGGACGAAGCTTATATTCTGTTGGAGCCAGGCAAGCGGCTGCAGCAGTATGATCCACTGGCTGTGCTATGGAAAGATGCCGTCAGCAATTCATCCGGTGAATTCAGGCTTGATGCAATGAACCGTGAAAGTATGCTGGAATTTGGATCACTGCTGTTTGAGGGGATCGAAGCAAATTATTCCTTAACGCTGCCGGACGGAGCGCCTTTCCTGGCTTCCCAGGCTGAGCGGCAGGCTTTCAGGATCACTATGTCCGATTATTACCGGCTGACGCGGATATTCTAGCGTCGTGTCACGTTTGAAATGACGGATAGAGATGGCAATAACGTACCATGAGTACTGTATTGAAGTCCCTGATGAGGAGGCAGTCGGCAATAAACAATCAGCAACGCAAAAATACACAATGCTGATTGCCCTTTACAAACTGTTCAAGATATGTATGACGTTATGGTTTCAGGGATGCTTTCAACCATAGCTTAACATACTCTCCTTTCGGATCATATTTCAGTGCCTGATTCTCAATGCTGAATTTTCTTCCTTTTTGTACATCATTGCCTACACCGGCTATGTACGCCCAGTTTAACCAGTTGCTGTCGGGGTCATAGTCGATGAGCCTGTTTTCATACCACATGGCGCCCCAGGTCCAGTTTACCTTCAGGTCATGGATCAGGTAGCTGGCTACATTTTGCCTGCCCCTGTTCGACATGAAACCAGTAGTATTGAGCTCCATCATATTGGCGTCAACGAAGGGCTCCCTGGTTTCACCCCTGCGCCATAACTCAAATTTTTCCATATCATCACTCATATCAGGCAGGTCGCCTGTAATGCCGCGGGTCATGAAGATAGCCGCCCCGTACTTTTTGGACATGAACTTAAAAAAATCCCTCCATAGCAGCTCAAAGAATAGCCAATAGGTAGATATATTCTTTACCCGCTCCTGCTCATATCGTTTGATCTCATGATAAACAGATTTAGCCGATATGCATCCATGGGCCAGCCACGGTGATAATTTTGAGGAATAATCCTTTCCTATGAGGCCGTTGCGGGTAAATTTATACTTTCTCAACAGGTCATCTTTCCAGAAATAGTCGTTCAGCCTCTTCCATGCCTGCTTTTCACCACCTTTAAAGGAAAGTACGGCTTTTCTGTTTCTTTTTTCAAGGAACAGACCAAGGTCTTCAAGGGAAGGGATGTTGCATGTTTCAATGCCTCCGGGAAAGTTGACCTTTTCCGGGACATCAAATTCGGGTCGTATTGCTACTGTCTTTTCAGATTCCTTCCGGAAACTGGAAAATACATCGGGGACCTGCTTTATGGGCCAGGGGACGTCTTCTTCATGATACAGGCCGCTTTGCCAGAACTGATCCAGCACAACATTTTTTTGGGCCAGCCGGTGTTCCAGTTTTTCAGCTATACACAGCTCATCCCAGGCTACCTCCCTACTGCAATACACCTTATCCACAGCCAACTGTTCCGCCAGTTGAGGAATAACATCTTCGGGGGGTCCGTGTCTTATTACAAGATCTCCACCAAGTGTAGAGAGGCTTATTTTCAACTCGTGAAGCGATTCCAAAAGGAATTGAAGCCGGAAACCTCCTGTTCGCTGAAATCCAGGGGCTGTAGTGGTAAAGCAGCGGAGATCAAAAATATAAACCGGGTAAACTTTATTCCCATTCTGACAGGCGCGCCATAACGCCTCATGGTCTTTCACTCTCAGATCATTGCGGTACCACACCAACACCTTCTTCATACCAATAAAACCGCTGATCGGGAGTTTTGTTACCGTGGACTCTGTTGATAGTTGGTGGTCGATTGTTGATTGGCTTTCAGCACTTCCATGCCCGAACTATCTGATCGAAAACATATACTAACCATCATCTATCAACAAACAACCACCAACTATCATCTATCAACAATCTACGGGTCAGTTCAGTACAAACTTCACGGGTATCACCTTCTTCACCTTTACCGGTTTCCCCCGCTGCTTGCCAGGGTGCCATTTGGGAGGGTCCTGAAAGATCCTCAACACCTCCTTATCACAGCCAGCCCCTATGCCCCTGGCGATTTTGAGGTCTACCATCTCACCTTTTTCATTGACGATAAAGCTGAGAAAAACAGTGCCGTCGATACCAATACGTCTGGCTTGGGCTGGGTACCTGAGTTTTTTGTTGACAAACCGGTAAAAGGCCTCGTATCCACCCACCGGCTCGGGCATGTGCTCTACTATATCGAAAGGTAGCTCCTCGGCTTTTTCAACGGGTGGTTCTTCTGCCGATAACTCAGGCACATCGGGTAGAGTGACCGGGTCGATCCTGATTTCCGGGATCTCAATTTCAGACTCATCCGGCTCTGCCTCTACGGGATTGTGCATGACCGGTTTGGGTGGTGGCGGTGGAGGTTTTATTACTGTAATGGGAGGTATTACTTCATCATCGATCATCGCTGTAGGCAGGTCCAGTGGTTTGATTACCTCCTTTACACGATATTCAAAAGCACATACCGTTATGAACATGGCGGACAATAGCCCGATCTGAAAGAAAAGGCCGGATTTATTCCTCAGGTCCTTTTCCGGGTTTTTTCGCTTTTCCATTTTTCATTTGTGTTAAGTGAAACATATTGAACTATATCCGGCCGGGATATTATCTTGCTTATTTGTTCATTTTCAATGGTAGGTTCATTGTCAAACGTGACCATTTTGGCAACAAAATATACCACAGACATCAGCAGAATAAAGGCAACGAGCGCCAGAATCAGCCTCATCAACTTTCGCATCTTGTTACTCCGTTCATGCCTTTTCAGCACCTCATAGTAGTTCTTATGAGCCTCTATCCGCCTGGACGTCATCTTCTGTCTTCTCAGTCGTATTTCGTGTCGTCCCATTATTCGTTCCAGTTGATGCTAAAGTGTTTTTTTAATTTTTCCACCGCCCGGTACAGCCTCATCTTGGCTCCGCTCTCTCCTATGTTCAATATATAGGCGATCTCCTTAAAGCTACGTCCTTCAAAAAAGCGCAGCTCCAGTATTTCCACGGTGGATGTTGGCAACTCATTCAGGGTGTTTTTAAGCAGATCGATCTGTTCCTGAGAAAATTCATCCTCGTTTACTTCCATCAGTTCTTTCACACGCTCTTCTTCCAGACTAAAGACACGGTTCCTTTTCGTCTTATTGAAGTGTTTGTTTACCTCATTGGTGGCTATTTTATAAAGCCAGGCAGAAAATGGCAAACCTCTGAACTCATATTTCTTCAGATTTTCCAGCGCCCGGAAGAATGTTTGGGAACACAGGTCATCCGCCAGCTCCTCATCGTCAGTCCTTCTGTAGATGAACTCAAAGATCCCATCGAAATAACGATCGTAGATCTTGCTGAATTCCCTCACATTCTTTTTGGAGGCCTCTATGATCTGCTGCTCAGCAGCGATCTCCTCTTCTGTCATATGTCTGGAATTCCTCAAGCTGTTCAGGTCAATGCTGTACATCAATAATCGGCATTGCGGGAAAAGTCACGATCGGGTCCAAAAAAACTTCCTCCTGTAAAAAAATGCTTTGCCTCCCCCTGTAATAATTGATACTTTTAGCAACCTACAATTAAAATCAGAGCGATGCATAAACTCTACATACTTTTGATCTTTCTTTTTACAGGATGCCAGGCTACGTCCAATTCCATAGATCCAGCCGGTAAAATTTCCCTATCCGTTTCATCTATAGCCTCAAAAACGGATGGTATGCAAAAATTTGAAGGATTCTTCGAGTTTTACTATGATAAAAAGGAGGACAGGATATTGCTTGTCATCGATAAATTTGATCAGGAATTCCTGTATGTCAACTCACTGGCTGCCGGTGTAGGATCCAATGACATCGGGCTGGACAGGAACCAGTTAGGGAACGATAGAGTGGTGAAGTTTGACAGAAGAGGCCCGAAGATCCTGCTGGTACAACCCAATTACAAATACAGGGCCATCAGTGAAAATGTTGATGAACGCAGGGCTGTAGAAGATGCATTTGCCAGGTCCGTATTGTGGGGATTTAAACTGATCACTGAGGAGAATGGGAAGGTACTTGTGGATGCTACCGATTTTTTTATGGTAGATGCCCATAACGTGACAGGAAGATTAAAGAGTGCGAAACAAGGGACTTACACATTGGATAAAACCAAATCCGCATTCTATCTGCACCGCACGAAAAACTTTCCCAAAAACTCTGAATTTGAAGTGACACTTACCTTCAAAGGCTCACCGGCCGGCGGTTACATAAGAAGTGTGACGCCTACCAACACCAGCGTCACGGTCAGGCAGCATCATTCCTTTGTGGAGCTTCCGGACGATGGCTATCTACCAAGAAAGTTTGATCCCAGGGCTGGATTTTATGATCTGTCGTACTATGACTATGCTACACCGATCAGCGAAAACATCGAAAAGAAATTCATCACACGGCATCGCCTAAAGAAAAAGGATCCTCGCGCGGCGGTAAGTGAGGCTGTAGAACCTATTGTGTACCATCTCGACAGAGGTACACCCGAACCAATACGTTCCGCTCTGATGGAAGGAGCCCGCTGGTGGGATGAGGCATTTGAGGCAGCAGGTTACAAAAATGCCTTTCAGGTAAAACTACTGCCGGAAGGTGCTGATCCCATGGACGTGCGCTACAATATGATCAACTGGGTGCACCGCTCTACCCGCGGATGGTCCTACGGCACCTCGGTGACAGACCCCAGAACGGGGGAGATCATCAAGGGGCATGTTTTGCTTGGCTCGCTTCGTGTACGGCAGGACTTTCTCATAGCTGAAGGACTGCTGGCTCCGTATGAAGCTGGAACTACTGTGCCGGAACAAATGGAGAAGATGGCCCTGGCAAGGTTGCGGCAGCTTTCCGCCCATGAAATAGGGCATACCCTTGGCCTGGCACATAGCTACACGTCGAGCGCCGAAACCAGGGCATCAGTCATGGATTATCCTCATCCGGTGGTAGATATAAAAGCAGGTGAGCTGGATCTGTCCAATGCGTATGACGACAAGATCGGGGCATGGGACAAGGTGAGCATAACTTATGGGTATCAGGATTTTCCTGAGGGCGTGGATGAAGACAAGGAGCTGGAAAAGATCATTCAGAATTCGCTGAGGAGCGGCCTTACCTTCCTCTCCGATCAGGATGCACGTCCCAGAGGTGGGGCTCATCCTTACGCTCATCTGTGGGACAATGGCAGCAATGCCGTTGACGAGCTTAATCATACACTGGCTGTAAGGGAGATCGCCCTTCAGAATTTCGGTGAGAGAAATATCAGAAGTGGGGAGCCTTTTGCCCTGCTTGAAGAGGTACTGGTGCCTATGTATTTTTTTCACCGCTATCAGACGGAGGCGGCTGTAAAACTTATCGGCGGGATGAATTATCGCTATGCGCTACGTGGTGATGGTCAGTTGATCACGGCGATGATCCCAGCTGAAGAACAGATGAAGGCGCTGGATGCTTTGCTGGCCACACTCTCGCCGAAGCACCTTGCCCTGCCGGAGCAGGTGATCCAAATGATCCCACCCCGGCCATTGGGGTATTCAAGAGGGCGGGAGATCATCAACATACGTACCGGCCTTACCTTTGATCCTTTAGGAGCTGCTGAAACGGCTGCAAATATGACGCTTTCCCTGCTGTTCCATCCGGCCCGGGCTCAGCGGCTTGTGGAATACAATGCCAGAAGCAGCTCTCAGCCGGGTTTAAATACTGTTATAGAAAAGGTATTAGCAAAAACCATCAAACAGCCCATAGAAAAAGGGTATGCAGGCGAGGTCCGGCGAACAGTCAGTTTCTTAACGTTACAAAATCTAATGGCCCTGTCGCGCAGTAAAAGTACAGGTCATCAGGTCAGGGCCCTGGTGAACTATCAGCTGGTGGAGTTGGATAAATGGCTTGGATCTGCCCTGCGCACGGCAAGCGATGTAAATGTTAAGGCACATTATCAGGGGATGCTGACGGAAATATCCCTTTTTATAGAAAAACCGCAGGAATACGAAATGATCAGACCTCTGGATCCTCCGGCCGGGTCGCCTATTGGAACGAACTATTGCTATTAGTCCCGCTCTTCATCAGCTCTGTTAAGTATGTCCTGAATTACTTTATCTGATATTCTGAAATCTGTCTGAAGTAGTTTATTGATTGTTGGTTTGATCTTTTTTAGAAAACCCGCCTCTTTTGCCTTTACAAGAACACCTAAAGTGCCCGTAATTTTAAAGTTCAATCCTTTAGCAAGTTTTCTGGCTTTGAGATCGTCAAGGATCAATGTGACATTATCAAAATCAAATGCCAGAGCAATTATACTGGCTTCACCGGCGTCCAGTAAGTGATTCAGGGTCTGCTGTATGGATGTGTTTTTTGGATTTCTGACAATCAGCCAGTTTGGTACTTCTGTGCCAAGTTCATTTAAAACCTCTTCCGTAATTACTATTTCACCGTACAGTTCTTTCAACAAGTCCAGCTCACCAATTTTACTCAAAAGTATTATGCAACTTGTATCAGAAATGACTTGATCAGGCATTTTCAATATCAGAGGCCAGGTCATCAGAGGATTGACTGAAAATCGAAAAGCCGTATTTTCCCATAATTTCTATGAACGTCCTTTTTGTCAATCCACATAGATCGGCAGCCTGACCTAGCGTTAGTTTTCCCCTCTCATAAAGCTCTCCGGCAAGGATGATCTTTACCTCAGTTTCATTAAAGTCAAGCGTGTCGGGAAGTGTAAGACTTATGGTTTTCATAGTTACTTTTCATTAAATATACTGTAATTTTCGAATTTGAGTTCAAAATCCAATCTCAGATTCCAAAGCTCAGTGCCTGATGGTTTAATTTTAAAGGTTTATGCCAATTCAAGATACTTCAATGGATGATGAGCTTTACGAACACCACCGGATCGTTGCCGATGCCAAACAGGCGCTGGTCCGTATTGATAAGTTTCTGATGGATCGTCTGCCCAACGTAACCCGGACTAAACTACAGGCGGGCATTAAAGAAGGCTTCGTGCGGGTCAATGAAAAGGAGGTAAAGCCAAATTACAAGGTCCATCCGGGCGACGAGATCCTGATCGCGTTACCTGAGCCTCCACGCGATACGGAGGTGGTGCCTGAGAATATCCCCATTGATATCGTTTTTGAAGATGAACATTTGCTGGTGGTGAACAAGCCAGCGGGAATGGTGGTACATCCGGCATATCAGAACTGGACGGGTACTCTTGTGAATGCGCTGGCCTGGCATTTTCAGAACCTGCCGGAGATGAAGGGCAATGAAGGTCGCCCGGGGCTGGTACACCGTATTGACAAGGGTACGTCAGGCCTGCTGGTCATAGCCAAGACCGAGAAAGCCATGAATGGCCTCGCCAGGCAGTTCTTTGACCACAGCATTGAAAGGACGTATCACGCCCTGGTGTGGGGGGTGCCTGAGCCGGACAAGGGAACGATCAATGTCAATCTGGGACGCAGCCCAAAAGACCGGCGGATAACGGTTGCTTTTGAAGATGCCAATCTTGGCAGACATGCCATTACACATTATGAAGTGCTCAGAGACCTTCGTTATGTGGCTCTGGTAAAATGTAATCTGGAAACAGGCCGAACACACCAGATACGGGCACATATGAGGCATATTGGCCATCCGTTGTTCAATGATGCTACCTATGGCGGAGACAGGATATTAAAGGGAACACAGTTTTCAAAGTTCAGGAGCTTTGTGGACAACTGTTTCAGGATCATCCCCCGCCAGGCACTACATGCAAGGTCTCTGGGGTTTATTCATCCAATTACAAAGGAGCGAAAGCAATTCTCTTCAGAACTACCGGTGGATATGGAGGAAGTTCTGGAAAAATGGGAGAGTTATGTGCGGTATAACTGATCTATCTGGCTGAATGCTTCTCAGGTTTTTGTCTCAACCTTTAGTGACCAAAAAAGCCTTCCTAAGCCAACATAGTAGTTTACTAAACAGTGGTCAATTGCTCATCCCCGAGCAATGCCTTGTTGATCTGATCCATCGCATTTTTCTTAAAAGCCTGATAATCACGGTCCAGATCGGAGTTGTACAATAGCTGTTTAATGTAGTCCAGCACATTCTCCATTTCACTATCATTCATCGAATCCAACGACTGAAGGATAGCTTGTTTTTTAACTAAAGCGTTCATAGTGGTAGTGGTTATGCCAAAAATAACGTATACCCTACCAAAAAGTTAGTTTGTTAAGGAATGGTAATGATTTAAAAACACTGAGTTAAATATTTGAGGCAGATTGGTTCAGCGACGCCCTTGTATTCATAGAACTTCTCAATTCCTTATACTCCTGCCAATTAAATGATTCCAGAAATTCTATAGCCTTTTTTGCCCCGAGCTCAAACAGTTTGACCTGATCTTCCTTTGACATCTGGAAGTCAAGCCAATTGAATTTTTCATCAGCATTGATCCGGCAGATCAATTCACGATAGTCAGGGTTTTTCATCAGAAAATCATAATCATGGATCTGGCGCATGGTGCTGATCATTGCTCCACTGAAACCCATAAGACTGTCGGTATTGCTAAAACCTTCACGAAATGTGCTTAATCGCACGCCTAAGGTAGGCATTCTGGGTACTTTACCATCTGTTCGGTGAAATACATTAATGGGAAAATTACTAAGCATACCACCATCAACAAATCTCACTTTTCCCGGTACGGGACCTGAATATTTGGCATACTTATCCCATAGCGGATGGTTCTCCGTACCTGTATCAGGGAGATCGCTGACCTCAAATGGTTCAAAGAAAAATGGTATCGACATAGAGGCACGTACAAGTTTTGCAGGTGGCACATCGTCATGGTTATGCCAATACATACCTGCCATTCGTGGAAATTCCACTTTGGTATGTGTAGTGATGTCGGATGAAATAATGGCAAGCTTGGGGATAAGGTTTTCTATGTTACCATCTGTGATATTTTTGAGACCTGCCGGAAGCGCCTGACGCAATGTGCTCAGGTCACCGACCGTATTTATTCCATGTTTGCTTAACTCATCGGTTATCCAGTTTTCAAAGTCATTTCCAGGATTTATACCCAGCCTCTTTTTTAATGTTCTGTAGATCCTGATCGCGTTAAGCGCTATAGACCATCCGAGGCCACTTTCTTTCCTAATGGCTTTTTGAACCAGTTTTTTGATCGCTTTATTACCATCTACCAGGTCGAATAAATCTTTTCGGCTGAGTATATCAAGGATTTTTTCCGACTTGGGTTTTTCTATGGGCCCCAGAGCAGCCATCATCATGGTATTGATCGCTCCGGCAGAAGTACCTGCCAGATTGAAGAAACGAATACCGGCCGTTTCCAGAATATGTGTGTACCCCACCAGGGCTACACCAAGGACACCACCACCTTCCTGAACCAGGTCCACATACTGATGACCCTGTGCGTCCTCTATGTCAGAGAACCTGATATTTTTTTCCTTGATCTTTCTGGCTCTGGCCAAATAGTCCTGTACGTCGGATGACTGGATAAAAGAATGTTCTGCCATTATTCTCAAAATTTTACTTCGGTGGTTTTTCTAAACAGATTGAAATTCAAGCCAATTATGCTGAAAAAATCAGCATCTGCTACTAAAGGAGTTCCATAGTTTTTGCCCATGGATGCGTTCAAATAAATGAATTCATTGATATGGTATGTCAGGTTGGCTGCCAGACGATAGGTAAAATCATCCTCAACTCTTCTTATCGGTTCATTGTTTGCGTTGAGGTCATCGAATTCCACCTCATACCAACGCGCCACGGCTTCAATGGAGAGACTAAAGTGTTCAAGATCTTTGATATAGCTCAAGCCCAGATCAAAGTTGGTGGTCAGAGAATCTTTGGATGAAAACATGTACCTGGCCGTCAACATCCATTGGTCCTGTTCTGTATATTTTTCTGATGCAGTAAGCCAAAAACCGGTTCGGGCCACTGAGGGATTATCTCCACTTTCATCGGCTGAGTTGAAGGCGCTTGCCCCTGCCAATTCAAGGAAAAAGCCAACTTTTTCTCTGGAAGCGTGGGCTGTTTTCAAGGCAAGACTGTCATTCTGATGAGCAGTGTTGAGCTTTTCAACAAATTGCCGGATCCCCTCCCTGCTGTCAGAATATTCAGTGGCTAACTCTTCTGCCTTTAGCTTAAAATTATGAATGAACTCATCACTGTAATCATCTTCCGAATCTTTCAGATTGTTGAGGATCAATTCTATTGCCTGCTGTCTTGACGTAACTTCATCGCCAATAAATGCCCGTACCGGGGTAATGAGTGATGAAAGATTGAGCTGGCCTTTCAGTTCTTCTGAAAGGGCCAGATACTTTTCTGTAGGTTTACCCGGAACCAATTGAAACCTGAAACCAACGGACTGTCTCCGGGTGTCTGTTAGGGAATCAAAAACACTGGCTGCGGACAACTGAAAGGTTTGTTTGATGGATTGGAAGAGTGTCGGATTGAGGTATTCTTTACGTGTCAAAGAGGGTCTCGACTTCAGCCAATATGGAGCTACCTCGAGGCCAAGGTTTGGCTTTAAACGGCCTTCTTCATCAAACGAGTTTAGAATATTTGTGGTTAATTCTGACGGGCTCGACGGTCTCAACACTGAGACCGGCTCAAAATCAAGAATGGAAAACGCCGGATTGCCAGGGATCTGATGATGGATTTCATTTTGTCCAAAAGACGGAAAGCCCAAAATAGTTATGACAATGACATAAAGAAGTTTACGCATCAATCTTGATTTTTATGGTGTATGTAACTGTATCAAGGTGAGCATTCACTTCCCTGGAATAAGGGCCGTATGAAGTACGGCTATTCCCTTCTTCCAACGTTATCTCCGCACTGGTCCAGTTGGTCTCTTCGCGTTCATCCTGAACGACTACTGAAAAAACCAGCTTTTTGTCCACCAGCCCGGACGCCTTGCCTGCCTTGACTCGTTTATTCTGGCCAATAAGTTCAGTATTCAGGAAGATTGAATAGGCTCCGGGCTGGGCATTTCCGATGATCACATCAGCATAAACATCATCTTCCTGCGACTTTAGAGAATAGTTGTCTTCAATATCTACGTAAGTGTTTGCCATGGTTGGGTTTTATTTATTCTTAACTGCAATAGCCGAGCGTAGCTTCATGACCCTGTTCAGTACATCAAACCAGAACGGAGCACCGAGTGATAGCGCAATGGCTGTGATGAGATAGCCAGCTATGTTATGGAAGAGCATATACACAGCATAATGAATCCTATCACCTGAGCTGAATCTGAGATAGTACTTATCCTGTTTTTTTTGAGTTTTGGTATGAGGCAGCAATGAACTCGCGATACTCGAAGGATATATTCCATGTTGTCCCAGCCACAAGGTATCGGGCAACCATGTTCCACCACCTATGACGTTTTGCGCCTGATCAATACTTCTGATCAATTCATTTTTAATGCTGACCAGGGAGTCCATTTTTGCCTTGTATTGGGCATGTTCGGCACTGTTTATTGTACCTGATGAATCTAATTGCGATTGAAAACTCCTGTTTTGAATATGACTTGATGCAAGTTGTACAAGTTGATCACGCGCATCTTTATCTACTGCAAGCTTTTGGGAGATACTGATAGTGTCCACATTAAACACCCAGGCCAGTAACAGGCCAATTAAAAAAAGCATTATCTGCATATTGCGCTTATACCATTCGGTAGCATTATACATTGTGTTGTCAAACCATTTTTCAACTGCCTTAGAAAACCCAATTGTTTCCTGGTCCTTGTTTTCCGCCAGGTTCAGCAAATAGCCTTCCACTGAGGCAGGTAATTTGTAACTTTTGATGCCTTTCTTAATATCATTGAAGTTTTGTCGCTCATGCCCGGTTTTTAAGGTATCCACCAATGCGCGTGCAAAGGTATCAGATGGAATTGATGACGGCTTACTAAAAAAACGGTTGGGAGCAAGCGATTTGATCTCAGGATGCTCATAAAGCTGGTTGACGAGACCCGACGTGTCCCTGTTTTTTACCAGCGATACCACTTCTTCTTCATCCAGCATTCGACAAAGTGCGCTGTGAAGGTTACGTGCCCTGAGTCCAAGGTTTGTTGCAATTATTTCGGCAATAAGGGACGTTAATAAGCTGTATAGCAGATAAATAAAAACCAACCCGATTATTATATCAAGAGCTACACTTCCGGTCATATCTTGTTGAGTTGTTAGTGATGATTAAGGGTTTAGTGAAAAAAATTCGCTTTAAGGCCTCCATAAAGAGATTCTTCCTCAAGACGAAACTTCTTCAATTTTCAGTTGTACACCAGGTTGAAGTCCTTTTCGGTGATCTTCTTTACCACATACGAAAATCCATGCTCTTTGGCGGCCTGTCTGTGTCCTGTGATTTTCAAATTGTGTGCAACCATAGAATTCTTTCTTCTGCAGCAACAGCCCCTGTCCTGTCCCAACCTCGTATTCAACCCTTCGTATCCTTGGAAATTGCGTATAAAACCGGCTTTGATGGTCACCAATAACAGGAATAGGAAATCAGAACATCTTCCTTTTACAGGATCCATAAAGATGTCAGCTGTCCCCAAAATACTCAGTTACAGGGTTGCCACCTTTTTAGCCAGTTTTGGACTATCCGAATAAACCCATTATAGCACTGCTTAAGACCTTTGATCTTAATAAGGCTAAATATATGATTTTTATGGCATTTGAAAGTGAAAGTTCACACCACTACTACTGACCAGGATAGCCCTGATCTGTCATGCATACCGCTGATTATTCATCCGGTTCATTTGACATTCCTCATAAGGAACCGGGGTTTTGTTTTTGGAGCTGGTGAGGTTGGGTTGTTCCAACCCTCTTTTTACAGCGTAGATAAGAGAGTTATCAACATAGGGCTTGATCAGAAATGCCTTGGAGGACAGTTTTCTGGCTGCCTGAATAAGATCCATATCCAGTCGGTGGTGAAGGAACAGTATGGAGGACTCTCCTATTTGCTCATCTCTTCGGATCATCTCAGCCATTGTAATGCCGTTCAGTAGTTTCAGATCGATCTCACTGATGATGAGCTGGGGCTTCAGATATTTGGCAGCCTGCAATCCAATCAGGCCGTCATTGGCATAGATCAGGTCAAAGTCAAAATGTGAGAGGATATCGTGAATGCCTTTTCTGTCTCCGTCATCACTATGAACTATTAGTATTGTCGTTTTCATAGATGCCTCCTTTTTTGCTCATGGGGATAATAAAGGTAGTATGTGGCCGATTAATGGATTGACTCAAGAGAAGACAGGCGGGGTTGTTGCAAGAAACAACTATTTGTTTATCAAATGTTTAGGGGCATTTGGTCCAAATGGCATTAGGGAAATTTACCTATAGGTTTGAGTAAATTTCCCCAATCGGTGGAATCTGTGGGCAGTACCTTGTCGGAAGTTGGCAAAATACGGTCGGCAAGGCTCTGTACTCCATGCCCAATGCTCTATGCCCAAACCAGCAATCAGTATTTACTTCAGCAGGCCAATGCTATAGGCATACTTTACCAGACCAACCGTATTATGAACCCCGACTTTGCTCATGATACGTGCCCTGTGATTATGGATGGTTTTTTCACTGAGTGACAGCTTTTCACTGATCTCACGCATGGTGAGTTCCCGGCAGACCAGCAGCAACACCTCCTTTTCTCTTTCCGTGAGGCTGATATTGGATTGGAATACAGGTCGGCCCTGAGCTTTCTTTCTTTCCAGGGTGCCTTTTCGCAGGGCTTCGGCCGTTAGCTGGTTATTGTAAAAATCCTTTTCTATGGCCGATTCTATAGCAGCTTCCACCTCTTCAGGTTCGGCATTCTTTAGCAGGAAACCATGTGCGCCAGTCTCTAAAAAGTAAAAGATGTGTTGATGCGAATTGTGCATGGAGAGCCCCACGATCTTCACATCCGGGTATTTGGCCAGGACCTTTTCAGTGGCTTCAATCCCATCCATTACCGGCATTTCCAGGTCCATGAGTATGGCGTCGGGCTGTTTTTCATGGACCAGGTCCAGCAGCTCCTTCCCATGACTGGCTACCCTAACCTCATTCACATTCTTAAAGGAACGTACCAAGCGGCTCATACCCTGACGGAACAGTGTTTGATCATCGGCGATGTAAACGGTCCATTTACCCATGGTCAGGAATATCGATTTTATAGGTGGTGCCGGCGCCATGCCCGCTGGTAAGCTCCATACGGCCTCCCAGCATGTTCACCCTGTTTTCTATGTTATATAATCCAACTCCCTTGTTAATGTCGTTTTTGGTGGCCATAACATTGAAGCCCTTGCCATCATCCTTTATTATAAGCAAAAAACCCGTATTTTGAGCTACACTGATACAAACATTTCTTGCGTCTGCATGTTTCAATGCATTGTTAACAATTTCCTGAACGAGACGATAAACCGGCAGTTCCTGTGACTTGCTCAATGTCAGGCTTTTAGCTTCCTGTTCAAAGGTTACGGCCGTTTGGGGTGTGGAAACCTTGTCACAAAACTCCTGCAGGGCTTCAGTCAGCCCAAATTTTTCCAGGGAAGAAGGTAACAGGTCTTTGGAAATTCGGCGTACGGTGTCAATCGTTTCATCGATCATACCCTTGGTCTCCTTCACTGATCCCAGTACATCAGGATCCTGAGTGAAGGATTTGAGGAAGTTAAGGTTGAGCTTGGTGGCAGAAAGCATGGCCCCCACACCGTCATGCAGCTCCGAGGCCAGCCGCTTCCGTTCCTTTTCCTGCGACTCAATGGTAGTCTGCAATAACCGCTTTTGGTATTCACCTTCCATTTGCTGCTTCTCCATTTCGTTTTGCAGCATACGTTTTTGGTAGTAGACTACAAAGAAGATGATGGATCCGGCCAGAAAGAGCATACCGCCAGTTCCTACGATTAAAATCAGGACCAGATCTGTAACTTCATGCATGCTGCTGACTCATATTTTTAGACTTCAAAAACGATAGTGCCAATAATATATTACGGGTGATTAAAAGCATGTTGTGAAGACAGTATGAAATTAGAGCAGCATTTCTATCTGTAGATGCAATTGATTTAAAAAGAAGAAAAAAGAATAGATTACCAGAGAAGTATATAAAGATTGCAGAATTGGCCCAAAAAATAGATGATTTAAGGATATCTCCGAATGCCAGTGTTCTACCCTGGTCAAAATATAGCATTACTGGTGCCAGGCAAAAAAGAATAGAGTTATTCAGGCGAACGATACTGACAGACCATTCGAAGAATACCAAAAAAGTCAGTGGAATAAGTACCTGAATGATTCTTAATCCGATCTTATTCTTGCCGGATGTAAAATATGAATAAAACTCAATCAATAGAACAAATTCCACCAGACGATAGAAATATCCCACATAAGGTATGTGGTAATCCAAAATATCTGCTGAAATGCCAAGAACGAGGTCAAAAGCCACTGAAGCCCCTACCAGAAGGATCAAGGGCCTCAGCCTTTGATCTTGATTTTTTAGTGAAATGTATGCAGACGCAATTGAGCTTGAAAGTGAAGAGTAAAAAATTGCTAAGTAAACAGCATGGACTGACATCGGATAAAATACTGGATTACTCAAAATTACAATTGATTCTCATATTTTTTGGTTCACGGAAAGTATTCTCAGTTTGAATTGGACAACAGTATTTTGAAAACCAAGTTTAATCATAGAAAAAATAAGGCTACTCCACGGAACAGCCTTATTTGAATTCTTCTAATTAGGTTAACGGATCATCACCCTCAGGGCAATAATCCGGACAATCTCTACCATCATCCAATATTTGGCCGTTTTCATCCTTACCCGATTCAGTCGGAAGAATATTATTCTGATCTCTTTTGGCTCCTACCAGTACTAGTTTCTTTTTACCTTCATCGTCGATCCCGTAATAGATCCTGATCCCTTTACAACCGGGTTCGTTCAAAAGTGCCTGAATCCTTTCGCATCCGTAAAAATGTGCTTTTACGGCTCCTGGATTCTCATCTCTGTAACGCTTTGTCCATCTTTTTGCTTGTCCGAGGGTGATGGGCCTC
>LYSV01000216.1 GCA_001657315.1 Flammeovirgaceae bacterium BBD 1991-12 | reverse complement strand
CACCATCGATCTGTTGAAAGACTGCCTCCACGCACCAAAAGCATCCGGCCCCCAATGTTGCCCGTTCCATAATAGTCATATTCAGTTTACACTTTAACCAATTCTGCGTGATTTAGTTCCGTCCGCTTTTTGACAAACCTTGAATAAAGTATTGAAAGTGGCTATTTACAAATGTCGTTACTATAAAGCACCGGACAGGTTATGCCACAGGCAGTTCCACCAAAAACTCCGCACCCTTTTTGGGACTTGAGACCACCTCAACGGTACCGTTCAGCTTATCTACGGTTTCCTTAACAATATAAAGGCCCAGACCCGTACCGGCCAATCCCTCATGGGCACGATAGAACATGTCAAATATTTTGTCCTGCTGGTCTTTTGGAATGCCCGGGCCATGATCTCTGATGGACAGCTTTAGTCTCTTATTCTTGATTTTCGCTGTTACCTTTACCTTCTTCATTTTGCTTCCCAGGCATCCATACCGTATCGCGTTGCTCAGTATATTCCTTAAAATTACCCTCAGCCGGATGGGGTCCGTTTTGAATTGAAAATCTTTCTGGATATCAACTTCCTTTATCAACTCATTGGCTCCCTTGATGTATTTAAGGTCATCGAAAATATCATCTATCATTTTTACAAGCTCAACATCCTCGGGCTTTACCTGTATCCTCGCATTTCTTGAATAGTCGATAATATCTTCAATAAACTGATCCAGGCGGGCCACAGACCGCTCCATCATTTCATAATACTGCTGCCTTGTTTCCGGATCGCTTTCCCTTCTTGCCAGACTCACCAATCCCAGAACGGAAGCCAGGGGAGCTTTAAGATCATGTGAGGCGCTGTAGACAAAGCTGTCCAGCTCACGGTTGACCTTGGTCAGGGTCTGATTTTGCTCCAGGAGCTTCTTTTGTGCTCTCACACGGACAGTTACATCCTTGGCGAAAAATGATATGCCTGTTACTTCCCCGTTTTCACTGATAGGATACACATGTATTTCGAAGTGGTGAGCCTCCCCTGCCAGATTATAGTTATCCTGATATACCGATTTCTGGCCGGTAAGAGCATTTTCATATCTTTTTTCCCAGATCTCCCTTGTTTCTTTATGAGGAATACATTCCAGTAGATTTACTCCGACAGAAGGTTCGATATTATAGGCCAGTTTCCACCCTTCGAGGAATATTGAATTGAAATCGATAAGGTGATAATGCTTGTCTACCAGCCAGATGGAGTTATCTGTATTATCCAGAATGGACCTTAGGTTTATCTCTTTTTTCTGAATATCACGGGTACGTTCCTTTACCTTCTCTTCCAGCTCCAGATTCTTTTTTGCTATAAGGACCTGCTTTTCCTTTTCCTTGTCAAGTACAGAAAGGTAGATACCGTATATCCTTACCCCCAGGCCATAGGACAATATACCTATGCAGGCCAGATAGCCTAAATGGATGGAGTATTTTACAAGGGAGGTGAACGGGATCACCCTGAAAAGGCTGAGAATGAAGATCAGGACAAAAATACCATAGATCGAATAGGCCGTTAAAAAAAACTGCGCCTGTGGTACCTTTCTCCTGACTGCCAGCACACCGCCAGTAATGATCGTACCAAGTACTACTAACCCCAAAAGCGTAGACATGGTGTAGCCGGACTGAATATGAATCATAACTGTCACCGCCATGATCAGGATCACTGCATAGGGCAACCACCTGAGCCATTGATAATAGCGGGAGGACCAGGTGCGTACCCTCAGAAAATCCATGGTAAACCAAAGCCCTATCACATTAACGGCTGTGGTCACTGGTATATCCTGATAGCCATTGGTCCACTTCACCAGAAAATAAAGATATTGAGGGGTAAAGCCGTCTGAGGCGCCGCTGAACATACCCACGAGTAAGGTGTAAAAACCTATGAGTAGAAAAGCCTGGGCCCGCATGGTGAAGAAAAGCAGCAGGTTGTACAGGAACAGGAAGATCAACGCCCCGTAAAACACCCCTAAAAAAGTACGCTCATTGATATTCCGGCTGAGCGCCACTTCATTTTCTATAAGCCGGACGGAGATGGTAACATAGTTTGCCGAATACACCATCACGACAAACTGAGTAGTCAGCAGAGGCTCCAGTGTGATCAGAAAATTGTTTCTGTTGCCTTCCAGAGCTTTTTCATGCTGAGGAACGCCTGCCCCTGACCTGAATTTCTGATAGCTGCCATCCGGCATTTGCTGGTAAAGCTCTATGGTATTCAATGAGGGGTCATTGAAATCCAGTATAAACTCTTCAGACCTTGAAAGCCGGCTTATACAGGTGAATTTCACCCATATCCGGCCGGACCCGGGCGGCAGCCTGAGTCCGGCGGCCTCAACAGGTTGAAAGCGGCTGCTGTCAAGTGCCAGTACTTCTTCCAATGTCCACTGATCCTCTTCCAGGCTGTAGACCATGTGAGGGTTTACATTGATCTCCGCGTCGAGGGATTCAATGGTCATTATGCTCTGCCCGATAAGTTCAACGGAACAAACAGTTAAAAAGAAGAGCAGGCACAGCTTCATTTATTCAGGCTAATCTCCGAATGAAATTCCGGTGCTCTTTGCCGCGTGCACCAGAAAAGAGTCCTTATCAACAAAATTATTGCCAGAAGTAGCTTCCTTCAGTGAAACTGAGGTTATTTCATTGTTGCGCAGTGAGACCATCTGCCCATACTGCTCGTTCAAAACCAGTTCAAACGCCTTCACACCAAACAGGGTAGCCAGCACTCTGTCAAAGGAGACAGGCGTACCTCCCCTTTGTGTATGGCCCAGCACAGCCTCCCTGATATCTGCTTTGCAGCCGGCAGCCTTGAGCTGGTCAGCCAGCTGATAGGCCACTCCACCCAACCGTATGTTTTCATATCCCACCTCATCACTTTTGCGGCTCACCACTGAGCCATCCTTGGGTTTTGCCCCTTCTGCTATTACGATATTAGCAAATCCACTGCCTTTTTCATACCGTTGGTTGACATGATCGACAACCTTTTGGATATCATACGGTATCTCAGGGATCAGACACACTTCTGCTCCTCCGGCTATGGCTGTATTCAGGGCGATCCATCCGGCGTCCCTTCCCATTACTTCCATGATCATCACACGATGGTGACTTTCCGCAGTGGTCACCAGTTTGTCAAAACTATCCGTAGCGATATGCACGGCTGTCCTGAACCCAAAGGTAGAATCCGTTGCTGACAGATCATTATCAATGGTTTTAGGTACCCCTACAATGTTCAGTCCCTTTTCAAAAAGCTTCTGGGATATTCTTTGGGAGCCGTCGCCTCCTATGCTGATCACAGCTTCCACACCTATATCCCTGATCTTCTGAATAAGCTCATCGGACCGGTCGATAATACTGACTGAGCCGTCCTGATTTTCTATGGGGAAGTCAAAAGGATTGCCCTTGTTGGTGGTCTTCAGGATCGTACCTCCCTTCACATGTATACCGGCAGTGGTTTTATTGTTGAGCTTCATGAGTTCCATGGGTTCACGCAGCACACCATTAAAGGCTTCCATGCTGCCTATGACCTGCCAGTCGTCCTCCTGTTTGGCTCTTTTTACGATCGCCCGTATTACCGCATTAAGTCCCGGACAGTCTCCTCCTCCGGTTAATATCATTACCTTTTTTTTCATGGAATTCCAGTGTTAATAGGTGGTTTAATTTAAATTATATTTTATAAGTTTAGCACAACGATAAATAAGTATTTTCGATTCGATCCATGGTCAGGATGCAGGAGGTGCTAATATACGGAGCATACGGTTATACCGGAAGGTTAATTACAGAAGAAGCTGTAAATCAAGGTATACTTCCATTGCTCAGTGGCAGGAACGGACCTGAATTGAAGAGGATGGCTGAGGAGTTTGGGCTGGAATATGTCACCGTTACACTTGATGACCGGCAGGCACTCAGGGAGGTATTGAAAAAAGTGAAGCTGATCATCCACTGTGCCGGCCCGTTCATTCATACAGCCGAGCACGTGGCAAGCGCATGCCTCGAAACGGGTACTCACTACATGGATATAACCGGTGAGTATGCAGTTTTTGATCTGCTCCACAAAATGGACGGGAAAGCGAAAGATGCAAAGATCATGTTGCTGCCGGGTGCGGGGTTTGATGTGGTCCCTTCGGATTGTCTCGCAAATCAGTTAAAGGATCTCTTATCCGAGGCCGACGCCCTGACACTGGCTTTTACATCAAAAAGAGCCTCTGTTTCCCGTGGTACGGCAAAAACCATGGTAGAAAACGCCGGACAGGGGCATCTGATAAGAAAGGATGGAAAACTGGTCAATATGCCTTCTGGAAAAGTGGTCCGGCTCATTAATTACGGTCCCTTTAAACAAATGTCCGTGGGCATTTCATGGGGTGATATATCTACTGCATGGCACAGTACAGGCATACCCAATATCCTTGTGTTAACGGGCTCGGACGTAAAACAGATCCGCAGTCTGAAAATGGCACAACGACTTCGCTTCCTGCTCAAACTCAGGCTGGTGAAGAACTTCATCAAAAGACAGATCGATAAAAAGCCTCCGGGTCCCACAGCAGAAAAAAGGTCAACATCAGACATGTACTTATGGGGAAAAGCTAAGGCAGGTGATAAAACTGTGGAAAGGCGCCTGAAAACACCCAATGGCTACACCCTAACGGCACGGGCTGTTGTGCTGATCACCAAAAAAATATTGCGGGGCGAGTTCAGCACAGGGTACCAAACTCCGGCAACAGCCTATGGGAAGGATCTTATTTTCGAAATTGAAGGGTGCCAAAGTGTTTAAGTGCTAAAGTGCTGGTGTGTTGAGGTGTTTCAGCACGGGACTCATTTTTATACTTATGACTTAATACTTTCTACTTACTACTATTCCTCCGTTTCTTTTCTATTTTTTCAGGCATTCTCTCAAGCAGTGTCCACCATTCTTCGTCGTCGCGGTAGCTTCGTACTGCGCCTGATCTGACCAGTATTTTTCTCAGCTCATCGTCTTCAAAGCCACCCAGCGCTTTTTTAAGGGTTTCGAATTTTCTGTCCGTGTAGCCTTTGTGTGAGAGATAATATCTGGCTGTGCGTTCTGCCATATGTTCTGTTTTCAGCTCTTCTATCTTCAGTTTATGGGCATGGCGGAGCCTGTTTAGCTGAAGCAGGTAGGAGATGCCACCTCCTACTATGGCTCCGGACAGTGACGATATTATTGCAAGTACCTCAGGTTTCATGGTCGTTGTCAGACTCACGGCGCCCTTCCAGGCGATCAGCTACGTACTCTATCTCCGTCTTGCCATGGGGTTCAGGCACCCCGTGCTCATCAAGGCTCACAAAAACCATCTTATCGATCCTGAGAATGGTTTTGTGTGTAAGCTTGTTTCTCACTTCACAGGCTATGGTCAATGATGTGCGCCCAAAGTGGGTAGCTTCCATTCCGAGCTCAATAATATCACCCTGCCGGGCAGAACTGACAAAGTCTATTTCGGAAATGTACTTGGTCACGCAGCGATGATTTTCCAGCTGGATAATGGCATAAATAGCTGCCTCTTCATCGATCCACCGAAGCAGGCTGCCTCCAAACAGCGTGCCATTGGCATTGAGGTCTTCAGGCTTTACCCATTTTCTGGTATGGAAGTTCATAGGGGCTAAATATACTCGGTTCGCAGTAATTTTTCTTCATACAGGCGAATGAACTCGTCTTTCCTCTTTAAACGGTATTGCATGATCCACCTGGGGTGCGGAAGTGGTTCGATCGCCTCAAAAAGTCCATGCTCCTTATTTATTTTATTCAGGTAGGCGATGTTTTTACCCATTCCAAGGCTGTAGGCCACAGGATTGGCGCCAAGCTCTATCTGTTTTTTTAATTCTGATATCATATAGGGCTCCAGCGTTTCCTGCAGTTCCTTTATGTCATAGTAGTTCAGGTTTTTCCCGTCTTTTGTAAAGCCGACCGGTGAAACTGACGTAATGTAGAACTGCCGGTAGAATTCTTCAGGGCCACCCAGCGCACCGATCATTTCATATACAAACCGTGAGGACAGCTCCGGCTTTTTATCCATATCATTCGTTATGCCCAGCTCACTTTCCAGCCGTAATGGGTCTGTGAAGGGAATACCCGTAGATCCGCCACCGAATCGCCCCGGATTTATTCCAATAAGGAAAGTTCGTGGCTGGCGCCCGGCATAAAATCTTTCACAAAACTGCCTGACCAATCCCATTACCTTAGGGGTATTAAAGGGATACAGCACCTCTACACCTTCAGGCAGTTTTTCTGGTTTTGGTATCGATTTACAATAAGCAATTACCTTTTCTCCAAAGGTCATCCCGGATCTTGTTTGGTTCATGCGACAAATTTAGCCTTTTTGCTGAGGGGACCTGAGAGGCGCTTGTCCGAAATGAGAATTGGATAGGTAAAAGGATCATAAACCCAGTGCCCCGGATTCAATTTTTCATCTCCTGTATGCGCATGGGCATACTGTCAATGAGGCTAAATAGTTTTTGATTTGCGACAGGTTCCTGAGCCCTTAATTTTACTCCTCCGTCTTTTCCAATCAGAATAGTCTGAAAATTGTGCTCTTTCAGTACATATTTTTTGGTAAGCCAGTCGTGCCCGGATGATGACAGTGCCCTGCCATCAGGATAGTAACCGGCATCTAAAAAGTTTAAAAATCAACAAATGACGCTCCTTAAAACCAGCCGGATCGGATTCAAAATGGCGGATTTGCCGGGTCAGGTGAGTCGATGGGTTTTCTTGTGAATAAAGAATTACAATACGATTTTTCCAGCGATATTCTGACAGCGGGTTGATCGGCTGCATGATCAGAACAATGTACACAAGCGTTAAACTAAGGCCGGTCATCATACCAGGTATTGTTAAATGTCCTGCCGCTGGGCTCACCATCCTTGAGTATTCTTATCACCATCCAGATGGTAAGGACGTTAACCGTGACAAAGGATGCAAAAATAAATGGGTATGGTAGCCCCACATATGGCGTGATGGTATAGAACGTCAGGAATAACGTAGTAAGGGTGATGGGCATTTTTATTTTCTTCATGTCACTTTAACAAATTAGTACCGGGTATGGTTTGGCAGAATTGGCAATGTCATTTAAATCAAAATAAATCCGTTTAAATTAAATTATTACCGTTCAAAACTTTAAAGAGCAGCAAACGAAACAACACCTATACCCTTTCCCGTGTATATAGGCAGGTCAAACAACAACAATGAATAGGAATGAAATTAACAACAGCAGCGGCAGCTCTGCTCATAGTGAGCACTGTTGCCTTCGGAGCTGACTCCGACAAGGACAAAAAGGCGAAGTCTTCCAAAGTAACCGTTGTCCAGAATACCCAGCAGAAATTCAAGCTCGTCTATCTCGAACAAAATCAGGGTAAGGTAAAGGTAAACATTAAAAACTCCGACGGGGTGATTGTCTATCATCAGTCTGTCAATAATGAAGACGGCTTTTCCCAATCCTACAGCTTTGAGAAACTCCCGGAAGGAACTTACACCTTCGAGATCACCAGGCCTGACGGTACACGCCTGACCCAGGAGGTAGAGCACAGAATGACCATGGCTCAGCCTGAGATAAAGGCAAACCTTCTGGATATAAATGACAATAAGAAATTCAGGCTGGCAGTTGTAAAATATAATACAAAGCCTGTCAAGGTGAATATCTTCAACGAATCGGACGAACTGGTCCATTCAGAGACGATCAACTCCAGGGAAAGTTTCAGAAAAATATACGACCTGAGCGAATTGGAAGGCTCTTCCTTCCGATTTGACCTCACGAATAATGCCAGCACCATCTCCATGAGTGCTGAATAAGATACTTGTTTTGTTTAGGTTAAAAATGAGGCCTATCACCAAACGAGGTGATCAGGCCTCAACTTTTTTGGGGGTTCGTTGATTAAGGATTGTTGATAGGACCCGGCGAGAAAAAATGCCTGAAGTGGGCAACTCACCTTCGCTCAAACTTCGTTTGAACATTTCCCTCTCTAAGATTAGAGAGGGGATATTCCACCTGTGGTGGAATGGGGGTGAGTTGAAATACCGGAAACCTGAAAAACCACAATGTATGGAACATAAGTGCATCGTAAAAGTACGTCACAGATAGATCCCACATTCACACCATCAGCTATCAACCAACAACAATCAACCCACCACAACTTCTTCATGGGGTTTTTAGCATAAAATTCTCATATTCGTGGTATGAATACTTTTCTGATTTTCGCTGTTGCGATATTGTTGCTTCAGGTAGTGCTTTTCTTCGTCATCCGCAAGAAAAAGCGGGAAGACAAAAAGAACAGTATTATTGAAAAATACAATATCAAATCTCCGGCCGATGCATTCAGGCTGATCCAGGACACTTCTATTCCTGAGGAGGACCGGCAAAAGATCGAGACACTTTACAAAGGGGATTAGTTAACCGGAATCCCCTTCCTTTAGATAATAGTTATTGAATTAACAACTGTTGATGAGTATTTAAAATAGATTCTGCTAATTGCATAAATTACGATATAGCCAACTTATAAAAATGAAATGATAAAGTTGACAAACATTGAAATTGAAAATTTTAAATGCTTCCAAAACACTCAATTAGAATTTGGAGATATAACCTTATTGACTGGAGCTAATAGCAGTGGAAAAAGTTCAATCCTCCATAGTATCTTAATCTCTCTACAAAGCAGTTTGTTCCCATTTGAGCTCTCTTTCAATGGAAATAAAGTAAATCTTGGAGATTTCGAGAATACTGTTCATAAACATTTGAAAAATAAACCTATAAAACTGGTCTTTAGCTTTGAACATGACAATTCAACCACCTTGGTATCTTCAATATGGAATCAGGAACCTGTTCGTAAGATACCTTCTTTATTAGAGTTAAAAGTATCATCTGATTACTATGACCTAGAGGTAAAACGACTTGGCAAATATCATATTAAAATTGACTATGATTCCGAAAAAGATATAAACGAAACAAAGCTGAACCCTGATATACAAGCAGCCATAAAACAACTAACCTCATTAATAATCAATGAAGCAGAGCAGAATTGGCAATTGGAGACTCCTGATTCTCAAATTGAAGTTGATGTTGACAATATTGAAGAGCTATTCAAAAGCCTTCCTAATTTTTATCATTGGAGAATTCTTAACCAAGTTATTTCTAAATTCAAATCTTTTAATGAATCATCCAACTTTATAAGTTCATTCAGAGTACAACCTGAAAGAACATATTATGACAAATCTGCATCAAATATAAAAATTAGACGGGATGGCTCTAATTTTATAGAACAGATCGTTCAATGGGAGTCAAATAAAAGCAGGGAGTTTACAGCATTAATTGACATCATGAAGTCGCTCAACCTAATAGATGACCTAAAAATTGTTCGTTTTTCAGGAGGGCGATTTGAGTTGAATGTAAAAACATCCAAAAATAGTGTTAATTCCTCTCTCAATGACGTTGGCTTTGGTATTAGCCAACTCTTACCAATTATTGTCGCCGACCTACAACTTGGAGAGGGCTCAACATTAGTTGTTGCACAGCCAGAGATCCATTTACATCCTAGTGTTCAAGCCTTGTTTGCTGATTATATTGTCAATCAATCTTTAAAAGATAATAAACGCTACATATTAGAAACGCATAGTGAATATATAATTCACCGTCTGAGACTAAGGATAAGTAAAAATGATATTTCAGAAAGCCATGTTAAGACTTACTACTTCCAAAAGCATATGGATAATTCTAAAACATATGAAATCAAACTCAAAAAGAATGGTTCAATTCTTGATGCTCCAAAAGAGTTTTTTGAAACCTACATGTTGGATGTAATGAATATTGCATTATATTCAGATGATGATTAAAGATTTATTCATTGACAATAGCTGTTCAAAGCATTTCTGCAACCCAGTTAAACAACAATATAAGGATTTAATAAATTGGATTTTCAATGATCCTGATGCACACCTGAATGTTTCCACAAAATTGATTGCGGAATATCATCGGTCAAACCTAAATTCAACAAGTGGGACTAGCTTACCTTCAATTGTTGACTTTCTAACACGTAATCATCGGCTTTTAAAAATTCCAAACACAGTAATCCGGCAATTCGTCAAAAAGAATTTTAAAAAGAAAAGATTTAGGTCTAACTATTCAGATCACGAATACATTGTAGTAGTGGTTCATTCCAACCGGAAATTGGCTTTAACAGAAGATAGAAATCTAGCCCATGACCTTGGTAATTATTCAGGAGTTTCAATCTCAGTTGCAGATTGCCCCTCAAAAATTAACTATTCATAGGCTTAATAGACGATGAGACAGACTTGTCACTTTTTGAAATGTTGCAATTTTCGGTTCTAATTTTAACATGACTATCATGTCCTTTATTAGACTCAATCAACTTTGAAATAAATAGAGCCACAAAATCCAGCTCTTCTTTATAATTTTTTTGAGGATCAGTTGCATTAAATAGAGGGATCATTATAGCGATTCTTAAGTTAGAAGAGATATTTGCAATATAACAATTCTTAAAGAGGTAACGAAAACCTCCTTCAAATGTTTTGACAACTTCAACTTAGTCTAATCTCGATTTTAACCATTAATATATAAATCAATTTAATATCTCAATAGGTATAGTCCTAACAATTGAATTCTTTTATTCTATACCCTATATTGTAAAATATGATTAGACAGGACCTAAAGAAAAATCTGGTCGGAATGAACAGGGAATTCCGGTACAGAGGCGAAGAGCAGACCCGTGTTGAAACCTTCAGCGATGCAGTGTTTGCATTGGCTATCACACTATTGATCGTTTCTACTGAAGTGCCTGACAGGTTTGAGGACATGAAGTTGTTCGTCATAGATATCATTCCCTTCGGGTTGTGCATAGCGCTTATCATCTATATCTGGTATGAGCATTATCTTTTCTTCATTCGCTATGGCTTCAGGAACAGGTACATTGTATTACTCAACACAGCGCTGTTGTTCTTCGTCCTGCTCTATGTCTATCCCCTTAAATTTCTGGCAAAGCTGGCTATTTCGGTCTAATGGTGCCAGTGATTTCGGTGATATGGTGCCACTTTGAGACAGGTGTAATTTGTCAATAATTTTTCAAAGTT
>LYSV01000215.1 GCA_001657315.1 Flammeovirgaceae bacterium BBD 1991-12 | reverse complement strand
ATAGAGCCCACTATGCTCTGAGACCCAAAATGTTCGGATAGTTTTGTAATGAATTCCGGGTATTCATAGGCGTAAGTATTAATAATCAACTTTTCAAAACCAATTTTTAAAATTTCCTTTGCCGTTTTAAAATCTCTTACACCTCCCCCATAGGATAATGGCATAAAACATTCATTAGCAATTTCTTCCAGGACTTTAAGATTAGGAGACGTTTTTTTAATAGATGCCCTAATATCAAGAAAGCAAAGCTCGTCAACTTCTAGCTCATTAAAAATTCTTACCGTATTAATTGGGTCTCCAATGTATTTATAAGTTTTAAATTTGATTGTTTTAACCAAAGATTGATCAATTAATTGCAGGCATGGGATTATGCGTGTTTGTAGCATAAAAAGTCTATAATTGGCAAAAGTTTTCAAAAAGTTTTATTCCATACTTATGGCTTTTTTCTGGATGGAATTGTGCCCCAAAAACATTGTCCTTTTGAATAGCGGAATCAAATTCTATACCATACTTAGTTTTTAAGATAGAGTTTATTTGATTTTCTACTTTTACATAATAAGAGTGGACAAAATAATATTTTGAATCTTCTGGCAGATCAGATGTAATCCTACTTTCGGTAGAAATTGTAACACGATTCCATCCCATATGCGGCACCGGAAGTTTTTCATCGGGCTTAAATTTAACCGTTTTGGCGGGTATCCAACTTAACCCTTTTGATCCGCCCTCCTCACTATGGCATGTCAAAAGTTGCATTCCTAGGCAAATTCCCAGGATGGGCACCTTTTCAACTAAGGCTTTTGAGTCCAAAATTTCTCTCAAGCCTCCTTCATTAATCTTTTTCATTGCCATGTCAAAGGACCCCACTCCCGGAAGAAGTATTTTTTGTGCACCTTGAATCTCGGAAAGGTCTGAAGAAATCTTGGATTTAGCGCCAATTCTCTTTAACATGTTTTGGATGGAACCGAGATTACCCATTCCATAGTCGACTATTATTATCATCTTACTGAGCTTGAGGAAAGCAATACTTTAAATAAAAACTCATAGGGACCAAGTGTGCCTTCGCTATCAAGTAAAAGAAGGGGCGGAGTCTCTCGAATCTTTTTTTGTAGGTTGGATAATCACGATATGTCTTTCCAGGCAGATCCATTATTCTTTCAAATTCACTATCACTGAGTTCAAGTCGTTTTTTAAAATACTCCAAAAGGTTGTCTTCCATTATAGGTGTTTGACAATAAATTTCAATAGCTTGTTCTCTTGACAAGGTACCTCTTCTTACGGAAGCCGCTAATGCATTATTCCTGTTATCAATATTAAATTTTACTGGGTTATAATAACTATGATGGAAAGCAGTTATCCTATTTTCTAAATGATGGCCTCCATAATATTGCCATCCAAACTCCTTCTCAAGAAATTCCCGTGCCTCTTCTTTTGAGTAGTCAATATACCAAAGAGGCCTTATTTTTTTAATTCGTTTAACGAGTATCCACTTCATGAATGTCATAAAATCCATATTCGGATAGGTTTTCATTTTTCTCGATCCGAATTTTTTATGAACGGATTTAATGTATTTTCCATCCATGTAAAGTGTCCCTATCGGAGAGACTCCTTCTGTAACAAAAGAATGTCCTTCCAAGATATAATTAATCCCATGTTTAGAAGCAGCGCGGTAAAGAGTTTCAGCAAGGGCTATGTCAGTAGCACAGTCCAAATCCGGGACACTGGCTTTAAAAAAAGATCGAATAATATCATCAGATTCTTTATTATCAATGACATGAGTATATAAATCAATTTTTAATTTACCTAAAACCTTCCGGATGTTTTCCGTGGCAATGGCAGTGTTCCATGTATTATCATAATGGGCAGCTAACGGCCTTAAGCCCCACTTCTTTGCCATCACACACATGTAGGAAGAGTCTGTACCACCGCTCACACCAATAACACAGTCATATTTTTTACCCTTCCCCGCTCGCTTAATCTTGTCAATAATTTGCATTAGATTTTGCTCTCCCTCGGGAGTACCGGTCTTATACTGTATTGAAAGCCCTTCAATCATACGACAATAGTTACATATCCCTTCTTCATCAAAAGAAATAGATGGGACAGTTTCGTCGTATATGCATCGCGCACATAACCTTAATTCGTTTAAATTTTTTGGATTAAATGTTTTCATCTTAAACAAGTTTAGCCGGGTTTCCTGCAATCTTAGAGTTAGGAGGAAAATCTTTATTCACAAAACTATTTGCCCCCACTATTGTCCCTTTTTTGATAGTTGTACCTTTAGCAATAACCGTATTCGGACCTATGTAGCAATTATCTTCGATAGTAGTCTTATCGTATTTATACCTAGAAATACCTCCCGTAGTAGCCCACTCTACACTATCATGACTGTAAATTTGAACCCCGGCTGATATCGAACAAAAAGATCCTATCTCTAACTCTCCAGAACCGTCTAACACAGTGAAGGGACCTATCCAGGTATGTGCCCCAACTTTCACTTTACCAAAAACCGTAGAGGAGTCATAAATACTAGAACCCTCTCCAAAGCCTAAAAACTTTGCTTTCTCCCATCTATCATTGAACATTTCATTGAGAGGTAAAACCCTCTGGTATTGATTATTAATTTTGCCTCTTTTAATTGCAAATACCCTTTTAAGATATTTTGAAACGCTCATATTATTTTTTCTCCATTTAAAAATATTCTACACCACCATTCAAAATTCATAAATGACCATATAAGAAGCCTATGGTTCCCGTGATGGTTAAGATGATCATTTATCGTTCTTTCAACATATTCTTGACTAATGAATTCAGAAGATACAGTTTTTTTATTTAAAAGAAGCCTCTTAATATAATCAGCATTTTCACCTCTATACCATGACTCATCTGGAGCAGAAAATCCCTGTTTCTTACGATTAATGATTTTTTCGGGCAGGAAATCCATCATAGCTTGTCGTAAGACGTTTTTCCCATCGTCATACTCTCTGTACAAAACGGTATGTTTCCTCCTCACGCTTTCATTCTCGTCTATACGACTTATTTCATTTTCTAAATTACCGAGCTTATGTTTAATCGGAATTTTCTGTGCAAAGTTTACTAGGTCATTATCCAAGAACGGAAATCGTTCTTCTAATCCATTTGCCATGGACAGTTTATCTCCTACTAGCAACAAACCGGTTAAAAAGGTCTTTATCTCAAAATACAGGCTGTTTTGAATGTGCTCTTCAGGGGTATTGTATTTTAACCTAGAATTGAACGTAAATACATTTTCAAACACAGTCCTAGGATTCTTAATATCTATTTTTTTAAGTATATTTTTTTTGAAAAGCTTTTTTCTATCCTCTTCTTGTACAAGTCGTTGCCAGAAATTATAGTAGTTATCAAAGAATTGTTCCTGATCTACAGAATGAAAAATTCTATAATAGCGCCATGGGTAACCTCCATATAGTTCATCTCCACCCGTTCCTTGTAGACAAACTTTTACAAATTTTGAAGCTAGACGGCTAATATAGTAGTTGGGGTAGCTCATACCCACACGAAGATCTTCCAAGTGCCATACCAGTCTAGGCAGTGACCAGCTCAAATCCCCGGCATTTATTACCTGTTCATAATGTTCGGTTTTAAAGTAGTTAGCCATCAATTCGGCGTCCCTTCGCTCATCATAGTTAACTTCAACTCCAGTTACTTCTGACATATCGAATCCTGCTGTAAAGGTAGTTAAGCGATCTAAATGTGTAGAAGCAATAGCCGTAATAGACCCTGAGTCCATACCACCAGAAAGGTATGAGCCTACCGGCACATCAGCAATCATTTGCCTGGCCACAGCATTTTTAAATAATCTTTCTGTCTCCTCCTTAGCGTCTTCAAAGGACATTTTATCATCTGGGTCAGAGAAGTCGTAGTCCCACCAGGAATGATGTTTAACAAAGGTGCTACCTGGTGTTACCTTTACCGTATTAGCAGGAGGTAGCATGATAACTCCCTCGAATAGTGTCTGATATGTAAAAACATTTTGAAAGGTAAAGTATTCATTAAGAGCTTGACAGTTCAGTTGCACACTAAAATCAGGATGTGCCATAATTCCCTTGATCTCAGATGCAAAAACTAATTTGCCATTGGAAAACCAATAATACAAAGGCTTAATACCAAATCGATCTCTACTTAAATAAATCGCCTTTTCCTGTTTATTCCACGCGGCAATCGCGAACATACCATTTAGCCTTTCCAGGAAAGAAGGACCATATTCAGCAAGGCCTTCTACTATTACTTCGGTATCGGTGCTTGATATAAACTCATGTCCGAGGCTTTTTAATTCCTGCTTCAGTGACATGAAGTTATAAATACAACCATTAAACACAAGTACCCAATTGCCATCCTTGGACGTCATAGGCTGAATACCACGAGCAGATGTATCCAGTATGGCAAGCCTTTTATGCCCTAAGCCAACATTTTGATCCACAAAGAAGCCCTCTCCATCTGGCCCCCGGTGCCCAAGGGCTTCGGTCATAGCTTTCAATGTAAAATTTGAAACTGGAGATCCACCAAGATTAAATGTACCTGCTATACCGCACATAAATGTGTAAGAATTGGGTAATCCTTGATTTTACAGGGATTTAATGGCCCGTACTATGTAATGGAAGTCTTCTTTGTTCATTCTATTATGCAGGGGAATGGCCATCGAACAATCATTTGCCTGCTTAGCCCCAGGAAACTGATCTTCACGTATATTGAATTTATCCTTGTAAAAATTGAGCATATGAACCGCATGCGTTCCCGGCCTTGTGGAAATCCCCATTTCCTGTAACTTCTCCATTATCTCGTTTCGAGAATATGGCGCTTCGTCATGGTCAATCAATGTAACAAAAGACTGCCACCCATGTCGATAGTCTGTATTGTGTTCCGGTAGCTGCAACCAATCTATACCTTTGAGCTCGTTGATATAATATTGTGACCATCTATCCCTTTCATTGATAAAAGTGTCTAGCTTTTTGATCTGTATAGTGCCTACAGCGCCCTGGAGGTCCGTCATGCGATAATTAAAGCCCATCATATTGAAATCGGGCAAGATGTAGGGTTTGGGGCCGTGGTGCCGTTGCTCCTCAGAAATGGAGGCACCATGATTGCGGAGTATACCTACCTTTTCACCTAATGCATCATCATTGGTAGTGATCATACCACCCTCACCAGTGGTCACTGATTTTCGAGGGTGGAAGGAGAAACAGCCCAAGGCTCCTAAACCTCCTGCAGGCGTACCTTTGTATCCCGATCCTGCCGCACAGGCAGCGTCCTCAACGATCGGTATTTCTCCCGCCACCTTTTTTATGGCATCCATATGGGCACAGAGGCCAAACAAATGAACGGTTATGATGGCCTTAGTCCTGTTAGTGATCTTTTCGGCAAGTTTTTCCGGATCAATATTGAACGTTTTGGGGTCAATGTCACAAAATACGACATTGGCTCCCTGGTAAAGGACAACGTTGGCTGTGGACACCCATGTAAATGCCGGTACAATCACCTCATCACCCGGGCCAATATTTAAGGCTACCATGGCAAGATGAAGGGCCGTAGTAGCGCTGGTTACCGCCACCGCATGCTTGACCTGGTGTCTCTCGGCAAAGAGTTGTTCAAACTCCCGAACCTTAGGCCCAGCTGTGAGCCAGCCTGTCATAAGTGGATCTTTAACAGCTTGCCATTCTTCTTCGCCTGTTACAGGTAAGGAGATAGGGATATTCCTTTTTTCTGTCATCATGATTGATCTACACCAGAGGCTATTCTCCAGTCAATAAGTTTTTGTAATCCTTGTTCTAACGTATACTGGTAGTTGAAATTGATCTCTTCTTTCGCCTTTTTAGCTGACCCGATCCGGTTTTGCACCAGTTGTCGGGCATCATCTTCACCATATGGTTGGTAGATCACATTAAGATCCGAATTTTTCAACCTTAAGATAGTATCGCATAATTCTTTAATGCTTGTCTGCACCTCTGTACCTACGTTATAGAAGCCCAATTTCACATCACTTTTGAGTGCGTCTATGTTCGATTTGGCCACATCTTCTACATAAATAAAGTCATAGGCTTGACTGCCATCACCATTAATAGTTGGAGCCTCGTTAGCCGCTATTTTGTTGAGCATGATTGGTACCACACCACTGTACACCGCATGCTGGTCCTGCCCAGGTCCATAAACGTTCATGTAGCGTAGTCCGATCACCTCAAGTCCATATCGATCGTTGAAAGCTGTACACATGGCTTCCCCGGCAATCTTGGTGGCTCCATAAAAGTTTTTATTGTTAAAAGGGTGATCTTCGGTCATCGGTACTTCCAGTGCATCTCCATAAACAGAAGCGGAAGACGAATAAATCAGCTTTTTAATATTATTCTTAACACAGGCCTCCAGTACATTGAAAGTACCTGCAATGTTAACATCAAAGGCTGTGCGTGGGTAATCCTTACAGTGTAAAAGCCACATAGCGGCGAGGTGAAACACATAATCCACATCCTTCATAGCATCATTGAGAATATCCGTTTCACGAAGATCACCTCCAGTAGGATAAACGTAACATCTTGGGTCTTCTAGGCTCTCATTTATATTGGACATTTTTCCTCTTGCGAAGTTATCATAGATAATAACTTCCTTCACATCTTCTTTTAACAACTCTTTCACTACAAAGGCGCCTATGAAGCCTGCCCCGCCAATGACCAATACTTTTTT
>LYSV01000214.1 GCA_001657315.1 Flammeovirgaceae bacterium BBD 1991-12 | reverse complement strand
AAGATCGGCGAATCGCAGCGCCCTCATTTTATCACCATCACTGTTATTGATTGGGTGGATCTGTTTACGCGGCCGGTTTACAAAGAGATCATCATCGATTCGTTAAATTTTTGTGTCGAAAATAAGTCACTGGTAGTTTATGCGTATTGTATTATGCCCAGCCACATACATTTGATTGCAGGCAGTACGCGGGAACCTCTTAATGGGATCATACGCGATTTCAAGAAAAGCAAGGCACTGGTTAAAATGATCAAAGAGAACGGTGAGAGTAGGCGGGAATGGCTGTTGAATAAATTTTCCTTTGCAGCAAAGCGTCTCAGACGTGGCGAAAACTACAAATTATGGCAGGATGGTTTTCATCCCGTGGAGCTTACGAGCAATAAAATGATGGATCAGCGACTCGATTACCTTCATAATAACCCGGTGGTGGAAGAGTGTGTATATTCAGCGGAGCAATGGGTGTACAGTAGTGCGGGGTTTTATATTTTAAACGAGGAGAACCTGGTGGCATTACAAATGCTGGAATAAGACGGGCACGCTTTACAAAAGCGCGCCAGTGCGGGATGAAAGTCCCTTAATCATTTTCAAAAAACTCCAGCCGAAAACAAGGTATATAGTCTTTAAACGTTTTCTCTTTTTCCCATCCTCTTTGGGTAATATGCAACAGTCTCACGGTCTCATAAATGCCTTTTTCTTTGCCTGACATTTTATGGCCCCTGATGGAAACTCCATATTGTCTTTCCTGATAGACCTTCCTGTCATCCTTATTTTTCGTTTCATAATGAAAGGTGGGATTATTTTCAATCCATTCGACTGCGAGCACGAAACCTTCACGGGGTAAGTTTATGTTTATTTCTTCCAGGCTTACTTTACACCAGCCTTTTTTTGATGGGCTTAAAAAAACATCTTCGTGCAAAATATCATCACCAATTATTTTGCTGTCGCCTCGCTTGTACATGCGCAACCTGAGCTGCTTTTCTCCGGTAGGATCATTACCGTCCCTTACCCCCAAAAAAGAGCCGGGGTCTATATTGATTGAAAATGAAATTAATTTAGGATTTGTGTACAAAACGCCGTTGTCGTTATTCACCACGATTGCAAATTGATCGAAGGGATCATACACATGAAATGTTGTAACTCCTTTTCTGTTTTTCGGGCTTCCGATGTGTTTATATTCCAATGCTTCTACCCGTACCACGACTTCTTCGAGATAGACAATTTTATCTTCCAGAAATATGATGGCGGTGTCTCTGTTTGAGAGATATACTTCTTTGGTTTCGTAACCTACATTGCTGAGTTTAAGCGTTACCGGAAGCTTACCAACGTTTAATCTGAAATAGCCATTCACATCCGAATAGGTTCCCTGCTGATTGGCACTGTCATAAATGGATGTATAGGGGACAGGTTCGTTTTGTCGATTGTACACGTGCCCTTCAATGGTTCTTTGCCCATATGCAACGGGATAATATGCACTGAGCAATAGCATGAGAATGAATTGATTTTTCATTTAATAATTACATTAAAGCCCTTACGTACACCATAAGGGCTTTACTTAATTTAATTGAATTAATGGTAAGTTGGGCAGCAACCTCTTTGGTTGACTGTTATAAAAAAGAACTTCTTTTTTTGAACACCGTTTTTACATCTTCCCCAGCCAAACATACGGGCTTCCTGTTGCTGTACCTGAATTTGCTCAGTGCATGAGCAATCACTCAACAGCTCTTTTTCGGATTGTTGTGTGTCAAGCACAATACCCCCCACCATAACTAACGTCATTGCTAAGGCTGCGATCAGATTCTTACGCTTGTCTTTAGATTTGATAATAACCTATGATTATAATTTAAAAGCGATCCTTGCCTTATTCAGGCAAGGTTTGGGAACTATTCCCATCAGTCATCATCCGTTTCTGCATATGCATACTCACGTGGCTTTTTATTCTTAATGAGAATGGCATATGCCCATTTCGGGCTTCTTTTCGTGTGTTTACCTTCGCTTTCTGCAAACGCTTCCACAGACGATCACAAGCATATAGTTGGAGAAATCAGAACCAAACCCCTGTGCGAAAAACGTTAAAGTATATGCGAGAAATACCAAATGATGCCCCTGAATTTTAGAATCTGGAAAAGTAACTTGCTTTTCCAGATTCTATTAAACTTATTGACATTCCTGCGCATTTTGAAGCCGCCCTTCTGTAAACCGAAAGGTATATTCAAACTCAAAATCTCCTATTTGCTTACGGTTTTCATGATTCTCAATTTCATTGACTCCCGCTTCGCATTTTCCTGTATCTCCATAAAGAAAGGCGCAATAAAAAATAGGTTCGATGTTGTCTAGGTTTGGCTTGTCACTTTCTTTAACGCCATAATGAGACGTAATAAGTTCAACTGTAACAATATCATTTGCAGGTATATCAGAAATTTCGCAGCCTATACCATTGGCATGTATAGTATGATGTGTTTCATTAATGAACCGTACAGTGGTTGTATACTTCCACTCATAATCTGTATGACCCCTATCACATCCAAAAACAGAAACAAAGACCAGGAAGACAGCAAGTTTATTCATAAGCCGCAAATAAATCATTCAAATTATCTTTTGTAGAATTGTTGTATTTTCTCTTAATGTTATCCCTCCATTCATTCCATGTCCTTACGCCTACTAGCGCATCTTCCAATTGCCGAATTTTATATCCTGAAACATTATCGACCTCATCTGCATCTATATAGCCATGATTGATTCTGGTTTGTTCAGTCGCAGGTCCGTCAATCATATCAGCAACAACTGATGTATAAAAGCCTGTGCTTCTCTCTATTCCTAAGTATCTTCGGTATTTCATTCTGGTCAATTCCCATTGAACTCCTGTTGCCCATGATTCCAATACTTTAAACATCCCATTATTAAAATCATGGCGACTCATACGCCAATGTGATGCATGTGCTAACTCATGGATAGTCGTTGCATAAATTTCATCACTGTCCCTATCATTTCTGTAAATTCTGATCGGGGTTTTAATGCCAAGGAACCTTCTTGCTTGGTTATAACTCCCATGAGCGGTCTCTGAATGATTCCTAGCACTAATTTTCATCTGAGGTTTCCAACGGCTATTTTCTGGTGGTCTTCTTAATCCTCTGATGTTTCCGTAATAATAATGAACGGTTGCCTGGAATATGGTTCCATGAAACCAATCTTTGGTGTGTTTTCGTATATCCAGATTCCAGTCCCCTCTTCGTTTTGGCCCATTGATCTTGGCTTGCCCGTTAAACCCCCTGCCGCGGTATTCACGAATACTGAAATCATGTCTTTCCCATTTTATGCTATAATTGACTTTTCTGCGAAAACGACCACATGAATAATATCCGTTAGAATTAGTGTAGCCTGTTTTTGTGGTAAACCACCTACGGGCTATTACTTTTACACCTTGCATGGGTCGCCAACCTAATTCAGTATCCTGTATACTTATCCTTCCTCTTGGTCTCCATTTAGACTTACCCTTAAACCAACCCGTTACCCTTCCATTGGCAATTTGCTGTTTTTCTTCTTCTTCTAAATTGTCTGACAAATAAAGGGACATGGTTTCTAGCTGCCCAAGTAGTTGTGACATACTTTTTATCCTACCGTTGCTTACCTCTTCATCGTCCTCTTCTTCTACATAATCAGGGTGGTTTTCAGGAATAAAAAGCTCTGAAAGAATTTCGTATGTAAGCGTGTCAGAAATGATAAAATCAGGTTTAACCACTGTATATTGCCAGCCAATTTGTCCCTCTGCCACCGTAGTATCAATGTATACATCTCCTTGCTGCTCGATTTCATAGTCCAACGGATATTCATAATAAATCATAGAGGTATCTTTCATCATTTCGTCATATTGAGTTGTATCTCTTGGTAAAAACCTTACATATAGGTCTGTAGCTTCCAAGGTGATTTCGTCAGCCAAACTACGACCAGTTGGATTGACCCCATTCAATATCTTTTTTAGGGTATCCAATGCGAGTGTCATGTTTTCAATAGAGTAGGGGTTTTCAAGCTGTTCTCCAAGCTTTGTTCTGGTCAACCCTTCTTGAGCCAACTGATCGTCAAGAGATAGCGGAGTTGGAGATATGTCCTCTATTTCGTCATGACAAGATATCGCTATTGCCATGATCATTATGAGACATAAAGCCCCTTTCAAATGTAGATTGATTTTCATTGTGTGTGTTTATGAATTTTGCTTTCCATAAGATGGTTAGGTACTAACCGAATAATTCAAAGATGGTGATGGAGAAGCAAATGGGCTGTGTGAAAACCGTCAGCGTCTATGCGATAAATGGCAAGCGAAGCCCTGCCCTTTATGCATATTTTCGCATACCATGCAGCTAACTAATATTGACTTATGAGAATACTCCCGAAAACTGGCGACCACTTCTTTTACAGCACGTACACCGTAGAGGACATCTTGAGGAAAGTCAGGAATTTAGAAAGGCAGTTCGCATTTTTACCTGTGTTGTTTTCCCCTTGGCTCGATGCCAAGGGAAAACAAACTCTACGGATTGAAAGAGAGTCACGTCACTTTTTCAGGTAGGTTTTTGCAATATTCTTTCTGCTCTCAAAGTATAAGTACGATTCCTTCATAAATCTTTTGCCATCATATTTGATCCATTCCGATTGCCCATTTTTATAATAGACAACCATATTATACTGATCTGTTCTGGCTGTAAGCACTTCATAATCGTCTTTGCTGTATGGGATAGTGGGACTTAAATTTGATGTAGTTGAAATGAATTCTTCGAGTTCTTGTTCTTTAAGTGTGTACTCTTTTTTAATCCCATTACGGTAGTACTTGCCTTCCGACTTATCATGACAAATGAATTTAATGGAATCAATTCCAGCTCCTTCCATCTGGCGCGCAGTGTGCCGAGAAGTGAAAGCTGGGAATATAGATAGATGTTCTTTCACATGCTATATATAAGATGGTGGCGGGCCCACCGTGGGCGGTCTACAGGGGCAGCCCACAAACCACCCTGCGGTGCTGGATGAGCAATTGTCTGGTATTGAGCGGTCAGGGAAAAGGTGCCATGAAGGTATCAGGTATGAATAAAAGAGACGAACGAGAGTGAACCTCTGCAGAAGTGTCGAGAAAGTTCATCCACAGTCAAAACCAAAGATCAGCGCAATCGAGGGATAAACATAGCGGTCACCTGTTTACTGGCTATGTGGCTGTCGTCATGAAGGGGGCGTGACTTTTATTCGGGCTTATATATGGAACTCGGGAAGTCCTTTTTGTGATGTTGGTTGCTCACAGCCTTCCTCCAGCGGAGTGGGGAGTAACAAAGGGGAGTACCCCAATGCATAAAAGGATGGCGGATGAACCCGTAGTAGTTAGGAAGCTTCTGTAATGGAAGTGGAGCGAAGGGGTTCAGTTATACATGTTTAATCAACTTTAACAACCCCGAAGGCTTTCGGGGGATGACTGAAGAAGAGATGACAAAATCATTACCCATTACCAAAGCGATGGTATGGAAAGCTTACCAAAAGGTGAAGTCTAACCGGGGTAGTGCAGGGGTAGATCAGGTTAGCTTGTCAGCATTTGATGAAGCACTTGAAAAGAACCTGTACAAGATCTGGAACAGGCTTAGCTCAGGCAGTTACTTCCCACCTTCAGTGAAAGAAGTGGAGATTCCCAAGAAAGATGGCAGTACAAGAAAGCTGGGTATACCCACAGTAGGAGACAGGATTGCCCAACAGGTAGTCAAGGCTTATCTGGAACCGCGACTTGAGGCGATTTTTCACAGGGACTCTTATGGTTATCGCCCGTTAAGGAGTGCCCATGATGCAGTAAAAGCGGTGAGACAGAATGTTCATCGTCATGCATGGGTGGTAGACATGGACATCAAAGGCTTTTTTGATTCGGTAGATCATGATTTACTGATGAAAGGGCTGGAACGACATGTCGATGAGGGATGGATTTTACTCTATGTAAGACGGTGGCTGGAAGCGCCGGTGCTGGATACAAACGGACACTTAAGAGTAAAAGAAGGCTCAGGCACCCCACAAGGAGGAGTAATCAGTCCGCTTCTGGCCAATCTATTTCTTCACTACGCCTTAGATGAATGGCTGAGCAGGCAATATCCGGCTGTATCCTTTGTAAGGTATGCAGATGATGTGATCCTCCATTGTGAAAGTGAGGAACAAGCCAAATCGGTTTTACAATCTGTCAGATTACGACTGGAAGCATGTAAGCTGAGACTTCACGAAGGGAAAACACAAATTGTTTACTGTCAGGATTATCGGAGAGAGAAGAAGCACTATAAGAAGAAGTTTGATTTTCTGGGTTTCAGCTTTCAGCCGAGACCTGTTAGATCAAAAAGAGAAGGAGGTGGGATGTTTCTGGGATACGGTTGTGCTATCAGTACTTCATCGAAGAAGAAGATACTGTCTGACCTGAGGTCAACAAACTTTCACAGATGGAGTGCTGGCACAATAGAAGACCTGTCCCGGATACTCAATCCAAAGCTAAGAGGATGGGTAAACTACTTTGGTAAATTTGGCAGGAATGAGTTGCTCAGAGTGTTCAGAGTATTTCATCAACGGTTGGTAAAATGGGCACTCAACAGGTACAAGAGTCTGAAAGGAAGTATCAAGCGTGCTTATACCTATCTGAAACAATTACAGAAAGGCAATCCGAGGCTGTTTTATCATTGGGAGAAAGGTTACCTGAACCTATGATTTGTATAACAAGAGCCGTATGACGGGAGACTGTCACGTACGGTTCTGTGAGAGGTTTGGGGTGAAATTCCCCTTACCTACTCGACTTTGTAAAGCGTGCCCATTTTTTAACATCATCAAAAAACAGATAGCCCGATAGAAGCATTTGCAATGCTCGTTAGCTACATTTACTTTAGAAGCCAACCCTTTACCAACCTCCCATGTCGGAAAAATATAAGATCGGCGAATCGCAGCGCCCTCATTTTATCACCATCACTGTTATTGATTGGGTGGATCTGTTTACGCGGCCGGTTTACAAAGAGATCA
>LYSV01000213.1 GCA_001657315.1 Flammeovirgaceae bacterium BBD 1991-12 | reverse complement strand
ATTGACCTTAATATCGTAGGGCTGTCGCTTGTTGAGATCTACATCCGAATAAAAAAAGAAAGTGACCGTATTCCCCTTATGATCCCCCGGGACTTTTCCTGTCATAAATTCAAAGCCGTGTTTGCCGGTGGTTGCCCTGGAGATCATCGCGTCCCTGTGATCGTCCCGGAGCGAGGGGTAGTCATATTCACCCCCGCTCAGCTTATAGGCATAGCCTTCAACATCTCCCCGGCATTGCTGGTAGAGCTTGTAGTTGGTATTGATAGTGTGAATATGGTTGTTGCCGGCCCCTTCATGGGCGAAGGAGCTATAGCATAAAACAAGAAGCAGGAGAAGCACAAAATACTTTTGAATAATACCTCCCGTAAAAGCTTTAAACAGAGAATAGTGAGGCCAGAATCGGTCGCAACGCTGACCTTTACTGAAGAATTCATTTTTCATCACTTTGAAAAATTTTTAAATTATCAACAAATATAGGTAACTAAATCGATTTAGTTATTATTTTAGCATAATAAAAATCAACAATTGATGTAGATATGAGCCGAAACCATTGCATACTATTCTTCATTTTATTTTTTACGGGTTGCGGGCAAAAAAACAGTACCCCGGCGTATCAAAACGCAACGCTAGCTACTGAAAGCCGTGTTGCGGACTTACTGTCAAGAATGGCATTAGACGAAAAGATCAGGCAATTGGACATGTATTCTGCTCATGACCTGATTGAAGGTGGAAGATTATCTGTTGAAAAAGCGGAGCCGGCACTGGAAGGAATGGGCGCTGGTTCGGTTCGTGATTTCTACCCGGAATCTGCTGAACTTGCCAATGAATTGCAGCAATACATTATTGAAAACGATCGACTGGGCATTCCTGCATTGGTCATTGAAGAAGCCCTGCATGGCTACCTGGGAAAAGGTAGCACCTCTTTTCCTGTGCCTATAGGCTTAGCTAGCATGTGGGATACAGAAGCCATGAAAAAAATAGGCGGGGTGATAGGGTCAGAAGCGCGCGCTGTTGGGGTCCATCTTGTGTTAGCTCCAACCTTAGGTCTCGGTAGGGAGCCTCGCTGGGGGCGTGTGCAAGAAACCTATGGGGAAGACGCGTACTTAGCTGCGCGAAACGGTGTTGCTATTATTAAAGGTATGCAGGGTGAAGACTTAAGTCATGACAATGCTGTGGTAGCCGAACCAAAACATTTCGGTATCCATAGTATTCCGGAAGGTGGTAAAAATACAGCGCCGGTGTACATTGGGGAGCGGGAAGCACGAAGTAATTTCCTGTATGTTTTTGAAAAAGCCTTTATGGAAGCGGGCGCATTGGGAGCGATGGCGGCTTACCATGAATGGGACGGTGTACCTGCAGCAGGAGATCCGTGGCTTTTAAAGAAAGTACTGCGTGACGAATGGGGATTTAAGGGAATGGTAATTTCCGACCTCGGCGCCATAAGAAAACAAGAAGTCGTACACTTTACTGCAAAAAATGCCAAAGAAGCGATTGCCAGCTCGATCCGGGCAGGATTGGATATGCAATTTTATGATTATCCGCACGAAGTTTTTAAGCAGGGTATTATGGATGCCCTGGAGGATAAACTATTATCCATTGAAGATATTGACAGGGCAGTATCCAGTGTCTTGTATGTAAAATTTGAATTGGGATTATTTGAAAACCCATACATTGACACGTCATTGAAAGCGGCCCGATACGGTAGCAAGGAACATCAGCAACTGGCGTTGGAATCAGCTCACAGATCCATCGTCCTGCTTCAGAACAAAAATGACATTTTACCTTTGGATGACAAGGCCAAAAGTATTGCCGTTATTGGAGAACTGGCAGATAAGGCTTTGCTGGGCGGTTATTCCCGAAGAGCGGAAGATGAAGTATCTATGGTCAAGGCGTTTAATGAAACCGGCTACACGATTGACTTTGTGGATGTTGGTGTTCCCGGAGGTATAATGGAGGAGATCGACGAACGCTTTCTTCGTACAGCTAATGGAGAAAAAGGCCTTTTGGCGGAATACTTTACAAATACTGATTTTGCCGGTACACCGGCACTGACCCGGGTAGAAACCAAATTAGAGCAATACTGGCACAACCTTAGCCCGGCACCGGGTATTCCCAATGATAACTTTTCCATTCGCTGGACGGGTTACATTGTTCCCAGCCTGGATGGAATGTATGACTTCCAGCTTTGGGCCGATGACCTGGGAAGGCTTACCATTGACAACAAAGTGTTGATCGATAGTTGGGATCAAAAGTTTAAAAATTCATGGTCAAGGAAAAGCATGAGGCTGGAAAAAGGCAGGAAATATGCCATTAAACTGGAATTGGTAGAATATGACCAGTTCGCTGATATCAAGATCCGCTGGAAAATCAATCCTGATAAGAACAGTGAGACGATGTTTGAAAAGGCAGTAAGGTCAGCCCGCAAGGCGGACGTGGCCGTATTGGTCCTGGGAGAAAAAGACAGCAATGGAGAAGGCAGGGACAAGGTGAACCTTGAGTTAAATACTTATAGTAAAAGATTACTGAAGGAAATAGCAGCCACCGGTACGTCCATCGTTTTGGTCCTGCAAAATGGCAGACCGCTGGTGATCAAAGAAGAAGCTGAACTGGCTGATGCTATATTGGAAGCCTGGTACGCTGGTGAAAAAGGTGGTCAGGGTGTTGTAGATATCTTAACAGGTAAAGTGAACCCTTCAGGAAAGCTGCCGATCTCTTTCCCCAGAGCCAATGGTCAGCTCCCCATTTACTATAACCACAAGAAATCTTCCAATGCCACTTATGTAGACGAAAGTAATCAGCCCTTATTCGCTTTTGGACATGGTTTGAGCTACAGCCGGTTTGAATACTCTGACCTGATCATTGAAAAACCTGTTATTACACCTGACGAAGAGCAAAAAGTTCGTGTAACGATCAAAAATATTTCGGAGCGAAAAGGTACTGAGATCGCCCAGTTGTACATCACTGATCGCTACAGTTCTGTGAGTACTCCCAACATACAGCTTCGTGGGTTTAAACGAGTAGAGCTGGAACCAAATGAAGAGAAGGAAGTAGAATTCACTTTATTACCAGACGATCTCAGTCTGTGGAATGTAACTATGGAACGCGTGGTGGAACCCGGTCAATTTGAAGTAAAGCTGGGAGCGGCTTCTGATGATATAAGGCTGGAAGCTGTTTTTGAGGTAAGATAGCATAGGCTGTCATATTTATCCTTGCCCCGAAAACACCCGGATTAAGCGCATTAGAAATGGCCCTGTGATTGAAGATGCCTAAAGAATATATAAGACTCCATAGAATTATACAAACAAAAACCACCGCGCTTACGTGCTTAACCAAAACATGGTTTCGACACTCATTTTCAATGATGTTAATATCGTTTTGTATGGTAAAGATCTGCTTTTCCTATGCCAATGTGATAGAGCCCCGGGCACAACCCATTCCAAGATCAGCACGCATGACGCTTTAGCTATATGCACGCTGGTTGAGAATGTAAAATTGTGTCATGTTTCGAAAAGATTCTATTGACCTTGCCCGGCAATTGAGAAAGCATTTTACCTGCAATTAGAATAATTAAAATTTAAGCTTAACAGATTGGTTACATAGCGTTTCCCCAGCACTCATGATCCACTAAATTATTAAATGAAAGAAAATGGTTATAACCAGAAAATGCATCGCAACTATATTGGTTGTTTTAATAGCCTTCTCATGTAAGCATAAGAACAACTTAGTCTATAAGAACCCTGCTATACCTATCGAAGACAGGGTTGAAGATTTGCTTTCCAGAATGACCATGGAAGAGAAATCTGGCCAGTTATTCATGATCCCCGCTGATTTCTCTGAAGGACTGGAGAAGTACAAGGATGGGATCTTTGGATTTTTATTACATACTTCAGCGTCAAGTACCCAACAACTGTTGGATTATGCTGAAGGAGGAAATGCGGAACAAGCGGCGGTACTCGCAAATAAGGTCCAGAAGTATTTTGTTGAAGAAACCCGGTTAGGGATCCCAATAATTCCATTTGATGAAGCCCTTCATGGATTGGTTAGAAAGGATGCCACTGCATACCCTCAAGCCATAGGTTTGGCTGCAACCTGGAATATTGCTTTAATGAAAGATGTTGCCCATTCCATAGCTATGGAAACTAAAACGAGAGGCATTCGACAAATACTATCACCGGTTCTCAATATAGCAAGGGATGTTCGCTGGGGAAGAACGGAAGAAACGTACGGGGAAGACCCTTTTCTTACCACACAGATGGGAGTTTCGTTTATTTCAGAGTTCGAGAACTTAGGAGTAATAACCACACCCAAACATTTTATCGCGAATGTAGGCGACGGTGGCAGGGATAGTTATCCCATTCATTTTAATGAAAGGCTCCTCGAAGAAGTTTATTTTCCGGCATTTAAAGCCGCTTTCCAAAAAGCTAACGCCTGGTCCGTGATGACATCTTACAACTCACTGGATGGTAGGCCATGTTCAGCAAATGATAGGTTGCTAAATCAGAAATTAAAAAACGAGTGGGGGTTTGATGGTTTTGTGATATCTGATGCCAATGCGGTGGGTATCATCAACTTAAGACATTTTACTACTGATAATTACGCCGACTCTGGCAAAGAATCCATCGAAAACGGTTTGGATGTGATTCTTGACGTGTCCTATGATTACAAGGATTATTACTATCCAAAATTTGAAACCGGGGAGGTGAATGAAGAAAAAATTAATGAAGCCGTAAGAAGGGTTCTTCGGGCAAAGTTCAAGCTTGGTTTATTTGAAAATCCATATGTTGAGGTTAGTGAGGCAAAAAAGTGGAATGGCACCGAAGAACATCGACAAATTGCAAAAAAGGCGGCTCAGGAATCCATCGTACTTTTAAAAAATGAAAAAGAAACCCTCCCTCTTGAAAAGAGTACAAAATCAATCGCCGTAATTGGCGTAGATGCCACAGAAGCGAGACTGGGCGGATATTCGGGTCCCGGTAATAATAAGGTCCATATTTTAGATGGTATAAAAAACAAGGTAGGTGCCACATGTGACGTACGTTACGCAACTGGTTCCGGTCGAACATCAGAAGAATTTGTTGCAATCCCTACTGAAAACCTCTACTGCTACCATGAAGGTCAAAAAGTACCCGGGTTAAAAGGTGAATATTTTAACAATATTACACTTGAAGGAGACCCTGCATTAACCAGGGTCGACCCCAAAATCGATTTTGGGTGGACTTTATTTTCACCGGAGCATAAAACAATCAATTATGATTGGTACTCGGCAAGATGGACAGGGAAACTTATTTCCCCCAAAACGGGCGTAGTTAATATCGGGATAAAAGGCGATGACGGCTATCGCGTATACATCGATAAAGAACTTATTATTGATAACTGGGAAAAGCAAACATTTCAACAACTTACCACATCATATAAATTTCAGAAAGACAAAGAGTACGATATAAAAGTGGAATTCTATGAATCGGTTGGAAATGTCTGGTTCAAACTATTGTGGGATGTTGGCGTGGAAAACACATGGAAGAGTGATATTAAAGAGGCTGTCGATCTAGTTAAAAAAAGTGATGTAGCTGTTGTTGTTGCAGGAATAAATGAAGGTGAGTTTCAGGATAGGGCCTGCCTTTCCCTACCGGGTCATCAGGAAGAAATGATTGAACAAATAGCCGCAACCGGAAAACCTGTTACTGTTGTGTTGGTTGGAGGAAGTGCGATCACGATGAGCAAATGGATCAAAAAGGTTCCTGCTATCGTTGATGTCTGGTATCCGGGTGATGAAGGAGGAAACGCCGTAGCAGACGTATTGTTCGGTGATTACAATCCTGCCGGACGACTACCAATAACCTTTCCAATCCACGAAGGACAGTTGCCGTTGTATTACAATCATAAGCCAACAGGAAGAGGTCATGACTACCGGGATCTTTCAGGGAAACCACTATTTCCGTTTGGGTATGGTTTGAGCTATTCAACTTTTGAGTATAGTGATCCAACGATCAATACTCAAGAAATCACCGCAAATGAAAATGCGACCTTAAGGTTTAAGTTAACCAATACCGGAAATTATAATGGTGACGAGGTTGTTCAACTGTACATCAAAGACCTGGTAGCCTCGGTATCGCGTCCTGTAATGGAATTAAAAGGATTTCAGCGAATACATTTAAAGAAAGGAGAAACCAAAGAAGTTGAGTTTACAATAACCCCTGAATTGTTGACCATGCTTGATGAAAAAATGAATAGGGTGGTTGAACCGGGTGAATTTAGGATAATGATCGGATCTGCCTCAAACAATATCAGGTTAAAAGAAATTTTGAAGGTAAAGGAATAATGTATCACTACCTGAACAGTGTGTTTGGAATCAAAACATAAAAATGCCGGGTAATTTTGAATTCAAAAATGGCCTAACCTGGAATCCCTGGAAGTTAATATGGAAAAACACGCATTATGCTACGGCTAAATATGCGCCAGGTGATCCCCGTAAACAAGTACGTACCGTTGAACTTGCTACTTTTGAGCAACATACGTGGATGATACACCGATGTACACCCGGCTTGTATTGCCGGAGTAAAGGTTCAAAATTAATATGGTCGATTACATCATTGACCACCCGAACGGGATGATTCTCCTAAATCAATTCTTCCAAAGAGTGAGGAAGTAACATTATTTGGCAAGGGCCATAATCTTTAAAGGCCAGATTTGAAGTATTACACACACGACCAGGTTATTAGTCACCAAAAAAGGGCCGACAGCTGCTTGCTATCGGCCTCTTTTTTACTAATAATAAGGTGTCTTTTTGAGACTCTCTCAGAGCCTCTTTTTTGTAAGTAGGGTCTGCTTAAAAACTCACTACGTCTATACACTCAAAACGTGGCTTGATGGTCTTTATTCGAAGCAAGACCAGTTTGAAGGTGGTTAT
>LYSV01000212.1 GCA_001657315.1 Flammeovirgaceae bacterium BBD 1991-12 | reverse complement strand
CTTGTAGGCTGAATAAATGGATTCTACTTCTTTTTTGACCTCCATTTTATCCATTACCTGTAAATAAGAAACCACCTTAGTTTCATGGAGTACCTTCTGCTTGAATTCCACAGAAGATTCCATTTTTCTTCTGAAAGCCACTTTTTCCTCTTCCGTTAGGCGGTGTTGCAGAAATTTCTCAATTAATATATCCTCCTCGGCCGTCATTTTTTATCGGGTTCGCTCCCAGCGATCAATTCTAACAAATGCTTAAAGCATCTTTGTTTACTTGTTTTAGCAACATTGGAATTTGCATAGTTTAACCTTACGGCGATTTCCTTCATCGACATCTCTTTAACATAAAAGTAATGAATCAATTGCTGGCATTTCTTTTTGAGCTTCTTCCAACACTTTTGGACCTTTTCCATCATTTCTTCCTGGTACAAAACCTCTTCCCCTAGCCCAAAGCTTTCATAAGCATTGTAAAACCATGATTTGATTTCTTCTTCCTTACTAATTTTTACTCGCTCTCTTTTTTGCATTTTAAGCCAGTTATAATAGCATGTAGAGAAAAGGTAGCTCCTAATGTTTGACAGCTTTGTAAGCTTACCGGCCAAAATTCTTTCACGGAGATTTAATATGGAATCAACAAAAAGATCTTCAGCATCTTGTATACTGCAGCGGGTCTTTTTAAGCAGCGTGCGCGTACAGTAACGCTCATGTGCTTCAAAAAGAGAGGCCAGCACCTGGTTGTTTCCTTTTTTTAGCTCTTCAATAAAATTCTCCTGATCCACCTGCCTCATAGCGGTTTGACGGGTTTTCAAGCTTTAGTAAACGTGGGTAAAAGTAAATAGAACCTAGCGCTGTTGTGAGGGAGTTTAGGGTTTTGCATAGCATGAACTGACAGTATAAAGTGCTAAATATAGTGATACGAATTAAATTTTTTTGTTTACCAAACTCATACCGTGGAGACACCTATATGAATCAAACTAATTTCTCATGAAAAAGATCTTACAACTTTCAATTTTAGCATTAACGCTATTGGCTAGTAGCCTTTTAAACGCACAAAGTCCCATTACTCAAACCGGGGCAATTAATGGTCCCTCATCCGTCAGTTGCGGCATGCCGATAGAATATACTTTCGCACCTGGATTCATATATGACCCACCATTGCAGGTTATGTGTAATAAAGCTACTTGGACTGTTATATTCCCAGATGGAAGGGAAGAAAACTTTTCTGGTATGTCCATTGAAATCAATGCAGGTTTGACTCAAGGTACAATATCAGTCTTTGCATTTGCATCTAAAAAAGATTGTAATATTTCCGATAATGTAATTGCTGCTACAACTACGGACGTTGGTATTACACCCGCTCCGTCTTCCCTAATCGGACCTTCACTGTTATGTAATTCAGAGACCGGGTCATTGACAGCATCTGCTGTACCTGATGCGATTGACTATACTTTTTCCGTGCCGAGCGGTTGGAGAATCAACAACGTCTTGAGAAATACCTACACTACGAGCTCAACGACGGTGTCTATCACTGCACCTTCTTCTGGTAGAGGCACGGCCCGGGTGAGTGTACAGGCTAATCTCCCAGGCACATGCGGACCTCCTGAAAAAAGAACAACAACAATTCCTTATGGCAGGCAGATCCCAGTGATAAATGCAGAATCTACCGAGCTCCCTACCAATGGCTTTGGAAGCTTCTCCAGTACAGGACGTGAGCTTTCTAATTTTCAGTGGATAATCCCCAGCGGTTGGGGTGCCCCGGGAGGTTTAAATGGTCCAAGTATATCTGTTATCACAGGTAGCACCCCTGGTAATTTTTTAGTAGAGGTCACTGCTCGAAGTTGCGGAGTTACGGTTAGTAATTCGGTCAATATTACCGTAACTAATAGTTCCGGTGGTGGTTTTGGCCGTAGCTCATTGAATAAGGAACAAGCGTTAAATAGCCTTGAAACAACCGGAGAATCGCTAACAATTTTTCCCAATCCTGCCAGTAATTTGGTGAATTTCAAGGCAGAAAGTCAACTCAGGATACAGTCCGTAGAGTTTATTGATATACAAGGAAAAAAAGTCTATACCAGGACAATAGACGGGTTTGATGTCTCGCTTGATGTTAGTGATCTACCTAATGGTACATACTTGGCAAACTTGCTCATGGAAGATGGGAGCAGCGAGGTGAAGAGACTGTTGATTAATCGTTAGTATAGTTATTACCGAAACCCTACCCATACTCATTGATTGAATTATTTCTCAATTCCTGGAAATTTTTCATCTTCTTCCTAATTCTTCAAGTGTGGGGAAGGGTTTCTTAGCTTCTTCTAAATTCGGATATGAAAAGGATGAGAAATGAACATATTTTCGCCCATTCTTAGTGCGAATATATGGTCCATAAGTGCGACAAAGCCCTGTTTTGAGCCTCACAAACTTACCATATTGAATGTATTGCTTTGTTGGGCTCAAGAATAAGACATGGGGTTAAAAATGTCTTATAGAATATTAGTATTGACAGCTGTTCGAAGAAATGCGCGCACATTGGCTTTGATTGTCTTGAGGTCTATGTCTCGGGTCAGTCATTTCGAATAGAGGCAGACTTTGTTTCAATTCCGATAAATTGATGTATCTCAGTTCTTTAGGGAAGCTTTGAAACACTGTTATAATGTCTTTCATAAACTCAATTCATCCATCATCGGTATTCACAAGCAAAACAACTTTTCCGATAAGCTCACCTTTTTCCTGTTTCTGATGAACCCCACGAGCCTCCGATAAAGGATAGCGACGCACGGTTAAAGGTTGCAGAACTCCATTTATCAACATATTAGCAAGGCTTTTCAATTTTTGGGCCTCTGGTGTAACCATGAACATTTGAGCAGTTACGCCACATTCCTTTGAGATCTTTTGATCCGGCGGCATTACTGTTGATATCAGCGAACCTCCTTTTCTCAATAGATCAAAGGTCTGTTGTTGGATAGCTCCTCCCACAAGGTCAAGGACGATATCATAGTCCCTGGAAAATGCATCAGGAAAGTCTTCATAGAAGTGAATTTCATCAACGGCTGGAAAAACCAATGTTTCCTGTGATTTTTTACATGCGGCCACCACATGAGCACCAGCTTGTCTGGCAAATTGCACAGCAAAGGACCCCACACTACCGGCAGCCCCGTGGATCAATATCCTTTTTCCTTTAGCCATTCCCCCTGCTTCAAGTGCTCCCCACGCCGTTAGTGCGGTAAGAGGAGTGCCTGCTGCAATGATGTGATCAAGCTGCTCAGGCAGGGGAGCAACTTCATTTGCGGAAACAGCTACATATTCGGCATAACATCCCGTCATGCTTTGGGTAAAACCAAAAACCTGCTGTCCCAAAAGGGAAGGCTCAAACAGATCGCCTTTGGCTACTATTTCACCTGAAAACTCAGCTCCCGGTACAAGTGGAAGACTGTAATGGTCAGAGAACATACCGTTTCGGATTTTCCAATCCAATGGATTCACTCCGGAAGCCCTGACTTTAACCAATGCCTGATTGTCGGCTATTTCAGGTTTGGCCAACGTTTCATAGACGAGCCTGGAAGCATCACCCCATTCATGAATTTGAACTACACGCATCATCTTGTAAGACTTTTGTAATGAATCTCAAAGCGCAGTTTCTCCACCGTCTACCGCAATCACGGTTCCTGTAAGATACATTGCCAGGTCTGAAGCACAGAACAAAACCGTCCGGGCAATGTCGTCTGGCACGGCCATCCTTCGAAGAGGGAGTTGTTGCTCAAACCTGTCTAGCTGTTCCTTTACATTGGGGTCATTTGCCTTGAGCTTTTCAACGCCCGGAGTATCTACCAGTGTAGGTGCTACGGCCAGTGCCCGTACTCCTTGCTTACCCAATTCTACAGCCAGTGACTTGGTTAGACCCGCCAATCCATGTTTGGATGCGACGTAATGTGCGGCATTACCTGAGGTCTTCAGTGCTGCGGTAGAAAGAATATTGATAATTACACCTCCCTGATCTGTATCAATCATTCGTTTGGCAGCTTCCCTACAGGCCATAAAGCTTCCTCGCAAGTTGAGGTTCATCAATTTGTCCCAGTCTCCGTCTTCAATGTCCAGCACCCCTAGAAAATTATAGATACCTGCATTATTAACCCAAATGTCTATGCGTCCCAGCGTATTTTTGGCATAATCCGCAAGGGAAATAATGGAATTCGCATCCGAAACGTCCAACTGATAGCCATGCGCTTTACGGTCATATTTCTGAGTAATGTTTTTTGCACTTTGGCCTGCTTTATTAGCATCCAGATCCGCTATGATCACTTCAGCTCCAGCTTCAGCCAGGCGTTCAGCAATAGCGTAGCCTATTCCCTGAGCACCCCCGGTCACTATGGCAACACGATCATTGAGTGATATAAGGTCAGATAAGACCTTCTCATGAACATCATATGTATACATGCTTATTGTATTAAGGGTTAAAAAAGGTAGAAGAAGTCCGTAACTCCTTCTACCTGAAATATCAATTGAGTTTGGCGTATACTGCTTTGGTTTCAGTAAATGCCTCAAAGGCTTCTTTACCACGGTTCCTACCCCATCCAGACATTCTGTATCCCCCAAATGGCATAGCGGCATCAAACACGTTGTAGCAATTCACGAAGATGGTACCCGCCCTGACCGCTTTCGCAAGATGGTGGGCATTGCCCAGGTTTGTCGTCCATATACCGGCTCCCAGTCCGTAGACGGTGTCATTAGCCACCTTTACCACTTCCTCCATCGAATCAAAAGGCTGAACGGTAAGGACAGGACCAAAAATCTCTTCCTGCACGATTTTCATATCATGATTGACGTCTGCGAAGATGGTGGGCTGAATAAAGTGACCCTGATCTCCAACTTTATGTCCACCAATAACGAGAGAGGCGCCCTCGTCCTGCCCTGAATTTATGTAGCCCATTACTACATCTTCCTGTTTTTGGTTCACTACAGGCCCCATATCCGTGCCGTCATCCTGACCTGGTCCAAGCTTGATTTTTTCAGCCTCTCTTTGCAAGCCGTCCAGTACTTTGTCGTAAACCGATTTATGGACAAGCAAGCGGGAGCCAGCACAACAACATTCGCCGTGGTTGAAGAAAATACCCATAGCTGCCCCGGGAATAGCCTGCTCCAGGTCGGCATCTGCCAGTATAATATTCGGTGATTTTCCGCCAAGCTCAAGCGTAACTTTCTTCAGGTTACCGTCGGCCACTGTATGCAAGATGCTCCTGCCCGTTCGGACTGATCCTGTAAAGCCAATCTTATCTACCTGATCATGAGAAGTCAGTGTAGTACCTGCCCCGGCACCAAATCCCGGGACGATGTTAATAACTCCCTCTGGCACACCGGCCTCCCGGGCTAACTCAGCAAACCTTAAGATCGTCAGGAGAGTTACCTCCGAAGGTTTCAGCACGATGGTATTTCCCGCCGCCAGTACCCCGGCCATCTGCCAGCCTGCTGCAATAAGTAATGGATAGTTCCAGGGTGTGATCAAACCTACCACTCCCACAGGCTCACGCACGGTATAGGCGTGAAATTCTGCACCAGGAACGGCTATGTCAGACACAGGCACTACCGAACCTTCCAACGTACGGGACCAGCCTGCCATGTAATGAAACAAATCAGCAGTTAGCGGAATATCCGCAGCTTTGGCAATTTTGTAGGGTTTCCCATTGTCCAGGCTCTCCAAATAAGCGAGCTCATCGCGGTTTTCCATGATCAAATCACCAATTTTGTACAGTATCCGTTGCCTTTCTGACGGCGTCATTTTTGGCCAGGGTCCTTCGTCAAAAGCCTTGCGAGCGGCGTCCACAGCTTTATTGATATCCTCCTCATCCCCTAGTGGAATATCAGCTAACTTCTCACCGGTTGCCGGGTTGGTTGTTTCAAATGTTTTGCCAGAAACGGCATCCACAAATTCACCATTGATAAGAAGTTTTTGTGGTTTGGCAAGGAAATGAGCTGCGGGGCCCAGGTCTTGCTTGTTTAACTTTAATGTAGTTTCCATAAATTTAATTTTTTGGTTTAATCATTTTTGTTTTGGCACAGACATACTGGTTTTGATAAACCAGCCTATCAGAACATACACGCTTCAGCAATGAGTGGCCACTTGATGCTGATTGCCCTGGGCATTGTTTTCACTTAAATTATGACTTAAAGATCCCGGATTATCTAAAGCCAGGCTTTGCAGTAATTGCAGGACTTGACCGGGATTACGGTTGATCTCTTCAGGACCAGAGAATCCCACTTCAGTCCGGTATTTCCCCGGCTTTTTTAAGTGCAGTTTTTGCCATTAATGGCCCAATAAATTCATGGATAAGTGAAGCACCCATGATCGTACCGATCACGGCATTGGTGAGATTTGGATCCATTTCATCCAGTGTCAGTGCCAGGCCTATCACAATACCTCCTTGCGAGATCAAGCCTCTCCCGGTAAATCGATTTGGTTACCAGCATTAACCTTGATGGCCTACTATGTCTTATCTTTTTTAAAGTGGAAAGGGTTTTCAGGCTATTTCCCAACAGTGCTGAGAAAGTAATGAAAAATCAACATTCTTTTACTGTTCGTTGTCCGAGTCAAAACCATCCAGGTGAAAAAACAGCATACATAAGTAATAGGGGTGTTTTTTTTACCAAACAAACATGTCATGCAGAGAATGTGGCCTTGCTGAAGCTAAGAAAACAGATGGCGTGAAAAAACCGGGAAACCCGGATTAAATGGCTTTTCAGGATGTTTTTCTTTCTCATTTATAAATATCGCTTCCAGGTCAGTCTTTGAGTTCAATAAACATTATGGTAAGACTATTCAATAAACGGGTTTATAAGTTATGGAAAGCAGCAAAATGTGGAATCACTCAACTACCGTTTTTTAAGAAAGGGTTTTCACTACTTAAATCACTTTTTCAAACCATACAATGGCTTTCTCCTTTTCATTTGATTCCAATTCCGGGATAAACAGGTCATAAAAACCCTTAAAATATACA
>LYSV01000211.1 GCA_001657315.1 Flammeovirgaceae bacterium BBD 1991-12 | reverse complement strand
CAAAGGAAGCAAAAGAAAACCCACTGCCAGCTAATCTATGATGTCTTTTTAAACTTAAGTTAACGGCTATGGATAGCTATCGGGATCGGGATCGGACGGGTAAATATGCGTTTGTACATCTTAAGTATGCGTTTTCCCCATTGAAGTATGCGTTTGTACACCTTAAGTATGCACTTTTCTGCCTGAAGTATCCATTTTTCCTCTTGAAGTGTGCGTTTTCCCCATTGAAGTGTCCATTTTCCCGCATTAAGTATGCATTTTTCCACCTTAAGTGTTGTGATATTACTGTATGATGACCTTCCTCATGGATCTATCGCCTTTTTTGGTCACGATTTCGAATAGATACATCCCCTCGGATAGACGGCTCGTGTTTATTTCCCGTCCGTTTTCTGAGTACAAATAGGCTCCGGTCATCGTATAGATATTTACTTGTTTTAATACGTGCCCTGAACGTGGATCAATATCAATATGGACCTTATCCCTTGCAGGGTTGGGATAGAGGGTTAAATCCTTGAACTCATCATTATTTCCTGTGGATAGTACCTGGCCTTCTTCCATGGTGGATTTGAATCCTGTCCACCCATTATCTAAATAAGCTTGTCTCATGCCTACGGGCACTACCAGGTTTACCTGGCTGCGATCTGCAAATGCATTTTTGTGAAGCGATGGGGGATGGGTGGCCTCCACCGTCACAAGGTCAAGGTCCGGGTTGTCGTTAAAAGTATTGGCGCCAATGGCGGTGACGGTATAGGTGATTCTCTCATGGGTAGCCGTTTCAGGTATTGTTATGGCGCTATGGGAACGTGTTGCCGACGATCTGCCCGATATATCGGTTTCACTAATGCCCATTATCGCTGCAGTATAGGGATTCACAGTCGTAATTTTATAGTTCATGTCCGATACAGTGAATACATCACCTATTTGAGCAGGACAAGCCTCCACAATCACCACGATCTCTGTGCGTTCACTCTCACCACAACTGGTGGTTTGACTGACATACCAGGAGGTTTCTCCGGCATTTTCCGTATTGGGTATCGGTGCCACTGGAGTTCCTCCTGTTAGGGTGGTATACCATAACAGGTCAGTTCCTTTTGCTGTCAATGCAGTGGCCGCATCATTCACACAGTATTCGACGGGCGAATTGACCGATGGCGCCGATGGAGTAGCGTTGACCGTTACTGTAGCCGTTTCTTCCGTTAATGAAATGCTGCAGCTTCCATTGGATACCTGGGTTAAGTTTAAGGTGGCAGCTGAACGTATCCCGTTTACCGTTACATCTACTTTTCCATCTGCTGGTATGGTTACCGTTTTAGTTGAGGCTCCGTCATCATAGGTTACGATATCATCAGCGGTTCCGCTGATGGTAAATATGGCATCTTCACCTGAACATACAGCAGAGGCCGGCGTACTTAGCTGAGCCGATGGAGTAGCGTTGACCGTTACCACGATCTCTGTGCGTTCACTCTCACCACAACTGGTGGATTGACTGACATACCAGGAGGTTTCTCCGGCATTTTCCGTATTGGGTATCGGTGCCACGGGAGTTCCTCCTGTTAGGGTGGTATACCATAACGGGTCAGTTCCTTTTGCTGTCAATGCAGTGGCCGCATCATTCACACAGTATTCAACAGACGAACTACTTACCGATGGTGCCGGTGGGGTAGCGTTGACCGTTACTGTAGCCGTTTCTTCCGTTAATGAAATGTTACAGCTTCCATTGGATACCTGGGTTAAGTTTAAGGTGGCAGCTGAACGTATCCCGTTTACCTTTACATCTACTTTTCCATCTGCTGGTATGGTTATCGTTTTAGTTGAGGCTCCGTCATCATAGGTTACGATATCACCAGCGGTTCCGCTGATGGTAAATATGGCATCTTCACCTGAACATACAGCAGAGGCCGGCGTACTTAGCTGTGCCGATGGGGTAGCGTTGACCGTTACCACGATCTCTGTGCGTTCACTCTCACCACAACTGGTGGTTTGACTGACATACCAGGAGGTCTCTCCGGCATTTTCCGTATTGGGTATCGGTGCCACGGGAGTTCCTCCTGTTAGGGTGGTATACCATAACAGGTCAGTTCCTTTTGCCGTCAATGCATCGGCCGTCTCACCCACACAGTATTCGACGGGCGAATTGACCGATGGCGCCGATGGAATAGTGTTGACCGTTACTGTAGCCGTTTCTTCCGTTAATGAAATGCTGCAGCTTCCATTGCTTACCTGTGTTAAGTTTAAGATGACATCGGAGGTTATCTTGTTTACCTTTACATCTATCGATCCACCTTCTCCGAGGGTTACCGTTTTGTTAGGTGATGTTCCGTCATCATAAGTTACCACATCACCTTGGTTTCCCCCCTCGATAGTAAATATGGCATCTTCACCAGCGCATATAGAACTGTAGGTTGAACGTATTGTTGGAGCTTTCGGCAGGGCATTGACTGTTATCCTTGCGCTTGCTGCCAAATTGAGGAAATTGGGTGCATATTCAGCTATATCTTCAGGAACAATGATCTGGATGACACCATTGCAGGTAGTCGGTGTCACTTTAACTGTATAGCTGGAACCGCTTCCCCTAAAATCACTAAGCGTAGCATGATCATGATCCAAACTGATGTCACCTACCGTAAAACCTGTTACATCCCTGGCAAACTGAAAGGTAATATCAAAAGGGCTTAAACTTTCAATTTCTGACGGCGCACCTTCTATTGAAAGCTCAATCCCTTCAGTGATGGATTCGAACTCTGTGCCCCAGGCTTTTTCATAAGCTTCTTCGATACTCCCGGGAAGGTTCTCCCTGGGCACTACCACATCTATTTGGCCATGGTTTGCAAAGGTATTGCCTTGAATACCTGGAGGAACAGTGGCCTGTGCGGTTATTTTTGTGATCGGGTTGTTGGCAAAGACATTACTCCCAATGTCAGTAACACCCTCGGGTATGGTCACTTCGATCAATTGGTTATGGGAAAAAACCGCAGCTTCAATACGGGTCAAACTGCTGGGTATGACCACACTCTTCAATTTGTTGACAACGAAAGCACCCATCCCAATGTTGGTCACACTGCCCGGTATGTCGACATGGGTCAATTCGTTCCCTTGGAAGGCATTGTTCCCAATACTGGTCACGTTACTTGGCGTGATGAAAGTAACCCCGGTCAATTGCTTTTCCTTAAAAGCATCATTACCAATAGCGGTTACCGCATAGGTGTTCGGGCCATGATCTACTGTTGAAGGAATGGTTACTGCACCTCCCATGATGCCATAGTCCGCCACCTCAACTTCATATGGAGCAGTTAAGGAAGTCACCTCGTAGGTGATATAATCGGCTGTGAAGGTATCCCCGATCCCCGTAACTTCGGTGATGGATTGGAAGTCTGTGCCCCAGGCTTGTTTATAAGCGTCTTTGATACTTCCTGCAGGGGTACCCCTGGGTACGACCACATCAATTTGACCATGGTATTGAAACGCATCTGCATGGAGTTTTGGAGAATTGGCAGGCTTCACCTTCACTGTGACCAGGTTTGGGTTGTCCCAAAAAGCACGTTCGCCAATACTAGTCACCCCATTGGGTATGGTCACGCTAGTCAATTGGTTATGCCAAAAAGCATTCACCCCGATACTGTCCACACTATTGGGTATGGTCACCTCGGTCAGGTTGTTGTGCGCAAAAGCACTCCTATAAATACGGGTGACACTGTTGGGTATGGTCACGCTGGTTAATTTGTTGTTCCTAAAAACATGAGGGTCAATCCTGGCCAGTTTGTTTGATATGACGACACTATCCAATTGGTTGTTCATAAAAGCAGTAAACCCAATAGTGGTTACACTGTTGGGAATCTCAAGATATCCTTGTAATCGGTTGTTCATAAAAGCCTGGTGTCCAATGGTCGTTACACTGTTAGGTATCGTCACACGGGTCAATTGCTTTTCCCTAAAAGCTTCACTGCCAATGGCTGTTACGGCATAGTCGACATCTTGGTATTTGACTGCATGGGGGATGGTTACCGTTGTGGGGCCTTCCGCAGTGTTATAGCCTATTGCCGTTACCTTTCTATTGGGGGTTATTTCAGTAATTTTGTAAGTGACATGGTCGGCAGTGAACTCGTCATTGAGTTGTGCAACTTCAGTGATGGATTGGAAGTTCGTCCAGCCATTGCCTAAATAAGCTTCTACTCTATCCTTGGGTACAATAAGATCTATTTGGCCACGCTCCGGATTTATAAAGGTAGATGCCTTGAGCGTTGGTGGATCGGAGGCATCCACCGTCACCAGGTTGAGGTTCGAGTTGTTTGAAAAGGCATGATGCCCAATAGTGGTCATACTGTTGGGTATTTTGATACTCATCAATTGGTTGTCCCTAAAAACGTGGCCGGCAATACTTCTCACCCCTTCAGGAATGGTCACCTCTGTCAATTGGTTCTCGAGAAAAGCAGCCTCCCCAATGCTGATCACACTGTTGGGTATAGTCAGACTAGTCAATTGGTTTTGATGGAAAGCATGGTCGCCAATACTGGTCACTGTGTTAGGTATCGTCACACTTGTTAACTGGTTTCTATGAAAAGCATAATTCGCAATACTGGTCACACTGCTCGGTATGGCCACACTGTCCAATTGGTTCACGGCAAAAGCTGCGATCCCGATATCTTTTACACCATCAGGTATGGTCATCTTCCTCAATTCGTTATAGGCAAAAGCATGTTCCCCAATACTGGTCACACTGTTGGGTAGGGTCACGCTGGTCAGGTTGTTGTCCCTAAAAACATGGGGGTCAATACTGGTCACACTGTTGGATATAACGACATTATCCAATTCGTTATAGGCAAAAGCAGCCTCCCCAATAGTGGTTACACTGTTAGGTATCGTTACACGGGTCAATTGCTTTTCCCTAAAAGCTTCACTGCCAATTGCGGTCACGGCATAGTCGACATCTTGGTATTTGACCGTTGGGGGGATGTTCACTGTGGAGCCTCCCGCCATGTCATAGTTTGTTGCAGATACCTTACGGGAATTAGAGCTTATATCAGTGATTCGGTAGGTGATATGGTGCGCAATGAAGGTGTCCCCGATCTGTGCGTCCGTGATGGACTTAAAGCCCATCCAGCCTTTGCCTAAATAAGCTTGTACTCTATCCTTGGGTACAATAAGATCTATTTGGCCACGCTCCGGATTTATAAAGGTAGTTGCCTTGAGTGCTGGCTGCGGATCATTGGCTTTCACCTTCACCAGGCCAAGTTCAGGGTTGTTACCAAAGGTCTGGGAACCTATACTTTGTACACTGCCCCGTATGGTCACCTCAGTCAATTGGTTATTCTGAAAAGCATTGTTTCCAACCCTGGTCACAAAGCTCGGGATGGTCACCCTGGTCAATTCGTTGTTATTAAAAGCATTGTCCCCGATACTGGTCACACGGCCCAGTATCGTTACACTAGTCAATTGGTTATCCCTAAAAACATCGTCTTCAATCACGGTCACACCGATGGGTATTAGCATATGAGTCAATCGGTTATTCCTGAAAGCGCCTGGACCAATACTGAGCGCATTTCTGTAAATGTCTACTTTGGTCAATCGGTTATTGGCGAAGGCATTGTCCCCGATACTTTTCATCATTCCATAGATGTTCACCTGGGTCAATCGCTTTTCCTTGAAAGCTTCATTGCCAATGGCGGTTACCTTGTAAGTGTTTGGGCCATAATCCACCGTCCGGGGGATGTTCACTATGGGGCCTCCCGCAGTGTGGTAGTCTATGGCCATTACCTGCCTGTTATTGTTAAAGTTAGTAGTAATCTTGTAGGTAATATGGCCGACAACGAAGGTGTTTCCGGCTTCCGGAATTTCTGTGATCGATTTGAAGTCTGCCCAGCCAGTAACTTCGTAAGCCCTTTTGCGCCCCTTGGGAACGCACAGATGTATTTGGCCACGAGGCCAAAATGAAACACTACCAAGGTCTGGAGGCCAAAAGCCTGCTTGTATTTCGGTAAGCTGCCCATTGTTAAAAAAAGCATGGTCCCCAATACTCCTCACACGCTCAGGTATAGTAACCTTGGCCAATCGGTTGTTCTGAAAAGTAGCCTTCCCAATATGGCTCAAACGATTAGATATAATCACACTGACCAATTGGTTGCCATCAAAGGCATGGTCGCCAATACTGGTCACACTGTTAGGTATAGTCACATGGGACAATCGGTTATTGGCAAAAGCAGCATACCCAATAGTGTTCACACTGCCCGGTATGTCGACATGGGTCAGTTGCTTGTTCCGAAAAGCATGATCCCCGATACTTTCCACCCGTAACCTAAGATTTACCACCCCATCCCAGAAATAGCTGTAAGTGTATAAAACAGTTGGGGGTATTGTCACGTTACTTCTCTGACCCCTATAGCCTATGACCTTTACCCAACAATGGGTGTCTAGCCTTGTGAACTCGTACAGAATGTCACCATCGTAAAATCTGCCCCCCACTCTAGCTTTGTCTCGTATTTGTCCATAAGTGCTGAGGCTGGTTAAAAGGATGGTGAACACTAGTATTACCTGTAATTGCTTTTTCATAGCTGGTCTTGTTAGATATAAGTTTTATGATGTAGCTATAGAGTAGATTCGTTGTGTCATTGATGTGGACTTAAGCGCACCTAACTGCCAGCCACCTTCATGCTCCAATCATTGAGGGATTGGAAGATTAGGTACATATATATTAATTGCTAGAAATAATACAAAGGTGGTGAAGGAGGGGGTGAATACACTGTGCGAAAACTATCAGTAGCTATGCGAGAAATGGCAAATGTGAGAAAGGAGGGTGCTGGTGACCAGTGGAGGTGCTTAAGCTACAGCGGCAGCGTGCAGCTTGAGCGTATGCGTCCAGGTCTTTTCGCATTTTTTCCATTCGATGAAAAACCACATCATCACCTACTCAACGAAATGTTTTTGAACTAAAGTTAACGGCTATGGACAGCCTTCGGGATCAGGGCAAGCTGTGAGGTAAGCCTCGCGCGCTGGCCAGGCGGCTATTTAGACATAACAACAAATAATGTTCATTATACAAAAAAATGGTTTG
>LYSV01000210.1 GCA_001657315.1 Flammeovirgaceae bacterium BBD 1991-12 | reverse complement strand
TGTACTAAAAAAGAATACCCAAATTAATTGTAAACGCACTTGATTTTTCACTTGTTTTTTCATGGTCTTTGGTTTTTTTAGATAAAATAATAGGAGCATGGCTAAAATTGAATTTTCTATGATCGTAGCTATTCGATAGTATGGTTGTGTCATTGCTGGGGAATTAAGAGCACCTAACTTCCAACCATCTTCATGCTCTAACATTAAGGGGTTGAGAAATCAGATACATGTAATATTAATTACTATGAATACAAAGGTGTGAAGGAGGGGTCGAATGGACTGTGCGAAAATCGTTAAAATCTATGCGAGAAATGGCAAACAGGGTATGAAAGGGTGTGGTAAGAAGGGAAAAATGGCACACTCTTTTACTCATACGCCTCCAGCATGCACACTGCCCCTCGTGAATCCCGCAAGCTCGATTTGCCACTTCTGCCGAGTGAGGAATCACCATGCCGTAGTGAGGGACGTTGGGAAGGAGAGCGGTGAATGTGTGCGGTATATTTCATTAACCGTTATTCATTGTATATCTTAACTTCCTGGCAAGTTTAACGATATGACAGATCCGATAACATAAACAATTGCCACGTATGTTGCGGTCAGATTCATTGATCAATTTATCGCTGGTCAGGAGTATGGAGGGCTAAAAAAATCCTCTTTCCAAAAAGAAAATACAGAAGTTTATTGATTCAATTAAAATTCGAAACAGTTGACGAGTTTGAACACGAAAATCAGGTTTGATGCAAGTCAAAAATGAAAAATGGGAAGATACGGTTGAAAAAATCAGGTTTGATTTCATTGGATAAGAGTAATACCACGTCATTTTTTTGGTTTAGGTTAGGTCAGAGTTCCGGTGTCACTTTCCATGGCACAGGGTGCTTCCCCTTATGACCATTATTATGAGGTTATCAAAACCACAGATCACCCCACCCACACGACCTTACGTCAGAATTATAAGGAGTCCATATGGCCAATTACTGAGATCGGCTGCAACTATTTGGTGATCAAATGCCAAATATATTATTTGTGTAATTTTCAATCAGGGGTTTATATAAACACTGTCATACCGTATTCACTATTATGAAACAAGCCGCGGTTTTATTCATCCGTTTATTCACGGGGCTGCTTAACATCCGTGCGCAGGTGGACAAAACTACGCTTAAACACTTCCCGTCAAAGCTTTGAAATAAAATCCCCCAGGTTGGCATTCTTGTCCAACCCCAGCTTTTTTCGTAGCCGGTAACGTGAAGTGTGAACACTCTCCACGGAAATACCCAGTAAACGGGACATATCCTTGCTGGAGAAATTGAGTTTTACCAGTGCGCAAAGTCTGTGATCCGATTGATTAAGGTTGGGAAACCGCTTTCTGAGATGTTTGTAGAAAGACTTATTGACAGCGATGAACCGTGCTTCAAACTCTTTCCAATGTGTGGAGGTATTGACATCAATACTTTTGATCAGCTTGTGTAGCTCGTTCGAGTCGGGGTTTTTCTTTTGTTCCTTCAGGCGAACTTTAAGGTCCGAAAGTATTTCTTCCATTTCGATCACCTGCAGGGCCGACTTGGTCAGCTCCTTGTTTTTGATGCTCAGCACTTCCCTGGTTTTCTGCATTTCCAGCTCCTGCTGTTGACGCATCAGTTTTTTTTCGGCCTTGTAACGGGTACGTAAGTGGCGGTAGAGTAAAAAGCCGAACAGGACCAGAAAAACGATCGTCCCTATTAATATAATGGTCTGCAGGTAGGAGATCTCATTCTCATGCTCCAGCCGGGCCATGCGTTGCTCCCGTATCAGGTTGTTCTGCTTTTCCTTTTCCATCCGGAATTCATCCTTGATCTCCAGCAATTGTGTGTTTGCTTTGCTTCTTCCTCCGAAATATGCTTCGTCAAGCGTTTTGGACCGCTTCAGATGCTCATAGGCCAGCTGTGGCCTGTTCAATTCAAGGTAAAGGCCAGACAGGTGCTCGTGAATATCCGGGACCAGGTCAAAGTGGCTTTTATAGCGTTCGCTGATCTCAATAGCACTCAGGTAAAACTTCTCACTCGACGTATATTCTCCCATGGCCCTGTAAATATCTCCAAGGAAGGAATAGAGGATAACAAGGTAGGCCCTCTGGTGATTCTCAAAATAGTCCCTTGGCTCCTGTAGTAGTTCAAGAGCACTCATATAATCACCATCCTGATAGGCCAGGTATCCCATTTCAGCCTTTATATAGGCATTTGAAGGAATAAACTTGTTACCTGTTTTGTCCTGGACAAATCTGCAGCTGTCCAGGTATCTTCTACTGATACTGCTGTTTTTTTCTTTTCTGTGTAGTATGGCCAATGCGTAGTAAATATCCAGCAGTACATGCCCGTTGAGGTCCTTCTCCAATACAAGTTTTTTGAGAATATCCTGCGACATATTGAAATACTCTATTGCCTTCTCACGCCTTTGATACAGGCTGTAAAGCCAGGCCAGTCCATCATACATCACTGCCCTTGCGCCCACATCACCAAGTTTATCGGCAAGCAGGAGGCCTTCCCAGTACGTATCGTAGGACTGTCCGAAATCCGCGCCATGCGCATACAGTTGTCCCAGCACTACCAGGTCCAGTATTGCGGCCAGCGTATCACGGTTTTGCATACTTTGGTCGAAGCTGATCTTATGAAAAAGTATGGAGCTGTCCGGGTTCAGAAGGTTCAATTCACCCGATTCTTCCAGGTAATCGAGCATGAGTTTATTGCTCACAAGCGAATCCAGCCTTACGAATGCATAGACAAACGTAGGGAATAACAGGAAAATACTGATTACCAGTTGTCTAGTCAGGTTGTTTGTCATTGTTCAGTCGGGATTACTGTAAAACCGTCAAAAACGCTGGTAAATATGGGAGTTAAAAATGCAATACTTTCAAAATGATCAGTGTAAAATGTGAATATGTTCAGTTTTTATCCAGTTCCTTTTTATGGTGTTTCAGGTTTATAAACTGACATTGTGATCCTGTTTCTGTTCGATTGCCTGCCTGCGTTGATCAAACGGAAAAACATTTTTGAACAAATCCAACACTTATGAAGAACTCTACTAAACTATTTAAAAGGCATCTGGTCACTTTACTGCTGGTTTCGAATACTCTCTGTGTATTCGGGCAGCAGAAGGTTTCCGGTGTAGTAAAGGACGCCGATGACGGCACTGGCCTGCCCGGTGTAAATGTTATTGTGTCTGGTACTAAAGTTGGTACCATTACGGATGCCAATGGTTTTTACAGTATCGAGGTGCCGGGGAGCTCGTCCGTCCTCAAGTTCAGTTTTATCGGATATATGACAAAAGAGGTCAAGGTGAATGCACAGACCGTGATTGACATCAGCCTTGAAACGGATATCACCGAGCTTCAGGAAATTGTGGTGGTAGGCTATGGCACACAGAGAAAAAAGGAAGTGACCGGAGCCGTGGCTTCCATAAAATCTGACGCCATTCTTAAGGCCCCTACCTCAGACCTTGGCACGGCCATGCAGGGAAGCATTGCCGGGGTGAACGTACAGGCGGCAGATGGAAGACCGGGAGCGCCTGCCAATATTCAGATCCGTGGGCTTGGATCCATCAATGGAGGTGCAACACCTTTGTACGTTGTGGATGGTATACCATTTCAGGGTACACCCAACATCGCTCCGGAACAGATAGAGTCCGTGGAAGTCTTAAAGGACGGCGCTTCTGCCGCTATCTATGGGGTAAGGGCATCCAACGGTGTGATCCTGATCACCACCAAAAAGGGAGAGGCCGGCAAAATGAAAGTTGATTTCACGGCCTACAAGGGAGTGCAGAATATCACCTCAGGCACACCTTTAATGAATGCAACACAACAGTTGTATGCCCATGATATTACCCTGGAAGCCCTGGGGCGGGAACCCGTTACTTTCTTTCTAAACCCCAATACCCTGGATTTTGACTCCGACTTTGTAGGTGATGTCCAAAACCAGAATGCAGCCATTGAAAATTATAATCTGCTGGTCTCCGGAGGGCAGGACAATATCAATATGAGCGTCAATACCAATTATTTTAAACAAGATGGCGTACTGATCAATTCCGGTTTTGACAGGTTGTCCACCAGGATCAATGGCGAATTCAGGAAAGACAGGTTCAAGGTCTTTGCTGGGGTAGGATTCACGATAGAAAATCAGGAGCAGGAGCCGTGGGCCCTGTACGAGTATGCCATATCCCAGAACCCTGGACAGAGAGGATTATTCGAAGTACCAGAGATCGGGCCCAATGAGGTGCAGATCGATGGAGAAAATGAAATACTTTATAGCTTTCTGGCAAGGCAACTGGGCAATGACGACTCACGAAAAATAAATAGTTCGAATATTGCCCTGAACCTCGAATATCAGGTGATTGAAGGTTTGACGTTGCGGGCCAACCTGGGAAGAAATACCTGGAACTATCAAAGAAAATTCTTCCAGCCCCAATATCTGGTGTTCAACAGAGATGGCGAGTTCAGTCCTACGGCCAGCAGACCACTGGCTTCTCTCCAGGAGTCCTTTATTTTCAACACAAGAAATGTCATCGAGGGCATTTTAAGTTATAACAGGAGTTTTGGTAAACATAACGTGGAAACGCTTGTGGGCATCACCTATGAAGAGTTTGAAAACAAAAACGTGGGTGTCGGGGTCAATGGATTGCTAAGCAATGATACTCAGGTGCTGGGTGCAGGTGAAGAAGGAACACCTCCTACGGGACAGGACCTTAGAAACACCCTGGCAGGTAAGCTGGGTAGGGTCAGGTATAACTATGATGACCGCTATCTTTTCAGTGCCAATGTGAGATATGACGGATCTTCAAATTTTGGCCCGGATAACCGATATGAACTATTCTACGGTGGATCTCTTGGCTGGAATATTTCAGAGGAGCAGTTCTTTAAGAACGCCGGCCTCGATTTTATCACCAACCTGAAGATGAGGCTCAGCTACGGGCGTGTAGGTAACCAGAACATAGGAGCTTACAACTTTGCGGCGTTTATAGAAAGTGGTATTGATTACCCTTTTGGCCCGGATGAAGAACTGGGCATAGGAGCTATCCAGCGTGGGTATGCCAATCCTCTGGTGCAGTGGGAAACCAATGTCTCACGCAATGTTGGTCTGGATGCAGATCTGTTCGATGGGCGTATGAATCTTACCTTTGACTACTACGAGAACAACAAAAAGGACATGCTGCTGGATGAGCGTCTTGCTCCTTCCACAGGCACGTGGCAGACAAGAGCAGAAAACCAATGGAACAGCCGGACCGTGAATGCAGGGGATATGACCAATAAAGGGATTGAGTTGGCTTTATCCTACAGAGGTCAGACGTCTTTTGGCTTAAAGTGGCAGGTGGCCACAACATTCACCAGAAACGTAAATGAAGTGACCGATCTGAACGAAGCAACAGGTCTCGTTTTCGGCGGTGGACGTCCTATTGTCTCCAATGGTAGCAACACCGATCTCACTACCTTCCTTACTGTTGGAAGGGAAGGCGGCGCTTTCTTTCTTGTGCAGCATGCCGGGGTCATCAAAACCCAGGAGCAGCTTGAGACTTATCAGAACATCGACCCAAGCGCACAATTGGGAGACATGATGTATGTAGACCAGAATGGGGACAATGAGATTGACGATCTGGACAGGGTATATTCCGGCTCCGGACAGCCGGATTTTGAGTCAGGGATCTCGTTGAATCTGGAATACGGGGGATTCGATCTTTTTGTACAGGGCTACTATTTTCATGGGGCAGAAGTATACAATGGAGCTGAATTGTACGCCTATACACAAGGCAGGCACCTCGACCAGTACTTTGCATGGACACCCCAAAACCCTGATTCCAATATTCCGGCCTTCAGACAGGATGGACTGCATAGCAACAACAGGGCATGGTCAGATTACTTTCTGGAAGACGGTACCTATTTCAGGGTAAGGAACATTACGCTGGGATATAATGTGCCCCAAAGCATACTCAGAGACAAACTGACAAGGGCCCGGGTATACTTTACGGCAATGAATGCTTTCACCTTCACAGAATACGAGGGGTATGATCCTGAAGTAGGAGGTGACGGATTGCTCACAAGGGGAGTGGACCTTGGTAATTATCCGGTGACCCGAAGATTCCTGTTTGGTGTACAGTTCGGTTTGTAACAATAATCCAGTAAAAATGAAGAATTTAAAGATTTATATATTATTCGTTCTATCGATAGTCACCGTAACGGGTTGTGATGAGGAAGCCTTCCTGGAGGAAACCAACCCCAATGCCATCACTACAGATACCTTCTGGGAGAATGCCTCTCAGTTCAATGCAGGTCTGAATACGGTATATGGTGCCCTTCAGTTTGGATCGATCAGTGGGAGCGGGCTGGTGATGGAGATGATCATGGGAGATATAGGAGGGACTGAGTCATGGTACCGTCCGTTTGCTTTCAGAAACCTGACCTACACGGATGCACAGGAACACGTCAGGCTCAAATGGAATGACCTGTACGTAGGCATCTTCAGAGCCAACCAGGTGATCCAGTTCATCAATGAAAATGAGGTGAAGGATTTCAGAGACGGACAAAGGGAGCAAATAGAGGCTCAGGCGAGATTTCTGCGGGCATTCTTTTATTTCCAACTGGCTCATACCTATGGTGGAGCTGTGATCCATACTGCCATAGCGGAGGAAGACGAGGACTTTAAAAAACCCCTTTCGGACATCGCTACAGTCAATAGTAAGGTGATCATCCCTGATCTGGAATTTGCCATAGACAATTTACCACAGCAGTGGGAAGGTAACAATGTAGGACGTGTCACCTGGGGGGCGTCCGTTTCCCTGCTGGGAAAAGTACATTTATATGACAGGAACTGGTCAGAGGCTGCCCGTCTCTTCAGGGAAGTGATAGACTCCGATGTTTATTCACTGGTTCCCAATGTCAGAGATAATTATACCGATGAGAATGAGTTCAACTCAGAGTCGATCTTTGAGGTGAACTTTTCCAGCACATTAAAACCGGGAATTAACGGTAATGCTGTTGACAATAGCCCGTGGGAAGGAGGGGCCGAGGCCACTACACTGGCCATAGCCATGGGACAGCTCAATTTCGGAGCGTTCAACACACTTCTGCCTTCCTATTATCTGCATGAAATGTTTGCATATGATGAAATGGATCCGTCAAACCCA
>LYSV01000003.1 GCA_001657315.1 Flammeovirgaceae bacterium BBD 1991-12 | reverse complement strand
TCCGGTTTGTGAACCCGCAGCGGCTTCTGGAAGCGGAGACTGGTTTTACGTATAATGAGCCTGGCGAAATGGCCATTAAGGAAGCGATAGAAAAAGCTGTGGTCGCGCTGATCATCGAGGGACTGGAAGAAGGTTTATGGGCATTGGAAGATGAAGGCCAGACGGACCATCCTGTGATCCGGAACTACTGGAAGGAAAAAGAAGAAAACATGTATACTGACGTATTCGGCGCCCGGTTCAGGGACAGAAGGGCGCCATGGGGCGTTGGTATCTCAGGGAGTACCCTTTTGTACGCCGGGGATTATAGTGATGCAGAGTTTCAACCTGCAGGCAGTGTCAGCCTGCATGCCTTTGGCAATCACCGATGGAGTGTATCCGCGCGTTTCGGTGGAGGCAGAATAGGTGTGGAACGAGGTTTTGAAAGTACACTGGCCTATGGTGAAATGTTGGGTAATTTCAGGTTTTTCAATCAGACCAGAGGGACGCCGTATATTAGTTTGGGAATTGGTATGCTTTCTGAGTTTGAGACCACCTTCTCCGACGATATCTCTTTTGGAGACCGTTACCAGCCTTATCTTGTAAGCCAGATCGGCTATGAGCACCTGATCCATGACCGTTACGGTATTAATGCCTTCGTGAATACCCGCCAGCTATGGGATGATCGGTTCGATGGGCTGGAGCAGGGAAGATTCTACGATTACTTCTGGGGATTTGGTGTAGGTATGAGCTATTACTTCAGTTTGAGAGGAAAAAATCGCTGAAACACATGATATCTTAATTTCCATCTACCCCGGAACCGAAATCAAAATCCCTGATGGGCGATGAAACGTCTACCAAGGTACCGTCCGGGTCGGTAAGTAACATTCTGCGCTGTCCATAAAAGGTATCTTGAGGTATTTCCACAACAGTAGTATCGTCCTTCCGGACCATTTCATACAGATGATCCACATCTTCAACGACAAATGTGAGATAAAAGCCCTGGGGTGGTTTTCGATAACCTGCCGGCACCATATCATGCACCCGACTAATAATGCCCAACTCCAGTTTTTTGTCACTGGACAGGAGACTTACAAACCAGTCGCTGTCATACCCCACTTCAAAATCGAAAAACCGGGTATAAAAATCACGGCTTTTTGCCAGATGGTCCGAACAGATAGTTGTAATTAACCGATCAATTTTCATAGTACTGAGTTTTTTTAACATAATAGTAATGGCCCTGACATGGGAAAGTCAAAAGTCACAGGGTTCAAACACCACGTTCAAATTTAGTAATGTGAAGACAATAGAAATTGTAAAAAATCGGCTTTTAGCAGTTTTCAGAGTATCTGCTGGCGTAGATAGTTCCCTGGTGTTGTGCCGGTAAAGGATTTAAAGTCTTTTATAAAATGAGCCTGATCATAATAACCGGCCTGAGCGGACACTTCTGTCAGCGAAGTAACCGACGTTACATTTTCCATAACAGACCGAAGCCTGGCAATGGTGCAGTACTTTTTTGGACTGCAGCCTACACTGGCACGAAAACGCCTTTCAAGCCGGCTTTGACTTATACACAGATCCTCTGACAGTGTTTTGATACGAATATTGCCACAGGATTGTCGTATGACATTTGTAGCATGAGCAACCAACAGATCATGATTATGAGGTTTTAGTCGTCTCAGAAAAAAGCGGTTAATAATCCGGATGCGTTCTTCATGACTTGTTGCCAGTGAAATTTTTTCCTCTGTTTCCCCAGGGCCCGGCCTTTTGTCAAGCATTTTTATTGAAAGACTTAGCTGGAATACTTCATGCAGCGGAACGTCGAGAAAGGCCGAGGCGCCCGCTGCCGTAAAGTATACGAGAACGATGCCAAAATCTGCTGAGTTTTGAAAAAGACGGTATTTGCCACTCATACCGGTCATGCAGAGCCGGTCGAGTTGTTTGGTTTCTTCATTTACCAGCGATAACCTGCCTCCAAACTGAAAGCCCATAACTACTGAGAGGTCAGGAATGACATACGAAGTGTATGCCTGTGGGATCTCGTGTACCACATACCTTTCGATGTAGCTAGCCAGTGTGGTGTCAGGTTGGAAGATCACGCTCCTCATATCTTCAAAACTACAAACCAGAAAAAGTTCTGCAAAAACCAGCTGATCTTGCCTGGGTTATTATAAAATACTTTCTCAATTTAAGAATTTTTCCCAATATGATCCATTTATCCATTGTTGATATGGCTTTATTGCCCGTATTCGCTGTTTTACACTTTTGGCATATCATATGCAGAATACTAAACAACATTAAATCTTCTAAAAAATGAAAGGTACGGATTATACAGTTTTTAAATGGGTGGTAGGGGCCATCTATGTTGTGCTGATCATTATGATGATCATTGCATTTACCCTGTAAGCCGGATATTCGCGGGCAGTGGTCTAAAAAATAAGCTACTTTTTACTGAAAAACAGTTGGCTTTTTGTATGATCCTTTTGACACAGTAGTTAGTGTCAATTGATGATCAGTGGGCGTTGGTTTATGGAGCCTGGTTATTGATCAATAATGACATCAATAGCCAGGTGACCATGATCTGCAAACACAACGCAAAGTGAACTCCCTTTTACCGATCAACGGTACGTGGGATTCATTGGTTAAGACCTTGAATATATCTGTAATTTTTTGGAACCTCAGGCTTATTATTGCCAGAAAGGCATTTCTGCATTGTTAAAGAGCCTCTGCCGGTTGTCGCCGTCAATATCCATTATTCCAATGGCCTTTTCGTTGGAGAGATCATTTTTCACATTAACGAAAATGATCTCAGCTCCGGTAGGGGAGAATCTTGGATTGAGGTCCAGCGTACCCTCCGGTTTGTTTTCTGAAAGGTCCTGCACTTCCCGGCTGAGAAGGTCAATGACAAGTATATGGGTGTCCAGTTGTCTTCCTGTCTCATTTTCGAACCCCGACATATCCTGAGTGTACATTACCTGAGAACCATCGAGGGAAAAGGTGGGCTGTCCGAGGTTTCCTGGCACATTGTCTATCAGAATTTCCATATTGGAGCCGTCAGCATCCATAATGTATATTTCGGATTCGTAAATTACTGAAGCAATGGTTTCTGCCACTATTTTATTGCCCTGTGCCGCCCAGTCCACGCTTCTGAAATTTCTTTCTGCCGGAGCAGTGGCGATAAGCTGCAGGTTTGACCCATTGCGGTCTACTATATACAATCTTTCATAATGGCTGAACAGGATCCTGCCATCATCAGGTGACCACGCGTAACCATTGCCGTCATTGTGAAAACCTGCCACGGGTAGTGGAGTGATCCTTTGGGGAGCAGACCCATCAAAATTCATCATGTATACATGATTTCCCAGATTTTGATTGGAGACAAAGGCAATAAATTGTCTGTCATTACTGTATTGGGGAAATATTTCATTTTGATCGGTGAAGGTAAGCCGAACCAGATTCTCCTCTCCGGTATCGGACGAATATATCTCGTAGTTCCCATCCCGGATAGTCGTAAACACAATAGGGTTATCAGGGTGTGGAAGGGTGGTGAATTTCCATAGGTCACCGTTTGTCACCACCCCTGTGCTGCTCACCGCCTGGACCTGCCAGAAGTATGTTGTGTTGAATTTGAGGTTTTCAACATTAAAGGTTGTATCCGGATAGTCCGTCACTTCATATATGGGATCACTCTGGTTGGATTCAAAAAACATCAGATTGAAGGACAGGTTATCATCTGTTTCATTGGGAATGCTCCATGTCAGCGTCAGTTTGCGCGCCAGACTGTCCTCGGCATCTGTGGGTATTGGGTTTTGTGGTTTGGCAGGAGCAAGCGTATCACGGGTGAGTTCCAGCTCAACGCTGGCCTCTGTATCTTCAAAAATGCTTACTCCTTTGGATTCTGTTTCAAAGCCATCGAGAGAGGCTACTATGCTGTAATCTCCGGTCCTGATCCGGTCGAAATTGAAATTGCCAAGGGTATCGGTAGTGGTGCTACTGGTGGCTGGCACCGTAGTTATCTCTACATTGATGGCAGGAGTACGTTCGTCGTCAAGGAATACTCTTCCCCTCAGGGAACCGAACAATTCAGGGTCAACAGTATTTTCATTACATGCAATGCCAAGGATCAGTAACAGGCCTGTACCGGCCAGATACTTCTTAAGGTTCATTTTAAATGGGTTTGATCAAAAAGGACACTATATGGATACAGGTTCTGAAACCAATGACGCTTTCAGTAAGAGCGAATGATGACTCTCATGTCCGCACCACTTTGTGTGATTTTGTAGGAGAGGGAGTTGGTGCCGCTCTGATACTGCTCGATAACGTTACCCTGACCATTCTGGATCAGTTCGAAACCGAGGTCATTACCATTGATCCTTTGTAATATGGTGTTTCTGGATCCACGTTGCTCAATCGTGGTCAGTATATCCTCACCCGCCAGGCTGGCCCTGTACTCATTGTTGTCTCCTTTTTGGTAAATGGACAGATAAACGGAACCGCTTTGAAGGACATTGATATAATTCATATTCCCGTCCTGTACAGTCCGAATTCCTGATCCATAATCGGCTACCTGCCTGATGTAGGCTTCATTGGAGTTGCCTAACTGCTGCAGTCTTGCCTGATTTCCCGGACCAATATCCAGCACAATGTCAAGGTCATTAAGTTGTTCTATAACAAGGTCTTCTGTTCGTTCATCCTGTGCCATAGCCGGGATGCACATCAGCAATGAAAGGATAGGGAGAAAAATAGTTCGGATGTATTTTGGTTTTCGAGTCATGTTGTTGATTGTTATATAAAGATAAGGGATTTTACTCCCTTATCTGTTTTTGTTCAATACTAATTTCCCTGTGTTACTACTGCTCTGTTGGCATTACCGGTCTGAGTGATGCTGCTAAAATGATAACTGCCGGTTTGCGTGGTCTGGGCTCTGTTGGCATTGCCGTATTGGAAGGTTTCGGCAAAATTGTCAAACCCGGATTGCGACTGCAAGGCGAAATTGTCATTTCCTTCCTGTAGTATTTCGGCGTAGTTGGAGACCCCTTCCTGATCCTGAAAAGCCTCGTTCAGTTCTCCGTTTTGTACGATCAGGGCCTCATTATTCCCGGGTCCAAGTTGAATCTGAACACTAAAGTTCTCATCACCCGTTTGATCAGCGCCCATGGCAAAATTTGGTCCATCCTGAAACTGAGAGGCAAGATTGTTGTTGCCTGCCTGCGTGATCATCAGACCCAGTTGAGTGCCGTTTTGAAACTGAAGGGCCGTATTGTCATCCCCTTCCTGGAGGATCCGGGTGAAACTATTGTCGGTATTGATCAGGATCTGTTCTGCGTAGTTGCTGTTTCCGATCTGTTCTATAAAACCCGGAGACATCTCTTCAGCGTACTGGAGCGCAGTATTGTAATTTCCGAACTGATTGACAAAGGTCCCGTTTCCATCACCCAGTTGGAATTGTTCGGCGTAATTTCCGTCACCTACCTGACGTATACCAGCTTCCGAACGCCAGGAATTTACCTCTTCCTGCTCCTGATACTGAACAGCGGTATTGCCATCACCAAACTGGCGGATCACTGTTAACAATAGTTCACCGCTTTGCTCTATCTCTGCGGAGTTTTCATTACCGTCCTGCCGTATCCGGGCGTTGTGCCGGACACCGACTTGCCGGATCATTGCTTCATTCAATTCACCTGCCTGATTGATATAGGCGCGGTTGTTATTCCCTTCGGAATTGATTGTCGCCGAGTTCGACTGAGCGTAGCCGAAACCCATTGTCAAACAAAGAATACTGACTAAGAGACTATTCTTTTTCATCGTTCTTGAATTTAGGAGTGAATAAATATATTTAGCTTAATTGTTCTGTGTTACAACGGCTCTGTTGGCATTACCGGTCTGGGTAATGCTGCTGAACTGGAAGCTCCCGGTTTGCGTGGTCTGAGCTCTGTTGGCATTGCCTGTTTGAACGATCCCTGCAAAGTTGGATCCTCCTGATTGGAACTGCCACGCGCTGTTATCATTTCCTGTTTGCCGTATTTCCGCATAGTCAGTTGAGCCGTCCTGCTCCTGCCAGGTTTCGTTCAGGTCGCCTTCGATATAGGCATAGACCTCATGGCCATATGTTTGAACCTGTTGTATTTGAAAGCTGACATTGTTATCACCAATTTGGCGAATGGTTGCTGCGTTGGTCTCTCTGCCAAGGTGATCCTGAACCGCAAAATTGTTATCTCCTATCTGATCGATCACATACCCCCATGCATAACTATTCTGGTAGTGAGTGGCCTCGTTGTTGTTTCCTTCCTGAACGATCCTTGTCAGGCTGGCCCCTCCATTATTTATCAGTACTTCTTTTGCGTAGTTGTCATTCCCCGTCTGCATTATGAATCCGTCCGATATTTGTTCCGAATACAGTATTGCAGCATTGTGATTACCATTCTGGTCAATGTAGGCCCAACTGGTGCTACCCTTTTGATATGCCTCTACATAGTTTTCATTACCCACCTGCCGTATGCTTGCATTTGTGGGATAGAAATCTATTCTTTCCTGTTCCTGATACTGGACAGCAGTATTGCCATTACCAAACTGCCGGATCACCGTTTCGAGAAGCTCACCAACCTGCGTTATCTCCACATTATTCTCATCACCGTCCTGCCTTATTCGGGCGTTGTGGCGGTCGCCGGTCTGCTGAATCATTGCTTCATTAAATTCACCGGCCTGGTTGATATAGGCGCGGTTATTATTCCCTTCGGAATTGATTGTGGCCGAGTTCGACTGAGCGTAGCCGAAACTTACCATAAGACTTAAAAAACCAACTAAGAGACTGTTTTTTTTCATTGTATTGAGATTTTGATGGTTAGAAAATTACTACTTAAAGTACTTCAAAAATGTTGTTCATTATTACAGGTGACCAGAATCAGTTGTTTTGCTGTATAACTGCTCTGTTGGCATTACCGGTTTGGGTAATGCTGCTTATATGATCATTGCCAGTTTGCCAGATCTCGGCACGGTTGGCATTGCCAAATTGATAGGTTTCGGCAACATGGCCTCCCAGTCCGAGCTGAGACTGTAATGCGTAGTTATCTATGCCTTCCTGTACAATTTCAGCATAGTTGTTTTCGGTAGGTTCGCCGTAATAATATATGCCGTTATCCTCGGAAAATCCCTGAATTTGATGGGCAGTATTTTCCGAGCCATTCTGCTGGATCAAATTCGTATTAATATTGCCCCAGATACGTTGATACGCAGTGTTGTAACTTCCGTCCTGAACAGCTTCGGTGATGTTGTATTGTCTATCGGGACCATCCTGGTACTGCCACGCACTGTTAAACTGTCCCTTTTGATCTACATAAGCATTGTCCCATGAGCCCAACTGTATTTGAGAAACACTATGCCCGTATCCGGACTGTTTGGCAAGGGACCAGTTGAAGAAGCCTTCCTGGTATTGATTTGCTGAATTGGCCGATCCTTTTTGACTAACAAACGTTTCATAATTTATGTCCTTTGCCTCCTGGATCACTTCATTGCCGCTTCCGTCCTGCCATGCCGTGACCCAGCTACCTTCAGCCTTTTGATCAACATAGTTCCCCATACCGTTCTGGATCGCTTCTGCTTCAGCAAACCGTGACTGATACTGGATTGCTATGTTGTCCCATCCATTCTGATCAATGACACTGATGTTTTCATTTCCATAACTGCGTTGATTTGCGTAATTGCCGGAACCTACCTGCCTGATGCTTGCCTCATTATACCCGAATCTTTCTCGTGGCATATTCTGAAACTGAATGGCGAGATTATCTTCTCCAAATTGTCGGGTTACACCTTCAGTAAAATAACCGGACTGGGATTGTGTAGAATGGTTTTCATGTCCATCCTGTCTGACCCGTGCAATATGCCGGTCACCGATCTGCTGTGTAGACGCTGAGTTGGTTCCACCGGCCTGGTTGATATAAGCGCGGTTGTTGTCTCCGGTCGAGCTGATGGTACCGGAGTTCGATTGTGAATGGCCATAAAAGGCTGTTAGACATAAAAAGCCAACTAAGACATTGTTTGTTTTCATGGTATTTGAAGGTTAAAGTAGGATAGTGTTAAGTGTTTGTTATTAATGTTTGTATTTCATGTTTTTATTGCAGAGGACGCCATGGTTTTCCTGGTTTTAAAATGGGTTACTTAATTTCTTTGTGTTATCACAGCTACATTGGCATTACCCGTTTGAGTAATACTGCTCATATGTCCATGGCCAGACTGCCATGTCTGTGTACGGTTGGCATTGCCAAATTGAAAGGTTTCGGCAAAGTGACCTCCATGGCCAAGCTGTGACTGCAGCGCAGTGTTGTCAAATCCTTCCTGCCGTATTTCGGCATAGTTGTCATCTGTAGGCATATCATCGGCATAAAAGGCTCCGTCTTCTTCAATGAAACCCTGAAGCTGTACGGCTGTGTTCTCATCGCCGGTTTGACTAAGCCTCATGGTGTTGTTGCTGCCCCACGTCATCTGTGTCAGGGAGTTGTTATTACCTCTTTGAATGGATGCCTGATCGTTGATAGTACCTGTTCCTTCCTGAAATTGCCATGCCTGATTGTAGTTTCCGATCTGAAATATATTTGCTTCGTCATCGGCGAGTCCGTGCTGTGCCTGAAAGCTAATATTGTCATTTCCGTTCTGAGTGATCCCAAGCGCAAAATTCTCCCCTTCCTGATATTGAGATGCGTAATTCTCGTTTCCGATCTGCTCGATAGCCGCACCGAACTGAATAATACCATTCTGATACTGAGACGCCACGTTGTAATTACCTTCTTGAATAAGTAGGTTATGAGCATTGAATTCTGACAAAAACTGCTCTGCATAATTGGAATAACCGGTTTGCTCAATACGTCCGTCTGCACCATCCAAATACTGTCTTGCGATGTTGAGTCCCCCGTTTTGGAGGATCACCCCATAGTCTTCCTGTCCCAGTAGGATTTGCTCTGCGTAATGCTCCTCGCCAACTTGTCGAACCCTGGCATCAGCGGATAAGTCATTTGGCACTTCCTGTTTTTGATATTGTATGGCCGTATTGTAGTCACCAAACTGCCGGATTACACCAAAGAGCTTATCTCCGATTTGAGTACCTTCGGCATTGTTCTCATTTCCATCCTGACGTATCCTTAGATTATTCCGGTCACCCTCCTGTACCAGGGTAGCGCTGTTCATGCTGCCTGCTTGTTTGATATAGGCACGGTTATTGTCCCCGGTCGAATTGATCGTACTGGTGTTCGATTGTGAATAGCCATAAAAGGCCGTTAGACATAAAAAGCCAACTAAGACACGGTTTGTTTTCATGGTGTTTGGTGTTTAGGGATTGAATAATATTAAGTTGCTTTCCGCGTTGTTGACCACTGTTCCAATGCTTTACCGCAGAGGTGCAAAGAGGCCAGTCCTTGTTAATTGTTTTGTGTTACTACCGCTCTATTGGCATTGCCGGTTTGGGTGATGCTGTTCATGTGACCGCTACCTGTCTGCCAGGTCTGGGCGTAGTTGGCGTTGCCATACTGAATTGTAAATGCATCATGCCCTCCGGGGCCAAGTTGAGTTTGCATGGCAGTGTTGTCAAATCCCTCCTGCCATATTTCTGCATAGTTATTATCCGAAGGCATATCATCAGGATGATAGGTGCCATCTGTTTCCGTAAAGCCCTGAAGTTGAACAGCCGTATTGGCATCACCGATCTGATCAATCCACATGGCATTAGCATTGCTGCTACTCCATGTCATCTGTGTCAATGAGTTGTCATTGCCCTTTTGAACGGACTCCTGAAAGCTGTAGGTGGTACCTGTTCCTTCCAGAAATTGCTGAGCCATGTTGTAGTCTCCGTTCTGAAGAATACCTGCTTCATCATCAGCCGGGCCATACTGGGCCTGAAAGCTTGTATTATAATTACCGAATTGGCTGATTGAAAGGGCAAAGTTATCTTCTTCCTGATGCTGAAATGCGTAATTATAATCTCCAGTCTGATCTATTGTAGCGCCAAATTGTGTGCCTTTCTGATATTGTATAGCTCTGTTATAGCTACCATCCTGAATAATATGAGTATAACTAAAACTATTTTCTATTAAAAATTGCTCTGCATAATTGGAATGACCGGTTTGTTCAATACGTCCATCTGAACTTACCTCCAAATATTGTGTGGCAATATTGAGGTCACCATTTTGGAAGACCACACCATAGTTTTCTGGTCCCAGCACGGTTTGTTCTACGTAGTTCTCTTCACCGACCTGCCGCACCCTGGTGTCTGTGGACCAGTACCCAACGGTTTCCTGGTCCTGATGCAGTACGGCCGTATTGCCATCCCCAAACTGCCGGATCACACCAAAAAGTTGATCTCCGATCTGAGTACCCTCTGCCTGGTTCTCATTTCCGTCTTGACGGATTCTCAAATTATTGAGATCGCCCTCCTGTACGAGAGTGGCGGTGTTCATATTCCCAGCCTGTTTGATATAGGCTCGGTTGTTGTTGCCGGTAGAATTGATCGTACCGGAGTTGGATTGTGAATAACCAAAACCGGTTACAATACATAGAATTCCAATTAAGACACTGTACTTTTTCATGGTGTTGAATTTTAGGGGTTTGAACCTCCTTATTTAAGCTGCTTTGAACTTCTATCCATCTTAATGGATAGGCCGGGATCAGTTGCCTTGTTGAACAACTGCTACGTTGGCGTTACCATACTGGGTGATATTGCTCATGTGGTCCACGCCCGTTTGCCAGGTTTGTGCACGGTTGGCATTTCCATATTGGTATGTCATAGCGGAGAGTAATTCGTCACTATCGGACTGCCAGGCCTGTGAACTGTTGTCATTACCATACTGATAGGTTGTAGCGTAGAGGTCTTGAGTGCCCAGCTGGGAGTGTAATACATTGTTGTCCTCACCCATTTGCACAATATCGCTCACCTGAAAATATACAGATTGTAGGATTGCCGCGTAGTTGTCGTTTCCATATTGTTCGGTATTAGCCTCATGAGGTCCGGACCCGATGTATAGTGCATGATTGTGATGACCTGTCTGGATGATTATACTCTCATAACCATCACCGGACTGCCAGGTTTCCGCGTAATTGGTAGTACCGGTTTGAGTGATAGTGCTCATATGGTATTCACCAGATTGCCAGGTCTGGGCATTATTGGCATTTCCATCCTGCAAGGTAGTAGCCGAGTGACTTTTGGAACCCTGCTGGGACTGTAATGCACTGTTGGCACTACCATTTTGTGAGATATTACTTATATGATCACTACCGGATTGCCAGGTCTGTGCAATATTGTCATTGCCATATTGATTAGTAATAGCTGAATGACGCCCGGTGCCCAGTTGGGACTGGAAAGCATTGTTATCATTGCCTTCCTGCAATATGAATGCATAGTTATTTGACGTGGAGTTGTCATGATAATATTCACCCCCTTCTTGTGTAAAACCCTGAAGCTGAACACCTGTATTGCCATTCCCAAATTGATTGATGCTGATCTCATTGAGATCACCCCAAGTATATTGGGTGACAGTGTTGTTATTTCCATACTGCCGGCCGTATGACAAATTGCTGCGAGGACCATTCTCTTCCTGGTATTGAAAACCAAAATTATCATTACCTTCCTGAGTCAAGACGGCTATGTCGCCGGATCCATACTGAAATTGATAACCCTCATTACCATTTCCTATCTGAGCAGCATCAACGACGAAACCATGTCCATCCTGGTATTGGAACACTAAGTTGTCATTTCCGGTTTGTACCGTCTCAGCTACCTGACCGTTCTCCTGGTGCTGAAAAGCATAATTGCCAGCTCCAGTCTGGTAGAGGCGGGTGCCGCTGGCATCGCGGAGAAGTTGTTCCGCATAATTGTTATCACCCGTTTGTTCTATAAAGGCACCGCCACTATTCTGCCTCTGAATAGCGCTATTAAAATCACCGATCTGCTCTATAATGGTCCAGTTACTATACTTATACTGTTCGGCATTGTTTTCTGAACCGACTTGTCTTATCTCCGCATGATTATCAGTATACCGTGCTGGCCCCTGTCGTTCGTTCTGGTGAATGGCCGTATTACCATCGCCAAATTGTCGGATCACACCAAAGAGCCGATCACCTGTTTGACTACCCACGGCATTGTTTTCATTACCATCCTGTCGGATCCTGAGGTTATTTAAATCGCCGGCTTGCTCTATCAGGGCGTCATTCATGCTCCCGGCCTGCTTCACATAGGCGCGGTTATTGTTTCCGGCAGAATTGATCGTACCAGAGTTGGATTGTGCGTGGCCATAAAGGGCCGCAAAACATAAAAAGCCAATTAAGACACAGTTTGTTTTCATGGTGTTTAGGGATTGAATAATATTAAGTTACTTTCCGCGTTGTCGACCCCTGTTCCAATGCTTTACCGCAGGGGCGCAAAGGGGCCACTCCTTGTTAATTGTTTTGTGTGACTACCGCTCTATTGGCATTGCCGATCTGGGTAATGCTGCTCATATGACCGCTACCTGTTTGCCAGGTCTCCGCGAAGTTGGCATTGCCATACTGAAAGGTTTCTGCAACGTGACCTCCGGGACCGAGCTGGGATTGCCAGGCGTAGTTATCAATACCGTCCTGGACGATTTCAGCATAGTTATCGTTGGTCTGCATATCGTCGCGTCCGCCGTCTATTTCCGTATATCCTACCAGCTGGATCACATAATTCTCGGAGCCGTTTTGATAGACTAAGGCGTTATTGCTCTCACCCCAGCTCAATTGTTCCATCATGTTGCCGGTTCCCTGCTGCAGGGACATCACATAGTTGGTTGTAGAGTAACTGGCGATTCCCTCCTGATACTGGAAAGCGTAGTTATTGTCTCCTACCTGTTTGATCTGTGCATCACCGTACGTACCCAACTGCACTTGAAAGCTGCCATTTTCGGAACCCATCTGATGGGTCATCGCCGAATTGTTATCACTTCTTTGGTTTTGCAGGACTATGTTATTATCCCCCTCCTGCTTAGTGACGCCATAGTTGTTGAAACCGATTTGAATCTGTCTGACATCATTGCCGGAGCCAGTCTGTCTTATGATGGCTTCACTGTACGTTTGGACAAGGATATCCTCCTCCCTGCCCTGATGTTGAACAGCGGTATTGGCATTGCCTGTCTGGATGATGCTACTGATATGGCCACTGCCTGTTTGCCAAGTCTCAGCACTATTGGCATTACCATATTGAAAGGTTTCAGCAAAATGACCTCCCGGGCCCAGCTGAGATTGCCAGGCGTAGTTGTCAATACCTTCCTGGATTATTTCAGCATAATTGTTCGTGGTAGGATTGTCACGATCTTTATAGCTTAAGTCTGTAAAACCCTGAAGCTGTATGGCGGTATTTTCAAGCCCTGCTTGATCGAGTAAGTTTTCGTTACTCTTGCCCCAGGTCCATTGGTCGCTTATGTTGGCGGTTCCTTGTTGTGTGGCCATCATTAGATTGGATGTAGAGTGGTCTCCTGTTCCATCCTGGTCTTGACTCGCGTAATTACCTTCACCTACCTGGTTTATCCATGCATCATTGTTCGATCCGAAATGTGTCTGAAATGCTTCATTGCGATACCCTACCTGAGTAGACATTGCTCTGTTGGCATTTCCTCTTTGAAATAGACCAAATCTATTCCAGGTTCCATCCTGCTCACTCACACTATACAACTCATCCCCTAATTGAATCTGGTCTGCAATATTTCTATAACCGGCCTGTCTGATTATCAATTGATTATTTTGGGCATTAATGTCCTCATCACCTTGGCATTGAACGCCATCGTTGAAATTCCCGGACTGAAAAATCAGAGCCTGGTTTCCCTGACCTACCTGATATTGAAGTATGTAGTTTTCTGTACCATTTTGACTTGCCTCCAAATCATTGAGAACTCCGGCCTGTTTAAGCATAATGGCTTCATTCATGCTTCCATCCTGAACTATATGTGCAAGATTGTTATTTCCAATAGTGCGGATAGAACCAGTGTTTCCGCTGTTACTTTGTATGACTATTCCAAAATTGGCATCCCCTTCCTGGATAATACTACTGTTTTGAAAAAAGCCACTTTGCCAGCTTTCAGCTCTGTTCACTGTTCCGTATTGATCGATCCCGGTAGAATTATCCCCGCCACGTGTTTGAGATTGAAAGGCTTTATTATTATACCCAATTTGAGCTATGGAAGCATAGTTACGGTCGCTGTAGAGATCCCGGACAAACTGTCCTTCTCCGTTATCTACAAAACCTACAAGCTGAACAGCTTCATTGCGACTTCCATCCTGGTCAATCTCTAAGATATTATTACTCCCCCAACTCCATTGACCAGACCTGTTAAAATTTCCCCACTGAAGTATGTCACCTCTGCTGTAGTTAGCTGAAGTTCCTGCCATTTCGAGCCACGCCCAATTATCGTAACCAACTTGGTGTATATCTGAGAATATGCCCTCTCCGAGTTGAATCTGGTTAATGACATTGTTGAATCCTATTTGTTCGGCACGTGCTATGAAATTGCCAACGTTTTGGAACTGGTTCGCATAGTTGTGATCACCAACCTGCCTGATAAAGGCCCCTGTCGCCTCTCCACCCTGCTCCTGTATAGCCATATTGTAATTGCCGGTTTGAAGGATAGTGGTTGAGCCACGCCTTATTTGGGTTAGCTGCATTGCATCATTTCCATTACCATACTGTTGGATGCGTGAAGATGCAATGTCAGAGTGGTACTGAGTAGCTATGTTATTATTTCCCTCTTGAAATATTTCTGACAGATTTTCGTCGCCAGATAAGTATTGAAAGGCATAGTTTCGATCTCCTACCTGACGCATGCTCGCCTCATTACTTCTCCAGAAGTTATTACTTTCCTGCTTCTGATCCATGAAAGCATGATTGTTATCCCCAAACTGACGGATGACCCCCAGGGTTTGATTTCCTGTCTGGTCCAGTTCTGCATGGTTTTCATCACCTTTCTGCCTGATCCGCGCGTTGTGACGGTCGCCAGTTTGCCGTATTGCCGCTTCATTCATGCTTCCAGCCTGGTTGATATAGGCGCGGTTGTTGTTCCCGGTAGAGTTAACCGTACCGGAGTTTGATTGAGAATGGCCATTTGGGATTATCAAAATTAAAAGGCCGACCAAGACAATGTTTGTTTTCATGGTATTTGATGTTTAGAGATCAAATAGTATTAAACTGTTTCTTTGTTGTAGAATGTTGTGTTTCAGGTTTTAATTATAACACAAGTTAAGGCTACAAAACAACCCCGGGTTGTCTAATTGCCTTGTGTTATAACAGATGCATTGGCCTGACCCGTTTGGGTGATGCTACCAAAATGGTAGCTTCCGGTTTGCACTGTCCGGGCACGATTGGCTGTACCATATTGAAAGATCTCAGCACGACTAAATTCAGACTCTTCTTGGAATTGTGATGCTCTATTACCTTCTCCTTCTTGCCATATGTTAGCATACTGATGTTCATTTTCCTGAGTTTGGTATGCGTCGTTAAAGTTGCCTTTTTGGACTATTAGTGCTTCAACCTCTTGCGAGTGTTTTTGGGATTGTGATGCTGCATTACCATCTCCTTCCTGTTGGATTTCTGCATTTCGAAATGAACCTTGTGCCCACTGGTATCCATAATTAAAATTGCCATTTTGAGCTATCAGGAGCCGATTATCTCCTGCTCCGGATTGACGTTGAACAACCCGATTGCCGTCCCCTTCCTGTATTATTTCAATAAGATTTAGGATGTGTCCATTATTGCCCAAAGACTGATCAGCATAATTGTTGCTACCTTCTTGTTCAATTATCGCAAACACCTGGTTTCCTGCATGCTGAATAGCGTTATTGAAATGCCCGCTCTGATCGATATAGATCTGGCTTGCACCGCGGAACTTGTTTTGTTCAGCATAATTCTCACCGCCCACTTGCCGAATACTTGCTTCGGATACTTGAAGATTAATACGATCACGTCGCAGATTCTGAATGGCTACATTATTATCTCCAAACTGACGGATCACACTTTTGTGCGGATCACCAATTTGTATGATTCTTGCGGAGTTATGGTCTCCGTCTTGTCTTATCCGTGCATTATGCCGGTCACCATCCTGACGTATGGCTGCTTCGTTCAGACTTCCGGCCTGATTGATATAGGCGCGGTTGTTGTTACCGGTTGAGTTAACCGTACCGGTGTTGGATTGTGCGTAGCCGACAGAGCCGGCTGCCATGAGAAGAATACCAACCAATAGACAATTTGTTTTCATTGTGGTAGAGTTTTAGGGATTGTGTATGTTGATTTTTTGTGTTTAGCATGAGTGTACAGGAACAGGCTGGTTATTTCAACCAGCCGGGAAGTTTGTGCGTTACAGGGGTTTGCTTAAATAAACAGAGTTAAACGTGTATCCTTCAGATCTTTTGGATAATGTTTTCAGGCCTTTTGCTCCTAACTAGTGCTTATTGGACTCTTCTGGTGTCTGAAACATTTTAGTGTAGCCTCCAACACTTTCTTCTCTCACCTCGGCTGTATACTGTCCTGATAACTCATATTTTGTTTTATGAGTCTGACAGCAACGGATGCGACCTCCAAAATGATACTCTTCTTTTGGAGTCTGAATTTTTGGTTGACCGATGTGAAGATGATTATCGTGATCAGAAGAATGGATCACTGAAAGATTAGATCGGGCACTATGTAAAACGCCCGAAAAACGAGGATAGCCAACCAAAACAACGTTATTCTTCATCGGGGGATGAATTGCAGTGAATATTACTATTCTGAGAAGAAATTTAAAAAGAAGTTGAGTGAAAAGCAAGTGGAAAATAACATTTATGGAAAGATATTTTAGGTTTTTTTCATATGTGTTGAATTTCAGGGTGTTAGATAACCCCCTGTCTTCACATTACGTATCCAAGTAGTATAAATTCCCAATACCATGAAAATAATGATATTACCTTACCTGTTTTTGCTGATCACGATCTCGGCGAATGCTCAGCAAAGTCGCTCCGGATGGACGTTGGTTTTTCGTAACGATGCTTCAGGAGCTGTACTTTTCGGAGACAAACAGGAGTTGATCCATGCGGTCAGGTCTGGCTACCAGGTCAGAGTAGGGTGGGGTCACAGGCATCCTGAGGATGATAAGAGAAGTGTTGAGCACGTGGCAGACGCCGGTTTTCTCACTATTTTAAGTGGAACTGAAGTATTGGCTCAGATAGATCCTATTGTAGGCCAGAGGCCGGATTATGAAAATGGACTAATTACCTTCCGGGAGGGCAACTCCTGGGTGCAGATGGCCAACACCAATGGCAAGGCCGTTCAGCTAATGCGTGACTATACCACAGGAAAAGTTCTGGAGACCACACAGCGGCCTACGGGTTTTACATGGTATGTGAATTATCCGCCCGGAGCGCATGACGGGCCGGAGCCAAAGCCACTATGGTAGAAGCTTACGCGAGGAACCAGTGTACATGGTTACAGGATGAACAGATGAAGGCATTGTATTTGGCGTCGCTCCATCCGAGGCTGTATTCGGCATAGCGGTCGGGGTCGATCAGCACTTCCTGACGCCAGAAGGTGGTATTGCCACAGAACTGACAGCTTAGCTCCCTGCCATTGATCACCGCCGTCTCGGGCTGGCGTTTTTCAGGCATCACTGAAGGGCCGCTAAAAGTTTTTCAACTTCCTTTTTCACGCTTTTATAACCCTGGGTCTCCTCCTGGAGTGCTGACCTCAGATAGCCCGGTACTTTATCACCGTTTTCTATTTTACCGGTCACATCCCTGAGAAGGGTGCGCAGTTCATCTGAAATACTCTCATCCTGCAGCTTTTGGGATATGGCATTGATCAGCCGAAGCTCTTCTGTTTCTATAATGACCACCGGCTCGTATTTTTCCTCAGCTTTCCGGCGTACCTGAGGCCGGGTGCCAAGGCAATCGTTGTAGGCCGTGATCAGTTCATCCAGGTTCGAGCCCTTGTAGGTTCTGTCGAGTACTGCCGATTGCACAGCCGGACAGTCCTGAACAAATTGTGCCACCGCTTTTTTGAAGGTGATGTTGGGCACCTCCAGCCCTTCATTGGTGATCTTGTATAAAAAGCGCGACCCAAAATCAAAACTATCTCCCGCCCGGTACATATAAAGCCCCATGTAGCCGCTCTGCACCTCTTTCATGATGCGGTACTTGCCGCTGTGCTTGATAGACTTGTAAAAATCACCGTCCTTATGAAAACCTATGAACTGAAAGGCCTTGTACCTTTTTTTCTCGTTATCACTTTTGAAGTTGATCTCTTCAAAGTAATCGGTAGGTAAAAGAATATCAATAGTGCCGGCTACGGTGTCGCCAGTGACTGTTATCAACCGGTCTGACTGGGCATATGAGCCAAACGTAACTGAAAGGAGAAGTATTAGTGATATGATGATTTTCATGTAACCAGCAATTTATGCAAAATTATCAGAAAATTGATCAGACCCTAACTCTTTTTGACCCTGCCCGCATCCTTGAGTGCTTTGTGAATGATCCACTCCAACTGACCATTGGTACTACGGAATTCATCCGCCGCCCACTTCTCCACCGCCTTCAGTGTGTCAGGATCAAGCCTGAGGACAAATGGCTTTTTCTTAGCCATAGGTTTCCGGTTGAAGTGGTTCCATGAATTCGCTGATCACTCTTTTGAGCTCTTCGGGCTTCTGAGTGCCCAGGAGTAGTCGCTTGTTGTTTTTAAGAACCAGTTGAAGGCCCATGTTGCCTCTCGTATTGAGTGCCTTGTTTTTGCCACCCAGTGATACCCGGTATCCCCAGCCGCGGTATTCAAAGATAGGTGAGTATTTTCTAACCCATGCCTTTAGCAGATCGTCGCGACTCAGTTTTTTCCATTTTGGAATGATCGGGAAATATCTGTACCGGATATATTGTTTGTCAATCTTCGTTTCAAGCTTTGAGCTGAAAATGAGCCAGTTGACCCCGGCAAGAATGGCAGTTGAAACCAGTGAAAGTCCGATCAGCTTCATATCGGACATGGGTTTGTCTCCCCACGGCTCCCCAAGGATCAATTGGGTGTACAGGGCATTGGTAAACATAATAATAATCGTCAGATTGGTGAATATCAGCACCCCCCGGACCCACCATTGATCAAAACGCTGTTCTTCTTTAAAATAAAGCATGTCACTATCGATCGCGTTCAAATAAGATAATCAGGTCTGCTCCATAATTCGTGAAGCTCTTAACCTTCCAACCTTGCGCAGCCATATCGTTGACCCTTTTCTCAAATTTATCTATTTTCTCAAAGGATCCTTTTTTCAGGAATTTGTAGGCTGGCATATCATCAATGGTTTAAGGTTCCGGAGTTGACTACAGGAGTGATATCCTTATCGGCGCACAATACCACCATCAGGTTGCTCACCATTGCCGCTTTCCTTTCTTCATCCAGTTCGATCACCTCTCGTTTGGAAAGGTCCTCCAGCGCCATTTCCACCATACTGACGGCGCCTTCTACGATTTTATGACGTGCAGCAACAATGGCTGTAGCCTGCTGCCTTCGTAACATGGCTCCGGCAATTTCAGAAGCGTAGGCAAGATAACCAATGCGGGCCTCGATCACTTCAATACCGGCAATTTCCAGCCGCTGGCTCAGGGTTTCCTCCAATGCACGGTTTACTTCATCCAACCCGGACCTCAGCGTTATCTCGGCTTCGTCATCTTCGAAATTATCATAAGGATAGCGCCCGGCCAGCTTACGGACTGCCGCATCGCTTTGTATACGTACAAAGTTTTCATAATCGTCCACATCAAAGGCCGCCTTGTAGGTATTTTCTACTTTCCAAACCAGAATCACACCGATGAGAATAGGGTTACCCACCTTATCGTTCACCTTGATCCTTTCACTGTCAAAGTTCCTTGCCCTTAGTGAAATGAATTTTTTTATGTAAAAGGGATTCACCCAAAAGAACCCGTTTTTCTTCACCGTACCCTTGTAATTCCCGAACAGGACAAGCACTCTGGACCCGTTGGGATTCACATAGAAAAATCCCGGCATGAGACCACATGCCAAAAGCAGAATGACGATAAAAACCGGATTTTTGGAGATGGTCAGAGCAAATACGGACAGCCCAAGAATAAGGATGACCACTATTAGCATGACATAGCCCGAAAGAGGGTTGTTTTCTTTTTCGTGGATCATAATTTTGATATTAAAATGATATTAAAAATATATTATTATAAATACATACGAAGACAGACTAAAAAGGTTGTAGGGAGTGGTTTCGTTTGCTTTTCATGACATTCTGCATTTAATTTATAGCCATAACGTTCTGAGCCTGTTGTTCACCCTGATTTATCCTCCACATGCTTTCCTGGTTCCTATCTGACCTTTTTGACGAGTGCCTTACAAAGGCTGTGGCGTCACCGGAACGGGAGTTGTGTGGAGTGATGAGGGTTCCGGTCAGTAATTCGGACAGAGGCAAAGGCTGTTTTAATCTTATGTTCCCGAAGAAAATTACTTACATCTGGTATGGTTAAATACGATCCAAAGACTTGGTTTGCACTCATTTTTCACGCCTACAGCAGGCAGGTAATGAAAACACTGATGCCCGCACTTGCCTTTATGACCTTCTACACCGGTCTTATTGCCTATCTGGACCTGGATTATTTCAAGTGGGATTTCAAAAGTACCACGCAGGTCCATTCGTTGCTGGGTATCGTGCTGGGGTTGTTTCTGGTGTTCCGCGTAAATTCCGCCTATGACCGGTGGTGGGAGGGGCGTAAGCTTTGGGGAAGCCTGGTCAATAACACCCGTAACCTGGCCCTTAAGCTTGGGGGCTTTTTGCCTCAGGATGATAAGGAAAGCAGGAATTATTTTGCACAAATGATTCCCAACTTTGTAGTGGCTATGAAGGAATATCTGCGTAAGGGGGTCAATCTGGAAGATCTGGATATGGTAGGTGGAGAAGAATTCCTGAAAAGGCTCAAGGGAAAGGATCATATCCCCAATATGATCACGCTCATGATCTACGAAAAAGTGAATGCGTTGTATAAAAAAAAGATACTGACCGGAGACCAGTTTTTTGTGCTGGATAAGGAGATCAAAAGCTTTTCAGATATACTCGGAGGCTGTGAACGTATAAGGAACACGCCTATACCTTATTCCTACAGCATGTATATTAAAAAATTCATTTTTACCTACACCATCACACTGCCCTTTGCCTTTATTAATGAATACAACTACTGGACCATTCCAATGGTTTTACTGATCTTTTATATACTGGTGAGTGTGGAGATCATTGCAGAGGAGATTGAAGATCCGTTTGGTAAGGATGTAAATGATCTGCCCACGGACGAGCTGAGTGAAAAAATGAAGAAGAATGTAAGGGAAATATTGATGGAAGCGTAGACGTTTATTGTTTTAGTCTGCTGTTTCCGGTTCAACCATTAACCAGGACCAACAACACCAAAGAATGACTATGAACCAGAAAAAAAAGGCCGGTTTTGGAACGGCTCCGGTATTCTTCACATCCATTTCCACTATTCTGGGGGCTGTGATGTTCCTTAGGTTTGGTTATGCTGTGGGTAATGTCGGTTTCATTGGTACACTGGGTATCATATTGTTCGGACACCTGGTGACTATCCCCACGGCAATGGCCATTGCTGAAATAGCCACCAACCAAAAAGTGGAGGGTGGAGGTAAGTACTATATTATTTCACGTTCATTTGGGATCAATGTAGGAGCAGCAATTGGCCTGGCATTGTATCTTTCTCAGGCTATAAGTGTCTCCTTCTATCTGATCGCCTTTGCAGAGGCTTTTGATCCTGTGTTTAACTGGATTGAGGAGGCATGGGGTATAACGAACATTGATAAACGTGTTATCAGCCTGCCAGCAACTATTGGATTAAGCATCCTTTTGATAAAAAAAGGGGCAGATCTGGGTATGAAAGCCCTTTACGCCGTAGTCGCTGTCCTGTTTTTGTCGCTGGTGCTGTTTTTGGCAGGTACATCGGCCTATCAGGAGACTCTGGAGGCCCTTGACTGGACCAACCGGGTTGATAATCCGGACAATTTTTTTCTGGTCTTTGCCATTGTATTTCCGGCGTTTACTGGTATGACAGCCGGTGTGGGGCTTTCCGGGGACCTCAGAGACCCTAAAAAGTCCATTCCGCTGGGTACATTGGCCGCCACTATTGGTGGTATGATCATTTACGGTCTCCTTGCGTGGAAACTGGCGGTGGCTGCCAGCCCTGAAGATCTTGATGCAAACCAGCTTATTATGGCTGATATTGCCATTTGGGGGCCTATCATACCCATAGGACTGGCCTGTGCAACGGTGTCATCTGCCTTGGGGAGTATTATGGTGGCGCCCAGGACTTTACAGGCCATGGCGGCCGACAAGGTTTTTCCATTACCCTTTTTGAACCGGTGGCTTGCAAAAGGAAAGCCCGGTAGCAACGACCCCTTTAACGCCACGATGGTTACAAGTTTGCTGGCTATATTTTTTGTGGTGATAGGGGATGTGGACGCTGTGGCGGAGATCATTTCCATGTTCTTTATGATCACCTACGGATCGCTTTGTCTGATATCCTTTCTACAGCATTTTGCGGCTGATCCCTCGTATCGGCCCTCCTTCCGGTCCCGGTGGTATATATCCTTGCTTGGGGCGATCCTTTGTGTGTTTCTTATGTTCCAGATGAACGCTCCCTATGCCGTGGTATCCATCCTGTTTATGACGCTGATCTATTTTTTTGTCACCTTTACAAGTAAAAGCAAGGAAGGTCTGGCCAGAATATTTCAGGGTGTGATCTTTCAGCTCAGCCGGCGGTTACAGGTGTTCTTACAAAAAGCGGAAAAGGATGAAGATACGTGGCGTCCGTCCGTCATCTGTATCTCACCTGATTTCTTTAAGCGCCCCACGGCATTTCAGCTTATGAGTTGGCTTTCCCATCGTTATGGATTTGGCACCTATCTGCACTATATCAATGGTTATCTTTCCCGGGAATCGAACAGGCAGGCCAGAGAAGAACTCAAACGGCTTTTGCAGGTAAGCGGAGCCAGCAAGAGCAATGTTTATATTGATACGCTGGTGTCGCCTTCGTTTACCAGTGCGGTGGCTCAGGCCATGCAGCTTCCCAGTGTATCCGGGAAAGATATTAACATGATCCTCTTTGAATTTTCCAGACATGAGCCTGAAAATCTCAGGGATATCCTTGATAACTTCACGCTGGTACGTTCGGCTGATCTCGACATCTGTATTCTGGGCTCCTCAGACAAGGAATATGGCTTTTTTCAGAGCATTCATATCTGGCTTACCCGGAATGACCTGAGGAACAGCAGCCTAATGATCCTGCTGGGCTATATCATCATGGGACACAGGGACTGGAAACGGGCTGAAATAAAGATATACGCAGTGGTGCATGCTGAGGAAATGACGGAGCAGGAAGAAAGCCTGCTTAGGCTAATAAAAACAGGGCGCCTGCCCATATCCCCCAAGAATATCGTCATTATCAAACACAAGGATGATGTGTCTGTCCGGGACATCATCAATGACCGGTCCCGGGATGCAGACCTCGCTGTTATTGGTTTCCGTGGGGAGGCGGTGAAACAGATGGGAGCCGAGGTCTTTGAAGGCTACGAGTTAGTGGGCAATGTATTATTTGTCAATGCAGCCAGAGTGAAGGATATAGTTTGACGTTCAAAGTTCAACGTTTATAGTTCAATTTTTTCATTCAACTTAGAACATTGAACTACTCAATCCTTTTACGCAGTTTGACGGGCTCGGTCTTTCTTTTGCGGATCCTCATATTCAGGATCTCCACGATCAGGGAAAAGAACACGGCGAAATATATGTATCCCTTTGGCACGTGATGGCCAAATGCCTCTATTCCGAGCATAAACCCGATCAGAATAAGGAAAGACAGGGCCAGTACTTCCAGCGAAGGGTGTTTGCTGATGAAGCTGGCAATGCTGCTGGCAAAGGTCATCATGATAATGATCGAAATTATCACCGCCAGTATCATGAGTATGAGCTGGTCCGTCAGTCCAACCGCCGTGAGGATGGAATCGAAGGAAAAGATGATATCCAGCAAAATGATCTGTGCAATGATGTTGAACATGGAACCGGTCTTACTTTCCGAATGCTTTTCGGAGAAGCCTTCCATTTTGTGATTGATCTCAGAGGTACTTTTGAAGATAAGGAACAATCCACCCGCCAGAAGAATGATGTCTCTTCCGCTGAATTCCTTTCCCATAACGGAAAAGAGTGGCTGCGTGAAGCCAATGATCCATGTGATGCCCAGCAACAGGGCTACGCGAAAGATCAGGGCCAGGGCCAGACCGACATTGCGGGCTTTTGACTGTTGGGCTTCCGGCAGCTTATTGGAAACAATGGATATGAAGATGATATTGTCAATGCCCAACACTACTTCCAGAAAAGTGAGTGTAAGAAGAGCAATCCATGATTCAGGTTGTGCAAATATTTCCATGACTTTCAAATATAGGAGTACTTGTGGACCGGTCGAAGTTATTGTTGATAAAAATAGACGTGCAGAAGTATTCAAAATTCAACGTTAGAAGTTCAACGTCTGAACTTTGAACATTAAACGTCAAACATTGAACTTTTAATTAGGAAAGCCCTGTGATCCTGCCGTCATTATCTATATCCATACTTTCTGCAGCAGGTACAGCAGGAAGGCCGGGCATACGCAGCATATTGCCGGTGATGGGTATGGAAAAACCTGCGCCGGCTGCAATCTCTATTTCTCTCACCGTAAGGGTGAAATTTTCAGGTCTTCCCAGCCATTTTGGGTCATCGCTCAGTGAGTTCTGGGTTTTGGCGATGCAAACAGGCTTTTTACTCAACCCGATACGATCGATCTTTTTCAGGTTTTGCTTGGCTCTGGGGAGGAATTCAACATTCCGGGCCCCGTAGATCTTACGTGCTACAGCCTCTATTTTCTCTTTTACCGTCCAGTTCCAGTCATAAACAGGCTTGTATCTGGCCTTGGAGCTTTCTACCGCCTCTGCTACCTGCTCGGCAAGGCCGATGGCGCCTGCTCCTCCTTTTTCCCACCCTTCACAAACCGCCACTCTGACCCCCATTTCGTTACAACGCTGAGTTACAATGGCAATTTCATCATCGGTATCACTGATGAATCTGTTGACAGAAATGACGGTGGGGAGGCCATAAATCCTGGTGTTTTCAATGTGCTTTTCCAGGTTCGCCAGTCCACGGACGAGTGCTACAGTATTTGCTGCCTTCAGGTCAGTTAAAGCCTGTCCCCCATGGTATTTCAGCGCCCGAATGGTCGTAACCAGTACCACCGCCTTCGGAGTGAGTCCTGAATAACCACATTTGATATTCAAAAATTTCTCAGCGCCAAGATCAGCCCCAAAACCGGCCTCCGTCACAACATAATCTGTGAGGGACATGCCCATTTTGGTAGCGATGACTGAGTTGGTACCCTGTGCGATATTGGCAAAGGGGCCTCCATGGATAATGGCAGGGTTGCCCTCCAGCGTCTGGACCAGGTTGGGTTTAATGGCATCCTTCAGCAGAGCGGCCATGGCACCTTCGGCCTTGAGGTCCCTTGCAAAAACAGCCTGACCTTCAAATGTATCTCCTATATAAATATTCCCTATTTTTTCTTTGAGATCATCCATATTTGTTGCCAGACAGAGGATGGCCATTATTTCGGAAGCAGCGGTTATATCAAAGCCTGTTTCCCGCATCATACCCCCGGGTTTGCCCCCCATTCCGGAAACGATATTGCGAAGGGCACGGTCATTCATATCCATCACCCGTTTCCATTCCACCGTACGCGGATCGATGTACAGATTGTTTCTACTGGTCTGGACATTGTTATCGATAAGGGCGGCAAGCAGATTGTTGGCTTTTTCTACCGCGGCAAAATCCCCGGTGAAGTGGAGGTTGATATCTTCCATGGGCACCACCTGTGAATAACCACCTCCGGCGGCTCCTCCCTTTACACCAAAAACGGGACCCAGAGATGGCTCCCGCAATACTACGGTGGTTTTTTTGCCAATTTTGTTCAGGCCCTCGGCCAGGCCTATGGAAGTGGTGGTCTTGCCTTCTCCGGCCGGTGTTGGTGTCATGGCCGTGACCAGTATGAGCTTACTCTTTTCTACTTTTTTTTCATCGATCAGATTCAAGGGAAGCTTGGTTTTGTAATTGCCATACATCTCTAACTGTTCTTCTGCAATGCTTACACTTCTGGCTATATCACGGATATGTTGCAGCTCGGTGGACTGAGCTATTTCAAGATCTGATCGGTATGTGGTCATGGGAATATACGATTTGGTGGTACCAAAATAGAAAATAACCCAAGATTATTTATGATTCTCAGGAAATCATGGTACATGATACTGTCAGCAGAACATTTAGAGGCTATTTGCATCTATGCATACCTCTGTTGGCGCAGATCCTGCCAATCAAGCCCCGTGTCTACTCTCTGATCCACATTTTAAATGAAGCTGCCGGCAATGTGAAGTCCATTGAACCACCGGATTTAAGCTTCCTGAAGGCCGGGCTATCCTTTACCCCTTTTGCAATATTTACCTCACCGTTGTTACCGATGAGCTTCCAGTCTCCTTCAGGGATCTTCACCTTTTTGAAGCTCATGGGTCGGTCTGAAACATTCATGAGTACCATCACCTTACCACCTACTACATATCCCAGCAGATGATTATCCGAGGGCTCTATCCACTGGTAGTATCCTTCGGGTGTTGGTCCGCTGATCTTGAATACATCAGCATAAGGACTGTTTCTGAAGGTATTTAGTCCTTTCCAGAACTCATACATACTTTTGTAGTCCAGCGGGGCTTCCTCTTTGGTTTTGCCCACATTCTTCCAAAGGAAGTGATTGGCCTTGCGCATGTTATAGGTGTCCCGTTTGCCATGCAGGTACACCTTCACCCCGTTGGTCATTTCCTTTTCTACTTCCTTTAAGGGGCCATGCGCCTTGCTTCTCATAATTTCCGTTCCACCGTGCAGCACCAAGGGGCCCATGGTAGTATAAAGCATAATGGCAGCCAGTCTGATCCGCTCTTCGTCTGCTCCTGTGCGTCCGTCCCATTCGGGGTTATTCGATAGCTGATCTGCCAGTGCCCAGTTATCGTGTATATCCAGGTAACTAATGCCGCTAATGGTAGTTTTGTCATCGGCAAAGGTATTGCTCAGGCCTTTTTTGACCTCTTCACGCAGCTCGCCCAGCCCTCCGGCATAGCCACGGTCTTTCTCCTTACTGGCGATATCAAAAACAGGACCCTTGAAGGCATTCCGTCCTTCGTCCTGAAAAAAGGTGATGGGCGAATCTTCCTTATACCAGTCCCACGCCGGGTTGGCCTCATACTCAGGATCATTACTGCCGATCCACGGTTCGCCATATACAATTTTATCCGTTCCTATGGCTTTTTTTAGTGCAATTAATGTTTGTTCATCAATCTGGCCGGCCAGGTCAATCCGGAAGCCATCGATGCCGAACTCATCGATCAGTTGGACGCACTGATCAATGAGCCAGCGCTGTACCATGGGCCGGTTTTCAGTTTTTACTTCATTGCCGTATTCTCCGATATGGTCAAGATCTTTCGTCCGGTAGTAATAGATCTTGTCCAACACATTAAAATGGAAAAACCAATTGGCGCCGTCCATATTTTCTGCCGTATGATTGGGTACAATATCAATGATCACAGCTATTCCTTCATCATGGAATGCCTGTACCAGGTCTCTGAACTGATCTCTTTCTGCCCCAGGCTGTGTGCCCCTTTGCCTGAAACGTGATTCTATAGCAAAACAATGTGATGTTCGGTAGCCCCACTGGTAGTTCTCCTCATTTATGCCCTGCTCGATCATGTAGGGATCATCTTTGAAGGACGCCTGCCAGAGAGCGTCCGGATAGTGTAAAAACTCCTGTACAGGCATGAGGTGCACGGTGTTGATACCAAGGTCCAGCAAATAGTCAAAGCCGATCTTGTGCCCTTTCTTGTTTCTAAGCCCGGGCTGCACCATGGCCGGCAAGGTGCCTTTCAGGTCATCGCCGACGGGCAGCAGGTCTGTAAAATCCTGCACGTGCACCTCGTAGGCGATCACGTCCTCCATTTTGGGAATGCCATTCTTCAGTGGAGTAGCTGGAGTGGTCTTGCTCCATACCCGGCATTTACCCCATGTATCGTCACTCACACGAGCGTATGGATCACTGATATGCACCGGGTTGGTCTCATAAAAGTGATTGCCGGGGTCATCAGGGCCGTGTACCGTAAAATCATAGTATACTCCTTTTAAATTCTGATCAAAGGAGGCCTCCCATACTCCGTCCTTATCCCTTTGCATATCGGTAACCTCAAAGGCTTTCTCATCTCCGGCCCTTTGGTACAAATAGAGTTTGACCAGGTTGGCCCGGGGAGAGAATATTCTGAAAACGGTTTTTTTGCCATTATCACTGATATTGGCACCCAGCTCCTTGCCGGAGTAGAGCTGCCTGAACCAACCGTCATAAGAGCAGACGGCTTTCAGATCATGTTCCGGGATCTCAAGGTAATACACCCTTCTGATGTCAATTTCACCTGCTGGCTTGATCAGGGTTTTGGCATCCGTGTTGGGAAGTATTGCTTCGATTTTCACATTGGTACCTCTGGCATCGGTGAGTCTGTAGGAGTTAATGTCCAAAGGCCGGTCAATACCTGCTACATTGGCCCAGATGCTTCGTGAGTCATGGATTTCCGCTTTTAACCCGGGAGGCGTTACCCCCATGAGGAATACCAGGTTTCCACCCTTCTGGTTTTCTGCCTGAGACGGAGGCGCAAGCCATTGACCATCATTGAGCCTGAATTTAAATTCCGCAGAAGGAGGGATCACCTTGTGGTCAGGATTTTGGATCTCAAGCGTCCACAGACCGTCACGTCCCTTTGTCAGGTTTCTTGACGGATCATCCATAGCTGTGCTCCATCCGGCGAAGGAACCTGTTACCACCACGCGGGTCACAGTACTCACCTGGTAGAGGGAAGGGTCGAAAATAAAGGTTACAGACTGTTCGCTGGCTGAGTAGCCCTGTAATCGCTGATTTTCGTCATATTGTGCTCTGCCTTTGAGCCCAAAAGCACTTAGGACAGCAGTCATTAAGGTTATGCCAAGCTTCCTTGCCATAGTTGGGTAGCTTTTCATTTTATTCTATATTAATCTCTCCTTGCAGATAGGTCCTGGCCTTACCGGATATTTTTACCCGATCCAAGTCCAGCCGGCACCGTAATTCACCCATTCTTTTCGAGCGTTGCTGCGCAACAAATTCCGTCTTACCCAGCCTTTTTGCCCAATAGGGCACTAGTGTGGTGTGCGCTGATCCCGTGACAGGATCCTCATCTACGCCGACAGCCGGTGCAAAGAAGCGAGAGACAAAGTCGTACTCTTCTCCTGGGCAGGTGACAATAATACCCCGAGCGGTTATTGTGCCGATCGTTCGGAAATCGGGCGTGATGTGATCAAGTATCTCCTGATTTTCTACTGTTGCCAGATAATCTGTTTTTCCTTTAAAACACCCGGATACCTTAACCCCAAGGCCTTGTGACAGATTTTCCGGTATATCACATGGCTTGGGATCATCGGCCGGGAAATCCAGCGTTAGCAGATCATCCTTTTTGGAGACAGTGAGCACACCACAGTTCCTGGATTGGAAAGCGATGTCAGGGTGTGGATACCCCATGTGCTCATACAGGATATGAGCGGAGGCGAGGGTAGCATGACCACACAGGTCTACCTCGACGAGGGGGGTGAACCATCGAAGCTCGTACCCGTTCTCGTTAGGAACAAAAAAAGCGGTTTCGGCCAGGTTGTTTTCCGCAGCAATATTTTGCATGGTGGCATCAGGCAGCCAGTATTCCAATGGGCACACCGCAGCAGGGTTTCCACCAAATAACTGATCGGTAAAAGCGTCTACCTGATAAATGGATAGTTGGGGTTTCATTTTTTATTTTATCTTGTGTAGATCTTCTTTGAATTTCAATTGGCTTTCACGCAAAGTAATATAAGGAGCGCAAAGACCGCGAAGTGGATTTGTGTTCTTTGCGTCAGAACCTTTGCGGGCTTTGCGTGAAAGCCATCAGGACTCTCCCAAAAGCGCCAGCGTACCTGGGTTAGGGATCGTTACAGAACCATTTTCTACCACCAGTTTCTGTCCGGTGTAATAATCCTTTAGCTCGGTGCCGTCGGCAAATACATCTGATACGGATACGGATACCGACGTCCCGCTCAGGTCCATCGCCACTACCACTTTATCCTCAATGCCATTTTGAGTATAGGTCCGTTTGAAGGTATAGGGTGTATCAGAAAGTTTTTCGTGGACACCTGCGCCAATGGCCACATGATCCCTACGAAACCTGCCAAGCTTTGCCCAATGCTGCTGTACGTCACTTACAGTGTATCCGTTTTTTTCGGCATTGCTTTCCAACTCGTTCCAATTCATGAAGGATCTGAGGTTGGCATCGCCATTGGCACCTTCTACCACCAGCGGGCGGGCGGTCTCGTCGCCATAGTAGATCTGTGAGGCGCCGGGTGTGAGCAGCAGCTTGGTTCCTGCCTCAAATACCCGCTCCCTGTTCAGGTCATAAGGGCCGCCATCGTCGTGGGAGGAGATGTAGTTCAGGATTGAATAGTCTTTCAGATCTCCTTCATTGAGGATCTGTGAGTAGAGGCTGAAGATCTCTTCAGGTGTTTTGTGCGCATCGGTCTTGAAGGCAAAGTTGATGAGGCTTTCGAAGCCGTTGGCATAAAAGTTTACCATTTCGCCTTTGCCCATATCAAATTCCTGTCCACTGTAGAGGCTGTAGTTATACACTTCGCCAGTCATGTAAAATTCCTGATCTCCGGTTTTTTTGTCAGGGTTTTCCTTTTTCCATGCTTCAAAGGCAGCTGAGGCCAGCTCTTTCAGCTCTGACCAGATCTTTGCTTCCGTATGTTTGGCGGTATCTACCCTGAATCCATCTATGCCCAGCTCCCTTACATAGTCCACGATCCACTTCATGATGTAAAATCTTGGTGCCCTTGGCAGGCCGGTGGTGGAGAAAAACTCATCCAGTTCTTTCATTTCCTGCTCATATCTGCCCTCTTCCTTCCATTTATTAACAAGAAACTCCGGCAATTCTACGGGAGCATCACTTTCTGTGTATATATCGGGGAGGTTGTCTACAAGGGTACATTTTGTGGTGGTTTCGATGTCCTGAAAGGTGCAGGTAGGGGAGGTTCTCACCCAGCTTTCAGGCCACTGTGAATCAATATCGGTGACTGGCCCGGTATGATTGACCACTACGTCCATCAGCACCCGTATTCCATTCCTATGAGCGGTTTCCACCATTTCTTTCAGGTCTTCATAGGTGCCATAGTTCGAATCTATGGCGGTCCAGTCCCGTGCCCAGTAGCCGTGGTAAGCGTATGTTTTTCCCGTCCCTTCATCGGTAAATCCTCTGATCTGCTCCCAAACGGGAGTCAGCCATATGGCTGTGATACCCATGTGATCAAAATATCCGGCATTGATCTTTGCAGTAACTCCCTTGAGATCGCCTCCTTCAAAGCTTCTGAGCACCGCGCCATCCGGCTGCCGGTCAAACATCTGGTCGTTACCGGGGTCGCCGTTGTAAAAACGATCAGTTAGCAGGAAATAGACATTAGCATTGTTCCAAAGGAATGGTCTGGTCTTTTCTTCGAGGGCCTGGCTGGTTTCTTCACTGTCTTTTGGACGTTCAGTACAGGCGGCCAGCGCCAGAAGAAGGAATATATATTTCGATTTCATTTTTTTGTGGTTAGGATCATTTTCAGCCTTGAAGGTATCAAAAAAAAGAGTTGAAAATTATGATCTGTGACCTGCTATTACAATGCAAACGATTACATGCCTTTGTTGTGTTGTTGACTGATTGTGCAAAGTGGTTAGCTTCTAACTTCCAGCTTCCAACTTCTGACTTCCATCTATTAACGATCAACAATCAACGTCTAAAAGACAACGTAAAAGCAGTACCCTTCCCTACTTCTGATCTAACCTTTACACTACCCCCGTGCAGGTGCATGATCTGTTTTGACAGGCTGAGACCTATTCCTGAGCCTTCACGTTTTGTTGAAAAAAAAGGCACAAAGATCTCTTTGATCTCTTTTTCATTGATACCGCATCCATTGTCGCTGATCTCCACAATATCAAACTGATCATGAAAGGCCCTGAGCCTGATCCAACCATCCTTTTTCCCTTGCAAAGCGTGTTTGCTGTTCGTGATCATGTTGATAATGACCTGTTCCATCAGGTGTGAGTCCAGCTCGATCTTTAAGCTATCCGGCTCTACTTCGGTGATCAGGTGGATATCATTCCTTTTTAGCTGTGGAGCCATCAGCAGGCTGATCTCATCAAAAAGAGTCCGGACAGGCACCCTTTCCAGCTGGGGTTTGGCCACCTTGGTCAGTTTGCGATAGTCGTCAACAAAGGCGAGCATGCCATCACTTCTTTTTTGAATGGTCTTGAGTGAGAACCGCAGATCCTGTATGATCTCCTCGTTGAGCCTTTCCGGGGGCTTTTGCTCACCGTTTTCCTCCAGCATGGATTGCATGGTTTCCGTGAGTGAGGATATAGGTGTGATCGAGTTCATGATCTCGTGTGTAAGGATACGGATCAGCTTGTGCCACGCTTCTATTTCCTTTTGTTCAATCTCTCCGCGTATGTCCTGAAAGGTAATGTGCTTATAGGTTTTGTCCAGCATGATCATGGATTTTACATCCACAGACAGTGTACGTGTATCCCGGGCTGTTTTGAGTTCTATCAGTTTGCGCCCTTCATCACCTATGGAGTTTATCTCCCTCAGGAAGTCCGGTACCTTTTCTTCAAGAATGGAAACATTCTTTATACCACTCTGCCCCAGAAGCGTTTCGGCGGCCGAGTTGCACAATACAATATTTTGCCCGTCCTCTATGGATATGATACCTACATTGACGCGATTGACGGCCAGTTCCAGATACTGAAACTGAGCTTCCTTTTCGATCCGGGCATCTTTTATGGCATTCACCACATCTTCAAATGCTTCATGCAACATTCGGAACGACCTGCCTGCCTTGGATTTATGAAAGGATATGGAAAAGTCATTGTGCCTGATGGCCAGCAGAAATTTGGCCAGTTCACGATTGGTGAAGTTAATGTACCGGATGAGCTCTGTCACCTGAAAACCCAGCACGATAAAAAGGATGATCTGGTTAAAAAACAGGCGACTGTCCCCAAAGATCAGCGATAAAATGATCATATTCAGCAGAATGAAGATCAGACGTAGGATGAGTTTAAAATTAAAAGACTGAAGCATGGACAAAGATGTAGATCAGATTATGATAATAATCATTTATTAAAATGAATGAAACCCTTGACATGACCAAACTAATCCGTGATTTTGTCGTCTTTATCCAGACACACGCCATGCTACCATGAATTACGATCCGAATTATCTCAAAGTTATTCTGGAGGAGATTGAGATCCTCTACGACCTGCTGGCTCAGGAGGAAGAGCTGTTTGCAAAAGAACTGGGTAAGGTACATCCTAACCACAAGATCAGCGCCATGAACCTTGTCCACTACCGGGCGCTTCGTATGCGGGATCTGAGCCGGTTGCAGAATGCTTTGGGTTACCTTGGCATTTCCCGGCTGGCCAGAGCACAGCGGCATGTCCGGGGTAGCCTTGAGGGTATTGAATATATTCTTTATAAATTGCTGAATGACATAGAGCGACCGGTCCCTCAGCCGGAACTTACTATACAGGGAGGTATAGAGCAACTTGATGAGAATTCCAGGGTACTGCTGGGACCGATCTCAGGTAACCGCCGGGTGCGGATCATGGTGACACTCCCTTCCTCAGCAGCAGAGGACCATGACCAGGTCCGGGATCTAATATCGAAAGGAGCCAATTGTGTACGTATCAATTGTGCCCATGATGATCCGGCTGCATGGAAGAATATGATCGATCATGTGAGGCAGGTGGCAGCTGAGCTGGGTACCGAGGTAAAAGTTGCTATGGACCTTGCGGGGCCAAAGATCCGTACAGGAGGTTTCACACAGCCTGTTCGGGTGCATAAGGGGGATATTATCTGCATTCATAAGACACTTCCCGGCAAGAAGGATCAGGAGGCCGGTTGTCATCATATCACCTGCACCTCGAAGAAGATATTTAAAACGATAAAGCCCGGGGAGCACATACTCTTTGATGATGGAAATATATCCGGCGAGATCGTGGAAAAGCAGGATGGCCATTTCAGAGTAAAAGTGCAGAGGGCGGGTATAGATGGAAAGAAACTGAAAGCAGATAAAGGCATTAATTTGCCGGATACCTCGCTGAAACTGGCCGGGCTTACGGACAAGGATAAGCACGATCTCGGGTTTGTGTCAAAATATGCTGATATCGTGAATGTCTCCTTTATCAATACCCCAAAAGATGTGAAGCAGGTGTTGAAGGAGCTGAAAAAGTATGATGTCAACGGCAGGCTGGGGGTGGTAATGAAGATTGAAACCAAAAAGGCTTTTGTAAACCTCACTGAGATACTGTTGTGCAGCATGCGCTGGTACCCGGTAGGAGTGATGATCGCACGGGGTGACCTGGCCGTGGAAACAGGCTGGACGAACATGGCCCGCCTGCAAACCGAGATCCTGAACATATGCAGCGCCGCTCATGCACCGGTGATCTGGGCCACCCAGGTGCTGGAAAGCCTGGCCAAAAAGGGCGTACCCTCGCGCTCTGAGATCACGGATGCGGCGGCTTCCCTGAAAGCAGAGTGTGTCATGCTGAACAAAGGGCCGTACATTAGTGAAGCCATAGCATTCCTGAACAAGGTATTGTCTGATATGGAGTTTTATCAGTCAAAATCATCAGCCATGACACCTAAGCTGGATGTTGAGGCGGATTTGATTTGAAGGGTGCAGATTGGATAGGTTTTATTTTCTTCGTTGGCTATTTATGATGGCTTTCTTATCCTTACCTTTATGTTAAACCCACATTAGTGCCTTATCTTTAACTGATAGGTAAGCGGCAAAAAGGACAATTTGAGTCTTTTTTGATACATATTGGTTTTAGGCTGAACGTGGTATAAAGTTGACTCTCCTCAATGAACGCCGTCAATTGAGAATGGCAGTATCTGATTCAAAACTTTGAAGACTATCAAGAGAACATGAATGAGAAACAATCAATAATATTTCAAACTGAAGATGGAGAAACAAAATTAGATGTTCAACTACAGGATGAGACGGTTTGGTTGACCCAGAATCAAATGGCAGACCTTTTTGAGAGTAGTCGTGTAAATATTACAGAACATATTAGTAATATATTTACGGAAGGAGAACTAAGTAGAGAAACAACTAGTCGGAAATTCCGACTAGTTCGTAAAGAAGGTGACAGAGAAGTTAACAGAAGCATAGATCATTACAACCTGGATATTATTATATCAGTTGGATATAGAATTAAGTCAAAGAGGGGTACTGAATTTCGAATATGGGCAAATAAGATATTAAAGGAATACCTTGTAAGGGGCTATGTTCTCAATGAGAAGAGACTACAGGAAAAGGTACAACAATTGGAAGAGTTGAAACATGTAATATTATTACAAGAAAAAGTCATCTCTAACGGTCAGGTTGCCAGTAACGAGGCAGAAGGGTTAATTAAGGTAATTGCCGAATATGCATTGGCATTAGACCTGTTGGATGACTATGATCATCAACGATTGAAGTTACCCAAAGCTTCTTCAAAAGAAGTTTACCGAATTCGATACAATGAGGCCAAAAACGCTATTGAAGTTTTAGGGCAACAAACAAATTTTCAGGGACTTTTTGGGATGGAAAAAGATGACTCGTTCAAAGGATCATTGGAAAATATTTATCAGACTTTCGATGGGCAGGATTTATATCCGTCAATAGAGGAGAAGGCTGCCCATTTGCTCTATTTTGTTACCAAAAACCATTCATTCACTGATGGTAATAAAAGGATTGCAGCATTTTTATTTGTTTGGTTTTTAGAACGAAACAATATTCTATTCAGAAATGATGGGCGAAAACGGATACCTGATAATGCATTGGTAGCTTTAACCTTGCTCATAGCGGAAAGCAACCCTTCAGATAAAGAAATGATGATAAAAGTCATTGTAAATCTTTTGACAGAAAGAAAACCTGAGGGTATTCCTTAATATTAAACCTTGGAATATTTTGTATCGAAACTTGCGTTACTGAAGTGCTACAGACTCTTTAATTTTGGAATACTCCAAACAAAGCTAAATCATATACAACATCATATCCCATGCTTATTCATCCTCCGGTAAAGCGCCGTCCGTGTCAGGCCCAGTGTCTTTGCCGTTTTAGTTACATTGCCATTGTTCAGCTCCAGTGATTCCAATATAAAGTTACGCTCCATCTCTTCGAGGGTTCTGGACCGGCCTGTGGGAGCCTTGTAGGTAGATGAAGCATTGATAAAAAGCTCGACTGTGTCAATGCTGTCCTTATCGCTGAGGATGACGGCCCTTTCCACCGCATGCTGCAGCTCCCGTATATTACCTGGCCAGTGGTAGCCTTCCAGTTTTTTGAGGGTACCCTCCGTTATTTCCAACTGTGGTTTTTGATATTTCTTTCGGAAGATCTTCAGAAAATGATGGGCCAGTAGTGAGATATCATCGATCCTTTCCCTAAGGGACGGTAGCCTTATTTCTACAGTGTTGATACGGTAGAGCAGATCCTGTCTGAATTTCTGCTCGTACACCATATCGTATAGTGCCATGTTCGTAGCACACACCAGTCTGAAGTCTACCGGTATCTCCCTTCCTGACCCTACCCGCATTACTTTCTTGCTCTGCAATACAGTAAGTAGCTTGGCCTGTAACGGTACGGAAAGATTGCCAATCTCATCGAGAAAAATAGTACCCCCTGAGGCCAGTTCAAACCTGCCGGCCTTGTCCTGTTTGGCATCGGTAAAGGCACCTTTTACGTGTCCAAAAAGCTCACTTTCAAACAAGGTCTCGGTTAGTGCCCCCAGATCTACGCTGATAAACACCTCCTCCCCCCGCGGAGAACGTTGATGGATTGCCCGTGCCACTAATTCCTTACCTGTGCCATTCTCCCCCAGGATCAGTACGTCTGCATCAGTACCCGCTACCTTGTTGATCAGCTCTTTTACCCGTTTGATGGCGGGTGACTGTCCGATAAAGTTTTCATATCCGTGATTGCCATCCCTGATCAATGTTTTACTGGTCTCTTTCAAATGTGCCACCTGTCTGCGTGACTTTCTCAGTTCCAGCGCCGAAAGTATGGTGCCCAGCAGCTTTTGGTTTTTCCATGGTTTCAGTACAAAGTCCGTTGCCCCTTTTTTCATGGCTTTAACTGCCAGATCTACCTCCCCATAGGCAGTAATAAGTATCACGACAGCATTTTCATCAAGATGTATGATCTGGTCGAGCCAGTAAAAGCCTTCTTCACCGTCGTTTACACCCTTGCTGAAGTTCATATCCAGGAGGATCAGGTCATATTCCCTTTTCATCAGTAATCCGGGGATCTTCTCCGGGTTCTCCTCAATATCGACCTGTGCAAATTCCTGCTTCAGGAACATTCTGGCTGTTTCCAGCACGTCGCGGTCGTCATCTACAATAAGTATGTTTGCGGGTGCTTTCATATCCGTAGCTGTGAATGTACGGAAATGATCCAGAAAATTGAGGCCGGCTGTATCAAAAACGATACAACTCACTTTAGGAAGCCTTACCCACAAGTCAATGTATTAGCCTGGAGCGAAAAGATCATAATGTGTAACGGGTCAGCTTCAGGGTTTCTGTCCATGGGCCCTTTGCACTGCGCCCATTCACAGTAATATGTAAGGTATTCTTATCTACCCGTTCAAACATAAGTCCTTCAAACCGGGCCCGGTTCCTGCCCAGCTCCAGAAGTGGGAATTGAATATGTTCGGTACGTTCCTCCCAGCCCGAGAAGTCTGGATTAAAATGCTTTACACGAACAAAAAGAGTACTGTCCTGCTCCACAATATCAGTGATTTCCATGAATTTGACCTTGCCCTTCTCCATCATGCGGAACATGGCCATCATGTGCCCGTTTTCCGGAGTACTCCATGTTTCTTCTATGATCCCGCCAAAGCCGGCTCCCCTCCAGCTACCCGTAATGAATGCCATGGAATCGATCAACGTTTTTTGTTGGCCAAACGCCTGAGTTGTAACAACCATCAGGATCAGAACAATACGTTTAAAGGCCTTTATATGCATAATTTTGACGATTACTGTGCAGTTAAAAACCGAAAGTCATAAGCAGGAAGCAACGTCCAGCCTCCAACTTCTGACTTCCGACTTCCAGCTTCTAACTTCCAACTTCCAGCTTCTAATCAAGCCGTTCAATCATCCTAAGCTCAATACCTCCTCCATATCTGGTATGAGGGTGTGTCCGGGCAATAGCAAGGGCTTCTTTTTCGTCAGAGGCATAAATTATAAAGTAACCTGATAGCTGACTGGTAACGTTTTGGACGGAACCACTTCCCAGCCATTTTACATTCATGGCAAGCTTTTCAGCCGATTCCAACTTTCCTTCCTGACTGAGTTCTACAGCCCAGTTTGTATACTCCTCAACCAGCGCCATTTCGTTGCCACCTGCAAATTCTTCATTTTCATAAAGGAACAGAGCATATTTCTCTGTAACATTATTAGACTCAGGCAGATCCTGAAAGTTTTGTCCGATAAAGAAACCGCAGATCAAAGCAACGACAGCTGCGGCTATACCTGTTAAAAATTTTGTATTCATTGTTCTGGTTTTTAATAATCCTTGTTTTTTAAGTGTGTCAATGGTTTTTCTCTCCAGTTCCGGAGGCAGCAGATTTTCATTAGCTAATTCCTTCATCAGCTCTTTTTCCCGGTCGGATAAGGGTAAGTTAGTCATGTCGTTCATTCTGATAATCACTAATTAGTGCTCTCATCCTCTTTCTGGCCTGAAACAGCTGGCTTTTGCTCGTCCCTTCGGTGATTCCAAGGGTCACGGCAATTTCCCTATGCTTAAAGCCTTCTATATCATGCAGGATCAACACCATTCTGTAACCCTCGGATAATTCGTCAATAGCCTTCTTCAGATCCATTTTCGAAAAATGGCTGGAGGGGTTGACGATCTGTGTATCCACCTCGGCAAGATTGATGTGCATTTGTTGCTTCCTTGCAGATTCCCTGAACTTGTTGATCATTATACCAGTGATCCATGTTCTGAGTGACGAATGCCATGCAAAACCTGCCAGTTTTTCCACTACCGTTACCCAGGTGTCCTGCAAAATGTCTGATGACAAGGCCTGATTATGACCCGTCAGATGCATGGCTAGTCTGAATAACGAGCCGGAGAATTTTCTGTAGATCAGAAGAAAATCATGTTCTTCCCCTGATGTCAGAAAGTGCTTCACCAAAAGTCTGTCCTCTGAGCTCAATTGGGCTTAACTTTTATAAATGAGTGCAATAAGTTAGGCATTTGGTTGTATCACCTTTCAAAAAAAATCCGAAGACTGTTGAAGTGTATCATAATCATTCATTGTAGTGTATCAAAAATGATACAATTCCATACGGATAATTTTTTGTATTTCTATTTAAGTATTTGATAATCAATTAATTATATTAATGGCATGACCTTTGGTAAGGCTAGTGAAAATGATACTGGCTGATGTTGTATAATTATTTGATAGTATCTCTAAGGAATATAAGGAAGCACCGATGGTTTACCCTGATCAATGTGACAGGCCTTACCATAGGCATTGCCGCCAGCCTGATCGTTTACGTTCATATTGAACAGGAGCTCTCCTATGACAGTTTTCACGACGATCTTGACAGGCTTTACAGGATCACAAGAACTTCGAAAACCGCCGCGGGTATGGACTATATGCCCAACGTTCCATACCCTATGATCAACGCGCTCCATGAGGATTTCACTCAATTCGAATCGTTCACACAGATACATAGTGACGATAATCCGCTGGGTATTGTCAAAGGTGAAAAGTTGCTACTGGGGCATGTCGTCTTTGCCGATTCTTCCTTTTTTGATGTTTTCAGTTTTAAGGTACTGTCAGGTAATGCAAAAAAGGCTCTGGCCATGCCCAATCATGCATTGCTATCCCGGAGTTTGGCCACAAGGCTTTTTGGCAACGACTCTCCTGTCGGTGAAAAGATCAGATTGCGTAATAAGCTCGTTGTAGTAGTAGCGGGTACCTTTGAAGACATACCAGCCAACTCCCATCTTACATTTGAGATGCTGGTGTCCTGGTCTTCATTTACCGGAGACTACCTCTTTGGATTACCGCTGGACAGCTGGACTATGTCTGCCGAAGGTTATGCTTACGTCAAACTAAAGCCTGGCCTTACTCCTGCAGACCTTGAAACTTCCTTTGACAATCTCGTAAGTAAATACCATACCGAAGAAGATGGGACGAAAAGAAAATATTATCTACAGCCCCTGAGAGATATTCGCTTTGACAGAAAGTGGAATTACTCTGCTACTGATGTAAACTCACTTTGGGTACTGGGTATCATAGGATCGTTCATCCTGATGATCGCCTGTGTTAATTTTGTAAACCTGTCCACCGCGGTGGCCATTCTGAAATCAAAGGAAGTGGGGATCCGAAAGACGCTTGGAGCTATCAGGCCCCAGCTAATATTTCAATACCTTTCAGACACTTTTATCATCACCATTATTTCCGCCTTACTGTCCATAGGTTTGGTGGAAAGAATGATACCCCTTGTTAACCATTTTTTTGACAGGCAGCTCGAGTTGCAGGTATGGGAAATATTGTACTTCGTGCTTGCCGTGGTGTTTGTGGTTACCTTGCTGGCCGGTTTGTACCCGGCGCTGATCCTTTCCGGCTACAGCCCGGTAAAAGCGCTGAAGAATAATGTCCATTCCCCGGCTGCATCTTCGTTGATGTTGAGAAAAGGACTCATCATTGTTCAGTTTTTCATCTCTCAGGCACTCATTATTTCAACCATTGTCATTGCCAATCAGATGGATTATTTCATCAGCAAACCCCTTGGCTTCGATAAGGAGGCGTTGATCACGGTAGATATTGCTGATAACGATGAAAACACTCTGCAAAAGTTCAGAGATCGTCTGCTAACCAGTCCGGATATTGTGAATGTATCATTTTCGCTGGGACCTCCGGTATCGGATAACACTGCGGAAACGCATTATTTTCTGACGGAAGAAGGTCCTGAACAACGACAGGATGTGGAAATCAAGCCTGTTGATTACCATTTCATGGATACCTATGGATTGACGCTTAAACACGGCCGTTGGTTCACCCCTGGAGAAGATAAGGGCATGCGATGGTTATTCGATGAAGAAGTGGATACCACGCTTACCGTCTCCTATATCATCAATGAGGCGGCCGCCAGAAAGATCGGTTTCCATGATCCTGCGGATGCCATTGGTGTAAACATTACCACTGGTATGAACGATATGAATGCTCCCATTGTAGGGGTGATCGGGGATTACCATTTAAGCTCGTTCAGAGAGGCGATCAGGCCGGCTGTTATGGTACAACTGTCCATGTTTTACTACAATGCAGGTATAAAAATGTCGGTGGGAAGAAACAAAGAGGCCATCGCCCATGTGCAGGAAGTTTTCGAGGATCTTTTTCCTGACAATCTGTTCGAATACCGTTTTATAGATGATGAACTGGCGGATTTTTATACCAATGAGCGGCAAACATTCTCCATGTTCAGGATCTTTAGCGGGCTTTCCATTTTTATTTCATGTCTTGGGCTACTGGGCATGATCTCTTTTACCGTTTCTCAGCGTATCAGAGAAGTTGGTATCCGAAAAGTACTGGGAGCAAAAGCCGGAAGTATCATTATGCTGTTTTCGAAGGATATTATAGCGCTTGTGCTGATAGCCTTTTTACTGGCAGTACCCGTAGCATGGTACAGTATGGACATGTGGCTTTCCGGATTTGCCTATAAAATAGAGATGAAAGTGTGGTTCTTTCTTGCTGCAGTTGCTATCTCGATCATCATTACCTTTTTCAGCGTAGGCTATAAATCCTGGCGGGCAGCTATGATCAATCCTGCTGAGATACTGAAAAATGAATAATTGTAAAACATTTCATTATGCTCAAAAACATCATTCGCATCGCATTTCGCAACCTCATCAGGAACAGGGTTCATACCTTCATCAATATTACTGGTTTGAGTATCGGCATCACCTCTGCCATGGTGATCTTTATGATCCTGAGGTTCGACCTGAGCTTTGATAGCTACCATGATGATCCTGTATGTATCTACAGACTGGTAGTGGATAGCCATACTGATAAGGGTGTCAGTCGTGATCCGGGTATCCCGTATCCGTTAAGACTGTCCTTTAAGGAGGATTTTCCGGAAGTAGAATTCCTCACCATGGTGGACGATAATGCTATCAATGGTCTGGTTACCATTGAAAAAGATGGAGAGCAGGTAAAATTCCGCGAGACCACACGTAACCAGGCATTCGTCATGCCTGAATATTTCGACATATTCAACTACAAATTCCTGATCGGAGACCCTAAAAGAGTTTTTGAGAATGGCAACAGTGTGGTACTTTCCAAAGGTCTGGCGGAAAAGTACTTTGGGGATCATTTAAGCGCGGTGGGCCAGACCGTTAATCTGGAGAATATCATTGACCTCAATGTGACAGGGATCGTAGAGGACACTCCCATGAATACGGATCTGCGCTTTGATATGCTCATATCCTTCGATACTGGTGGCAGTGAAAGGATATGGGATGAGTGGGGAGCTTCATCCACTTCTGTACAGTGCTACGTAAAGCTGCACCCTGAAGTGGACCATGAACAATTTGGTCAGAAGATTACCAACTACATCAAGGAACACAAGGATGCAGACGACCCCACCAACGATGAGCTAAGACTTCAATCCCTTAAGGACCTGCATCATAACAAGGACTACGCAACTTATTCCGGTAGAGTAGCCACCTGGCAGGAAATAACTACACTGGGTGTCATAGGGCTACTGCTGATCATAGCGGCCAGCATTAATTTTGTCAATCTCAACACGGCTGTGGCTGCAAGGCGCTCAAGGGAGATCGGTATTCGTAAGGTACTGGGAAGCAGCCGTGGCACCCTTATGCTACAGTTTATAGGTGAAACGGCATGGATCACGTTTATCTCCATACTGCTGTCACTGGGAATGATGGAGCTGGCCACCCTGAATATTAAAACATTTACAGGTTACGACCTGCCTCCTACACATTATGATATTATACTGATAGGCTCCGTACTTACCTTGTTCATTGTAGTTACTCTATTGTCCGGATTTTACCCCGCTATGATCATTTCCGGCTTCAAACCTGTAGCGGCACTCAAAAATAAACTTAGTGTAGATTATCGTAAAGGCCTTTCGGTACGCCGGTCACTGATCATAGTTCAGCTGGTGATCTCACAGGTCCTCATTGTGTCTGTTATTGTTATTACCCAGCAGATCCGGCATTTTATCAGCACACCGCTGGGCATAGATCCTGAGGCAGTTGTAGAATTTCGGTTGCCATTTACGGCGAAAGCAGACCTTTCCACCTTCAAAAATAATCTGATGAACCTGGCAGGAGTGAATATGGTGACCTTTTCAAATACCGGTACAACGTCCAAAAATACATGGGGAGGGGTAGCCGCGTGGAACAACGGTACGGAGATCATTCATGAGCCGGTGCATGTAAAGATAATAGATGAGTCCTACCTCGATACATATGGGCTTACGCTGTTGAATGGTAGAAATATTTGGATAGACAGTGTAAGGAGGTATCTGATCACGGAAAAGACCATGAAAGCCCTTGGGATGGAAAATTATGATGAAGCCATTGGGGAAGAGCTCGACGTATGGGGTACGCCGGGAGAGATCATAGGTGTAGTAAAGGATTTTAATACGATGTCGCATCACTTTGAGCAGAAGCCCGTGGCCATGTGGATCAAACCAAAGACAGATAACTACAACCTTGGGGCGGTGAAGATGGGATCTCAAAACTGGGATGAGACAATAGCCGGTATTCAGCGCGAATGGGAGGCCACATTCCCTGGATACATCTTTTCCTACACATTTCTGGATGATACTATTTTGCGGTTTTATGAGAACGAACAACGAACATCCAAGGTTTTTACTGCATTTGCCGGTATGGCTATTTTCATTGGCAGTATAGGCCTGTTCGGTCTGATGTCCTACCTGGTGAACACACGGTCAAGGGAGATCGGAGTCCGAAAGGTTTTAGGGGCCCGTATCCGGCAGATCATCGGATTGCTGGCAGGTGATTTTGTGAAACTGGTGCTTATCGCCTTTGTACTGGCCGCACCGGTATCCTGGTATTTCATGAATGGATGGCTACAGGATTTCGCCAGCCGGATAGAGATCAGTCTGTGGATATTTCTGCTATCAATAGGGTGCTCCCTGCTCATTACGTTGCTGACGGTGGGCTACCGGTCTTTCCGGGCTGCCGTGGTCAATCCTGTGGATGTATTGAAGGATGAATGAGCATGGGGCATAGGGTAAAGCGCATAGCGCATAGAGTGACAGTGTGCATTGTACATGAATAAAAAAACTGTCAGGAATGATAAGAAACTATTTTAAGACTGCAATAAGAAGCGTCCGAAGGAACAGTGTGTATGCTCTGATCAATGTTCTGGGTCTGACCCTTGGGCTGACCATTGCCATCATTCTTTTTTTAACTATATGGCATGATCTGAGCTTTGACAGGTTCCATAGTGATAGTGAGCAGATCTACAGGGTGGTGCGGCACGAATCTGACCTGTCGGGCCTTCGCTTCAGGCCTAATGTTCCATATCCGCTGGCAGCGGCGCTGAGATCAGAAATATCTGAGCTGTCTGCCGCCACCGGGTTTCATTTTTCACAGCACGAGCAGGTAGAAATCGACGGAGAAAGGTTTTATGGTGAAGATATAGTTTTTGCAGATTCTTCTTTTTTTTCAGTTTTTAATTTCAAAATAAGATCAGGAAACCCTGCTGTTGCCCTGAACCAGCCCAATATGGCTTTCGTAACTCAAAGTTTTGCAGACACCTATTTTAGGGAAGGTCCGGCAGTGGGGAAATCTTTCACACTGGGCAGTTCGCTGGAGCTTGAGGTGGCCGGAATACTGGAAGACCCTCCATCCAATTCTCATTTCGATTTTACCATGTTGGTTTCTTTCCCTTCATTTAATAGTGATTTTACCGGGAGCTTCAGGCATGATGACTGGGGCGTGACTATGTCCGGTTACTGCTATGTGCGTTTGCCGGGTGCCTATGACCTATTCGTTGTTGAAGATCGTATAACGTCCCTGATAAAAAAGCACAAGGAAGAGGATGAAGCTTCAAGGGAACAATTTTACCTGCAACCTTTACATGATGTACATTTTGACAGCAAGTACGTCCGTGCAGGTTTTAAAACGGTAGATGAAGCGTACCTCATCGTGATCACAAGCATAGGGCTGTTTATTTTGGTGATAGCCTGTATCAATTATGTCAATTTAAGTACGGCACTGGCAGTAAGGAAAGCGAAAGAGGTAGGCATTCGTAAAACCCTGGGGGCAGGCAGAAAGCAACTCATCCTGCAATTTATGGGAGAAACGTCTTTGACAGTACTTCTGGCAGGTATTCTTTCCCTCGGATTGGTCGAATGGCTGTTGCCCTTCTACAATGAATTCTTTGAAAAGGAAGTTGCGCTCCATCTACTGGATGATGCCGGACATATGATGCTGCTTCCTGCTGTTTTGATCATGGTTACTGTGGTTTCCGGTTTTTATCCCGCTCTTGTGCTCACGCGATATGAGCCTGTTCGCGTGCTGAAATCCAGGGTTACCGGCCCTTCGGGAAGCAGTGTCTCGCTTAGACGCGGATTGGTTATTTTTCAGTTCGTTATCACACAGATCCTCATCATCGGGATCATCGTTATTTCCGACCAACTCAGCTATTTCCATTCAAAGCCCCTTGGTTTTGAAAAGGATGCCATTGTCACCGCACATCTTTTCAACAGGGATTCGTCCACCATGGTGAGGTTAAAAGAACAGCTCCTCCTGCATAAGAATATCCAAAAAGTGTCCTTTGGACTTGGTGTGCCCATATCGGACAATAACATCGGCACCTCTTTTCGTATGAGCAGCGACGATAGCAGCATAAAAAACACCATCATTCTCAAAACAGCGGATAAGGACTATCTCGAGACTTTTGGACTAAAAATGATAGCAGGGCGCTGGATGAATGAAAATGACAACCTGACCACGGAGAGGGAAATAATCGTGAATGAAACCGCCACCCGACTGATGGGATTTACTGATCCTGCAGAAGCCATTGAGCAACGTGTAGAGCTGGATATAGAGGTCGAGGCCTCCATCATCGGAGTGGTGGAAGATTTCCATATGCAGGCACTACGCGAGAAGATCAAGCCTATGGCCATTTTGAATGAGCCCGCGTTGTTCTACGAAGCAGGTATCAGAATATCATCCCACAATATTCCAGAGACCATTGCATTCATCGAAGAGCTGTGGAGTCAGACCTACCCGGAGCACATATTTGAATATAGTTTCCTTGATGAGCATATTGCGAAACTCTACGATGAAGAAGAGCGTGCGCTGATCCTGATGCACTTGTTTGCGGGTATTTCTGTGGTGATTGGCTGCCTGGGTCTGTTTGGCCTGATATCTTTTGTGGTTTTTCAGAAAAACAAGGAGGTAGGCATTCGGAAGGTGCTGGGAGCCACCCTTGCACAGCTGGTATATTTTCTTTCCCGAGAATTTCTCGTCCTCACAGTAGTAGCTTTTTTAATTGCAAGTCCTGTCGCATGGTTCCTTATGGATGGGTGGTTAACAGATTTTGCCTATAGAATTAATCTCACCCCCGTATCTTTTCTAATGGCACTTACAGCAACAGTGGTCATAGTGATGATCACCATAGGGTACAGATCAGTAAAAGCAGCCTTTGTGAACCCGGTGGAGGTGCTGAGAGATGAATGAGCGGAGTGCGAAGGGCATAGAGCATGGGGCATAGAGTGGGGTATCATTCAGTGAACCTGAACTTTGAATATTGAATATTGAACTTATAACAGCGATAAAACCATGTTGAACAACTATTTAAAAACCGCGCTGAGGTATCTTGTGAAAAACAAGGTCTTCTCACTGATCAATATCATAGGTATGGCTACCGGGCTGGCTTGTGTCCTGATCATTTTGAGCTATGTGAACATGGAGTTGAGCTATGATAATTTCCATGAACACAGGGAGTCGGTCTATCGTGTAGGAGTCAACTGGGAAGATGACGGCCAGCGGGTCAATTCAGCCAAAAATCATGCTCCGCTGGCGCCGGTTCTCAAAGGGTCTCTGGCTGGTATTGTGAATACGGTAAGAATGTATCCCTATCCTATGGTGGGCAGTGCTGACAGGCAAAACAAGATCAAGGAGACCGGCTTTTGTTTTGCTGATTCTACATTTTTCAGGGTATTCACCTTCCGGTCGGTCAATGGCGACCTGTCCCAGGCGCTGGATGCTCCGTTTTCCGTTGTCCTTACCAAAAGTGCTGCCATGCGACACTTTGGCTCCATCGGTATTCTGGGCCGGCAGTTCTATTATGAAGATGAAAGACGCCAGCAGGTGTTCACCGTAACCGGAGTGATGGAAGACCTGCCTCAAAATACCCATTTTGCTTTCGATATGCTGGCCTCCTTCAGCTCGTTGGAAAGGCTAATGCCGTGGTACAACAACTGGCACCACCCGCCCATGTATATCTACGCTCAGTCCAACGACGGCAGCTCCCACGAAATACTTAACGAACAGATCAATACCCTGACTCAGCCTCATCTGCCTGACTATGTACAGGAGGAGCGGCGTGAGTTCATCCTGCAGCCTGTTACGGACGTACATTTGCACTCCGACCTCGAAAATGAATGGAAACCCAATTCCAGTTTTCTGTACGTAAAGCTCTTCATTATCATAGCGCTGTTCATTCTGCTGATCGCCTGTGTCAACTTTGTGAACCTTACCACTGCCAGATCCATGCAAAGAGCGAAGGAAGTAGGTATGCGCAAGGCACTGGGTGCATACAGGCAGCAGCTTATCTTCCAGTTTCTGGGAGAGTCCGTCATCACTACTTTTCTTGCTTTTGCACTTTCTTTTGGTCTGGCGGAGCTAGTCATGCGGTACTTTTTTCAGGATATTATAGAGCAGGAGATCTCGCTGGCTTTTGTTACCACGTGGACAGGGTTGACCTGGACGTTCCTTGCTTTTGTGATCATCAGCGTACTTTCGGGGCTGTATCCGGCATTTTACCTGTCCGGTCATAAACCCCTGAAGACGATGACGTCCACCTCTGACAGGCAGGCGAAAGGTTTCGGACTGCGCAGAAGCATGGTGGTATTCCAGTTCTTCATTTCCAGCGTATTGATTGCCGGAACTATGGTAGTATTGGAACAAACACATTTTTTGAGGAATAAGGATCTGGGGTTTGATCAGGAAAATATTGTAGCGGTAAAAATGGCAGACCGTATAGCACAGGAAAACTATCAGGTGCTTAAGGAAGAGATCGCAAAGGAATCAGGAGTAGCCAGTGTGGCGCTGTCATCGGCGATGATGGGGAGTGCCAATTTTTATGGGTTCCAGACCGTACCGGAAGGCACCGAGGAAAATGCGGACTACACCATGAAAACACTGGGTGTGGATGAGGACTTTCTTTCCACCTATGACATCCGGCTCATGGAAGGGCGGGATTTCTCTGAAGACATCATTACCGACCAGACTGAGGCTGTCATACTGAATAAGGCGGCTGTAAAGAAGCTGAACTGGCAGGAGCCGATCGATAAGGAATTCGGGATCACCATTTACACCGGAGAAGAGGTAAAGAGGTCAGGTCGCGTGATCGGTGTAGTGGAGGACTTCCATTTTGCTTCCCTCTACAACAGGGTGGAGCCTCTGGTCATCTATATCAACAAGCATCCTTACTACAGCGATTTTCTGTCTGTGAAATTTTCCGGTGGTAACCTTAAGGAAAATGTGGAAATGCTTCGATCAAAATGGAAGGCATTTAATCAGGAAAAGCCCTTTGAATACTATTTCGTAGACGAGGAACTTGACCGGTTTTACAAAAGTGAAGTGCAAAAGGTGAAGATATTCAGCGCCTTTTCCGCACTGTCCATATTCATCTCCTGTCTCGGACTTTTTGGGATCTCTGCCTACACCATTCAGCAGCGTACCAAGGAAGTAGGCATAAGAAAAGTATTGGGCGCGGGTATTCTGAGTATTTTGAGACTACTTTCCACCGAGTATGTTCTGATGATACTTATTGCCAATGCCCTTGCGGTGCCCCTGGTCTGGTATCTGGCTGTTACATGGTTGCAGGGTTTCGAATATCGCACGGAACTGGATCTCATGATCTTCATTTTCACGCTTGCCGGTGCATTACTGATGTCATTAGTCACCATAAGCTTCCAGGCGCTAAAGGCAGCATCCATGAATCCGGTGAAAACATTAAGGGACGAATAGCTCACTTCTGTATTACCACATCCGATAACATAGAAAAACTGAACTAAAAATGATAAGCAACTATTTTAAAACCACCCTCAGGGCACTTTTTAGAAACAGGATACATACCATCATCAATGTGTTTGGTCTGTCCCTGGGCATAACCTGTAGTCTTGTTCTTTTTTTACTTGCCCAATATTTAGTCAGCTATGATGACTTTCAGGAGAATAAAGACCGTATCTATCGACTGGTAAACTCATCCCGGGGACAGGGGGGAGAAATGGATTATACGCCGGGGGTGCCGGTACCATTGCCGGATGCCTTGCGTGAAGACTTTCCGGAATTTGAAAAGGTGGTATTTACCAGTGGTCATTATGGTGAAATGCTCTTTACCATTAATCCTGGATCCGATGCTCCTACGTATTTTGAGTTGAATGATGACAGGATTGTTTACACCGGGCCTGAATATTTTGAGGTGTTTACGATCGACTGGCTTGAAGGAAGCAGGGAAATGGCCTTGAGGAAACCCAATAGTGTGGTACTGTCGCGATCATTGGCTGATAAATTCTTTCCGGATGGCGCTGCCCTTGGCAAAACGGTCGTTTTTAACAAGCAAACCGATCTGCAGATCACCGGCGTGGTAGGTGACCCTCCGCCAAATACGGACATGCCTTTTAAGATGTTCATATCCCTTGCTACTCTTGAAGAAAAACGGGGTGAAGGTAAATGGAATAGTGTAAGCAGTGATGATCAGTGTTATCTTTTAATGGCTGAAAATGACAATCCAGACCGATATACGGAACGTCTGGCCCAGTTCGTTATCAAACACTTTGGTGAAGACGATGATGACGAAAGCACTTATCATCTTCAGCCCATGAGCGACCTGCATTATAATGAGCATTGGAGCGGATATACTTACGGTTCTATAAGTAAAAATCAGATCCTTGTGATGGTGCTGATCGGGATCTTTCTACTGCTTACGGCATGCATTAACTTTGTTAATTTGTCTACAGCTGTCGCGGTCAAAAGATCTCGTGAAGTGGGTATTCGAAAAGTGTTGGGAGGCACCAGAAGGCAACTGGTATTTCAGTTCATGACAGAGTCTTTTGGTATTATATTACTTTCGGTAATAGTAGCTTTGGGTTTGGCCGAGCTGGGTATTATTTACCTCAACCCGTTTTTAGAGATATATCTGGATATTGACTTTACGAATGGCCAGTTTATAATGTCCCTGCTTGGGGGGACTTTACTCATTACCATACTGGCCGGTTTCTACCCGGCAGTTGTCCTTTCAGGATTTAAGCCTGCATTGGCTTTAAAAAGTAAGATAACCTCCAGACATAGCGGAGGGCTTTCGTTGAGAAAAGGGCTGGTAGTATTTCAGTTTTTCATCTCGCAGGTCTTCATAATCGGTACCATTATCACGCTCGGTCAATTGGAATACATCAAAAATGTCGACTTGGGTTTCAGAACGGACGCTTTGATCAATGTTCGTATTCCGGAAGAAGACCCTCAGAAAAAGAAAACCCTGAAAAATGAATTAAACCGGCTGGCCGGCGTGCAGCAGGTGAGTCTGCTATATAGTAATCCGTCATCGGGCTCCGTCAGTGTATCTAATTTCTCCATTGAAGAGAATCCGGAAGATTACTATGCAGCCATGAAATTTGGTGATGAGAACTATCTGGATATTTATCAGATGGAGATACTGGCAGGCAGGGGTCTGAGAGAATCAGATACACTTAAGGAAGTGGTAGTTAATGAAAGGCTACTCAAATATGTCGGTCATGATGGATCCTATGAGGAGGCGGTAGGGAAACAGGTAAAGGTCTGGGGCAAGCATGTACCTGTAGTAGGTGTGGTAAAAGACTTTCATTCCGTTTCGCTACACGATGATCTCATGACCATTATGATCTTCAACCATTTGGAGTCCTATCGTAAGGCAACTATAAAAGTGGACATGGCCCATTTTGAAGAGACAAACGCCGAAATAAGAAAAATATGGAAGTCGCTTTACCCCGAATTTGACTATGAACATAAGTTTGTAGATGAGCAACTGGCTGAGTTTTATGAAGATGAGCAGAAAATGAGTGCAATTTTTACCTTCTTTTCTGGTATAGCCATCCTGATCGGTTGCCTGGGGCTCTTCGGGTTGGCCTCTTTTATGATCAATCAAAAGGTAAAGGAAATTGGCATAAGAAAGGTTCTGGGAGCTACAGTTTCAAGCATAGTGTCAATGTTTTCCATCTCCTTTTTTAAATTAATAGGACTGGCCTTTCTCCTTGCGGTGCCGGTAACCTGGTATGTTATGGGGCAGTGGCTGCAAAACTTTCAATATAAGATAGAGCTGGGTCCTCTGTTCTTTATAGCAGGGCTACTAGCTACACTTTTAATAGCTGTAATAACAGTAGGATACAAATCAATGAGGGCGGCTACAGCAAATCCGGTGGATAGTTTGAGAAATGAATAAAGAATATATGTATCAATTTCGATACATATAATTGTATCGAAATTGTTCCATTTCCGTATAAGTATTATTTGTAAATAACTGATAATGAGCATTTTATTATTTTGGCATTATTTTTAATTCTTGTCAGGTACTATGCTATCCAATTACTTCATAATTGCCATAAGAAATATCAAAAGAAGGCTTAGCTATTCTTTGATCAATGTACTCGGCCTTGCACTGGGCCTGGCCGGTAGCTTCGTCATGGGCTCGTGGGTCTGGCAGGAGCTGAGCTATGATACCCACTTTACTGATCATGAGCGCATTTACAGGATTTCTGTTTCATTCTATAACTCCGGGGCATTTGCCAGTGGGCCGGAGATACTGAATACCACGCTGTATCAGCACGCTCCCGAGGTAGAGCTGGCCACACGGCTGGATGCCGGTAAGCCTGTACCTGTAGAGGCCAACGGCAGGGAATTTGAAGAAACGCCGTTCCATGCAGACTCTGCCTGGTTTCAGCTTTTTTCCTACGAATTTATAGCCGGTGATCCCGGTACTGCCTTGGATGATCCGCATTCAGTAGTGCTTACTGAATCATTGGCAGAAAAATACTTCGGGCGCACCGATGTACTTGGTATGAGCCTGCTGGCCGGTGCGGATAAAGTGCCTTATCTTATAACAGGCGTAGTGGCAGAAAAAGGTGATCCAACCCACATACCTGCCACGCTGTGGTTTCCTATGGAGTTGAGCAACAGCACAAACTGGACAAGTGCCTTCATACATAGTTATGTAAAACTGAGGGAAGGGGCTACCCTACAGCAACTGGAGGACCGGCTGGAGCATATCACAGAGCAGTGGGTGTATCCTACATTCAAAACAGATATCCCCTATGATGAATGGAAGGAACTGGACCAGTTCGGTCTGCATGTAGTAGCGCTGGGCGATATACATCTTGATCCGGACATGCGTTTTGAATTCCAGCCCGGAGGGAACAGAGCCAATGTATGGGTATTTCTGGTCATTTCACTGCTGTTGGTGGTTATTGCTGCTATCAATTTTATCAATCTCAGTACCGCGCAGTCCTCACGAAGGGCTAAGGAAGTCGGGATCAGAAAGGTGATGGGAACCGCAAGGGAAAACCTTGTCCTGCAGTATCTGACCGAATCTGTGGTCATGAGTTCTCTGGCAATGGTGCTGGGTGTGGGACTGGCCGAGCTGTTTTTGATCCTCTTTGAGAATTTTACCAACGAGCAACTCGTCAATGGCATCTTCAACAGTGGCCATCAGATCGTGACCTATATCGCTGGTTCATTGGCTATTGGTATACTGGCCGGCATTTATCCGGCTTTTTATCTAAGCCAGTTCAGGCCGGCAGAAGTACTTAAAAAGAGTTTTGGTGGGGGGCAGCGCTCATCAGGCTTCAGAAATATCCTGGTGATTGTGCAGTTTACCATGTCTATTGCCCTTATTACCTGCTCATTGCTGGTCTATCAACAGCTTCGGCACCTGAGGAACGTAGATATCGGACTGGACCGTAACAATGTACTCACTATTCTGAATGCCAAATTGCTGGGCAAAAACAGGGAAGCCTTTAAGCAAAGTGTATTATCCCGGTCGGAGGTAATTTCCGCCAGCTTCAATAAGCGGCTTCCTGCCGGCAATTCCGTATGGATCTATACCTTTCAAAGTGACCGGATGGACGAGGCAGTCTCCTTCCAGACCTTTGTGGTGGACCATGAATACTTACCTACAATGGGGCTAAGGCTGATCGATGGCAGGAATTTTTCCGATGAGATAGCGTCCGATTCTTCTGCTGTTATATTAAATGAATCAGCCGCCCGGGAAATGCTTCTGCAGGATCCCGTAGGTGCAGTTTTAAAGAATGGTGCCACTGTGGTAGGTATGGTGGAGGACTTTAGCTATCAATCGTATTATGACAAGCCCGGCCCGGTGGTGCTGAAGTATGATCAGGAAGGGTACCGTCTGTCGGTGAAGGTGGATGAAGCCGGTATTACTGATTTCCTTTCGTTCATTGAACAGCAATGGAACTCCTTTTCTCCGGATGAGCCCGTTTCCTATACTTTTCTGGATCAGAGCTTCGAAAAACTTATGGACAAGGAAAAAACTCTGGGAAAGACCATCACCTTTTTTACCTCCATTGCAGTTTTCATCTCCTGCCTCGGGTTATTTGGTCTCGCCGCATTTACCACTACACAGCGCAGAAGAGAAATAGGCATTCGCAAGGTAATGGGAGCTGCTATATCAGATATTGTCCTGCTGCTAAACCGCAATTATACACAGTTGGTGGCGATATCCGTGGTGGTAGCAGTGCCACTGGCGTGGTATTTCATTCATCACTGGCTGCAAAACTTTGAATACCGGATCGAGATCGGCTTCGCAGTATTTCTGATCTCAGGTTTGACTTCCGTGATCATTGCATGGCTCACTGTCGGGTATCTTTCCTTTAAAGCTGCAATAGCTGATCCGGTGGATACACTGAGAGAAGAATGATCCGGTATATCAACCTATTAAAAATGCTGAAGATTCATGCTGAAGAACTACATTAAGATTGCCGTACGGAACATTATTCGCCACAGATTGTATGCTTTTATCAATACTGCAGGTCTGTCTGTTGGTTTGGCGGCCTTTATTTTTATCAGCCTTTATATTTACAATGAAACCGGCTATGATACATTTTGGGAAGATCATGACCACATCTACAGGGTCAATGCAGCATGGACGTGGGGTGAGGGAGAATCCCGTTATGCCACAGCCCCGCCTCCTCTGGCAGGGAGAATGGTGGATGAGATCCCGGAAATAGCAAGTGCAACGCGGATCTTTAAAAGATCGGACTTTACCCTTCGTCCGGAGACCAATACCAGCCGGGTGTTCAGGGAAACCAACGTATACATAGCGGACCAGAATTATTTTAAGGTATTTTCCAACAGATTGATCCATGGAGATCCTGAAACTGCGCTGACCGAACCCGTTTCCATTGTTCTGAGTGAGTCTGCTGCCAGACGTTATTTCGGCGCAGAGATCGATGATATGGGTGAATTGCCCGGGAAACATGTGCTGGGAGGTAAGGACGGTAGTACCGCATGGAAGATCACAGGGATCATAAAAGACATTCCGGCCAACTCACATCAGAACTTCGATATCATTGTTTCCATGTCAACTTTTGGTCCGGCTTTCTCCAATAACAACAACTGGGCATGGAACATTATGCATACCTATGTGCGCCTGAATAAAAACCAACCTCCCACTCAGGCTCTGGCCGCTGTTTCTGAAAAACTGAACCGCATCATTCAGGAGCATGCCGCTCCCTTTATGGGTACCTCAGCAGAAGAAACTGAGGCAGATATTGCTTATTATCTTCAGCCTGCCAGAAGTATCCACCTGCATTCGCGTTATCTCCGGGAAATGAAACCCAATAGTGATATTACCTATATCTACATTTTCGGGGGGGTAGCTGTTTTGATCCTGCTTATCGCCTGCATCAATTTTACCAACCTCGCCACTGCCCTTTCGGTCAAACGAGCCAGGGAAGTAGGGGTGCGAAAAGTACTGGGTTCCAGTACTTCAAGGCTTGTTTTTCAGTTCCTGACCGAATCACTGATCTTCAGCTTTGCCGCCACAGCGCTGGCTCTTGGCATTGTAGAGCTTGGCATGGTAATTTTCAGTATTGGCTTTGAGTGGCATTTTGTAAATGGACTTTTTGATGATCCCGGTTTTGGGCTGCTTATACTGGCTATTACCCTGGCTACCGGGATTCTGGCAGGTCTGTATCCGGCTTTTGTTCTTACCGGCTTTAAGCCGGTAACCGTACTGAAGGGTAAAGCTGTGTCCTATTCCAGAAAATCAGACTTACGGAATGTACTGGTAATTTTTCAGTTCACCGCATCTATTGGCCTGATCATCAGTACCGGTGTAATCAGTGACCAGCTGAAATTCATGAATAACAAACATTTGGGATTTGATAGGGAGAACGTTGTTATCATAGAAAATGACCGGGAGATAGAGGAGGAGCGGGCTCGCTTCAGGGAGGCGCTCACCGTATATCCAGAGATCCTGAGTGCCTGTTTTTCAACCGGCATTCCTGCTTTGGATCAATTCATGGTACGAGACTACACTGTGGAAGGAAGTTCGGGAGGTGTGGGACTGAGGTGGTTCGAGGTAGATGAACATTTTGTAGAAACGCTGGACTTAAAACTGGTAGCTGGCAATAGCTTTCATTCCGGCTCTTCATCCGATTCACTGGGGATAATACTGAACCAGGCGGCTGTAAAAGAGTTGGGGCTCGTTCACCCTGTTGGTGAGAGGATCGTGATCAACAAGGGAGAAAATGACGAACGCACAGTGCAGGTAGTAGGTGTAGTGGAGGATTATCACTTTGAATCCCTGTACAACAGGGTCAGACCGTTGGGCATGGAATTCCTGAGAGGATATACATTCAAGGACTACATCAGTATCAGGATTGCTCCAGGCAAAACCAGAGAGGCTCTGGAGATCATCAAAAGAACGTGGGCTGCTTTTGAGCCACAGGTTCCCGTAACCTACAGGTTCCTGGATGAGGATTTTGATGCACTTCACAGGTCGGAACAGCGCCTTGGGCAGTTGTTCGGGGTATTTTCAGTGCTGGCGGTGATCATTGCAGGCCTCGGTCTTTTTGGCCTTGCCGCCTATACTGCACAGCAACGTAACAAAGAGATCAGTATTCGAAAAGTGCTTGGAGCCAACGTGTCGCAGATTGTCCTTATGCTGCTTAAGAATATTGTACTGCTTGCCATAGCAGGTTTTTTGATAGCTTCCGCAATTGTATTTTTTGGTATGGAGGAATGGCTGAGTTCCTTTGCCTTTCGTACTACGCTCAGGGTAGAGCAGTTTTTAATGGCCATTGTAGTTACCGCGGGTATAGTACTGCTTTCAGTAAGCTATCAGACCATAAAATCAGCTTTTGAAAACCCGGTAAACGCTTTAAAGGAGGAATAATAGTATGGTTAATTAAGTTTTGGTTATTATGTTATTATGAATGCAGGGAGCCTGAATAACTCAGTAACCAATAACTCAGTAACTCAATACTTAGGCTAAAAACTGGTATGATCTAAAATATAAAGTGATAATAACGAATTAGCAATGTTTCAGAATTATCTTAAAATAGCCATCAGAAATTTTTCAAGAGAAAGATTCTATGCGCTCATCAATGTATTCGGGCTCGCGCTCGGCATAGCTTCCAGCCTGCTGATCACCGCCTACGTGGTACATGAATTGAGTTATGATACCTTTCATCCTGATGTGGACCGGCTCTATCGTGTTAACCAAACCAATATCTGGTCGCCGGAGGTGGGACAACGGATGAGTTCGTCAGTGCTTCCCCTCGCAGAGGTATTGGTGAATGAATACCCCGAAGTTGAGGAGGCGCTTCGCGTAAATACTCCGGGCAACAACATTGTAAGGTATGACCGAAATGGTCAGGTCCTCACATTTTATGAAAATGATATACTGGCAGCAGATTCCAACTTCTTTGATTTTTTTGATTTCAAACTGAAGGAGGGCGATCCCAATGATGTACTGAAAGGGACCAATAAGGTGGTTATATCAGGGGCAATGGCTGCCAAATACTTTGGTGACAGGCCCGCTCTCGGAAAGATCCTGCTTTTTGGAGAGGACCGTACGCCTATGGAAGTGACCGGAGTAACTGAAGAGCAACCGACCAATGCCCATTTCGACTTTGATTTTTTACTATCCATGTATTCCAATCCAAATATCAAACGATTCGAATGGAGCTGGGTATGGTCACAGGTGGTAACTTATGTCAGGCTCAAACCAGGTACGGATACCCACGCGCTGGACGAAAAGTTCAGGCATATCGCGGACCGGCATGTGGCCCCTACTCTTCCACGGTTCGGTATGGATTATGATGATTTCATTGTCGAGAAAGGGGAATGGTCCTTCTATCTGCAGCCCGTGGTTGACATCCATTTAAGATCCACGATGATTGGTAACCGTCTCGGTGCTGTCAGTGATATCAATTACATCTACATTTTCAGTGCTACGGCCATTCTGATCATAGTACTGGCCATGATCAATTTTATAAATCTGGCTACCGCCAGAGCGTCCGTCAGGGCAAAGGAAGTAGGTATACGCAAGGTAATGGGATCCTTACGAAGACAGCTGATCGGTCAGTTTCTTTCGGAATCCATCATTATGTGCCTACTGGCTACGGTACTGGGGTTGGGCATACTGGAGCTGTTCAGGATCTTTGCAGTCAACTACCTTCATTCCGGGCTTCAGGCATCAGTCTGGGACAAGCCTGCCTTCATTGTATTGATCTTTGGCCTGCCGCTTTTCGTAGGGATCATAGCGGGTATATATCCGGCCTTTTATGCTACCTCATACCAGCCTGCTACTGTACTTAAAGGGAATTTACGGTCCGGCACCCGGAGTATGGAATTTCGCAATATACTGGTAATCTTTCAGTTTACCATCTCCATTGCTCTGATGGTCTGTACGCTCATTGTTAACCAGCAGTTGAACTACTTTAATACCAGAGATCTTGGATTTGACAGGGAAAATGTACTGGTAGTGAACTGGGCGCATAAGCTTGGCGACCAGTTGGAGACCTATAAAAATGATGTAAAAAGGCATTCCGCGGTGATCGAGGCAGGGCTGAGCATGGATATGTTTGGCAGAGGCAACTACGAAGACCTTTTCATAGACGAAGCGGCTGACCGCGAACAGACCATAGCCATGATGAAAGCAGACGAGGGCTTTTTGAGTACTATGGGGTTAAAGATGATCAAGGGTAGATTCTTTGAAGAAGGCCGCTCTTCCGATCGTAATAGTGTAGTGATCAACGAGGCTACTATGCACTTATTCGGATGGAACGAGGATAATGTACTTGGCAAGAGAATAAGATATACGGGGGATAACGCGGATGCCTCAGAGGTTATTGGTATGGTCAGGGATTTTAACTTCCAGTCGCTCAGGTATCGGATCGCACCTTACATTTTCTTCAATACTGACGCCACTGTCTGGGGCTCCAGCCGTGTACTGGCTATACGGCATACCGGAGAAGACCTCCCTGGTCTGCTCTCCTATCTGGAAGACCGGTGGAACGCCTTTGGCACTCAGGCCCCGTTCCAGTATTCATTTCTGGATGAGGAATATGAAAACATGTACAGAGCCGAGGAAAGACTTGGATCATTGTTCGCTGCTTTCACCACTTTTGCCGTTGTTATTGCCTGCCTGGGGCTTTTTGGTCTGGCATCCTACACCGTAGGCCAGCGAAACAAGGAGATAGGGATCAGAAAAGTACTTGGCGCTTCACTGATACGGATCGTAATGATGCTGAACGGTAATTTCTCCCGGCTGGTGGGGATCTCCATATTGCTGGCTATCCCTATCGCATGGTGGGTGGCGGACCAGTGGTTGCAACAGTTCGCTTTTAGAATAAAGATAGGCTGGTCCGTGTTTTTTATAACCGGGCTCGTGGCGCTGGTGCTGGCCTGGCTTACTGTCGGATATCAGTCTGTGAAGGCGGCCTCATTGAATCCGGTGGACACGCTGAAGGAAGAATAGGTCAAACGCCGGACGTGAAAATGAGATCGATTTTAATGTAAAAAGAATCGGGATGTACAGTTGAATCCTATGTTCATAAAAAATTTTATACTGGCAAAAAGGCTTTTTTTCAAGTACCCGTTAAACTCGTTCATAACAGTTTTTGGACTTTCTACAGGCCTGACTTGTTTCTTAGCCCTGGGGTTATACGTGTATGACGAGTACCAAACAGACCGCTTTCATACTAGGTATGATCACATTTTTAAAGTGAGCATGAAGCATGTCATAGATGGTAAGGAGATGTTTGAATTCCCGCCGCCCGCGGGTTTAAAGAAAGACCTCGATGAAATGGCAGCGATCGAGGCCTCCACAAGAGTGTATAAGTCGGGAAAGGTGGTCGTACAGGCGGGAGACAAGGTTTTTTTTGAAAACTACGGACTTTATGTAGATGAGGAGTGGAAGGACATATTTGATTTCAGGTATAGAGGTAGCAGCTATCGATTTTTGAGTAACCCGGATCTTGTAGCTATTTCAACCGAGCTGGCCTTCAGGTATTTTGCTGATGAGGACCCCCTGGGAAAATCAATAATGATTGATGGGAACAGCTATATTGTGGATAACATCATATTACCTTCCAAACGATCCAGTCTGACTGTCGACTTTATTATCTCCTACCAAAAACAGAGATCAATGGGGGTTGATATTGACTCCTACAAGGTAGGTCACACCCCGTACTTTGTGGTCACACGCCATATGACCAAAGAGCAGCTTGCGGCGAGTTTACAGAAGATAATCAGTCAAAATTTGGGAGAAGGACAGGTTTTGGTAACCGTTACGGCCTTCAGGGATTTTTACTATGATGACAGCTACTTCAACAGAAGCCATCTGCTGAGAGCAGACCGGAAATATTCGGTGATCTTTATTGTCATCGGTATTTTTATTTTGCTTGCATCGATCATTAATTATATCAATCTGATCACCTCGAGAGGATCCGAACGGGCCAAAGAAGTGGGCGTTAAAAAGACCATAGGCGCTACAGGTGGTCAGCTTACAGGTCAATTTATGTTTGAGTCATTTTTAACCACTCTGGTGAGTGCACTCCTGGCTATTGGCCTGCTGGAGTGGGTGATTCCCTATTTTAACCAATTGCTCGTCCGGCCGATAGATACAGAGATTCTCTCAAGCGTGGAGTTTGTGCTATTCTATATTTTTTTGATCATTACCATTGCAATACTCGCTGGCAGCTATCCGGCCTTTTTGATGTCCACCTACAAGCCTGCCGTTGTACTTAAGGGTCAAAGGGCGGGGAAAAAGGGAAGCTTTTTGATCAGGAAGCTACTTACCAGTATACAATTTGTTGTGACCACCTTGCTTATCATGGGTACCATTACCATAAGCCGGCAGGTTTCATATATGCTGGACTATGATCTGGGATTCGACACCGAAAAATTACTGACTATACATACACCGCCTGATTTTCCCCATGGTTTCAGTGCATTTAAAAATACCTTGCTTTCGCTGGATTTTGTAGAAAGTGTTTCGGTAGCCAATCTGCCCGGGATAAACTTCATGTTCGGCAGAGAAACAGACCACGGAGGGGTGACGATAGGTTTATTGCTCGTTGATCATGACTTTCTGAGCACGGCGGGCATTAAGCTGATCGAGGGAAGGGACTTCAGACCACAGGATCAGGATTCCTCATTCATACTCATCAACAAGTCTTTACGTGATCTGCAATTTGGTAAGCAGGAGACCTCCTTCGGAAAGCTGTCCGATTCAGATAACTTTTTGATCGGGGTCGTCGAAGACTTTCAGTTTTTTTCGGCAAAAAGTAGCGTTATCCCTGCTGAAATTAAACTTCATAAAGGAAGTTTTGAGAAAGTGCTGATCCGGTTGAACACATTCGATAGCCCAACACGGATGCTTGACCGGCTGAGAGCGGTTTATGATCGACATATTCAGGACTATCCCATGGAATACAGCTTTGTGGATGAGGCATACGATGATAAATTCAGATCGGAAATACTCTTTTCCAAGCTAGTCCATTTCTTCATGTGGCTGAGTGTACTTATTGGTGCCTTTGGGCTTTTTGGCCTGGCCCAGTTTACACTCAATAAAAAAATCAAGGAATTTGGAGTAAGAAAAATACTGGGTGCAAAGGGTATTCACATTGGTCTGGAAATGACACGGGGGTTGATGATGCCTTTTTTACTGTCGGTGGTGATTGGATTTCCATTGGGACATTTTGTTTTTTCAAACTGGCTTGAGCGTTTTTCGAATAGGATACAGATCGATGCTCATATTTATTTACCCGTCCTGGTCTTTATTGCCGGAATTGCTTTGTTTACGATAGTTTATCAGTTATTCAGTGCAATTCGCGTGAATCCGGTAGATGTGCTCAAAGAAGAATGAGCTCAGATACCCGTGTGGCGTGAGGGCAGGAACGATGTGTGTATTCCGGTAAACCGGCTCATGTTGTTGATGCGGAGAAGTGTGTTATGGAGCGCTTTCAGGCAAAGCAGTGTTAAATGAAGGGTCAAGTGGCTGCTTCCTGTCCGCTACAGGCAGGGATACATACGGACTGTTATTTTGGTCTAGTGTTTTGGGATAATGATCCTTGTACTTCTTAAAAAAGTTTGCTACCAGTTTGTTGGCAAACCGGTTGGGAGCATTGGTAAGAATACAGATAGCTACATTTTTGTTTTTATCCAGGGCCACTTCGCTTTTAAAACCATTGGCATAGCCACCGTGATAAATGAGTGTGTCGTTCGGATACTCCACTACCCTCCAGCCCATGCCATAGTGCCCTTTTCTAGGGTAGTCAAAACGACTGAAGGCACTGTTCCTTACCCGTGTCCTGATCACCGGACTGAAGACGCTGTCCAGCACGTTGGAAGATACCACATCCTGCCGATGCCCGAGCAGTGCTTTCATCCATTCGGCCATATCAGAAATACTGGCGTTTATACCCCCTGCTGCAGCCACATTGTAATAAGATCGTGAGATGCTCACCGGGACATAACGTTTTCTGTACCGGGCATGGGGGATCGCCTTGTTCTGCGTGGCCATCATTTCGTCGTAGGTGACGGAGGCATCCTGCATATTCAATGGTCTGAAGATCTGGTCAAAAAGTAACGTCTGATAGTCACAGGCAGCTACGTTCTCCAGAACAGGTTCTATCAGTGAATAGGCCACATTCTGGTAACTGTGGATCTCCCCGGGTTTTCTTGAGAGCTTTATGGATTGCAACCTTCTGAACATCACGTCCCTTCTCAGGCCATCTTCCACTAGTGTACTATAGGCCTGATAGGGAAATCCTGAGGCATGCGACAGTATATGCTTGATGGTAACACTGTTAGAAAGATCCTCCGGATTGGTCCTGAATTGAGGTACATGTTTTTTTACCGGATCCTCCCAGTTTATTTTTTCCTGACCTACCTGCAGCCCCGTAAGTATGGAAGCAAATCCCTTGGAAACAGAGGCGATCCTGAAAGCAGTGTGTGCATCAACAGAGTCTTCCTTTCCAATTTGCCTCACACCCATGCCTTTTATGAACACCACATTGCCGTCGATTACGATCGCCACCGCCGCTCCAGGTACATTTGAAGCGAGGAATGCGTCATCCAAATGCTTTTCAAAATCTTTAATGAAACGCTCCTGAAAGGGGTCCGTTCTTACTTTTCCCAGCGGTTTCGGTGGTGCGGGTATTAATTCCGGTGGTGCTACACCCCTCTCATCTGCCCCCATGAAGAGAGCGAGCACAAGAGGCATGATAAAGGTCATCGAGCTATATAGAAATGTATTGCGCTTTTTCAAACCATGTCATTTGGGGTTAAAAATAGGGAGTGTATGTAAGAAAATCCACATTTCGGGTATTTAGTCTCGGTAAACAAACACTTTCAACCGTTCAATTATAACGAAATATATCTTTTGTTATATATGAACTATTAAATTTTATATCGGCATGACGAATGATGGACCGGTAAGAGGATCTGTTGCCATGTCCGATTCCAGACACCTCATTCCAAAATCGGACGCAATTTATTAGTTTTGGGTACCAAATGTGCCACCAGACTATGTTAAGCGTATATTACGGGTTTTGGCATATTTATTGGCAAAAAGAAGTAACACTGTAAAATTTCGATCAGACCAAAATGATTAAACTAGTTGACGTAGATAAGTATGTAGATTCCCGGTTTCAGCGTACGTTCATTCTAAAGGGTATAGACATGGAGGTAGAGCAGGGAGAGTTCCTCACCATTATGGGACCCAGCGGAGCGGGCAAGTCCACCATTATGAACATTATCGGAATGCTGGATGATCCCTCACAGGGAGAATATTATTTCTTTGATGAGCCTGTGCATAAGATGAAGGAGAGAAAGAAGTCTGAAATGCACAAGCACTACATCGGTTTTATATTTCAGGCCTATCACCTTATCGATGAACTCACGGTATATGAGAACATAGAAACTCCCTTACTGTACAAAGGTGTGAAGGGGTCACAAAGAAAAAGCATGGTAGCCGAAATGCTGGACCGTTTTCAGATGGTAGCAAAAAAGGACCTTTTCCCCGAGCAGCTTTCGGGTGGTCAGCAGCAACTGGTGGGTGTAGCAAGAGCTATTATAGGACAACCCAAGCTATTGCTGGCAGATGAACCTACCGGCAACCTTCATTCTGAACAGGGTGAAGAGATCATGAATATTTTCAAGAAGCTTAATGAAGAGGGAATGACGATCATTCAGGTCACGCATTCAGAGAAGAACGCTGAATACGGGAACCGCATTGTGAGACTTGTGGATGGTGCTGTTGTTTCGGATGTCAGAAAAGAAAAAGTTGAATAGTTAAAAATGATGAAACTAGCCCTTATTGCCATATTGGTACTCCCTTTAGCCGTGTTTGGCCAAAATGATAAGGTCCTTACTTTTGCCGATGCCGTTAAAATAGGCCTTGAAAACAATATACGACTGAAGCAGACACAAAATGAGCTGGAGGCAAATCAGGCTGAAAAGTATGCAGGCATGGCCAGCCTTGGACCGACAGCCAGGATGACAGGAAGCCTCGGGCGCCGTGATGGTAACTCATTTAACCAGCAGGAGGGTCGTGTGGTAAACGGTAAGCTGGATTTCATGGATGGTTCTTTAAGAACCGGTATGACTCTTTTTAGTGGTTTCAGCAGGCTTAATGCCTATCGGCAGTCAAGTGCTCAGGTAGAATCTCAGGCGCATCTGATCAAAAGAACGCAGCAGGACGTGATCACGGATATTTCAAACCAATATTTGCAATGTCTGCTGGATAAGGAATTTCTGGCCATCAATGAGCAAAACCTCTCTACCCAGGAGAAGCAGTTGGATCAGTTGATGGCCCAGGTGGACGCTGGCAGCGTAGCCAAAGTAGATCAGATCAATCAGGAGTTTCAGGTAAAAAATGCCGAACTATTGGTGTTGAGGTCGAGGATCACCCTGAGAAATGATAAGGCAATACTCGCAGAATTGCTGCAGATCGACCCGGCTGTGACCTTCGAAATCGAAATACCCAATCTGGATATTAATGAAATTGATATGGCCAGTTATGATCTGGATGAGCTGTATACCCTTGCATCAAGTAACCGCAGCGACCTGTTGCAAACCCAGAAACTGGAATTGGTATCCAAATATGCGTTAAAATCCGTAAGAGGAACCTATTTACCATCTCTTGATGCTTTTTTCAATTATGGATCAGCCTACAACCTGCTTGTAGGGACGCCAGACAGCGTAGCCCGGGATTTTGATCAGCAGTTCTTTACAGACAATGTCTTTAAAACCTACGGCTTAAGTCTGAATATCCCAATTTTCAATGGCTTTAGTACCAGAAGCCGGGTAGTAAGGTCAAGGGTCAATTATGAAAATGCAGTTCTTAACACCCAAAGCCTGAGCCTTACTGTGAAATCAGATGTTCTCAGGGCCTGGCAGAGCTTCCAGGATGCCATGTTGAACTATCAGGCCTCACAGGCACAGTTGGATGCCGCAAAACTATCTTTTGACCTTCAAAAGGAAAGTTTTGAGCTGGGGGCATCAGATTTTGTAGCCTACACCCAGGCAAACAGAGATTACCTCAATGCACAGGCCTCCTTTGCACAGTCCAGGTACACCATGTTGTTCCAGGATATACTGCTCCAGTATGCAGTAGGTACATTGAAATTTGAAGATATACCTCAATAGAATTTTATTTATTGATAGGTATTAGCCATTGGCCATAACAGTTGTGGTACCATGGCTCCCAACCTGAACACTAAACAGGCCCGCTCCAACCGGGAACTTTGAACAGTAAACATCAGAGATCAATAGTATCATAACTTTCCAACCTCAGCGCATAAAGCCTTTTTTCTTTGCTTATTGTTTATTCTGCCCGGATTTTACTAACTTTGCGCTCCCTTTCGGTTGAAGGGGCTGGCCGTTCCATTGGATCAGGCTCAGTAGTTTGAACGTAAAGTGCTGCTCGGTTGCCCGGGAGCTGCATGTATTAAGGGCTCAATTATCATTATGTCAAAAGAAAAAACTACTTCAGAAGACGCTAACGCAGAGGCTGCACAGGAAGAAAAACAGGGAGCTGCTGCTGAAACCGGCGCTGCAGAAGAAAATCAGGAAACCAAAGCTGTCGAAACTGAACCGGTAGCAGAGGTTGAAGAAGAAAAAGAAGCACCTGCCGTTGAGGAAGTAAAGGCGGAAGAGAAAGAAGAAAAAACAACGGGAGAAGAAAAAACAGAAACCATCGAAGCTCCTGCTGCCGAGGCTGAGGAAAAGGCTGAAGAACCTGCTCCTGAACCGGTGGCTGAAGGGGAAAGTACCAAAAAGGAACCTGCTCCTGACGAAGAATTTGACTGGGACGCTTTTGAAACCAAGGGCTTCGGCGAGGGATATTCCCAAAAAGAGCGGGACGAAATGGCCGCTATCTATGAGGATACGCTGACCACCATAGAAGAAAAGGAACTGGTACAGGGCACCGTCGTGGGCATCAATGATCGTGATGTTATTCTGAATATAGGTTTTAAATCAGATGGATTGGTATCGGCCGCGGAATTCAGGGACCTGCCTGATATGAAAGTGGGTGATACCGTAGAGGTATTCATAGAAGAGCAGGAAAACGCCAACGGCCAGTTGGTCCTGTCAAGAAGAAAAGCCAAGATCTTCCAGGCCTGGGATAAGATCACCCGGAGCTATGAAAATGATGAGGTGATCGAAGGATTTGTAAAGAGAAGGACAAAAGGTGGTCTGATCGTAGATATTTTTGGTGTGGAAGCCTTCCTTCCCGGCTCACAAATTGACGTGAAGCCTATCAGGGACTTTGACGTTTTCGTGGATAAAGCCATGGAAGTGAAGGTGGTAAAGATCAATTACTCCAATGACAACGTGGTTGTTTCGCATAAAGTACTCATCGAGAAAGATCTTGAGCAACAAAAAGCTGAGATCCTCAACAACCTGGAGAAAGGTCAGGTGCTCGAAGGTACGATCAAGAATATGACCAATTTTGGTGTGTTCATTGACCTTGGAGGTGTAGATGGTCTCCTGCATATCACTGATATCTCATGGGGCAGGATCAATCACCCTGAAGAAGTTCTTAACCTTGACGATACCGTGAAGGTGGTAGTGCTCGATTTTGATGAAGACAAGAAGAGGATCTCTCTCGGCATGAAGCAGCTTACCGAGCACCCGTGGGATTCTCTGGCGAAAGATCTGGATATAGGATCCAAAGTAAAGGGCAAGATCGTGAATGTAGCAGATTATGGCGCATTCCTGGAGATCCAGCCCGGCGTGGAAGGCCTTATCCATGTTTCGGAGATGTCATGGTCACAGCACCTGCGTAACCCTCAGGATTTCATCAATATAGGAGATGAACTGGAGGCTGTGGTACTTACACTGGACAGGGACGAAAGAAAAATGTCTTTGGGTATCAAGCAACTGACCGAAGATCCATGGACCAAACAGGATGTTCTCACCAAATATGCAGTAGGTACACAGCATAAGGGAGTGGTTCGTAACCTGACCAATTTCGGTCTTTTCATCGAGCTGGAAGAAGGTATCGACGGCCTTGTACACGTATCTGACCTGTCATGGACCAAAAAGATCAAACACCCTTCCGAGTTTGTGAAAGTGAGTGAAGAGCTGGAGGTAGTGGTCCTTGAGCTGGACGTGGATAACAGAAGACTGGCATTAAGCCACAAACATCTGGAAGAGAATCCATGGGATACCTTTGAAACAGTATTTACAGTGGGTTCCATTCACAAGTGTACTGTGATCAATGTCAATGAAAAAGGCGCTACACTTGAGCTGCCCTATGGAATAGAAGGTTTCTGCTCAGCCAAAAACCTTATGAAGGAAGATGGTGGCAAGGTGGAGGCCGGAGAGTCTGTTGACTTTAGGGTACTGGAGTTTTCCAAGGATGACAAAAGGATCGTACTTTCACATAAGGCAATATATTCCAAGGCTGATGAGCGACCGAAATCCGCTCCGAAGAAGTCTGGTAAGTCAAGCGCTATCAACAAGATCAACAACGAGACCGAAAAATCGACCCTCGGAGATCTTGAAGCACTCAGCGCATTGAAAGATAAAATGGAAGGTAAAACCGCGGCAAAAGAGGTTAAGGAAGAAAAGAAAGCCGAACCTAAAAAAGCCAAGGCGCCAGAGGTGGAAAAGGCACCTGAGGTAGAAGATGTGAAGGAAGACGAAAAGCCGAAGGAAGACGAGAAAACAGAAGAGTGACCTTCTCGTAAAAATTACAGATAACAGGGGTGGCTGATGGCCACCTCTGTCATTTAAAACTATGTCGCATACATGACTTTTTTTGTTTGATCAGTCTTTGAATATTCATAGATTTGCGGCGCATGGCGCTGTGGCCGAGTGGCTAGGCAGAGGTCTGCAAAACCTTTTACAGCGGTTCGAATCCGCTCAGCGCCTCACACAAAATCAAACCCTGACGGTCTTCGTCAGGGTTTTTATTTGGCGGATAGCGGGTATAAAGATCGGTCAGGTGTGGGCTGGATGCACTTTTTAATCGATTACCAGTTCCTTACAAAACTCTGCTCCTTGCGGACATTCAACCGTTTCTGTAAAAATGCAGATGTCATATACACCGGGGGCGAACTGGAAGAAAAACAGGTTATCTCCACCAGGCTGCTCTACTTCCGAAGCGATTGGTTCACCATTTGAAAAAAGTCTCCACTCATAGATCAACTCATCTTTTTCCGCAAAATCAGCAATGAATGTATAGGATGGTGTATTGCCTTCCTGTTCAATTTTAAAGAACAGGTCAGGACATGGGTCTTCCACCACAATTTCCTGGCAAAACTCTGTTCCAAGGGCACAGTCTGTAGGTTGTGCCTTTATACATACTTCATAGACCCCGGGAGGAAAGGTTTCAGTGAGCCGGTTGTCCCCCTGGTTGGCCGGTCCGTCACTTTCAATAAACTCGCCGTTCACAAACCAGTCATAAGAAGGTAACGTATTGATCTGAGGGAAATCTGCCGTAAAAATATAAAGTCTGTCATTCTCCTGTCTGACATTGAAAAACAAGTCCGGACATCCTCCACAATCATTGAAAATGGTGTAAAAATCAAAATAGCTGTTGATCCCCACCTCGGTATCCCTCGAAAACACCTGTAGTTCCAGCGGAAACTGAAACTGAGGTTGGTATTCCGGAGTTTCCGATGCTATGAAATCAATGACCTCCCCGGAGGTAGATAATATTACCTCCTGCATGGACGAGTTGATCATGGTTACAGGAAAGACAAAGTTAAAGCACTGGCGAAAAAATTCGCTGAGATCTTCCCTGAAGGTGCCGGCTTCGAATTCCTGCATAGCGATCAGAAAATCGCTTTCGTCTTCTATGACCAACGGTTGTGCATTGGCAGTCAGCCGGATAGGGAATTCAATACCATTGATATACAATCCCTTTGACTGACTGACGGCCGCTTCCAGCAGTCCTTCATTGCTGGTCACTTCAATGATAACACCCGTGTTAAAGGAGAGATTTATGGGATAGGTGATATTGATGCTATTCAGGTCCAGGGTTTCGTTGGTGATCCCGTTAAGGAACGTGATCAATGCCGTGCTTTCTGTCACCTCAATGGATCCTCCTTCCGGAAATTCAAGATCGTCATCCACGCAGGCCTGCAGGAAAATGATCGATCCTGAAAAGAATAAGGCCATTATGTGATGAACAACTCTGGTCATGGTTTCCTATACTAAACCCACACCTCCTTTTCCGTAAACACCAATTGCAGGATGGCATTATCCATAGTGCAAAGTGCCGGACGTCCGAAGGTGAAAAATATCTTTCAGAAGTAAAAAGTTCCTGTTCTACTCCAATTATATATTTTACAAATATAATCGAATTCAAATGGAGGCCGCCAAACTTGTGCCTGGCGGCCTTCCTGAGTTATGAACCAGCTTAATTGATCAATATTTCCTTGCATACCTGGTAGTTGGCACATTCCTGACCGTCCTGTCTCAGACATACGGTATAGCTGGTGCCCTGAGCAAACTGCCAGTAAAATTCGTGATCATCGGCGCTGCCGGCTTCACGCACTTCTCCTCCCTGATAGTCGCCGTTGATATATACCGACCAGATATAGGTTACATCATCTCTGCCCTCAAAATCTGCTGTGAAGGTATAACCGGGTGTATTGGGTTCCTGCTCGGCTACGAAAGAAAGCTCTTTACAGATATTGAATTTCACCTCTATGGTCTTGCAGAATTCTACTCCCTGCGGGCACTCAGGGGTTTCTGTCATGATGCAGATTTCATAGGTGCCTTCCTCAGTGAAAACATAGTCCAGCTTATTATCTCCATTGTTCATGGTGCCTTCATTTTCGACCTCTTCTCCATTAATGAACCAGCCATACCAGTTCAGTTCGTTTATCCCTTCAAAATCTGCAACGAATTTATAGTTTCTGTCGCTGATCTGGTCAGCTTCGAAAAACAGATCAGGACAGCCTGCGGGACCTTCTACAATGATTTCCTTACAAAACCCTATGTCTCCACAGCCATCCACCAGCGCCACGATACACACATTATACTCTCCGGGCTCAAAATCCCAAAGCAGTTGATGGTCCGTATCATGTCCCTCGAAATTTTCCTTGTCCACTAACTCATCATTGACGTACCACTTGTATTTTGCTTCTTCACGATCTTCGAAATCAGCTTTGAACAGGTATACCCTTTCAGGATCTTCTGTAGCTGTGAAGCTCAATTGCGGGCATTGGGGAGCTTCTACCACCAGCTCACGACAGAAAACACGATTGTCCTCACATACCTCTGACCGTACGGCCAGACATATCTCGTATGTGCCAGGTTCAAAATCCCAGATCAACTTATTGTCCCTTTTATCATTGAGCTCCTCGGTTTCCACCAATTGATCACCAACATACCAGTCGTATACCAGGGTATCTATTCCGTCAAAGTCGGCCAGGAATTTGAAAAGATCCGGCCGGTCCGTCTCCTGTATGGTAAATTCGGGCTCAAAGCATTTTTTATCACTGTCCTTTTCGATCGTTACCTCCAGGCAGAATTCCAGCCTTTCATCACATTCTTCAGACTCTATGACGAGGCAAATGCGGTAGGTGCCGGCCTTTATCAGCTCTATGTCCAGGGTATGCTCCCTGTCAGTATTACTGTTTTTACCGTCTACCAGGTCATCATTGATATACCATTGGTAAGCACCCTCTATTCCATTGAGATCTGCTACGGCCACTATCCTGTTGGGGTCATCATTTTCCTCCAGTGTAAACCGGGGCTGCCTGCAGGGGTCGAGCTCCTCAGGGTCACACGCTTGTAATAAAAGCACAGACACAGTGGAAAGAATTCCAAGCAATTTTACAATTCTCATAATAACATAGGTTTTAGTTAACATCGGTTTTAAGACTAAAGGGAAGTTTTCCTTAGTCGGGGTAGAAACGCGTCAATATCCGGGATACCCTACCCCCCCAGGGGGAAAATTCTTTTAGCATTTGAGAAAATGGAAAAAACAGATACTTTTAGGCAGCTTCACGGACATGGCGGAAAAAAAACCATCTTTATGTGACGAAAAGACATTTGATTCCTTCTTTAAGGACCAGGCCCGATCCCTCACCAGCTATCTGTATTATAAGTTTGGAAGTAAGAACCTGGCGCAGGATATTGCTCAGGAGGCTTTTATTAAACTATGGCACAAATGTGCCGAGGTGCCCGTGAAAAAGGCCCGTGGATTTTTGTACACAGTAGCAGCCAACTTGGGCACAAGTGCCAAAAGGCACGATCAGGTGAAGCTGAAGTATCAGGAAAAGGCTATTAAGGTGAGTGTAGCCACTATGGATAACGAATCGCCGGAATATCTGATCCTGGAAAAGGAGTTTATGGAAAAGCTGACCGGTGCCATTGCACAGTTGCCCGAGAAACAGCGTGAGGCCTGGCTGTTGAACCGTGTGGAAAAAAAGACCTATCGGGAAATAGCAGAAATGATGGGAGTGTCCGTCAAAGCAGTGGAAAAGCTTATGCACAAGGCCCTGCAAAAACTGAGAATTGTTATTGGAGATATTTAATGGCAACAAATGACCAATGGTGACCAGAGATTCAGTCGTCAGTCAGAAATCAAATAACTATTAACCAGTAACAAATAACAAATTACAATACAGGGGTAGGGTATTTCATAAAACAGACGTTGTATCCATGAGACGGTAAAAAAATGAGTGAAAAAAGAGACGATACCTTCCTGGCACGATGGCTCAATGATGAATTGACCGAGGAAGAGAAGCGTAAATTTGAAGCCAGTGCGGAGTATTCCCGGTATCAAAAGATCGTAGCTGCTTCAGACAATATCACACCTGAGGACTTTGACCTTGAAAATATGCTGTACAGAGTGAAGGCCACAGGGGAGAAGGAGCTACCTCAACCTCCCCGTAGAAAAGTATTAAAACTCTGGATCTATGGGGTGGCCGCAGCCATTGCCTTGATCATTGGGTTCTTTTTCATGTACGATCAGGACACAACCCTGCGTACCGGCTTTGGCGAACAGCAGGCTGCTGTACTGCCGGATGGTTCTGAGATCATGTTGAATTCACGAAGCTCCGTTATTTATAATAAAGGAAGCTGGGCAGATGAGCGTAGCATAGAACTGGAGGGTGAGGCCTACTTCAGTGTGCAGCAGGGCAGTAAATTTACCGTGACCTCAGCGGGAGGCAATGTTACCGTGCTGGGTACGGAATTTAATGTGCAATATCTGGAGGGATTGTTCCAGGTAACATGCTATGAAGGCAGGGTCAGCGTAGTGACAGGTAAAAGTGAGCAGGTATTGGTACCTGGCAACAGTTTTCGTTCAGTTAATGGAGAAGAATCGCTGCTGGCTAGTGATGATACGCAACCAGGGTGGATGATGAACGAGAGCCGTTTTAAAAGTGTACCGTTGAAGTATGTGCTACTTGCTCTGTCCAATCAGTTTGATCTGGAATTTGAGTATAATGAGCTGGACGAGAATATCCTTTTTACCGGAAGTTTCCCGCATTCCGATGAAGGGGTGGCTCTAAGGCTGGTGTTGGGACCGTTGCAATTAAATTATGAAAAAAGAGGTAGCCGTACTGTGGTCCTGAAAAAATAAAGCAATGAAGGTATTGTACGTACTCATCTGCTCTGCGTTCATACCCTGTCGTTGCTTGGCCCAGCAGGTTGAAGGGGTGGTGGATAGTCAGCCATTGATTGATTTTATTCCACGGATCGAAGATTACTATGCTATCAAATTTTCTTTTGCAGATAAGCTGATCGCTCAAAAAGAAGTATCACTGCAACCCGGACCGGATAAAGAGGGGTTCTTACGCCAGCTTGAAAAGCAGATCGGTCTGAGAATGGAACAGGTAAAGGATGATTATTTCGTGATCCGGCCCTTTGTAGCAGCGGACAGGGTAAGTATCTGCGGTTATGCCCGGGACGCTCAAAGCCAGCCGGTGGCAGGTGCTGTTGTACTGACCCGAAGTACGAATACAGGCTATGTAACAGATTCGACAGGTTTTTTTGAGATCAATGGAATACCATGGGGCTCAGTCATAAGCATCAACCATCTGGGATATGCTGTCAGGCGGGTCAGGATCGCTGAATTGTTCCAACCAGGCTGCAGGGAGGTATTTCTGACTGAAACTCCGGAGGTATTGTCTGAAGTGGTCATCAGAGACTTTCTCTCGGCAGGGATCTCCAAGATAGATCAGTCACTTGAGATCCTGCCTCAGGAGCTTAAGATCCTGCCCGGGTTGATAGAGCCGGATATTTTGCAAAGCATTCAGCAAGCGCCAGGTGTTAACAGCCCGTTTGAGACTGCCTCCGGCATTTTTGTGAGAGGTGGCTCGCCGGATCAGAACCTTGTGAAATGGAATGGTATTAAAACCTACAGTCAGGGACATTTTTTTGGTATGCTTTCTTCCTTTAATCCCTATATTACCAAAGAGGTCCGCTTCATCAAAAATGGCACCAGCGCCCGGTATGGGGACAGGGTATCCGGTGTGATAGACATTACCAGCGGTGATGAGGTGGCCCAAAAGATCTCAGGTGGCGCCGGACTGAATATGATCTATGGTGATGCCTATCTGGACCTGCCGATGGTGACCGATAAATTATCTCTTCAGCTTTCAGGAAGAAGATCTTTTAATGACCATGTGGAAACTTTCACCTATGAACAGTTCTCCGATCGTGTATTTCAAAATACCAAGATCAGCGAGGAAGCAGGCTCAGGTGGAAATGCTTCAAAAAATGATTTTTTCTTCCATGATTTTAGTTCCAGGATCATTTTCAAACCCGGAGAGCACAATCAGCTTACATTAAATGCCCTGCTGAATAAAAATGACCTTGATTTTTCCGATCAGGATCAGGACCGGCGTTTTAATGATGTGCTGAGGACTGAAAATGAAGGATACAATCTAAGTTGGCGCCAGCGTCACAGTGGTTTTCAATGGGAAATGGATGCATACTTCTCACGGTATCTACTGGACTATGAATTTAAAAGTACGGAAAACGATACGACAGATATAGCGTCAAAAAAGAATTTTATTTCGGATTTCGGCCTCGACCTTGCTGTTTCCCTGCCGTTGTCAGCGCATAGTACCATTTCATCGGGATACCAGTTCTCACGCAATAATGTAAGATACGCTTTTGAGACACAAACCCCATCCTATAGCCTCATACTGGATGAAGATGACAGTGAATTGACCACACATGCCATATTTACGGAGTACCAGCTACGCACGGATAAGACCCGGCTGACCGCAGGTGTCAGATTTAACAACTATAACGATCTGGATGAAAACTATCTGGAACCCAGAATGACCTTTCAGCAACAACTGACCGACGGCTGGCGGCTCAACGTTTCAGGCGAGTACAGGAGCCAGACCGTAAGTCAGATCAAGGAGTCCGTGGTGAGTGACCTCTCTCTGGAAAATCAGGTCTGGACACTATCATCAGCAGATCGTTTTCCGGTCATTGACAGCTACCAGCTCACCTCAGGCTTTTCTTTCGATAAAGGTGGCTGGCTCATCGATGTGGAGGCGTACCTTAAGCGGATCAGGAGTATTACCACACTCACCTTTGGTTTTCTCAATCCTGTAGATAATGAATTCCGGAAAGGGAACAGCCAGATAAGAGGGTTAGACTTCTTTGTAAGAAGACAGATCAATGCCTACAAAACGTGGCTGGGATACTCATACCTTTTTACAGAAAACGATTTTTCCGGCCTCAACAATGACGAGCCCTTTCCGGGCAACTGGAATATAGAACACACTGTTAAATGGTCCCACTTTTATACGCTTAAAAACCTGGAGCTATCGCTGGGTTGGTACTGGCATACCGGTAAGTCTTTTACCAACGTGGTAGAGGGCTCTCCCGAGTCCGGGCCTGTTACCGTAGAATTCGATGGGATCAATCAGGACAACCTTCCCTTGTATCACCGACTGGATTTCTCGGCAGTATATGAGTTTTTTTTAAGCAGGAACAAAAATGTCAGGTATCGTGTGGGACTATCGGTATTGAACATTTACGATCGTAAAAATCTGCTAAACCGCGAATTCAGAACCACCCCATCACTTGAAAACGAGTTGATTGATACACGCGTTTATTCCCTGGGTATTACCCCCAATTTTGTGTTCAGGGTCTTCTGGTAAAAACTAAACTATCATCTTTACGACTATAAACAACCCACTTTCAACCATCATCAACTATACATATCAGGCTCTCCGGGCAAATAACTCGGCAAATTCCTTGAGCAGAAAAATGATCATGGACGGGTCGTGGTGTTTTTCGTTTTTCAGGTAGCTCCCAAGATCCTCAAAACCTGTTTTGTTCTGAAACTCCTGTACGCTTAATATGTGAAATCCCATGGACCATTTTTCAAAATTCCGCTCTTTCAAAGGACCTTCATCGAGTATAATAACATTGGAATGACGATCGTCCAAAGAGATCCTGTTGAATGTGTCAATTACCTTGTCTTTCTCCCCCTCCAAAACCTGCAGGAACTCGCTGTCAATGTAAATCAGCATTCCGCTGATTTCGGCTGCGTTATTATTTGAGGAAGAGATCTTTGCAATGTCAAACAATCCCTTTTTGGACAGTGAGGGTGTTGCCGAGCTCCTGTAAATGATATGATATAAATCGTTAATAGATTTTTATCTTTATTTTTTTAAAAAAAACCAAGTCAATAGCTTTCAATTTAATAAAGATCGGCAAAATCCCTGTAATTCTTTTTGTAAAAAAGCTTAAGAAAGATCAGTGATAAATGACTCTCATTATCTACTGCGCTTTTGGCAAAAAAATCCTCCAGATTCTCAAAACCTGTCATTTCATGAAAAAGTTGCCTGTCTACAGCCTTGAAACCCATGGACCATTTGGAGAAATTTCTTTGACTTATCTCTCCTTCGATAAGCACACTCACTCTTTCGTGTCGCGGATCCTGAGAAATAGTAGAGAAAAGGCTCAACACCTCCTCCTTTGGCCCTTCCAGCACCTGTAGAAACTTGCCCTCAAGATATACCAGCATCCCCGTTATGTCACGCTTAATATTATTGTGATAGCAGGTGCTGGCCAGTTCTTTAAGTGCTTCGGTGTCCGGTGTTTGTGTAGCGTGGCTCACATAGATTAGATAATACATAGACATTAAGATCTGACCTGCCTGAACAATATAGGCAAATGTGGGATCAGAAAAAATAATATCCGTCAGGACAGGGCCTTTTTTATAATGCCAATCACATTTTCTGCTACAATACGGTGGCCCTCAGGGTTTGGATGAATGCCATCAGGCAGGTTGAGGTTTTCATCACCGGCCACTCCTTCCAGAAGAAAAGGAATAAGCATCGCCTTATTCTTTCGGGCAAGTTCCGGAAAGATGGCAGTAAACTCCTGTGTATACTGCTCTCCGAGATTGGGTGGTACCATCATTCCTGCTATAACCAACGTTACGTTAGGGTTTTTCTGTCTTACCCTATCAATGATCTTCTGAAGATTCACTTTTGTCTGGTCAAGCGGCAGGCCACGAAGACCATCATTGGCACCCAGCTCCAGTACGAAGATATCTACCGGCTTTTTAAGTATCCAGTCGATCCTGGACAGTCCACCAGCAGAAGTTTCTCCACTTAGTCCCGCATTTATCACCTCACAGTTTACCCCTTCACTGATCAATTGCTCCTCCACAATAGCCGGGAATGCCTGATCCCTGGAAAGACCATACCCTGCTGTAATGCTGTCACCAAAGAAAATAATGGTTGTTTTTTGATCATCGAAACCAGTTAATGGAATAACCAGCAAAAAAATAAAAAAAAGTACCCTGAAACTCATAGCTCAATCCAGTTTAACCAAAAATACATTCACTCATTCCCCATTTACTCATTCACCCCTTCCACATTACTCAATTTAACAATTCATTAAAGGTTCTTTCAAATTTTAAGCCATAAATTCACCTTTTAAAGAATTAAGGTAACCATAGGGCTGTATATACGCGTTATGTTATAGAATAGTTGATCGTATTATGTCAGTAATTTTATCTGTAGAAGATCTTACCAAATCTTTTCATACCGGCGCCAGGACCCTGACGGTGCTGGACAATGTATCCTTTGAGGTAGAAGAGGGAGCCACTATTTCCATTGTCGGACCATCCGGAAGTGGTAAAACCACCCTCTTGGGGCTTTGTGCAGGGCTGGATGTGGCTACCAGTGGTACCGTGTCATTGGTGGGGATCAAGCTGAATGCTCTGGATGAGGATGACCGCGCCTATGTACGCAACCAGCATGTAGGTTTCATTTTTCAGAATTTCCAACTTTTACCTACCCTTACAGCGCTGGAAAATGTGACTGTGCCCCTGGAACTGCGTGGTGAGCGCGACTATCTGGGGCGGGGAAAGGAACTGCTGGCACGAGTGGGACTTGCAGACCGTATGGACCATTATCCTACACAGCTTTCCGGAGGTGAACAGCAACGTGTGGCTATGGCAAGAGCGTTCATTACCTCCCCCAAAGTATTGTTTGCAGATGAACCTACCGGTAACCTGGATGAAGAGACTGCCCAAATGGTAACGGAGCTGCTGTTCAACATTAACAAGGAACAAAATACTACCCTGGTCCTTGTTACGCACAATATGGAACTGGCTGAACATACCCAACGCATACTACAACTGAAGGGTGGACAACTGATCCTGGACAGAAAATCAATGGCAGCTTCCTGATGGAGTATATCATAAAGATCAAGAAGGAAAAAAAGAACCTGTTCAGGGATAGGTGGGTTTGGAAAATGGCATGGAAAGATGCCAGGAATAACCTCGGCAGACTGTTTCTTTTCGTTTCATCCGTGATCATCGGTATAGCTGCCTTGGTCTCCATAAACTCATTCAACATCAATCTGCAGCAGAGTATCGATGACCAGGCGAAGGACCTGCTGGGTGCGGATTTTGTTATTAATGCCAACAAGGCCTTTGAAGAAGAAATGCTGACCCGCTTCGACTCAGTACAGTCGGATCAGTCGGTAGAGGCCACTATGGCCTCTATGGTGATGTTCATGACAAGCACGCCGGGTACGCGGCTGGTCAGAATAGTGGCCATGGAAGGTAATTTCCCTTTTTACGGTGATCTGGAGACCTTACCGGAAAATGCTCCGGAGTTCATGCGGTCAGGTATGTACGCCATGCTCGATGAAAATCTCGCTTCGCAGTATGATGTCAGCTCCGATGATTCCCTAAGGATAGGGGGACTTACCTTCAAAATAGCCGGTTCCGTGAGTAAAATCCCCGGAGGAGGAGGGATACAGGCCACGTTTACCCCTTCAGTATACATTTCCATGAACTACCTTGACTCTACCGGGCTCGTGCGTTATGGAAGCCGGGTGAATTACAAGCGCTACTTCAAAACAGCCAGTCAGGAAGAGACAGATCTACTGGAAGAAGAGATGCATCCGCTGGTGCGAAAGTATGGTCATTCCTACGAAACCGTGGAAAGCAGAAAGGACAACCTGGGTGACGGGTTTCAGAATCTGTACCGCTTTTTTAATCTCCTGGCGTTCGTTGCTCTTATTCTGGGCTGTATAGGTGTAGCCAGTAGTGTTCATATCTATGTACGGGAAAAGAGGAACACCGTGGCTGTACTGAGATGCGTTGGTACGTCAGGCTGGCAGGCGTTCAATATATTTTTTGTGCAGGCCGCCATAATAGGCCTGATCGGCAGTGTGCTGGGCGTGGTGCTGGGGTTGGTGGTCCAGTATGCCTTACCGGCTATATTGCAGGAGTTTATTCCTCTTGACCTTGACCTGTCCATAGCATGGCAGGCGATCGTGGAAGGGGTTCTGTTGGGGTTGATCATCGCTATACTGTTTTCCGTGCTTCCCCTGATAGCCGTCCGGTTTGTGCCTCCCCTGACCGTGTTGCGCACTAATTTTCAGCCGCTCAGAAATCGCTCTAAAACCAGAATAGTAGTGATCACCCTTATCGTTTTGTTTCCTTTGGTGTTTGCTACCTATCAGTCTGGTGACCCTATGATCGGGCTTTACTTTTTTGCTGCCCTGGCGGTGGCATTTGGATGCTTGTCATTGGTAGCCTGGGCGTTGATGCGGCTGGTGAAAAAGTATTTTCCGGCCGGGTGGAGCTTTGTATGGAGGCAGAGCCTTGCCAATTTGTTCCGCCCCAATAATCAGACGCTGGTACTGGTGGTAGTGATCGGGTTGGGTGCTTTCCTTATTTCTACCCTCACCATTGTTCAGAACAGTCTGTTGAATCAGGTGGAGTTCATCGGTCAGGAAAACCAGTCCAATACGATATTATTTGACATTCAACCCGGACAAAAGGAGGGAGTTATACAGCTTACCCGGAACAATGACCTGCCGGTACAGCAGCTCGTCCCCATCATAACGTGCAGAATTGCCAGTCTAAAGGGAAAAAGTATTAACGCCATTCAAAAAGACACAACAGATGGCATACCCAACTGGGCCATAACCCGCGAGTACCGGGTGACATACCGGGATACGCTTACTACTTCAGAAAAGCTGATAGATGGGGAACCGCAGCACATGGCCGGTGACTCCATTTATGTAACGATATCCGAAGGTATGCATGAAAATCTGGAGCTGGAAATCGGCGATAGCCTTGTTTTTGATATCCAGGGTATAGACATGACCGCCTACATCAGTGGCATCAGGGAGGTGGACTGGCCTACAGACCCCCCTAATTTTATCTTTGTATTTCCCACGAAGGTCCTGGACGAAGCGCCCCAGATCTACGTGCTCACCACCCGTATAGATGCTCAGAGCAAGGCCAATAACTATCAAAGAGAGCTGGTCACGTCATTCCCTAATGTTTCTCTGATAGATCTGAGACTCATACTGAGCACGATCGATGAGTTTTTTGGCAAGGTGGCCTTTGTTATTCAGTTCATGGCTTTGTTTTCCATAGCTACCGGGCTGGTAGTGCTTGCCGGCGCTGTGGTGAACAGCAAGTATATCAGGCTCAGGGAAAACGTTCTGCTACGGACCATTGGAGCACTGAAAAAGCAAATTCAGCGTATGACAGTTCTTGAGTATGCCTATCTCGGCTTTTTTGCAGGCCTCACAGGTATAGGGTTGTCGCTTATTTCCGGCTGGGCACTTTCGATTTGGTTTTTTGAGATCATTTTCTTCCCTGATATACTCAGCCTGATCGGTATCTGGCTTTCCATCATATTTTTGAGTGTACTCGTTGGATGGTTAAATACAAGGGATGTAGTGAATAGTTCGCCTTTGGAAGTGCTCCGAAAAGAGGTGTAGAATCCGTATATTTAACCTTGGACCAGATCAGGGATTTAAAAAAACCTTTGGTGCAGTGAGAAAATACATCTTTTTTTTCGTCTTATGCTATCTGTTCCATCTCACGGTGCTGGCAAAACCACCTGCTGTAAAATTCATTGAAAATAAGGGACAGTGGCCCGGGCACTGTGGTTATGCGGCCGATATTGCAGGAGGGAAGCTTTTCATCTCTCCAGGCTCCTTTGAATATATTTTTTACGATACCCGGGCACTACACCAAAGACATATTAATGGACATGGGGAGTCATTAAGGGAAAAATCCCTGTATACCGAAGACGGAAGTAATGATGATTACCTGAACCTTCATTATTTAAAAATGAACTTTGCCGGAGCCACTGGCAGGATGATCACTCCTACAGGCTCCCAACCTACCCGGTATAACTACTTTTATGGAGCTGATCCGCAAAAATGGGTGCACAATGCCAGTGCATTTGAAACGCTTTCCATCTGTGATCTTTATGATGGTGTTGACCTTGAGATATACTCACAGGGGAATACAATGAAATATGATCTTATCATAGCGCCGGAAATAGACCCTTCCATTGTGCAACTGGAGTATGATGGGTATGAAAATCTGTATTTGGAGAATGGCAGTCTTATCATCAAGACCTCTGTAAATGAAGTGCGGGAATACAGACCTTATGTTTATCAACTCATACGTGGTGAGAAAGCAGAGATCCCATGTGAGTACCGTTTGGAGGGGAACAAGGTCTCTTTCCATTTCCCGGTGGGTTATGACAAGAACAATGAGCTGATCATCGATCCTATCTTGATTTTTTCTACCTACTCAGGATCCAATGCGGATAATTGGGGCAATACGGCCACTTTCGGTGAAAATGGTAAACTCTACTCTGGTGGTATCACCAACCATTTCAGGGGAGTAGATGCCAATGGTAACCCTGTTTTTTTGGGCACCTTTCCTGCTACCACGGGAGCATACCAGACCACCTGGGGTGGTGTCTGGGATGTGGCCATTCTGAAATATGACTCCGCAGGTGCTAATCTTGAATATGCCTCCTACCTGGGGGGCAGTGGTTCGGAGGTGCCCCACAGTCTTATCATGAACAACAGAGAGGAACTGGTGATCTACGGTACTACCAGCTCAACGGATTTTCCTGTCACCGCCGGAGTCTATCAGGATAGTTTTCAGGGAGGCAGCGTTACGACTACCATTCTCGGTACCACTTTTTCAGGAGGAACAGATGCCTTTGTGGCCATATTAAGCAAAGATGGCAGTCAACTGCTGTCATCAACCTATCTTGGAGGCGACGGAAATGATGGCATTTCACCCACAGTCAGCAGACTGACCAAGAACTACGGGGATCAGCATCGGGGTGAGGTTTTCATTGATGCCATGGATAATGTGTACATTGCCGGAAACACCAATTCCACGGATCTGTTTACCAATGCAGGCATTACTTCCTTTAACAGCTCATTTGGCGGAGGACTTACGGACGGATTTGTGGCGAAGCTCAACCACGGCCTCACCGAATTGGAATGGGGAGGTTATTTCGGAGGCAATCAGTCAGATGTAGCTTTGGCTATTAAGGTGGATAATGAAGGAAATGTATTTGCTGCAGGAGGGACAGAGAGCCTGGATTTTAATCTTGCTCACCCTTCCTACGACAGTAGCTACGAAGGTGGTATTGACGGGTGGATCATGAAAATACATAGCGATGGTGATTCGCTCATCAGTGGTACCTATCTGGGAACAGATACCTATGATCAGATCTACTTTCTTGACCTGGACAGTCAGGGAGATGTATATGTCTTTGGACAAACCCGGGGTGATTACCCCAATACGACAGGCCTTTCAATCGGAAATGGGCAGTTTATTCACAAGCTGTCTTCCACCCTTGAGGAGACGAGGTTTTCAATATCCTTTGGCGATAATGGCTTTGAACCCAACATTTCCCCAACGGCTTTTCTGGTCAATGACTGCAACAATCTATACGTTTCCGGATGGGGGAATGACGGTCCCAATTTCACGGGAGACAACTATGTAGACCTGTCCACCCGGGGGATGCCCACTACACCCGATGCCCTGAACCGCAACTCCAACGGACAGGACTTTTACCTCATGGTGCTGGATGCGTCAGCCAGCACGCTTCTTCATGGTACCTTCTTTGGTGGATCACAGGCGGCTATCCATGTAGATGGCGGCACCAGCCGGTTTGATAAAAGCGGGATCGTATACCATTCCGTATGTGCCAGTTGTAGTGGTGGATCCTCTTTTCCTACCACGGAAGACTCGTGGTCCCGGGAGAATGGCGCCAACATCGGATGTAACAATGCGTCATTTAAGTTCGATCTGGCCTCACTGAGAGCTGATTTTGAGACCAATACCGTTGATTTTGACAATCCTGGCGTGGCAACCGCATGCTTTGGCGACCCGGTCGTGTTTGAAAACAGGAGTATTGGAGGTATTCTTTACGACTGGAACTTTGGTGATGGCACTGAACTAACCCGGCAGGACACCACCTTTGTTGTGCATGACTACCAGGCTCCAGGCGTCTACACCGTGATCCTGAGGGCTTTTGATCCCAATACCTGTATAGCTGAAGACTTTGCCTTTAAAAATGTTCAGGTGGTGGAACCTGACTTCAATGTCATGGATGATAGTCAGCTTTGTTTTGGAGAGGAAATACGGCTGTCAGCTACCGGAGCTATTTCCTACACATGGGTAAGCGAAGACAGCACATTCACTTCCAACGAAAGATCGCCGGTGGTGAACCCTGAGACAGACACCCGATATTTTGTCCGACTGAGCTCCGGTACGTGTACGCGCCTGGATACCGTGGACATACGCGTAGTACCCGAGGCTATCCTGGACTTTTCATTTGAAAGACTTTATGATTGCTGGTCGCGGCCATCCGTGAAGGTGACCAATAACCAGCCCGGGCAGGATGTCGAGTTTAGTTGGAGCCTGGGAGATGGTACTGTCAATTTGGAAGATTCATATTTGCATGAATATCAACGGGATGGTGATTATTCCATCCGACTCACAGCGGCAAGGGAAGGTTGCCTTTTCGAAGAAACCGTATTCGTAAGGATCCAAACGGTTGAGATACCTAATGTGATCACCCCATCAGCGCCAGGAGATAACGATACGTTTATTATTCACGCTCCCGACCGGGTAAAGCTTCAGATCTTTAACCGGTGGGGCAGAAAGGTTTATGAAAATGACAATTATCAGGATGAATGGGCAGGGGAGGAACTACCAGCCGGAGTATATTATTACGAAGCCGATATTCTGAATGAAACTACCTGCAAGGGCTGGGTGCAGGTGATCAAATGAAAATATAAACGTTAGAAATTTAATGAAAACTCTGTCAGCACTGTTCTTTATCACGCTGTTATTAAGCGTAAATACGAAGGCTCAAAACAACGAAAGCCAATTACCATACCACGAGATCCCCCCATATCCTGAAAGCTATTCGGCTGGAACAGTTGCAGCCAGACTTATCGACGGGCTGGGATTCCGCTACTACTGGGCCACGGAAGGTCTGAGGTCTGAAGATCTTGAATACCGTCCCAGCGAAGCAGCCCGAACCACCCTGGAAACGCTGGATCATATTTACGGGCTGTCTCAGATTATAGTGAACTCTACCCTCAGAGTTCCCAATGACCGCTCTGTTGAACAGCCTGAATTAAGTTTTGAAGAAAAGCGCCGAATGACTTTGTTGAATTTGCAGAAGGCCAGTAATATCCTGAAAGAATGTACCCAGGAGGACATAGAGCAGCTTAAGATCATTTTCAAAAACGGTGAAAACACTTCAGAGTTCCCCTTTTGGAATCAGCTGAACGGTCCTGTAGCCGATGCACTCTGGCATGCAGGGCAGGTTGTATCCTTCCGAAGGTCATCCGGTAATCCGATCAATCCTAACGTGAGTGTGTTCAGCGGGAAATTGAGGAAATAGGATTAGAAAACCAGTCCTGAGTATTGAGTAGTAAGAAGTAGCTATTGGTCAGCATCCAACCGGTAACTGAGATTTGGCAATTGGCAAAAGAGCTCACATTTGCTGAATCCTGCGGAGAGTCCCAAGGGCAGTCAACAAAAAAGCAAATCGTAATGTTGGATTTAGTCCATCTTTACACGCCATCGGACATGATAAGATCCAAGGCCATGCTCTACCATGCCCGCCACCAGTATCCAGCTCCCAGTGACCAGTAAAACTATCTTTTCACTTTTCTCATTACTTTTTCCATTGCGTTCACCAGCTTACGCAGCAGATCGAAGTATAACGTGAGGCTTAGAAAGACAGCCATAGACCAGATGACCAGCAGGTTGAATGTGAGCGTATCAAATTCAGCGCCCAGGAAGTGCTTCCGGGGTACATAGAACTGGTCGCGGTAATCCAGCAAATGATCCGGAGCAGGGTCTTTGTAGATGGGAAAAATAACCTGTACCAGTTCGTTCCCTTTTTCCACAATACGATGGGGCTCATTACGGTTGGTCACTATTTCCGCAATGGTCTCATTTCTGTAACGGGCCTTAAAGCTGTCAAATTCCTTTTTCTTTTCCCTGGTGTTCGTCAGGCTCATTACCAGCTTTTCCTTTGCCTGGTCGGCCTTGTTATACCGGTTGGAATAAAAGCCTCTTGAACGTTCCAGAAAGTTGTAGGTATTTCTGTATACTGTAGAGTCAAACCTGTCTATGGTCAGTTTTTCAAGCTCCCTGAATTTGTCAGGGCCCATGATCCGCAGCTCTTTCTTTATTTCATTCCTGAGCATTTGCAGATTATTGATCATGGTTTTCCTTATTTCCGGGTCGGTATTTTTCAGATTGTTCAGGTTGTATTCCAGCTTTGATTCCAATGCTGAGAAATAGTATATTTTCTTGTAATCCGCATGGGCCATCACCTTTTCATAGGTATAGAACATATCCTCATAGGCGTTGTCCTTAAACTGTGTGACCATGGCAGCCTCGAATGCCCACCGTGAGGTCATGAGATCACCTACTACAGGCACTTCTCCTACGCTGCTGAGGTTGGGATTAAGCTTATCAAACTTAACCACTACTCCACTAAGGACCAGTTGAGGGATTAGCAAAATGGGAATAAGAATATAAATGGTCACAGCAGAATTAAATCCTGATGAAATATTGAGCCCCAGTGTATTGGCCATACATGACACCGAGAAAAGGATCAACCAGTGAGGGAATAACATATCATGCATTTGCAGCACAGCATTGCCGATCAACACAAAAGTGAGGGTCTGAATGGCAGACAGTGTAAACAGTATCATGATCTTGGATAAAAGATAGCTGCTCCTGCTTAAATGCAGAAATGCCTCCCTTTTTAGTATCTTCCGATCCCGGATGATCTCCTCTGCGCTGACCGTCAGGCCCATGAAAAGGGCTACAATAACACTCATGAACAGATAGGCCGGAATGTTTGGATTGCTGCTGAAGAAATACCCCGGATTTGTTGTATTGTGGGTATTGTAAAACCGGACAATATAGGACAATATGAGGGCAAGTACCGGTGCCTCCAGCAGGTTAATGATCAGGTACTGCCTGTTGCTGAGTTTTGACAGGACATCTCTTGCTGCAAACAGCTTGAGCTGTTTCAGCCATGCAGGGATCTTCAGGGTGGAATGCGGTGGGGTGGTTGCGGTTTTTACCGGTTGGATCCTTGCTTTTTTCAGAAACAGTTGATTCCAATGTTCGGGTGCTGTTTTACGCTCATTGGTGAAATTGCCATACTCATTGATCACACGTGTTTCAATGATGTTGAATATTTGCTCGGGATTCACATTCCCACATTCATGGCATTCGCCTTCTTCACTGTTGATCAGGTTGATCACCTCCTTAAAATAAACAACAGCTTCAACAGGATTCCCATAATAGATCTGATAGCCTCCCGTATCCAGTATCACCAGCTTGTCAAACATTTTAAAAATATCAGACGAAGGTTGGTGTATCACCACAAAGATCAGCTTCCCTTTGAGTGAAAGCTCTTTCAGCAGGTCCATGATATTTTCCGAATCCCTTGAAGACAATCCTGAGGTGGGCTCGTCTACGAAAAGCACGCTGGGTTCCCGAAGTAGCTCCAGCCCAATGTTCAGACGCTTCCGTTGCCCTCCGCTGATGGTTTTGTCCAGGGGGGAGCCCACCCTGAGGTCCCGGGTTTCCAGTAATCCCAGACTATCCAGTGTTTTCACTACCAGCTCTTCAACTTCTTCTCTGGAAAGATGGTCGAAACATAACCGGGCAGCATAATACATGTTCTGGTATACTGTAAGCTCCTCGATCAACAGGTCATCCTGTGGTACAAATCCGATGACGCCCTCAATTTTTTCAGGCTCTCTGTGAATATCGATACCATTGATCAGCACCTGTCCTTCCGAAGGCTTTTCCGTGCCGTTCAGTACATTCAGCAAGGTGGATTTACCTGCACCCGATGCGCCCATCAACCCGACCAGCCTTCCGGACTCTTCCACAACGGATACATCCCTCAGCCCGAGGTTGCCGTTTTTGAAACGAAAGGATATATGTTCAGCCTCAAACGTGATCGGTGTTTCATTATCCTTTTTGATGAACTTACTGATAACGTCACCATAATAGACCGGGCTGACCTTTTCCACCCTTATTGTAGACCCAACGGCAAATACGGAACCTTTGTCTCGCTTTAAGGGGACACCATTAAGGTATGCGTCTTCCGAACCTGAATACTTGATAAACCACGCATCGGCCTTTTCTATGTGCAAGACGGATACGATCCCCTTCAGTCCCTCTTGTCTCAGATGCCTGAAGCTGTTCCCGTTATGCTTCTGATCATCTATGATCAGGATTTCAGGGTGGTCAAGGTCCGTGGCCCCCCTGCCGGTCACAAAGGTTTTGATAAGGGTGACTTCATCCCCGGCTATATTGAACGCACGACCAATGATCTTCATCAGCTCTTCCTCGCGTTTGGATATATGGCCGTCTGCAAGGATGATACTGATCAGCTCCAGTATGATCACTACCTTTTGCTTCTGGGTAAGCTCAAGATTGATCCTATGGCATATGTCCTGGATGATCTTTTGCTCCTGGTCCGGATCAGCAGAACTTTCTGTGGTAATGGTACTGCTGTAACTATCGAATTCCTGAAGGTATCTGTCAGCTGCCTTCCTGTTCAGGTGATCCAGCAGAAAACCTTCGATCTGATCTCTTTCCAGTTTTGTAACCGCATCTTCTCTGGCTACGATAGCAAATAATTCTATAATAGCTTTCAGTAGAGGTTCGCTCATGAAGTTATAGGTTTAGCATCACTTCAATATAAGTATAGTACAGGAGGAATAAAAAAGGAGCGAAATTCCATCGCTCCCGGTGATTTTATGAAAATGGTACTCCTGAAGGAACCAGCAAACAAGACCTATTCGATAATGCTGGCCCGTACAGAGGCTACCTTGGATGTTATCTCTACCAGTGTCTCATCTGTCAATACCAGATCAGCACGGTTATTTTTAATCTGTTCCTGAATACTTAAAGCAGCATACTTTGATTTAAGATCCTTAAGCTGTGTTGCAAGGGATGTTATCGGTTCGGATTGTTCTACACTTTCCAGCATATTCACCAGATCCTCTATGGATTTTTCCTGCTCCAGAACTACCCGTATCAAAGGGGTTAGTACAAGGTTTCTGCTGTCCTCCGGTAGAATATCATCCGGATAGCTGTCGATAAGTTGCGTGGAAATATACAGACCTTCAATAAAACTTCCTGTTATTATCAATGCCGCCAGCTTGTTCCGGTTGTCATCTTTCAGGTAGTTCTCTGTTTTGTTTATGGTTTCATTCAGCAGATAGGCCAGTGAATCTTTTCTGGACAGGTTGTTCTCAAATCTTTTCAGCAGCCCGGTATCAAAGGATCCTGTTACTCCCAGGTTGTCTGCCAGTTTTTTGGCAGAGCTCATGTAAGTAAGTGCATCCTGCACCTTGTCATAGGACACAAGGTATCCAATATTTGTAGCATATACCCCCAGATTCAGGGCAGCGTTGTCGTTGCGTGAAGAATATTCCTCTACCTTATTGTTATCATTGATCAAAGACTCGTTGAACTCCGCACCTGTGGCTTCCAGCAGGAAAGGTATTTCTGAAGGAGATGGGATCTCATACACCACTTCCTGGATTCGCTCTTTCAGATCTTCGTTGGCTTTATCAAATTCCTCTGAAGAATCAGCACTTTCTTCGGTAGACTTCGTACCACAGGAATAAAGTCCGAAAAGAATCGAAAAAGTCAAGGAAAGCCATCCCAAATATCTGTACTTCATAGTTTTCAAGGTTAGATTAAGAATTTTCAATTTTAATATATTTTTTTCGCTGATGAAAAATAATACTACATTATTTTAGTTTCCATCTGGCGGCGATAAACCACCTTATTATCAGGCTTGTCATCACCCTGGGAATATTGAATTGTATTTTTCCTTTAATTACAAAAAATCTTCTTCTTCCAACTCGGCAAAATCTCTGAAAATGATTATAATGGAAACCACTTGAGTATAATTATTGAATTAACATACTACTCCCATGGTTGATGTCTGCGCAGACTCTGTATTATTGGTAGATGACAATGACATTGATCTCTTCATTAACAAGAAGATCATCGAATTCAACAATTTTACCAATAAGCTTGTTTCGCTTTCTTCCGGCAAGGATGCATTGAATTATTTACAAAATGTAGATAAGGAGGCTCTCCCGCAAATCATATTTCTGGATCTGAATATGCCGTTGTCGGATGGTTTTCAATTTCTGTCTGAATTTTCAAAGCTGGGTAAAAGCATCAGGTCGGGTATGTCCATAGTGGTGCTGACCAGCTCCAATAACCCCAATGACAAGGACAAGGTGGAAAAAAACTCGGATGTGTTGTATTTTCTCTCCAAACCACTCAATGAGGAAAAGCTACAGATCATCAGGGACAGGATAAAACATACTGCCTGACCTACTGTTTTTTGACAAGCTCTACCTTAAGAATAATATCAACCTTTTCCCCCACGATCAGGCCACCGCTGTCGAGCACATCGTCCCATTTCAACCCATAATCAAACCGGTCAATGGTGCCTTTGGCAGTGAACCCTGCCTTCTGCTGACCATCTATTGACACAATACCTCCATACTCGGCGCTCAGGGATACGGGCTTGGTGACATCGCGAATGGTAAGGTCCCCCTGTATAGTGAATTCATTACCTTTTGTTTTTGAGCATACAGAGCTTACAAAGGTGATGGTAGGATATTTCGATGCATTAAAAAAGTCATCTTCCTTTAAGTGCTTGTCCCGCTCAAGATTATTGGTGTCTACGCTGTTCACATCAATGGTAGCATTGATCCGGGCATTGTTGAAATCATCATTTTTTGTGACTACACTTCCCGTGAACCCCGTAAAATCTCCACTGACGGATGATACGGCCAGATGCGATACCTCAAACTGAACGGAGGAATGTGCCGGATCCACCACCCATGTGGTCTGACCCGCTGTGGAATAATATGCCAGACACAAGAAAAAAAACAGACAGCTCTTTTTCATAGTTTTGTTGATTTTGGATTTGACCTTGTGATATGGAATAATATATGAAAAAAAACCGAATATACCTATAAAAATGTGCGGGTCATGGTGACCTGCTGGCCTGGGCCGATCACCACAGCCGGGAGTTCCGGGATAGCTCTTTGTGCTATGAAATAACCCGGTAATTCAGCATTGATTCATGACGGGTTCCCCTAGAACTGCTGCTGGCTGTCGCCTCCTCGCTGTACGTCATCATTGTTGATCTTACTTTTGCGTGCCCTCTGCCGGAAGTCGAGTTTCCCAAATTTGTACCGGAAGTTTATACCAAATGACCGGAAGGGAATGATCCTTTCGCTTTCCTGATAAAAGTTGTCGCCTTCCAGTTCGCTGCCAAAGGCCTTATCCGGGAAGAAAGGTTCTACCATCCTTATGCCAATGCTGCCTCTTTTATTCCATATTTCCTTTCTCACACCCATTGTGAATATGGAAAATGAAGGATTGAAACCCTGAAGGGTCTGCCGGGGAGCCCTGTAGAACCCAAAAATATCGATGATCCAGTCTTTCTTTAGCTTTATGTTTGAGTTTACATTGCCGTTCCAGAGGATCGCCTGGTTGGAAATACTTTCCCCGTTCACATTTCCCGTAGCATCGTAGGTAAACAGGTTTAGTCCGCCGCGTAGGGTCCATACCTTCAGCAGCGTGGCGGAAGTGAAGAAGTTAAGGCCTACAGAGTTCGCTGTACCCACATTTTGAAATATGGTATTGCTCACTCCCTCACCATCCACCTCCAGAAAGCTTTCAATGATGTCAGTAGTGCGCCGGTAGAAAACCGATGCATTCACTGATATCCTTTTAATGAAAGTGCTGTAGCTGAATTCATACTGGTCGGTCAGCTCGGGATTCAGCTCCGGATTCCCCTGGGTGGTATTCCGGTTGTTCTCTCTGTTGACAAAGGGATTGATGAACCTCAGATTAGGCCTCTGGATCCTTCGTGAGTAACTTATTTTGGCATTGGTGGTCTTACCAAGCTTCCTGTTGAAGGTTATGCTTGGCAACAGATTTTGATAATCATTGCTGAAGGGTGCAATGTCGTTGTCCCGGAAGCGGCCTGCTATTTCTGTAAACTCATATCGTGCCCCGGCAATCAATCCATATTTCTCTCCAAGCTTAAGCGTACCGCTGGCGTAGCCTGCGTATACATTTTGATCGTAATCGAGGAAATCAGTGCTGGCTTCATCGATCTCAAACTCTCCGGTGTTTGTATTAAAAATATCATAGCGGAAATCACTGGTCACATTTCTGAGTACCATTTTAGCCCCGGATTCAATTTTGAGGTAATCACCTAACGGGTGTGTATAATCAATCTGGTAAGTGATTTCCTGATTGTCGCCGTCATTGATATTCCGCTCATTACGGAACAGCGAGGGGTCGCTACCCTCAAGGTCCATCTGCTGAATGGCAAAGTCCTGATCCTGAACATTGCCGTCTATTTTATAGGAGATGGCCAGCTCCCTGCCTTCCTGCTCCGGCACCTTATAGATGTAATCAATGGACCATTCGTATCCACTGTACAGGTTTTCAGTCTCCGAGGTTCGTTCATACTGCTGATTTATGGTATTTACCGGATCATCAAAGTCTCCCAGAATGACATTATTATTGTTGCTCGAAAAACCTCTCAGTCTGAAACTACTTGTAAGACTGTGAAAGGCGTTGAAATCATAAAAGGCCCCAGCCGTCACAAAAAAACCCAGTCTGTCGGATTCGTTTCCGCCACTTTCGGTTAACAACCTTGTTTCGTTGTTAATGACGTCCCTGCGTAGCAGGCTGGTAGACCCATCCTGAGGGATACGGTAGTAGGCGCTGCCATTGGCGTTGAAACCCAACCGGCCTTTCCCTGCAGTTATTCCTACCACGCCACGGTTGGAGATATTGCCGGCGGAAAGATTGATATTGCCGGTAAAGCCCTCGGCATTACTTTTTTTGGTGATGATGTTGATGATGCCGGCAGTGCCTTCACCATCATATTTGGCAGAGGGCGACGTGATCACCTCAACACTTTTTATCTGATCGGCAGGTATAGCGCGTAGTGCATCTCCGGGGTTGCCAGCGAACATAGTGGATGGTTTTCCGTTCACCAGTATTTGCACATTCTGGCTACCTCTGAGAGAAACATTTCCTTCCAGGTCTACACTCAGCAATGGTGCTCTTCGCAGTACATCGGAGGCATCCCCTCCGTCATTGGCTACATCTCTTTCAGCATTGTAAACGATCTTATCGATCTTGTTTTCGATTAGCTCACGCTCGCCCTCCACTATTACTTCTTCCAGCTGTTGCAGGTTACCGGTCATTTTAATGGTACTGAGATTAAGGTCCGGATTTCGGGGAGTAAGCTGCACAGGCATGGTTTGCTGGTCATATCCTACGAAAGACACCTGTAGCTCATAATTGCCGGGAGGGACATCGGCCAGTTTAAAACGTCCGTCATCTTCAGTGATGGTGCCGTTTACGGTTTTGTTCTTTTTGGGGTCATGAAGTACCACTGAGGCAAAGGCCAGGGGTTCGTTGGACTGTGCATCCACCAGCCTGCCGGTAACCTTGCCTTTAATGGATGGCGCCGGTGCTCTGTAGCTGCTGGCTGGTCGCTGAGCGAACAGGCCGCCGGAAAGTAGGAAAAACGAAAGCAGTAGAAAGTTTTTCATTGACTCATATTAATTCAACATTACAAACATGAATCGTAGGCTTTGGTTATGGGTTTTATTCGAAGGGCTACGAAGTATTAGGAATAGTGAAAAACCCGGATGAATGGAAAACGGAGGTGGCCCCGGTCACAGCCTTTTATCGAAAGTGATCTCCTTGCAGTGGAGTATTTTGACCTTGTTAAATTGCTGATGTTCAGGGTTAACCAGGAAATTGGAGTTGTCTTCATTGATCACGGAAGGCACTTTGAGCAACAGGGAATCCCTGCTTTCCAGCCATTTGGTCCCTGTTTCGCGGGTATGCAGGAGATTTCCTTTCCAGTCCAGAGCCAGTTGAGCGATCGTATATTCCATAATGGTATCATCAGGGACCTGCAGGGTGATCAGGTGATAGGGGAGTCTTCTTTTGAGCCCTTCAGTATGTGCCAGATATTCCAGCAGGGCCAGGCTGGAGTTTTCAGAAGTGTATAGCACCCTGTGGCCCTTGAAATTCCAACGGCCGGGTACCAGTAGTGAGCCGTAACCGGATATATCATTGGCATATTTGGGATGCGCCAGCCGGTAAACCTGCATCAGGACAGGATGCCGAGCTTCGTGCGTATGATCTCTTCCTTTACTTGCTGGATACCCGTAATGGTATGCATCAGATCAAAGGGCTGCTTTCCCTGAAAAACAGATTTGCCGGTTTCCAGCCATTTTTTAAAGGTTTCAAGGGTGTAAAAGGCTTCCACCCCTTCTTTGTAAAGGTCGATGAGTTGCAGAAAACGGTCGGAGAGCTCCTGACTTAAATGAGTAGCTGCAAGCTCGCGCTGCAGGGTACGGGCAGATATCCCCAAAAGCCGGGAGGCGGTATTCTGACTGGCACCTATTGAGGTGATAAATTTTTTCAGGAAGGCCGACGGTATGTGCTCGTTCTTGTAAAGGAACCCGTTCAATAGTTCATAGATGGTGTTTTTTTCCAATACCGGTAAGGCAGCTCCCATTTTTGTTTATGTTTTCTCCTCTACAAATATACGACAAAATACACGATAAAGTTATTAATTTGTCGTAATCTTTGCAGATTATAGAAGCAATCGTTTTCTGAGAGAAATGTCACATCCTACTACCCATCATTAAACAGCTTATTCACCATTTCCAGCACCGGAACATTGTCATCATTGTTGGCTACGAAGTTACCTTCCTTCGTGGACAGGAAACAGTTGATGCATTTTACCGAGAAACGGATGTTTCTTAGGTTTCGTTCTTTCAGCGACTGGACCTGCGTGGCACTCAGGTCGAATATATTTGAAGAATGATCATCTTCATAGGTTCGTTTACCTTTATCTTCCAGTACCAGTGTAGACCCGTCATCCAGTTGCAGAGATACACGCCCCTTTATACCCAATCCGTCTCCCGTCTTTACAGTCAACTTGATAAAGCCATTACCGTTTTCGTTATTGTATCTGCCAATGACCACTTTTAGGCCATCTTGCCGGTAGGCATATTCATCAGATAGCCTGAATTCAAACGTTTCAGTGCCGGGTAGCTCTGTTCCGTCCACTTTTACAGACTGTCCGAAAACCAGTTGACAAGACAGAAACAGGGCTGATAGCAGGGTCAATTTCATGATAAAACTCCTTGTTTACTGGAAGAAATATAGGCACTTGAGTTGTCTCTTCAAAATATTGACTCTGACTGCAATAGCCGGGGCGCTTTTGTTTTCGATCACAGAGGTGCCTGATATCAAAAATTCTTAGTACTACAAGCTTTGCACTTTAGATAATTATTGGAGCTCTATAATTAACCTTGGCTAAACCAGCATTCTCCGGGAGTTGAACGACTTTATCCGAAAAATTGTATTTTAGATAAAAAAACATGGCATTCGAGGCGATAAGTATTCAGGACATTTCAGGTTCGCAAATGATCAAGATCCCTGATAGTTTCAGGATTGACGATGATAAGGTTTACCTCAAGAAAGTTGGAAACTCACTGTTTATAATTCCATTTCATGATCCCTGGCGAGGTATGATAGAAAGCACAGATCAATTTTCGAACGATTTCATGAATGATCGTCAGCAACCACCTGAGCAGCTGAGGGAATCTTTAGACTGATGCAATTTATACTGGATACGAACATTTGCATTTATCGAAGCCATCGAATGTGTTTGAAAAGTTCAAAAAACTAACACTGGGGTCCATAGGTATCTCTTCTATAACTTTGGCCGAGTTACAGTATGGAATAAAGAAGAGTCAGGTGCCTGAAAAGAACCAAATGGCTTTGAATCAGTTTTTGCTGCCATTGGAGATACTGGATTTTGATATGAATGCCTCTATGGAGTATGGTAAAATCAGAACAGTTCTTGAAAGGGCCGGTACGCCAATAGGCCCTCTTGATACTCTGATTGCGGCGCAAGTGAGAGCCCTTGGATTAACTCTGGTAACAAATAATGAGAAAGAATTTATGAGAGTGCCAGAACTGAAAATAGAAAACTGGACAAAGTCTTAGTAATTGCCCCTTGACTGTATGAAGTCAAAAGAATACATATTCCTGTGTACAGGCAAGGATTGTAAAAGAAACGGAAGCAAGGAATTGCACAGGGACCTGCCGGAACTCCTGAAAAAGAAGGATATCAGATCAAAGGTAAGGGTGATCAAAACCAAATGTATGGATCATTGCAAAAAAGGGCCAAATGTTATCCATGCGAACCGGCTGTACTCTAAAGTAACCCGCCGGTTCCTGAATGATATTATTTCGGAATCTTTTCTTACAGACAAAGATTAGGAGCGTTTTCTGTAAACATATCATTCTCCATATAGAGAACAGTTACCAGTATCTTAAATATACCAATTCTACCATCTGGTAACTGACAATTACCAGTGACAACTCGGTTTATTTAAAAAACCAGCTACTACTCAGCATCGGGCCCGGTGCCTGCCGCAAAGCTCTCCAGTTTGGCGATCTCCTGGTCTATGGTCCAGAGTCCGATGCCTTCCTCTCCGATGATATCAAAAAGCTCGACGGCCCTGCGTGCAATAGTCTCTTCCTCCCGCTGTTCGGTAACGTACCACTGTAGAAAATTGAATGTGGCAAAGTCTTTTATTTTAAAACAATGCTCTACGATATTGTTGATCGACTTTGTCACTTCGATCTCGTGGTCCAGCACTTCTTCAAAGACCTCGCGCAATGAGCTGAATTCATGTTTGATCCCTGTGATCTCCGGCTGCAAAGCATGACCACCTGCATTGTTGATATAATCAAAGAGCTTCAGCATGTGTTGCCGTTCTTCTTCAGAGTGCCGGTAGAGGAATTCAGCAGATTTCACAAAGCCCTTTGTATCACACCATGACGCCATGGACAGATAACGGGCTGATGACAGCCCCTCCATCATTATTTGTTCGTTGAGTTTCTCTTCCGTTTCTTCCGTTAATGACCTCTTGGGCGTGACGATTTGTTTGAGCATTGTATATCGTTTTTTTGCAGTACCAAATATAGGCAGGATCGCCGAATAGTACATTGGCACCAGTAAAATTATTCAGGGTCGAAGTGTCCGAACTGCATTTGAGCCCAATGATTCTGGCTGTGATGAAGGTGCGAACAGACTATAATTAAGGATACGATATAATTTTAGCGAAACGGTTCAGGGGTTTCAAGCTGTGCCCCGGCCCGTACCCTGCAATCGCCGCAGGGCTCAGGGTACCGCTGCCGGAACTTCAGCAATGAGGCGGGAACGAATATATCCCTTTTTTGCACTTCATAAGCCCCGAAGTGCCCGATCACAATCTCTTCCGGATCGGCTATGTTGTATATATTCCCCCTGATACTGAGTGGAGGTGGGTCGAAGATATCTCCATCAATGCCGGCCAGAACTTTTATCCGTTCATTGAACTCAAAAGCCTCTTTTGACATTGCGTATTGTTCCACCTCAATGTAATACTGTTTGTCTGCCGGTAGCTGATCACCGACGAACCGCAGACCGTCGTCCTCTATAAAACCTACCGGTCTTGTGATCAATTGCCCATCCACCCGTGCATCGGAAAAGGCGAGCTCATTGTCCGGCAGATCGTTCTCGTAGATCCAGCAGAACCTCGCACCACCATCGGTAGGATCAAACAGGCAGCACTGACCCGGAGAACCATTTTCAGAAGTATTAATACGATATATGCCATTGATGATCCAGAAATAATAGTTCCTTTCTCTTGGAGGATCCTGCCAGGTAGCCAGTATTTCAATACCGGACGGGATGATGACCGGGTCAAGTGATGGCAGTTCGCTGAATTCCAGATGAAGGGAGTCCAGCGCGGGGGTGGCTCGCAGGGTCTGTGGTTCAGAACGATAGACTTTGCCATCCGGGGTTTGAATTTCCAGGGTGTAGGTGTTGCCACGTACTCCACGGAAACCTTCAGGGGTACGGTAGTTGGTCTGTACCTGTACGAAAGCCACAGCGGGTGCACAGCCACCTGGAGATGCATTGTAAACCTCTTTTCTTACCGCCGGCTTTCTCTCGAGCGGAATGGAAAGGCCGTTTTGATCGGTGATATGTACACGGGCTTCTGTGGTGGTAATTGCTCCGCCGTCCATTACCCCCGTGAATCTTGATACCCTTGTGATCCGGAATTCATGAGGTCCCGGGTCATTGTTAATGAACCCCTCCACTACCAGATATTCTTCGAAATCAGAGGGCTCGATATCCAGTCTCGTTATGCAAGAGGTAAAAAGAGTGATGAGCAATACAGAAACGGCACGATACCGTAGGTATTTTGGGAAATTTGGTTCTCCGTAGGGTTCCATAATAGAAGATTTGTCAATTTGAAAAGCCTGTCAACCCTTGTTCATGATCATGTCTTTATCCGTAATAGATCAATACCCTAACCCGCTGTTCAGTTCAGCGGTAAGGTTCCGGTACCTGTGTTTGCGCCCCGCTACGGACCCGGCAGTCTCCGCAGGGATTTGTGTAGCGTTGCCGGAACTTCAGCAAGGAACGGGGAATGAACGTGTCCTTTTTTTGTACGGCATAAGCCCCAAAGTATCCGATCACAATCTCTTCCGGATCATTGATATTGAATAGGTTTCCCCTGACACTCAATGGAGGTGGATCAAAGATCTCTCCGTCAATACCAGCCAGTGTTTTGATACGTTCATTGAACTCGTAGGCCTCCCTGGGTATGGCATACTGCTCTACTTCTATATAATACTGCTTGTCCGGTGGAACGAGGCTACTGGCAAACCGCAGACCGTCATCTTCAATAAAGCCAACGGTTTTTGTGATCATCTCACCATCGGCCCTGTTATCGGAAAAGGCAATTTCGTTATCCGGAAGATTGTTTTCGTAGATCCAGCAGTCCCGGGCGCCATTATCACTCGGGTCGAACAGGCAGCATACTGTACCTGATAACCCGGCATCGGAGGTATTGATCCTGTAAATGCCGTTCACTCTCCAGAAATAGTGGTTCTCTTCGTTTGGAGGATCCTGCCAGGAAGCTACCACTTCCACTCCTGAGGGAATGACAACCGGATCCAGCGAAGGCAGTTCCTTGAATACAACTTCGAGAGACTCAATAGGAGGGGTAGTTCGCATGGTTTGTGGCTCGGAGCGGTAGGTCCTGCCATCCCTTGTTATGACTTCAAGCGTGTACGTGTTCCCTGGTTCTCCCCGGAAGTCATCTGGCGTCAGATAGTTTGTCCGTACCTGTACAAGAGTTGCCGCCGGGACGCATCCCTCGGGCAGGGCATTGAATACTTCTTTTCGCTGTACAGATCTGGTCTCCAGTGAAACGGACTGTCCGTTCTGATCAATAATCCTTACCTCTGCTTCTTCGGTGGTAATTGCTCCGCCTTCACGTACTCCTGCAAATCGTGCTACCCGGGTCACACGAAATTCATGAGGACCAAACTCATTGTTGATAAACCCTTCCACCACCAGGTAATCTTCAAAGTCGGAGGGTTCTATATCCAGCCGGGTGATACAGGAAGAAAGTAAAATAAACAAAAGCACACTACCGCGGTGGAGCCTCCCGGCCAGGTTTGGCCATGCAGGTAAATAATGTGAAATATGGTCCCTGACAGTCATGATACTCTGTTTACAGTTTAACTTCATAACTAATGGAGGGAAAGGGTGCGCCTACCACTGAGAGCTGGTAAGCCCCCGGAGTTTGTCCCGGAAAGTCCTGAAAAAATACGGAAAACGGATTGTTCCTTCCGTAAACATTGTAGATAGCGAAGGTCCAGTTACCGCTCCATATTTTATGCTTACTGGTGAAACTGAATTGTAACGACAGGTCCAGTCTGTGCTGTGCGGGCCCACGGATGTTGTTGCGCTCATTGAAAAATGCAAGATCAACACCATCATAGAGAAATTTACCCTGAGGCAGGGTAAATGGCCTGCCTGTACTGTAGCTGAATATACCGGAGGCTACCACATTTTTACCCAGCCTGTAATTGGCTACGGCATTGAGATTGTGAGGACTATCAAAGTTGGAAGGGAAGAATCTTCCTCCATTGATCCGTTCATCTGCAAATTCGCTGCTTACCCTGCGTAAACTCCTTGAGTAGGTATAACTTAGCCATCCGTAAAGTCTTCCTCTTGACTTGTTGAGGTAGAATTCCAACCCATAGGCTTCTCCGGTACCTGAGACCAGCTCCGTTTCCAGGTTCGGATTAAGGAAAAGATCAGCGCCATCCTTGTACTCCACCAGATTATCCAGGTCTTTATAAAACCCCTGTATGGAAGTTTCTATACGGTTGCCACGAAAATTCTTAAAGAAACCGAGTGAATATTGCGTGACGATCTGGGGTTCAAGAAAAGGATCGCTCAGTTTCCAGGTATCCGTAGGGGAGACACTGGTGGTATTGGTAATAAGATGAATGTACTGATAGGCCCGGCTAAATCCTGCTTTTACCGAGGTGGACTTGTCAAACTGGAATTTCAGGGCAGCACGTGGCTCCCAGCCGCTGTAGGTCTGGATGTCTTCATCACCAAAATCCCGTGTGGAAACAACACTGTTCAGATCTCTCGGCTGAGCGGGATCATACTCATTGACCAGTCCGGGGCCGCGGTTCCTGAAATCGGAATACCTGAGTCCGTAGGAAATGCCCAGCTTTCGGATCAGATCTATATCATGCTGGAAATACAGACCTGATTCTATGGCATTCTCAGGATCTATGGCATCAGGCTGTACAACAGAGCCATCTCCGGGCTTCAGGGTGCCCAGCTTGTTCTCCAGCAGCTTTACCTGTACTCCCGTTTTGATAGTCTGCTTTTCCCCCGGCGTAAGCGTAAAGTCAAGGCCGAACTCATTATGGTTGATCCTGGTTTCCAGATCAAAATTGTTGAAGGGTGTATCGTCGATGAGGTTGGAAGTATACCTGCTGTGGGTAGCATTGAACTGCAGGAATATCCATTGGTTGATGGTGGAATTCCACCGGAAGACATGAGCAAGGTTTTCCCACTGATTCTCAATATTATTGGCAAACTGAAACTGATCTCCACTGAGGTAAAAGGAGTATTCCAGATTATTGGCCTCGTTAATGATATAGTTCAAAACGAGATTTGTATCAAAGAATGATGCCGTACTGTTGGCAATATTGGGATCGTTGGTTTGCCTGAGCAGCCAGTTGGGGTAGGCTATTCTGCCTGCCGTCATGAGTGAAAGCCGGTCTTTGACCACCGGACCCCGGACGGAGAATTTTGACGCTGATGTACCCAGCGTGAGGTCGCCTTCCCATTGTCCGAAATTTCCCTTTTTATAACTGACATCCACCACTGAAGAGGCTCTACCACCATAATTGGCCGGAATAGACCCTTTGTGAAGAGCCACATCCCGTACCACACTGGAGTTAAAGCCCGAAAAAAAGCCGAAAAGATGATAAGGATTATACAAAGTAGCTCCGCCAAGTAAAATGAGGTTCTGATCGATACCACCACCACGTACGTTCATGCCGCTGGACGCTTCCCCCTGAGTGGAAACTCCGGGCAACAGTGTAAGGCTTCTCAGCACATTCACCTCTCCCCCCAGTGTAGGCAGCGTTTTGATCGATTCTATTTTCAGTACCTCCTTGCCGATCTCTTTACTTGAGATGTTATGGTCTGCTTCTTTGGATTGAAAAACTACCTCGTCCAGTTCAATTATATTTTCCTTCATAGGGAAGTTGATACTGCCCGGACCGCGTACATTGATGCTTTTAAGTTGCGTCTCGTAGCCGATCACGCTCACCCGCAAGGTATAAAAGCCTTCATACAAGGTCATGCTGAAGTTTCCTTCTGTATCTGTGCTGGTGCCGGTACTTTGCCTTTCAATAAGGATATTGGCACCTTCAAGTTTTTCGCCGGTGGCACCGCTGTATACTGTGCCTGACACTTGAAAAGGAGGTTCTGCCTTTTTTCCATACCCTATGATGATGCCACGCTGGGGCCAGGCAGAATGAAAAAGGAGAAAAAGAAGACTAGCCGCAATCCATCGCATGGGTGCTTTTTCTGTTGGTTTAGGTGTAGGGCATGCATCCTGACCATTATCTCATCCACATGAGTCAGCTTACTCCAAAGACGGCCAGACTGGCATCAGGCAGGGAGCACATCAAACTTTGATCAATATCCCAAATGGGGGATAGCAACCTGTCGGCAAACAGGAAATAAAAGTTTGCATAAATTCCACAGCCTGTCCCGCAAAAGCAGGATCACCATTAAAATTTTAACTTGTTAAGATTGAAAGATACAAAAAATAGTTTTTACCCATAGCAATCAAAGCAACAGGATTATGTGGTTTTTTAACCCAATTTGGTGGATAAGTGCCTGTTGCCTTTGATTTTGGTCTGTACGGCCCTGTTACAAAAAGTTGGGCCTGTCCAGCTTACGGCTGATCCGGTAGGCAGCATTGACCAGACCTACATGACTATAGGCTTGTGGGAAGTTCCCCCACATACTACCTGATTTTGCGTCCACATCCTCACTCAGCAGGCCCAGATGGTTGCCAAACCGCAGCAGGTTTTCAAACGTTTCTATGGCTTCATCCATTCTGCCTACACAGGTGAGCGCTTCCACATACCAGAAGGCGCAGATGAGAAAGGTAGTTTCCGGAGCGCCAAAATCATCCTTATGTCTGTACCGGTAGAACAGTCCCTCGGCTGATTTCAGGTCCTGCTCCAGGGCGGTCAGATGGTCCCGGGTTTTTTGTGAGTTGTGATCCAGATAGTTCATCATGATGAGCTGAAGATCGCTGGCATCCAGGTTGGGGGTGCCTATGGCCTGTGTATAGACTTTTCTTTTAGGATCATAACAGGCTTCGATCTTCTCCGAGGCGGCCCTGATCAGACGATCCGCCAGCTTTACAATTTTTTCATCATTGAACATTCTGCCTATTTTCCCGGCTGCGGAGCTGCCTGCCCAGTGAAAAAGGTAGGTATAGGAATGATACTGGCTTAGTGTCCTGAACTCCCATAGCCCGGCGTCGGGCTCTTCCATAAGATCATCGATCTTTTTGAGTACGCTGTAGATCAGATTAAGAGAGTCTGACCGTTCACGATTTATAAATCTGCGGTCCACGAAAAGGGGCAGTAGCGCCAGTAGGATCTGGCCATATACATCATTCTGAATATGTGTGTAGGCCTGGTTCCCGATCCTGACAGGTTGGTTGTTTTGATAGCCGTCCAGTTCCAGGGTATGTTCAGTCAGCTCCCCCTCTCCGGTAATGCTGTACAGCGGTTGATACCGGTCCTTTGATTTTACACTGATGTTAACAATGTAATTGAAATACTTTTCAAGCTCCTCGAAGTGACCGATGTTATTAAATGCTGTGAGTGTATAATAGGTGTCGCGGATCCAGCAAAACCGGTAATCCCAGTTGCGGGTGCTGCCGGGTGACTCCGGCAGGCTGGTGGAGCCTGCGGCTATAATAGCCCCTGTATCTTCATACTGGTGTATTTTGAGAGCCAGTGCAGAGCGGTTGATCTCTGCCTGGTGAAAGGTGCTTACACTCATATTTTTCACCCATCCTCGCCAGTATCTCTTGGTTTTGGTAAGAAAATCTTCACAGGTGCTTTGCAGCGGCGCTTCCAGGGGAGCACCGTAGGTCAGTACCATGTACTTGGTTTCATTCAGTACAATAGGCTGATCCGAGACGATGTAGGACAATGAGAAATTGGTAGTCAGCCGGAGGTCTTTTTCTAGGCCCAGAAATTCTATATGATTACTGGCTTCATACCGGGAGGGAGTCAGCCTCCCGTAGTCCCCCACAGGATGACAGCAAACTTTTACGCGAGGGCTGCCTTCCATGGGCTCTATTTTACGGACCAGCATCAGCGGTTTAAAGTACCGGTCGTACTGATGAAAACGGGGCGCAAGATCCGTGATACGATACCGGCCCTCATCACAGGTAATCTCCGTGCAAAGAATATTGGTATTCTCAAGATAAAACTGATCACTCTTTTTGATCCCACCTGCCGGTTTAATGGAAAATTCACCTCCTTTTTCCTTATCCAGCATAGATCCGAAAATGAAACTGCTGTCGAACCGGGGCCAGCACATCCATTCGATATTGGAATTTTTGTGGATATGTGCCTGATATGAGCAGTTCCCGATCAGGCCATAGTCATACGTATGTCTTGTCATGTTTCTACTTTCATTGGTAATTAATGAAATCAGGTGTGGATTTGTTTGTTCAGGGGGGCGGGATCATTCCCGTATTTCAGATTATACCTTTGATCTACTACCGTTTATTATAAAATAAAGTGTTTCTAATTTTTTTATTAAATGGACAGGATTTTTGCCAGTCTCAGGGATTCGTCGTCGATCTCATGGCGTTGGTTATTAACGCGGTCGAAATCCACATAAACGATCTGATTGTCTTTTACTCCGATCATTACGTCCTTTTTACCTTCGAGAAGGCCTTCCACTGCCGCTACGCCTAAACGACTGGCCAGTACCCGGTCAAAATAGGTAGGCGAGCCACCACGCTGCAGGTGTCCCAGGATCGTCACTTTTATATCATAATAAGGTGCTTTTTCCTTCACCTGGTCGGCGATTTCCCATACTGAGCCGCTCTGCCCTCGCTCTGCCACCACTACAAGGCTTGATTTTTTGTTGTTTTCTGCACCTACGTCGAGCTGGGCGATAAGTTCATCAATGGGAGTTTCTGCTTCAGGAATGACAATGGATACGGCTCCTCCTGCAATACCGCTGTTGATAGCAATATATCCGCTGTGCCTGCCCATTACCTCAATAAAAAAAAGCCGGTTGTGTGACAGCGCCGTATCCCGTATTTTGTCGATGGCCTCCACAGCAGTGTTAGTGGCTGTATCGTAGCCAATGGTATAGTCCATACCGGGAAGGTCATTATCAATGGTTCCCGGCAAACAGATGGCAGGTATACCAAACTGCTCATAGAATACATGCAACCCGGTGAATGTACCATTACCACCTATAGCGATCAACGCATCGATATTCCGGTTTTTCAGGTTTTCGTATGCTTTTTGACGTCCTTCCGGTGTCCGGAATTCATCGCACCGGGCCGATTTCAGTATGGTCCCTCCTCTCTGAATGATATTACTTACCGATCGGGCGTTGAGTTTTACAATATCATTTTCTATCAGACCGTCATAGCCCCGGTATACTCCGAATACCTCAATATTATGATATACACAGGCCCTTACCACGGCTCTGATCCCTGCGTTCATTCCGGGTGCATCACCTCCCGAAGTAAATACGGCAATTTTCTTTATTTCACTGCTCATGCCAATTTTAAGCTTTCAAAACAACGTAGTTGCTCAATGAAGCGGCTAAAGTTAGTAGAAAGAAGCATGGCCGAAAAATTTATCTGATTGAATTTAAATGCGCTTTTCAATGCAAAGGTTTGCGAAATGGGTATAGGGATAATTTTTTTATGTGGTTAGCCCTTTCAGCAACCATTCGGCGGTAGAAGGATTGGTAGCCAGGGGAATATCATGTACGTCACAAACTCTCATCAGCATTTGTACGTCGGGTTCATGTGGATGCTTGTCCAAAGGGTCTCGAAAAAAGACTACCATGTCTATTTTGCCTTCGGCAGCGAGCGCGGCGATCTGAGCGTCACCTCCCAGAGGACCGGAGAGAAGTTTTATTACCTTCAGTCCTGCTTTCTCTACGTGTCCGCCGGTAGTACCTGTGGCGCAGAGCTCTACCTTATCCAGCAGTTCCTTGTGTTTAAGTAAAAAAGCCACCATTTCGGGCTTTTTCCCATCGTGGGCAATGATTGCTATTTTCATGTTGACGCGGTTCGTCCTGTTTTTCCCAGTATGGTCTGATGTTAAATGCTCGAAAAGACCACAGTAGCATCTACACAGGACCTGCGAATTTATATTTAATTTATGGAGCGTTCAAGGTTTTGTATCTCTTTCCTGCACGGTTTTTTAAGATGAGTTGCCTGAATACGGAACGGCCGACCAAAGCATGTACGGATCTAAAACATCTTTACCA
>LYSV01000209.1 GCA_001657315.1 Flammeovirgaceae bacterium BBD 1991-12 | reverse complement strand
ACTGAAATCGTTTTCGGCGATTTTTTTTGAACCCAACATTTGCAAAAACCGTATTTTATTTCAACTATTGTACTATCATTTGCTTTAGAGCAATTCCTTTGAGGCAATTGATTTATAAAGAAGCGTGGAGAGATCAGGCTCTAAGAAGCGCTAGCAACCTCTCAGTCAACAGATGAAAAGGTGCTAAATCCTGATCCAGTCCGATGGATTTCGGAAGGAGAATATAAATTGAATTGCTATGATCAATTACAAAAACATTTTCACAGAAAGCGACACATCGCAGCACCTTTTGCTAATCACTTCCACGTATACGTGTAATTCCGGATGCGAGCCCTGTTCACAGGACTTTCCACGGGATTCTGCGAATATGAGCATGCCTGAGTGTTGTTGTTGCTGTTGTTGCTAAGATTCCTCTGTTCAGGTCTTCTTAGGTAAGTAGTCCCTGACTGGTCAACTGATCAGTTGACACCAATCCTTTTTATTCAACTTTTTAATTTTTTCTACCATGGCAATAATGATCACTGATGAATGTATAAACTGTGCGGCTTGTGAACCGGAATGCCCCAATACGGCCATTTATGAAGGTGGTGCCCTGTGGACATGGGGTGGAGGTACTGAGCTGCAACAGGTGGAGCTGGAAGACGGTTCAGTGCAGGATGCCACTGAGGAACAGGCACCATACTCCGACGAATTTTACTATATCGTATCCGGCAAATGTACTGAATGTATTGGCTTTCATGAGGAGCCACAGTGTGCAGCCGTATGCCCTGTGGACTGCTGCGTGCCGGATCCTGACTATGAGGAAACCGAAGATGAACTTGTGGCCAAAAAAGAGTGGTTGCACATCTAATGCATAGACTATGAGCGAGAATAAACATTTTGAGACCCAGGCCATTCGAACCCAGTCAGACAACAGTTTGCAGCGGGAGCATGCATCACCCATCTACATGACGTCCAGCTTCGTCTTTGAAGATGCCGAGCATGCTCGTGCTATGTTTGCCGATGAGATCGAAGGCAATATCTATACCCGGTTCTCCAATCCCAACAGTAACGAATTCATTGAAAAGCTAAGCCGGCTGGAAGGAACGGATGACGGTGTAGCTACTGCATCAGGGATGTCCGCCATGTTCTCCGGTATGGCGGCCTTGTTGCAAAGTGGGGACCATATTCTCGCTTCACGTTCTTTGTTTGGTTCTACTCACCAGATCCTGACACAAATATTTCCAACATGGGGAATTGAGCATACCTATGCTGATGTGGATAAAACGGAAGAGTGGGAATCGCTCATCCGGCCCAATACCCGAATGATCTTTGTGGAAACACCATCCAACCCTGGGCTGGATCTTATAGATCTGGAATGGCTGGGAAGGCTGGCAAAAAAGCATGACCTCATCCTGAATGTGGATAATTGCTTCGCCACACCTTATCTCCAACGGCCGGTAGAATACGGTGCACATCTTGTATGCCATTCGGCCACCAAGTTTATCGACGGTCAGGGCAGGACCATCGGAGGGGCCATTTTGGGTGATCAGGAACTGATCGATAAGATCCGGTTCTTTGTCCGTCATACAGGACCTGCATTGTCACCTTTCAATGCCTGGATGCTTTCCAAAAGCCTGGAAACGCTGCCGGTAAGAATGGAAAAGCATTGCGACAATGCTCTGAGGATTGCTGAATACCTGGAAGGTCATGAAGAGCTGTCAGCCGTGAAGTACCCCTTTCTCAAGTCCCACCCCAATTATGAGCTGGCAAAAAGACAAATGACACATGGGGGAGGGCTTATTACTTTTGAAGTAAAAGGTGGTATCGAAAGAGGCAGAAAGTTTTTGGATAACCTCAGGATGCTGTCGCTTACAGCCAATCTTGGAGATACACGTACTATCGCTACGCACCCGGCATCCACCACTCATTCAAAGCTTTCGGAAGAAGAAAGATGTAGCGTGGGGATTACCCCCGGCCTGGTAAGGATATCGGTCGGGCTGGAAAATGTAAATGATATTTTGGAAGATATAGAAAATGCCCTCAGGGCGTCAAAACCTGTAGCAAAAGTCGTGGTCGGCTCATAGCTGATCACTGAAAAGAGAAAAAGTGAAGACCAGGATACATATAAGGCCCGTGTGTTGCAACTGTATTTGTTGTTGTCCCGGGGATGATTTTGTCCGCAAAACCTGAGAAGTGCATACTCGAAGTAACAGGGCCTCTGCGGATAGACATCTTCAGAGGCCTTTTTATTTGAGTTACGGCTGGCGCCGGAAAAAGCAGAGACCCATGAACGAAAAGAAGAAAACAGAGTAAAATGAGTATCATCATCAACGAAAAAGTAAGTAAAGTCGCCCGGAAGGATATTGTTGAACTGCAGGAAAAGATCAGGAGTTTCCGCAAGGGTGAGATAGCTGAGGAGCGTTTTAAGGCTTTTCGGCTGGCACGCGGGGTGTATGGCCAGCGGCAGCAGGGCGTACAGATGTTCCGTATCAAGCTGCCTTTCGGCAGGCTTACATCGGAGCAGCTGGTCAGGCTGGCAGACCTTTCTGAAAAATATACCAACGGTAACCTGCACCTCACCACCAGACAAAATGTACAGATGCACTACATCAGGCTGGAAGATACCCCCGGGCTGTGGAGTCAGTTGGAGGAAGTAGGCATTACCACACGCGAGGCCTGTGGCAATACGGTAAGGAACATCACAGCATCGGCCAAAGCAGGTATTGATCCTGATGAACCCTTTGACGTAGCTCCCTACGCTCAGGCTGTTTTTGAGTATTTTTTGCGTAACCCCATCTGTCAGGATATGGGCCGGAAAATAAAAATGGCCTTTTCTTCCAGTGAAAAGGATTCTGCCTTTGCCTTCCTGCATGATTTTGGATTTATCCCCAGGGTCCGGCAGGAGGAAGGTAAGGAAATCAGAGGCTTCAAGGTACTGGTAGGTGGTGGCCTGGGGGCTCAGGCTATGCTGGCCCACACGGCCTATGAGTTTCTGGAGGAAGATAAGATCATCCCCTTTATTGAGGCTGGTCTGAGGGTATTTGACCGGTACGGTGAGCGTGAAAAACGGTTCAAGGCAAGGCTTAAATTCCTGGTGGAAGGAAAGAAGGGTCTTGGTCTGGAGAAGTTCCTGGAGCTGGTGGAGGAAGAACGAACGGCATTGCCTCATCAAACCTATCCCATAGACCTCAACACAGTAAAAACAGCACTGCCACCTGAAAATATAATTGTACCGGAAGTCAATATTGAGGACCCTGAGCTATACGACTACTGGTTGAAGACCAACGTATTCGAGCAAAAGCAAAAGGGTTTTTATGCCGTAAAGGTAAAAGTGGACCTGGGTAATATTGATGCCGAAACCGCCCGGCAACTGGCCCGACTGGTCAAAACCTTTGCTGCCGACGATATGAGGGTTACTATTCAGCAGGGTATTCTCATCAAATATGTAAAACCGGAACTGCTGCCGGCCATCTATGACGGACTTGAAAAGCTCAACCTGTCCCGTGCCGGAGCAGAGACGATTGCTGATATTACGGCCTGCCCCGGAACAGATACCTGCAACCTTGGGGTGACCAACAGTACCGACATTAGCCTGGTGCTGGAAGAGATGATCCGCAAGGAATTCAGAAGCCTGGTACTTGAAAATGACATAGCGATCAAGATCAGCGGCTGTATGAACTCATGCGGTCAGCACATGGTAGCGAATATCGGTTTTCATGGCAGCTCCATTAAAAATGGCGCTCTGGTCATTCCCGCATTACAGGTGGTGATCGGTGGTGGTGTGGATGCTTCCGGAAAGGGTTTTATAGCCGACAAGGTCATTAAGTTGCCAAGCAAGAAAATCCCTACGGCACTGAAAGCTGTCCTGAATGACTATCAGGAACACGCTCATGAAGGTGAGTACTTCAATGATTACTATCAGCGTCAGGGCAAAATGTATTTCTATAATTTGCTCAAGGTCTTTGCAGATATCAGTACGCTGGCACCTGAAGACTATGTAGACTGGGGACACTCCGAGCAGTTTGTGCCTGAAATCGGAGTAGGAGAGTGTGCAGGCGTTACACTGGATGTAGTAGGAACCATCATTAATGACGCCAGTGAAAAATTTGGCAGGGCTTCGGATGCGCTGACTGAAAAAGACTATTCAGCTGTCATTTACGACAGTTACAATGCCCTGATCATTGGTGCCAAAGCGCTTCTGCTTAGTGAAGACCAGCATTGCAATACACACATCGGTATCGTTAGGGATTTTGATGAATACTTCGTAAAGAGTGGAAAATTCCTTTGGGAAGGTTCATTTCAGGAAAATGTACTGGCGATCAACAAGAATGAGCCGACAGGATCATTTGCCACGGCGTATCATGAAACCGCACAGGTATTCCTCGATAAGGTGAAAAAGTACAGGCAGTTGCAGATGAATGCAGAGGGCACCGATCAGGAAAAACTGGTGGTGGACAACTATTATAAAGCCTGATGTGGTATGGCTATTAAGTTATTGGGTTAATAAGTTATTAGGCTAAACTATGCCTTGTGGTAACCCAATAACTCAGTAACCAATAACCCAATAACTCAATGATGAAAGACTATAATAAAGCGTATACAATGAATTCAAAATTAACACTTGTCGGGGCCGGGCCAGGAGACCCTGACCTGATCAGTATAAAAGGTGTAAAGGCCCTGGCCTCGGCGGATGTGGTGCTTTACGATGCTCTGGTACATCCTGATCTGCTCAACTATGCTCCCCGGAAAGCCCGGAAGGTGTATGTGGGCAAGCGGGCAGGGCAGCACAGTTACAAACAGGAAGAGATCAATCAGCTCATAGTGGATTTTGCACTAAGTGAAGGCCATGTAGTGCGGCTGAAGGGGGGAGACCCCTTTGTATTTGCCCGGGGAAAGGAAGAGGCCGAATATGCTGAAACCTTTGGTATCCCTGTAAAAGTAGTGCCTGGTATTTCGAGTATTACACTGCCCGGTTACTATGGTGTACCACTCACAAGGCGGGGTGTAAACGAAAGTTTTTGGGTGGTTACCGCTACTACTTCTTCGGGAGAGCTGTCAGGAGATGTACGGTTGGTGGCCCAGTCCTCTGCCACGGGGGTTTTCCTTATGGGATTGAGAAAACTGGAAGCCATTGTCAAAGCCTATGCTGCTTCGGGTAAAACAGATATACCGGCAGCCATAATTTCCAAAGGTTCACTGCCGGAAGGGCAGATCATCTTCGGGCATGTTCGTGACCTGATCGCTCTGAAAAGAGAGCATAATCCGGCTGCTCCGGCGCTGATCGTGATTGGTGAGGCGGTAGGCACTCATGAACATTTTTACGAGTTGGTCAGAACTGTAGAGAAAGAATACACCGGTAAGCGGCATAGATAATTGAATTTGAAAGGAATATCCGGAATGGTAATAACAAAATCATCGGGCGATCGCCCTCCAAAGGAAAACATGACCTGTTTTACGGACTCATTGAATAAACGGTATGAAGGGCTGCAGCCGTGGGAGCGTCTGGAGCTGCTCTTTGACAGCTTTCCCTCACGGGAGATCATGGTTACCTCGTCCTTCGGAACGTCATCGGCAGTGTTACTGCATATGCTCAGCAAAGTCAGGCCTGAGCATCCCGTTTATTTTGTGGATACCACTTACCATTTTCAGGAAACGGTCGAATATAAAAACCAGTTGATCCGGCAATTTGGGCTAAATGTAATAGACATAAAAGCCAGACCCAATCGCTCTCGTTTTACCAAAGAAAACCATACATGGAAGCTCAACCACGACCTCTGCTGCTTCATCAACAAAGTACAGCCGGTAAATGAGTTAAGGGAAAAGCATACCCTCTGGATCTCCGGACTAATGAAATATCAAAATGCCAACCGGCACAACCTTCGGATCTTTGAGAAAAAACCGGATATTGTCAAATTTCACCCCATGCTGGACATGACACGTGAAGAGGTGGAGCTGTATAGCTATATTAATGACCTACCCGTCCACCCCCTGCTGGAGCAGGGTTACAATTCCGTCGGATGTGTCCACTGTACTGCCAAAGGTGAGGGGCGAGCCGGTCGCTGGGCCAATACTTCAAAGGTGGAGTGTGGGTTGCATTTGTGACCTGTCAAAAGAAAATCTCAAAATTTTTTAAAGGTAGAAAAAGCTCTTCTGATTTTTGTCTGAATACATCAGGAGTTGAAACTGTCATTCTTGGGGATGTTCAGGGTTGTAAGCTAAACATCGAAGAATGAGTTTGTTATAAAAGACGCTGTTTACAGATCCGGTCAGTGATCAAAAACAGGAACTGCTACCATGCTCTGAAATTGGTAAAATGAATTTTTGCCTATTATCAAATAATGGAAACTTTATTGTCTGATACGGGTTAAATGAAGGTAAATCACATAATAAACCCATGAAGATGTTGTGGATTTTGGTGACAGATGATATGTGCATCTGTACTTCCTTACCTTTAATGATGAATGGATGTTATTCGAAATTTGAGGAGAGGTGTAGAAAGGATCAGGCAATATGTTTATTTTAAAGGTTCCAAATGTTATGGAAAACACGTCGATTATTGAAGAATTTCGTAAATTGGAAAGAGAATTAGGTAAAAAGTCTGCAGATGCGCTTATGCAGTTCCTGTTAAAATACAACGAGCTTTTATTGAATCAGGTGGCTTCCAGGGCCGATGTGACCGCGCTTCATTCTGAAATGCACAAGGAAATCGGAGGTGTCAAGGATAAGATTGGTAATATGTCGTGGAAGATAGCAGCATTCCTGATCGCCTAGGCCGCACTGGTGGTGACTTTAATGAAGTTGCTCTGAATCGCTGAGGATCCAAAAAGTCCGAAACCCGAACACGTAACAAGAAACAGGAAACATCAAACCCTACCCGTAAACAACAAAATAGGGAATATCACATCCTTTGGCTGTTGCCAGTTCTTCTTTAAGGGACTCAGGTATTCAGGTATTGGGTTTTTGCCGGTTTTATCAATGAAATGCTGCACGGCTGACCAGGAGTTAAGGTATCCTTCAAACTGTTCAAAAGTCCATCGGGTGTGATATTGGAATTCTTTCTTCTCCTTGTGGTGTAATGGCAGATTGACACTTTCGTACCTGTTTTTCCATATCTCTCTTTCCGGATCCCAGTACTTTCCAATGACATGGTCATGAAAGTGCATTAGTCTTTCTTCAATTTCCGGCTCAACCCTGGGTGAAAAATAAGCCCAGTATGCCAGCAGGCAATGT
>LYSV01000208.1 GCA_001657315.1 Flammeovirgaceae bacterium BBD 1991-12 | reverse complement strand
GCTTCGGATTTGGTGGTGAGGACTTCAGAATAGTGAACTTTCCATGGCCGTTTTGATTTTGTTGATCTGACTTTACCAGCGTTGTGGTTTGCAAGGCGTTTGGTCAGATCTTTAGTGTGTCCAAAGTAATATTGACCGTAATCGTTGATGAGGATGTATACAGTGTACATAACAAATACGAAGAGCCAGGCCTATGGCCTGGCTCTGAAGCAGAGGAGGAGGGATTCGAACCCCCGGTACCTCACGGTACAACGGTTTTCAAGACCGCCGCATTCGACCACTCTGCCACTCCTCTGTAAGTCGATTTTCCAATCGGACTGCAAATGTATTGCTAATTTTGATTACCACAAATATCAATTTGATTTTTTTGAACCTCACGCCTTGATCCTGTATGCCTGATGGATACTGGCGTTGATCTCATAGCCTACCAGCAGTACAATGGTGAGAATAAACTGCCAGATCATCAGAGCGATCAATACGCCTATAGAGCCGTAGAGCTTGTTGTAGGTAGCGAAATTGGCCACATAGTAGGAAAAACCGTAGGACACAGCAAGGCAGAGGATAGTGGAAACAAAGGAGCCTATGGAAAAGAACCGCCAGTTAAAATGTACGGCCGGGCCGAAATAGTAAATAAATGAGATGGCCAGAAAGAACACAATAAAAATGACAACAAACCGGACTACAAAAAAGAGGTAGATCAGATACTCTTCTATGTCCACCCATTCGATCTGATTCACGAAATCTATCAGAAAGTTACCGATCACCAGTAATATGATGGCCAGCACCAGTACCATGGCCAGCATGAAGGTGAGCCCGGTAGCTACCAGCCGCATTTTGAAAAATCCACGCTTTTCTACCGTTTTGTAACATCCATTGAAGGCCTTCATCAGGGACAACATACCGTTGGTAGCCAGGAACAGGGAGAACACGGCACCAAAGGTAAGCAGGCCGCCACGCTGGTTACTGACTATATCAGTTATGGTGTTGTTGGCCACTTCATACATGCTTTTCGGCATGAACTGGCCTATAAATTCCAGTATGCTGGTCCGGCTTACATCCGGTATGAACTCATGTATGTAAGGGGTAAGGGTAAACAGGAAAATTATGGCCGGAAAAATGGCCAGGGTGAAATTATAGGCCACAGACTCTGCCCGCTCTATGATATCATCGTTGGTGATCTTCTGGATGAATACCTTAATAACCTCGTAAAGGCTAAGTCCCTCATATTTTTTGAACCGGATGCTTTTGAGCAGGGCGATGAGCTTGCTGTAGATCTCAGTCTGGAGAATATATGCGATCAGCCTCTTTTTCATTTTTTGAAAAATGGTTTCAGCAGTTCCTCCATTTGGCCGGGCATTCTGCAGGGCCGGCCTGTGTCCATTTTTACAAAAGCCAGCAACGTTTCTCCCGTATGGATCAGCTTGTCAGCCTCATTGTAGATCTCATAATCGAACCTTATCCTTACCATAGGCTTTTCCTTGATAATGGTCCGTACCGTGAGGAGTTCGTCGTACAGCGCTGGAGCCTTAAACCGTGAGGTGTTTTCCAGCACGGGCATCATCACTCCGTCAGCTTCCAGCTCTCTGTAGGTAAGCCCCAGAGCCCGCAGGCTCTCCACACGGGCGGCCTCATAGTAAGCAGCATAGTTGCCATAATACACGTAGCCCATCTGATCCGTATCAGCATATCTTACCCGTATTTGAATATCGTGCCGATACATTACTGGCTGTTAAGTCTTGCTTTTCGCTGTTCAATGGTCAACTGCCGCTGATACCTGTTGGCGTTGTTGATATGGTCCCTGATATTGCTGGCAAAGTTATGATAGCCGGAAAAGTCCTCTTTGGCGCACATATAAATCAGATTGTGCTTCTCATAGTTCAAAACAGCGTCGATGGAATGGATCGTAGGCATATTGATCGGTCCGGGGGGCAGGCCACTGTTCAGATAGGTATTGTAAGGCGACTCTATTTTCTTATGCTTGTTCAAAACACGTTTCAGACTGAAATCTCCCGAGGCAAACACCAGGGTAGGGTCAGCCTGCAGGGCGATCCCTTTTTGGAGCCGGTTCATGTACAGTCCGGCGATGCGCCTGCTCTCATCTTTCTTGATGCTCTCTGCCTGGACGATGGAGGCAAGGGTGGAAACTTCAAGTATTGACAAGCCTGTCTCTTCCGCTTTTTTCCTTCGATTATTGTTCCAGAATTTTTGATATTCATCATGTATTCTTTCCAACAGTTGTGCACCACTTTCATTGTAGTATACCTGATAGGTATTTGGAATGAACATGCTGATCACTGTTTCCGCATTGAATCCATAGTCATTCTGACGGATGAATTTTACCAAAGCACTGTCGAATTCTGCTTCGCTGAGCTCAATGTTCCTTGTGATCTTTTCAGCAATATCCTCCTTCAGCCGGATGTTGTTAAATGTTACATTAACAGGGACCTGCTCGGCCAGCCTTAGCATGCGAATGGCTTCCAGGTTAGTCATATTTTTTTTGATCAGGAACCTGCCCGGTTTTATACCCTTATCATAGTCCATTAACCTTGCCAGAAAGCCGAAAGAGACAGGATCCTGCAGATAATCGTCGTCATAGAGTTTGTTTTGCAATGACCTGAACGTTTCGTTCTTGTCAATAACGAGGATCTTGTCCTCCTTATCTACCAGCAGATTAGGAGAATAAAGGATCTGATAGCCGTAAAAAGCAAACGAAGACAGCAACATCGTAAACACCAGTAAAAAAATGACGAGCAGCTTTCGGTTTTTCATACAATCGATGTTAAAGCGGCAAAGTTAAGGATTCGCCTGGAAAGAGTTGTGTATTATGTTCTGCACATGAGATAAACGGACGGGTGATCCGGTGTCCGGTAATTGCTTTAGTACTGATTTTCAGTTATCAATGCCAATGGCTTTATTGCCGGAGCAGTGCTTTTACTTATTTTAAGAGAGTCATGCAGGCCTCATTCTATACCAACAGCATTTGAAATTTCCGGTACAAGTTCATTCAATTAACTGACAATAATCAGGTGTGTCTCTCATGATTTTGGATAGATTTGCCGCTTCCAATGGCTGCCGAATATATAAAACTCTACGAGCAGAACCCTCAGCAACCGAAAATTGAACAGATTGTCAATGTGCTAAAAGACGGGGGTGTTATCATTTACCCCACGGACACCATATACGGGATAGGGTGCGACCTGTTCAACAAGAAGGCTATCGACAGGGTACGCAGGATCAAGGGCATCAAGCCTAAAAAGTTCAACCTGTCGTTTATCTGCAATGACATCAGTCAGATCGCTGAATACGTGAGACGAATAGATAATCAGACCTTCAAGGTCATGAAAAAAGTTCTGCCCGGACCCTTCACCCTTATCCTCGAGGCCAGTAGCAAAGTATCAAAGATACTGGAGACCAATAAAAAGACGGTGGGAGTTAGGATACCGGACAACAACATTCCAAGGATGATCGTGGAGACCCTGGGTAACCCGATCATTACTTCTTCCATCAGGGATGAGGACAAAATAGTAGAATATACCACCGACCCTGAGCTCATCTACGATGATTTAAAGAATGAAATTGATATCTTCATAGATGGCGGTTATGGCGGCAATATTCCGTCAACCGTGGTGGATTGCTCCAACGAGCAATTTGAAGTGATCCGTGAAGGATTGGGTGACATCTATGAGTTTATCTGAAGGGAAAAGCCTGCTTATTGATCTGCACTATCTGCCAGGGATAGAGTATTTTACCTGCCTTGACAGCTATGACAGAGTGGTCCTCGAAATTCATGAGCACTTCGTGAAACAGACCTACCGGAACCGCTGTTATATTCGTGGAGCCAACGGGGTATTGAAACTTTCCGTACCGGTGTTGTGGGGCAGGAAAAAAATACCCATGAAGGACATTCGTATCGATCATGATCAAAAATGGAGGATGAATCACTGGCGGGCCATTCAGTCTGCCTACGGCAAGTCACCGTTTTTTGAATTCTATGTTGACTATTTTGAGAACGTTTTCCGCCAAAAGGAAAAATTCCTGATTGACCTTAACCATAAGCTACTGACATTATGTCTGGATCTTTTAGGACTAAAGAAAGAGATAGTATTTTCGGAAACGTATGAAAATCACCTGAAACACAGTTACATAGACCTGAGATCGGTTATTCATCCAAAAGAAGACTTTACAAACAGGACGTTTTATCAGGCGGTAAGGTACGAACAGATATTTGGCAAAGACTTTGTACCCAACATGAGTATCATTGATTTGCTCATGTGCGAAGGACCAAATTCCGTCACAATTGTCCGCAGGTCGACCAGTGGATCATGAACATTTAGGAGTGGTATTTCGTTTTAGAATCAGTGATAATTACCATGGGTAATCATGGTAATTCTTTTGAAGAAATCATACATTTACAATTATCACTACAATTGCTTGAATATGGAAGCAAAATTTTCAAACAGAGTTAAGGAGGTTATTTCCCTGAGCAGAGAGGAGGCGTTGAGGCTGGGGCATGACTACATAGGCACCGAGCATTTGTTACTGGGCATGATCCGTGAAGGCGAAGGGGTGGCCGTCGGTCTTTTGAAGAAACTGGGGATATCACTGGAAGAACTTCGGGGAGCTGTGGAGAAGGTTTCGAAAGGTACTGCCTCTCATGATGTAAAGAATCTGGCCAATATACCTCTTACCCGACAGTCGGAGAAAGTACTCAAAATAACCTATCTTGAAGCAAAGATCTTTAAAAGCCAGCTTATTGGCACGGAGCATCTGTTGCTCTCCATTCTCAGGGATGAGGACAACATAGCTACACAGATACTGGAAAAATTTGATGTGAACTACGATGTGGTCAAGGAGCTGCTGGAGTACCAGACTGAGCATCCGATGTCATCATCCGATACGGATGATCCGGACGAGGATTCGTCCAAGATCTTCGGCAGCGGAGGTTCCGGATCAGGAGCGGGTAAGGAGAAAAAAGGCTCGGAAAAATCCAGAACACCTGTGTTGGACAATTTCGGCCGGGATCTGACCAAGCTGGCGGAGGACAACAAACTGGATCCCATAGTAGGAAGAGAGAAGGAAATAGAGCGTGTTGCGCAGATACTGAGCAGGAGAAAAAAGAATAATCCTATCCTTATCGGCGAGCCTGGGGTAGGTAAAACGGCCATAGCGGAAGGTCTGGCATTGCGTATTGTTCAGAAAAAGGTTTCAAGGGTGTTGTTCGGTAAAAGAGTGGTGACCCTGGACCTTGCCTCGTTGGTAGCCGGTACCAAGTACCGTGGGCAATTTGAAGAGCGGATGAAGGCGGTAATGAATGAGCTTGAGAAGTCGCCGGAGGTAATTCTGTTCATTGATGAGTTACATACCATTGTGGGTGCCGGAGGCGCGTCAGGATCACTGGATGCTTCCAATATGTTCAAACCGGCTCTGGCGAGAGGGGAGATCCAATGTATAGGCGCCACCACACTTGATGAATACAGACAGTACATTGAAAAGGATGGTGCACTGGCCAGGAGATTCCAGATGGTGATGGTAGATGCTACCACCCCTGAGGAAACTGTCCAGATACTTGAAAATATCAAGGAAAAATATGAAGATCACCATCATGTCAACTACACACCAGAGGCGGTAGATGCATGTGTAAAACTATCTGATAGATATATCAGTGACCGGTTCCTGCCGGATAAGGCCATCGATGTGTTGGATGAGGCCGGCGCAAGGGTGCACATCAACAATATTCATGTGCCTGACGAGATCGTGAAGCTGGAAGCAGCCATAGAAGATATAAAGGAGGAAAAAAACAGGGTAGTCAAAAGTCAGAAATACGAGGAGGCGGCCCAGCTCAGGGATAAGGAGAAGAAATTACTGGAGCAGCTGGATGTAGCCAAACTGAATTGGGAAGAGGAGACAAAAAGCAAGCGCTACACTGTAGATGAGGATAACGTAGCAGATGTCATCGCCATGATGACTGGTATTCCTACCAAGCGGATCGCTCAAAAGGAAAGCAACAAGCTACTGGGCATGAAGGAAGAGCTGAGTGGCAAAGTTATAGGGCAGGAAGAAGCGATAGGTAAACTGACCAAGGCTATACAACGTACACGGGTTGGACTGAAAGACCCCAGGAAACCAATTGGATCTTTTATTTTTCTGGGACCTACCGGTGTAGGTAAAACAGAGTTGGCGAAAGTTCTTTCTACCTACCTTTTTGATAAGGATGATTCACTTGTGAGGATAGATATGAGTGAATATATGGAAAAATTTTCCGTATCCAGGTTGGTAGGAGCGCCTCCGGGCTATGTGGGGTATGAGGAAGGAGGTCAGCTCACAGAAAAGGTGAGAAGGAAACCTTACAGTGTCGTGCTGTTGGATGAGATCGAGAAAGCGCACCCTGACGTATTCAACTTATTGCTGCAGGTGCTGGATGACGGTATTCTTACAGATGGCCTTGGAAGAAGAGTAGATTTCAGAAACACTATCATCATCATGACCTCGAATATCGGGGTTCGTGACCTTAAAGACTTTGGCGCCGGGATTGGATTTTCCACAAAGTCCAATCAGAAAGATGAAGATGAGATCATGAAGTCGACCATTCAGAGCGCTTTGAAGAAAGCCTTCAGCCCTGAGTTCCTGAACAGGCTGGATGATGTTATCGTCTTCAACTCGCTGCAGCGTGAGCATATCCATCAGATCATTGACCTTACACTTGGCAAGCTGTTCGAGAGGATCAATGCTCTGGGATATAACGTGGAACTGACAGAAAAGGCCAAAGACTTTTTATCAGAAAAGGGCTACGATCCGCAGTACGGTGCAAGGCCTCTGAACAGAGCCATTCAAAAGTATCTTGAAGACCCCGTGGCAGAAGAAATCCTGAAGGGAGATATGGAAGAAGGATCCATCATCCTTGCTGATCATGATAGTAAGGGAGATGAATTGAAGCTGAAGGTAAAAAAGCCCGGAAAACAAACGCAGAAAGAGCGTAAGGAAGAAGATTAAATATTATAAATAAAGGGTTAATGGGCTGGCCAGCATGATATTGGTCAGCCTTTTTTGTTGCTCCGTCGTGGGATTTTCAGATGGCGTGAATCCTCGCTAAAATGTGCCGGAATCAAACAAGAATGAAAATACCTTTGTGATTCCCTCACATCCACATTCGCTGAATCCTGTGGGTCCACCGGACTCTGCGAGGAATCCTGCGGATCCACTGGACCCCGTGGGGAATCCGGTGGACTGCCAGCCGGCAGGTTTGAGCTTTAGTGCCTCCTATGTTTGAATTGATTTAATATTAGTGAAAAGTGGTGAGGGCTTGGGAGCGAATTTGTGCCTAAATAGCC
>LYSV01000207.1 GCA_001657315.1 Flammeovirgaceae bacterium BBD 1991-12 | reverse complement strand
TCCACTACAATCCATTGGGAGAAATGATTGATCTTCAGGACGGTGACAAAATCACACATTTATCAGGTAACAGCACAGCCCTTGAATGCCCCACCTTGTCACTCCCATGGTGTGTCAAATTATTAATGTGTTCACTCATGATACTCCCACACTATACCTCCGCCCGGACAATGGCTGAATTTGAAAAAAGGCAATACAGTCATCAGGATGAGGTCCTACCCTATCGTATTCTGTATCCTGAAGGTTTTAAAGCCACCGGATCCTATCCGCTGGTCCTTTTTCTGCATGGTTCCGGTGAACGTGGCAATGATAACGAAGCACAACTTATTCATGGAAGCAGTCTCTTCCTCGACCCTGACAACCGCAGACAGTATCCTGCCGTGATCGTATTTCCTCAATGCCCAAAGACAGATGCATGGACTAGGAGAACGATAAAAAAAACCGATAATGGGAAGGAATTCTATTTTAAGAAAGGCGGAAAGCCTTCCGGATCCATGAAAATGCTTTTGCAACTCATGGATTCCCTTCATCAGTTGCCTTTCATAGACCAGAAGAGGATATATGTGGGAGGGCTGTCCATGGGTGGCATGGGCACATTCGAGCTGGTCCGGCGCAGGCCTGACATGTTTGCTGCAGCATTTCCGATCTGTGGAGGAGGGAATCCGAAGAATGCCAGGAGTTATGCTGACAAACTGCCATTCTGGATCTTTCATGGCGCGAAGGACAAAGTAGTACCACCCCGGTATTCTGAGCTAATGGTAAAAGCTATTCGCTCCCATGGAGGACAGGTGAAGTTTTCACTGTATCCAGAGGCCAACCACAATAGCTGGGACAAGGCATTTGCCGAACCCGATCTACTCCCGTGGTTATTTACAAAAAGCAAATAACTAAAATCAACACACCCATGAGACATACTGTATCTTATTCTGCCCTTTTCGTACTTACGTTGCTGGCAGGTTGTGCTTTCAAAAACCCTGACCCTGGGCCGCAACACAAAATGAATGTCTTTATTGATTCCCTGATCAATGAGATGACTGTAGAAGAAAAAGCCGGACAACTTACCTTGTACACCAGTGGATGGACAGTGACAGGGCCTCAGCTACGTGAAGATTATATAGAAGAGTTGAAGGCAGGCAGGGCAGGAAACCTTTTCAATGCCCATACGGTGGACTACGCCATTGAACTACAAAGGATGGCTGTAGAGGAAACAAGGTTGGGCATCCCTCTTCTGTTTGGTCTGGACGTCATCCATGGGTACAAAACCACTTTCCCGATACCGCTGGCGGAAGCCAGCACATGGGATATGGATATTATCCGAAAAACAGCCAGGTTATCCGCAAAAGAAGCGGCCTCTGCCGGCATCAATTGGACCTTTAATCCTATGGTAGACGTTGCCCGGGACCCACGCTGGGGTCGCATAGCCGAAGGCGCCGGTGAGGACACTTATCTGGGAAGTCTGGTAGCCGCTGCCAGAGTAAAAGGTTATCAGGGAGATGATCTTTCGGACCCAACCACCATTCTGGCTTGTGTTAAACATTTTGCGGCCTATGGTGCTCCTCAGGCTGGTCGTGACTATCATACTGTGGACATGTCGGATAGGGTGTTGAGAGAGACCTATTTGCCTCCCTACAAGGCCGCACTGGATGCCGGAGCTGCCACGGTCATGACCTCATTCAACGAGCTGGATGGCGTTCCAGCCTCCGGCAATCACTACCTGATGACAGAAATACTTAGGGATGAATGGGGGTTTAAGGGCTTTGTGGTAACGGACTATACCGCCATCAATGAAATGGTGCCTCATGGCGTAGTCGCCAACGAGAAGGAGGCCGTAGAACTGGCGTTCAATGCCGGTGTGGAAATGGACATGCAGGGCGGCATATACAGCAAATACATCCCTGAGCTGTTGGAAGAAGGACGGATCGATGGATCACGATTGGATGATTATGTACGCCGGGTGCTTGAAATGAAATATAAACTGGGTCTGTTTGAAGATCCGTACCGGTATTTAAACAAGGCCCGTGAGGAGGAGACCTTATATGCAAAGGAGTTGATGGATCATGCCCTCGTATCCGCAAAAGAGTCGATTGTATTACTTAAAAATAAAAAGGCAGGAAATTCAGCACTTTTGCCTCTGTCCAAATCTCCCAAAACCATTGCATTGATAGGCCCTTTGGCAGATAACCAGAAGGATATGCTGGGAACATGGCACGTGGCTGGTGATGCCTCAAAAGTGGTTACCCTCCTGCAGGGAATAAGAGAAACTGCTCCTGATGTAACTGTGCATTATGCGAAGGGTGCAGGTTTTACCGGCAATGATCAGTCAGGATTTAATGAAGCTGTGGCAATAGCGCGAAAATCCGATATTGTGATCATGGCCATTGGTGAAGGGCATCACCAAAGCGGAGAAGCCGCCAGCAGGTCAGACCTGGGATTGCCAGGACCTCAGCAGGCGCTTCTGGAAAAGATCCATGCATTGGGTAAGCCGGTAATAGCCGTAGTGATGGCCGGAAGGCCATTAACGCTGGAATGGATGGACGAGAACATTCCTGCCATTGTCAATGCATGGCATCCGGGTACGCAGTCCGGAAGGGCCATCGCTCAGGTATTGTTCGGAGATCATAATCCAGCCGGTAAACTCACCATCACCTTTCCGAGAAATGTAGGGCAGGTGCCGGTCTTCTACAGCATGAAAAACACGGGCAGACCATTTGATGCCGACAACAAGTATACCAGTAAATACCTTGATGTGGCCAACGAGCCACTCTATCCTTTTGGATATGGCCTGAGCTACACCACTTTTGCATATTCAGATATAAAGCTGGACAGGAAGGAGATCACTGAACAGGGATCTCTTCAGGTCAGTATCAACGTTTCAAATACGGGTGAGTATGAAGGCCAGGAGATCGTGCAGCTTTACATCTGCGATAAGGTGGGTAGCGTGACCAGGCCTGTAAAGGAGCTCAGGGGTTTTACGAAAATCAACCTAAAACCCGGAGAAAGTCAGACGGTAAGCTTTACCATTACCTCGGAAGATCTTGCGTTCTATACCCGGGATATGTCGTACAGGGCGGAGCCAGGATCCTTTACGGTTTTTGTGGGGCCGAATTCGGCAGAGGGTCTGGAAGGTGGGTTTGAGTTGAAACTGCCAGATGCATTATAAGTTGAATGATCATAGCACCGCTACTCCAGCCAATAAAAATCAAAAACTATACATGAGGAATGAGCTTCAATAAAACAATCAAGGTCAAATTAAGAATAGTGTCACAATTCCGTATACTCGCGGTGTTGATACTCTTAACAGGATGGGCTACTTCCTGCCAACCTGGCAAAGAACCAGAGCCTTCGGAAGGTTCCAATCTGGCACTGGAAAAAATATCCGGGGCTCAGCCGCTCAATGTGGTCTTCATCCTGAGTGACGACCATCGCTATGATTTTATGGGCTTTACCGGCAAGGTACCCTTTCTGAAAACTCCGGCCATGGATAGAATGGCCCAAGAGGGAACCCACATTCAGAACGCCTTTGTCACTACGTCATTGTGCTCGCCGAGCAGGGCTTCCATTCTCACTGGCCAGCTTTCTCACAGGCATCAGGTGATCGATAACCAGTCGCTGGTATCCGATACTTCCACCTTTTTTCCGCAGTACCTGCAACAGGCGGGCTATGAAACCTCTTTTTTTGGTAAATGGCACATGGGAGAGCATCATGCTGACCCCAGAAAAGGATTCGATCATTGGGTCAGTTTCAAGGGGCAGGGTGCATATTACAATCCCACCTTAAATATCAACGGCGAAGAAAAAGAATACCGTGACAGTACCTATATCACTGATTTGCTGACTGATCTTGCCAAAGAGTGGCTGACCGAACGTAAGAAAGAAACAAAACCATTCTTTTTATACCTGTCGCACAAGGGGGTGCATGCCGATTTCAAACCCGCACAAAGGCACCTGAAAAACTATGAAGCCGTATCGCCACGCTATCCCGCAACCATGTTCCCCGAAAAAGCAGATCCGGAAGACTACAATTATGAAGATGTGCCCGACTGGGTAAAAAAGCAAAGAAACAGCTGGCACGGTGTCGACTATATGTATCACGGTCAGATCTCTTTTGAAGATTTTTATAAGCGATACAATGAAACCCTGCTCTCGGTAGATGAAAGTATCGGGGAGGTCATTGAATTTCTGGAGCAGAATGACATGCTGGAAAACACATTGGTGTTCTACATGGGAGACAATGGTTTTTCATTTGGTGAACATGGGCTAATAGACAAACGCCATGCCTATGAAGAGTCCATACGCGTGCCGTTACTGGTATACGGAGCCGGGAACCTTCTCGCAAAAGACAGTGTCAGCCAGTTGATACAGAATATCGACATTGGCCCGACTATCCTGGAACTTGCGGGACTCAAGGCCCCGGCCAGTATGGATGGGTACTCATTTTTACCCCTTTTAAAAGGTGAAAATCCTGAATGGAGAGACAGGATCTATTATGAATACTTCTGGGAGCGACCTTTCCCACAAACACCTACTGTACACGCCGTGCGTACCGATAAATACAAATTCATTCGCTACTATGGCATCTGGGATGTCAACGAGCTCTACGACCTTGAGACTGACCCCCTGGAAATGAATAACCTCATTCGCAGTCCGGAACATCAGGAGACAGCCAGGGAGCTGCGCACCGATCTTTTTGATTGGCTGGAGCGCACCGGGGGTATGAATATCCCTCTTAAACAGGACCATGGAAAACGCTTCGATCATAAATACAGGAACACTTATTAATTTAGCCGTATTATGAGAATAAGGTTGCGTTTTATCTTTTCAGCTTTTATAATGTTCAGTATGGCATTCAGCTACGGGCAATCAATACGTGTCATGACGTATAACATCAAGTTTGACGACAAACGTGACAGCGTGAACAACTGGCAAAAAAGGAAAGCTGAGGTGATCGGACTACTGAATTATCACCAGCCAGACATTATTGGCACTCAGGAAGGATTGCATCACCAATTGGAAGATATCAAAAAAGGATCTGCAGGCTATGACTATCTGGGCGCAGGCAGGGATGACGGTAGGTCAAAGGGTGAATATTGTGCGATCTTCTACTCTAAAGATCGTTTTGAAGTTGTTAGGTCCGGTACTTTCTGGCTGTCTCTTAGTCCTGATAAACCTTCCAAAAGCTGGGATGCCGCTTTACCCCGGATATGTACATGGGCACAGATGAAAGCCATCGGGCAGGACAGTTCGTTTTTTATTTTCAATACTCATTTTGATCATGTTGGTAAAAAAGCGCGAGAAGAAAGTGTGAGGCTGATCATGAATAGGATCCAGGAGATTGCGAATAAAGCACCGGTGGTACTTACAGGAGATTTCAATTTTACACCCGATGCACCTGCCTATGCAAAAGCCATAAAAATGATGCGCGATACAAGGGAAGTGCCAGGAATAACTCCCTATGGACCTGAGGCTACTTTTAATGGATTCAATTTCCTCAGGCAACCCGAGAGAAGGATTGATTATATTTTTGTCAATGACCGGATCCGGGCGCTGACCTATGCCTGCATTACCGACAGTAAAAACATGAAGTATCCTTCAGATCACTTTCCGGTGGTGACTGACCTTAAGATCCATGGATTGGTCAGATGATCTGCTGTTAATAGCAGGCGGTATACTGGCCGGCATTGTCAATACCATTTCAGGAAGTGGTACCCTCTTCAGTATGGGTGTAATGAGCCTTACTGGTATCCCGCTTTCCGTGGCCAATATAGCCACCCGCCCGGGGGTTTTCTTTCAGAATATTTCCGGTATTCTGGTATTGAGCAGGTACAGGCAATTTTCAATAAAGGATATGAGTTGGGCTCCGATCATCAGCACTGGCCTGGGAGCCATGTCCGGGGCGGTATGTGCAGGACTTATTTCCGGCAGATCGTTCAATGTCATTGCATCTGTGGTCATGTTTCTGTTGCTGGTCCAGTACCTTTTCCCAAGAGTAACGTCCCGGTTCAAAAATTCCTCTGGCAAAATGGTTTTGATCCCCAATACAGTGCTGTTCTTTATGGCAGGTTTCTATGGAGGCTTCATTCAGATAGGGATTGGCATTCTGATATTAACACTTCTGTTGCAGCGGTTGCCCATGAGCTTTGCTCAGGCCAATGCATATAAGCTCATTATCATACTGTTTTACACAGTGCCTACCACTATTTATTTCGCGTCCATTAACGCCATTCTGTGGAAGCTGGCCCTCATCGTGGCGGTAGGGCAGGTGGTTGGCGCTGCGCTGGCGGCTGTATTCCTGAGTGTGAGTAGCAAAGCCAAGGTATGGGCCACGTGGACTACCGTGGCCATGATCATAGCTACACTTGCAAGGATATGGATATTCTGAGTTATTCCTGCCACTTCCTGAAAAGCGCAATGGCGTTATGCCCCCCAAACCCGAAAGTGTTGCTCATAGCGTAGGTGATCTCTTTTTCCACCGCCTTATGCAGCGTGATGTCTATTCCGGCAGGAAATTCTTCATCGGGCACGGTAGTATTGATAGTGGGAGGAACGGTATCCTTTTCAATGGATTTGACTGTGGCTACCGCTTCTATGGCTCCGGCTGCTCCCAACAGATGCCCGGTCATGGACTTGGTGGCGCTGGTCTGGATCGTATTGTCACCTTCACCATAGATATTTTTGATAGCATTGAGTTCCGAAAGATCCCCTACGGGAGTGCTGGTGGCATGCAGATTGATATAATCGATTTGGTTAGCCTCAATCTGTGCATCTTCCAGCGCCATTTCAATGGCTAGTCTGGCACCCAGCCCTTCAGGATGGGTGGCCGTACTATGATACGCATCATTGGACATGCCGCAGCCCACCACTTCAGCGTAGATCCTGGCGCCCCGGGCCTTTGCATGCTCCAGCTCTTCGAGGATCAGTGCCCCGGCGCCTTCTCCCATCACAAAACCGTCGCGGTCCGTATCAAAGGGCCTCGATGCCGTAGCCGGATCATCATTTCTTGTGGAGAGCGCCTTCATGGCATTGAAACCTCCAATACCCGCCTGAGTTATAGGAGCCTCGGAGCCACCCGCGATCATCAGCCGGGCCTTTCCCCACCGGATATAGTTAAAGGCATCCATAATGGCCGAAGTGCCGGAGGCACATGCAGATACCGTACAGTAGTTAATACCCCGTAATCCATGCTTTAGTGCAATGGCACCGGAAGGCGTATCCGATAGTATCCTCGGAATAAAGAATGGGCTGAACCTGGGACCCCGTTCGCTGTGGGCATATTCTATCACCTCTTTTTCGAATGTGCTAATGCCACCGTTGCCGGAGGCCCAGATCACCCCAAAGCGATTGACATCTGTCTTTTCAGTATCAAGGCTGG
>LYSV01000002.1 GCA_001657315.1 Flammeovirgaceae bacterium BBD 1991-12 | reverse complement strand
CTTTGTATTTTTTCATGATAATAACAATTTCATCTAACAGTTAAGATAACTATTTTACCCGTAAAATCATACTTGACTGGACACTAGTGTCATGTCTTGCCTGAGGTGAAGTACAGAGATGTAGATGACGGACTATGTCGGCCAGTTGCGTAGTTCCCGATTAGCAGGCAATAGAAAAAATAAATATTTGCCGATTGTTTTTTGCTGACTGCTGATTTCAGGAATGTGACCTAAAGAGTGCTAGACCACGGAAACTACATTTAACGGGGATCAGTAAAGCTCTTGACAGACCTCTCGTCATCTCCCCTGCAACCCCCCAGTGTGGATGGCCAGTACTTTACTGCCGGAAGGGAAGTATTTTTCGGCGATAAGATCAAAAACACCGTACATCATTTTGCCGGTATAGACCGGGTCCAGCAGCGCCTGATGACGCTGTTCAAAGTCCTGCATAAACCGCTTCAACTGCTCGTGAGATTTTGCATAACCACCGAAATGATATCTGGTCTGTATTTCCCAATTCGTGAGCTGGGCATTACTATGACCGGTAAGAAGCTTCCGGACTTCCTTTTCAAGGAAATCTCCTTTGAGAGCGGCAAAACCGATCACATATCCGGCGCTATTCATCCCGGCGATCAATCCTGATACCGTACCTCCCGTGCCGGCACTGCAACAAATGTAATCAAACGTTCGCACCTCATCATTCACCATTTCCGCACATCCTGAGATCGCCAGATTGTTGGTGCCACCCTCCGGGATCAGGTAGAACGGGCCGAACCTTTCATGAAGCCTTTGAACAAAGACCTCATCTGTTTTATTGCGATAGGCGGTCCGGTCTACAAATTCAAGGCGCATCCCCTGTTCTCTGGCAAAGGTCAGGGTCCTGTTTAAAGGTTGGCCCTTTAGCTCGTCCCCACGGATAATACCTATTGAGCTAAAACCGGCTTCCCGTGCCGCTGCGGCAGTCGCATAAATATGATTGGAATAGGCCCCACCGAAGGTCAGCAGGGTATCATAACCCTGCTTTTGTGCTTCGGACAGGTTATATTTCAGCTTATGCCATTTATTGCCTGAGATGAAGGGATGGATCACATCCTCACGTTTCACAAAAAGCTGTACATCTTTCAGGCGATCATCACGGATCTGCTGGATGTACGGCTCTTTGTGTTTTTGCAGCATCTTATTTTGCCATGGCCATGTAATCTATGGTCAGGTTGAGCATAGCTTTCAGTCCAATGACAAGGCCACTTTCATCGATATAAAAGTCAGGCGTATGATGACCCCCGGGTGTAAAGCCGGATTCGGGCTGCTCCAGGGGCCGGCCACCTACGAAGAAATAAAGGCCTGGCACCTCCTTCTGGAAAAATGAAAAATCCTCTGCGCCGGTAATGGCGTTGACCAGATCTACCTTGTCCGCTCCTGCTGCCTTTTGCAGGGAAGGCAGCATCTTTTGAGTAAGACCGGGGTCATTGTAAGTCACCGGATAGCCGATCTGGATATCTACCTCGGCTGTAGCCCCCTGGCTTTCGGCTATTTTGGTGGCCGTTCTCCGGATATTGTCATGCACCTTCGTCTGCATTTCCGTATCCAGTGTCCGGATAGTGCCTATCATCTCCACCTCCTCGGGAATAATATTGTTCCTTACCCCACCTCTGATCATACCTACGGAAACCACAGCAGCCTCCTGCGTTAGCTCCGTTTGCAGGCTTACCACGGTTTGCAGGCCGTTGATGATCTGCGCAGCCGTCACTATGGGATCTACACCGATCCAAGGGGTAGATCCATGTGCCTGCCTGCCCTTCACTTTTATCACAAACCTGTCAGCCGCTGCCATGGTACCGCCGGGCTTGTAGGTTATACGACCCACATCCGTACCTGCCGCTATATGCAGACCAAACATCACCTCAACATCAGGGTTTTTAAGTACACCTTCCTTCACCATCAACTCAGCTCCTCCCTCTTCACCGGGAGGCGCTCCTTCCTCTGCAGGCTGAAAAATGAATTTCACTGTACCGTTCAGTTCTTTCCTCACTTTTGACAGCACCTCTGCAGCACCCATAAGGATCGCAATATGGGTGTCATGGCCACAGGCATGCATCACACCGGTTTCTATTCCATTATACTCCGATACCACTTTGGAAGCAAAGGGCACGGGCGTTCTCTCCGTTACAGGCAGTGCATCTATATCGGCTCTCAGGCCTACTACGGGGCCCTTCTTCCCTCCTTTCAGCACGCCTACCACTCCGGTTTTTGCTACTCCGGTCTGTACCTCCATCCCCAGCGATCTCAGGTGTTCGGCTATTTTTTCAGCGGTTTTGAATTCCCGGTTGGACAGTTCCGGGTTGGCATGGAAATGCCTCCTCCATTCGATGACTCTGGTCTCTATTGCTTCAGCAAGTGCATCAGTTTTTTCATTAAGAGCCTGCCCCTGACCATGCGGAATACCGATTGTCAACAGGGCTAAAAAGGTGATGATTTTGTGCATAGGTTTAAGTTCTTGATTGAGCAGAAAGATACTAATTTCTTTCCACCCTGCTATAATATTGGATTAACATCAGGATCTAAAACTTCAACTTAACTTAATCCTTCACCGGGCTCAAACGGTCTTATTTGTTTTTACATTTGAAATTCCTTTCCATCGGATTTTTTTTGATTCATGATGAAGACCAAAGAACTGCCTGGCAACAAGGTATACGATGCCTTCAGCATATATGATCATTTGCTCAGTGAACATTATGGTGTTCACCCTGGTATTGAAACGCGGGTGTTCAAAAAAGGAGCCTACATCTACACTCCGATACAGAAGATCGGGCATATGTATGAGTTGGTGGAAGGAGCGGTAAAGATCGGAAGTCATTCTGATGACGGAGAAGAGGTGGTGTATGACGTTTTGCAAAAGGCCGATTTTTTTGGCAATCTCAGGTATCTCAACGGGCAGTTTTACGAATTTTCCAAAGCGCTCATAGATACGGAGGTGCGGCTTTATGAGCTGTCTTTCTTTAAATCGATTATTATTCACGATCCAAAAATATCGGAGTGGTTCAACTATTATCTGGTAAAGCGCTGGTGTATTGCCGAGACCAAGCTCGTTAAAATGAATTCCAGGGGCATTGGGGAAAAACTCGATTTTCTCCGTGACCATTTTGGCAGAACCATCCATGATATTCATCAAAAGGATCATATTCTTTTTGACCTGCTCACCCAAAAGGATCTTGGCGATCTGATAGGCACTACCCGTCAGACCGTGGCCAATGCTCTCAAAAAACAGGGTGCTCTGGTCCCTATCTGAGTACTCCTGGATAAAGGATACCATCCCTGGCTTCAAACTCAAGATTGAGCAACCGGGCGATCACGGGAGCTACATCCTCAAGATTGATCCTATGAAGCATTTTACCGGACTGAATACCTGCTCCATAGGCGACAAACCCGGTTTCTATTTCCTTAAAATCAGGAAAATACCCATGAGTACCTCCCTTACGTGGAACAAGTACGGAACCGCTTGCAGAGGCTGACATAGCCACACCCGGTACCGGCGTCAGTGCCAGCGCAGCATTGGGATCTGCACCGATCCAGTCAAGCTCCTTTCTCTCCACTACCCTGAACAGCTTACGGTAGCTCATGGGAAGAAGGTCCAGTTTGTCCTTTACAGCCTTCAGGGTTTTGGTGTCGTTTTTGTCCTTCAGCATTAGGAATGCAGCCGCTCCGGAGGTATGAAATGCTGCCTTCCAGTGTCCACGATCAGGTTTGTCCTCCATTAATCCTGCTTCCACAAGCCATACATTGGGTTTTAATGCAGAATGAATATCAACAAATCCATGATCCCCGGTGACAATGAAAGTAGTACGATCCATAATGCCAGCCCTTTCTGCAGCTTCCATGATCTTACCAATGGCCCGGTCCGCCGCGGCCAGCGCGGTCGATACCTTGTGTCCGTCGCGCCCCTGTTCGTGCTGAAAATGATCCGTGGCGATCAGGTGAAGTGTAATGAAGTTGGGTTTGTAGGTCTCCAGTATATAAGCAGCCATTTCACCTGTACGATCCTCGCGGTTCAGGTAATCTCCGTTGAAGGTGCGCTCATTCATTTTCCCCAGCACTTCTCTTTCCAGCTCCTCGAGCAGGCCATCCGGCTGGTCATGGTCACGCATGGGTCGTATGCGTCCGTACCCTTTTTCCAGCGACCATACTTCCGGGATATTGTAGTCTACAGGAGCTCCTACCGATACGGGCCATATAAAGCTGGCGCTTTTCTTTCCTGCCCGGCGTGTAGCATGCCAGAGAGTCTCCGTCTCTATCAGATCTGTTTCCCAATACCATTTTCCGGTCCTTCCACCTTCTTCAAACGGGCTGTTGTAATAAATACCGTGACGGGCTGGCAAGGCGCCGGTGATCAGCGTAGTATGAGAAGGGTAGGTGACCGATGGGAAAACCCCGCGAACGCCCAACGCCTTTACTCCCTTACCAGCCATTTTTTTCAGGTTAGGTGCCGGCCATTTGTCTTCCAGGTAAAAATCCGGCCGGAAACCATCGATAGATACGAGTATAACATGATCAGAGGCAGAAATATCCTGGGCATAGAAGCTAATGGTGAAGGGATCAAGGGCAAGGGTAAGTAAAAGGAGGAATTTAACTTTTTGCATAAGGTATGATTTTGAGGGAAAGCCCGGTAAAACGGGCTTTCCTCTGGGAAAAACTAATTGAATGTGTAACGAACGCCGAGCTGAAGCCTCCATGGTGTGCCGGAGATATCAGGCGTAGTTACACCATCCTGTACACGGTACTGATACCCCCGGGTATCCTGATCAAATCCGGTGATACGCATCAGGTCTATATTTCTGCTGTAGTTATTCCTTTTTCCATACACTGCATTCTGTGTCATGTCATTTTGGAATATACCGCGCCTTACAACATCGGACCAGAAGTTGGCCACATTAAACAGGTCTGCAGACAATTCAAGGCCATGACGGGTATTGGGAAGGTTGAATCTTTTGGTGATACGCATGTCCATAGTAGCGTAGAATTCATCTCTGCCCCCGTTGCGTTCTGCAAAACCATCAAAGTTATCTCTGAGATACTCCTTGAAATTATCCGTTACTTCAGGGTCAGCCAATATCGCATTATACGTTTCAGTAATTGCAGCAGGGGTCTCAGGGTCATTGGGATCCCAGATATATGCTGCATCATTGCTCAGGTTAAAATCTCCGTTGGCACTGGTATTGGTTTCCGTTCTGAAGGTAAAGACTTCACCTCCGTAGCCCAGGACAGTAAGCCCGACGTTAAATCCCTTCCACGTGGGCGAGGTACCGTTAATGACAAGTTTATTACTGAAATGATTATCGGAATAGCCCCATTTCAGGTCCCGCGGATCACCATCGACATGAAGGAAAGTGGAAGTATTGGCGACACAGCAGTTGTAGGAGGAGTTGTCTCTGGCCTGGTTAAAGGTATAGCTTGCACTAAGTTCTCCATCTTTTCCGATCCTGGCCGTTCCCTGCAGCACCAGAGCAAAGGTCTCCAGCTCTCCGTCGGAGGTAAGCACCAGCGTTCTGCCCACCAGTTCCGATTTTCTGGACTGTGTCCAGTCAGTAACACCACCGTCAGTAATGGAAGCAGCCGGAACAAACACTTCACGGCCCTCCGTAGGCGTAACAAAGAACGGCTCATCCACCATATTGCGTTCCTGATAGACGTAATTATTAATGGTTTTACTGGCAAGAAAGTTAAAGCCCAGGCTATACCGGTCTCCAAAAAAGTGTGTGTAGGATATATTACCCTTGAACGTAGTCGGCACTTCAAAGTCAGGATCAACAGCATTTATCGTAGCGAACGGCTCAATGCCATTTTCGGTATTGATCTCTGCTCCGGGCACAGTGGATGGATCTTCCCGGTAAGAAGGAAAGTTCGGTCTTGGCACCAGATCACCGGATACATCAACGGATTGTATAAGGGTACCACTGTTTTGAATATTATTAACCTGAGCATAGTAGTGCGGCTGAGCGTTGAAAACCCCGCCTCCCACTTTTATGATATCGGTATTCCTGCCTTTGTAATTCCACGTCATTTGAAGCCGGGGTTGAAAGTTATCCCAGTCCTGGGGTTTGGCATCGGTTCGGAAACCCAGTTCCTGGTCTACCAGCGGATTATACTCTGCTTCATCAAGGAATGCAGTAGCATCCCACCTCAGGCCTGCAACCAGGTTTATATCCGGATGAGGAAAGAAATCCACCTGGGCAAAAAGAGAAAGATCCAGTACGGTCTGTTCCACTACAGGCCGGCCTTTCAGCGGAGCTTCTCTCAGGTAACGATTCGGATTCAGGTTTCTGAAATCATCCAAAGACTGGAATGTAAATCTTCCGTTCTGCTCACTGCTGAGGAGTGTTTCCAGATACGTGATCTGATTATCCGTGCCAAAGGTGAAGTTGAACTTTCCTGAATTGATATATGCCGTGTTGGTAAAGTGGACCTGACGCTCGAGATTGGTCTCAGGGGTGAAGCGCTGCCCGCCTATTTGAATGGAGCGGGTGCTGGTACGGCCATCCGGTGTGGTGGAAGTCACGTTGACAACGGCCCGGGGGATGTTTTCATCGGGGATAAATCCTCCACTGGGTAAGAATTCACGCTCGGCTTGCTGGTATTGTATCTTAAACTCATTCATAAAACCTGGTGTAAAAGCAGAGCGGAGAGAGACCAGCAGGCTGTTTTCCTTAGAGGAAAAATCAGACCACGATTCCCTCAGTTCCAGATTGGAATTATCCGATACGCTCAGAGGTGACTCCCATTTGTTGTAATTGTTTCTGAGTGTAAGCCTGTGTTTATTGTCGATCTGCCAGTCGATACGGGCAAAAAGTGTATTGGCCTCTGTTTTTCTGTCGAAAATCCCGACCATGGGTGCATCCGACAGCCCGTAGGAAGCACGCGCAATGTTGATAAATTCATTCAGGGAATCTCTGCTTATCCTCAGCCTGTTCTGGTCATCGATCCCGGCCTGTCCTTCACGAATGTTGCCTATGTTTTGTGAAAGGTCCTGTCTTTGGGTTTCATATACCGCATAGAAGTGGACCTTGTCTTTTATAATGGGCCCACCCACACTCACTCCATACTGATCGGTGCTGAAATCCTCTGCACGATCATTCGCCCTGATATCGAACTGACTTTGAAGGGCATCACTTCTCTGATAGAAAAAAATGCTGGCCTCAGGCGTATTGGTACCGGATTTGGTAGTTGCCTGTATGGCTCCTCCGGCAAAGCGCCCGGAGGTCACATCGTAGTCATTGGTATTCACCTGGAATTCCCTTACAGCTTCCTGCGAGATGGTGTACGGGCCACGACCGATCTCGCCTGCGGTTAGTGTATTTCGCGCGTTTACACCATCAATGGTAACCCCGGTGGATGTTCGGCGCTGGCCTCCAAGATTGATACTGCCACCGCCCTGTAAAGGGGACAGCGCCGTAAGCCGGGTAAAGTTCCTGCCCTCGGTAGGTAGATTTTTGATCTCCCGGTAGCCAATGGAAGTCATCTCTCCCATTTCATCAATACGGCTGGTCAGCTCGTCCCCGGTAACTACTACCTCCTGTAGTTCCGTGGATGAGGCACTCATATCAAAATCGACCAGCACGGATTTGCCCTGATTGAGAATGATCCCACTCTTTTGCAACGTCTGATAACCTACAAAAGAGCCGGACACGGTGTAGGGGCCTCCCAATGGCAGTTGCCGGATACTGTATTCTCCGTTCACGTTGGTGATGGTGCCTGTCTCAAAGCCGGTGGAGATATTTTTTACCATAATGGTTGCTCCCGGCAACACTTCACCGTTATCATCTTTTACCACACCAGTGATGGAAGCATTGGTGGCCTGACCAAAAACCTTTTGACCTGTAAAGGAGCACATGAGCATACAAAGCACAACATAAAAGTGTACCCCTTTTTTGAAAGCAAATTGAGTAAAGCTTGAAGCCATTTATCATAGATTTTCATGAAACATGGCTCAAAGCTATTGGGTCAATACAGGTCGGTAATGTTAAAATTTAACATTGGCTGAGGTTTAACAAAAAGGTAATAATGTACTTTTTTCAATAATATCAGCCTAAATCCAATCGTTGGTTTCAGGGGATTTTTGTTCCCACGTATTTGGATCTTAGCGCTGTTCCTGATGGATTGATCAAGGCGAATGATATGCCTGCTAAAAACTGCAACATTTCAACCGAAGATTTCTATCATTTTGGCGGAACACCCTGAGACTGCCATTGTTAATAGATTTTAATATAGTATCTTGCGCCCTGAGAATTTGAAATGGACAAAGAAAAATTAACTGTGGACCAGGTCCTGGCCATGGATCTTCCCAATATCATTTTGTACGCAGCTCCGGTAATGCTCAGTCTCGTTGCCCTCGAATGGATCGTCAGCTTTTATAAGAAAAGGGATTATTATGATGGTAAGGACACCTTTGCAGCTGCTGCCATAGGACTTATAAATGTAGCCATAAGCGCCGCTATCAAAGTAGTGACCTTTGGTATTATCCTGTTTTTCTACAATATGGTACCATGGAGTATTCCCTATACGTGGTGGTCCTTTGTTTTATGCCTCGTGTGGATCGACTTCTGGCGATACTGGGCGCATCGGGTAGCACATGAAAACCGATTCTGGTGGGCCACACATGTCACACACCATTCTTCAGAAAAGTACAACTGGTCCGTTTCTTTCCGGCTGGGATGGACACAACACATTAAGATCATTTTCTTTATCCCGGTGGCCCTGGCCGGTTTCCATCCCGTGGTGTTCTTTATATGTCATCAGATAGAGGTACTGTACCAGTTCTGGATACACACGGAATACATTCGTAAGTTGCCCAAACCTATCGAGTACATTTTCACTACACCTTCACATCACAGGGTGCATCATGCCCGAAATGATAGATATCTCGACAAGAACTATGGATCTACCTTCATTATCTGGGACAGAATATTTGGCACCTTCCAACCCGAGGAGGAGCAGGCAGACTACGGCATTACCCGACCGGTCAACTCCTACAATCCGGTATATCTCTGCTTTCATGAATGGATGGACATCGTCAGAGATATCCGGAAATCCAAATCACTCAAGGAGGCCTACGTGATGACCTTCATAAGACCCAGCAGGCTCGAAGAGAAGAAAAAGCTATTCAGAGGTGAAATGGATAAAGATCTTCAATTCCAAAAATGAAGCAGATACTGCGCTTACAGAAGGTAAACCGGTCAAGGTAAGGATCGGCTCGAAGGAGCTTTGCCTCACCCGGTTTAAAGATGAATATTTCGTTACAGGGAACAACTGCCCGCACCAGATGGAAAAACTAAGCAAGGGTACGGTCAATTACGCAGGTGAGATCATTTGCCCCCTGCATTTTTACCGGTTTGACCTGAAGACCGGGCGCGAGTGTCAGGGAAGAACGGAAGACCTGGCCACCTATACGGTAAAAGCCAATGAGGAGGGCTTGTTTGTTTTTTGCTGAGATGGCTTTGCCAGGCAGGCGTCTGACGGTTTGGAACCGTCAGACGCCTGCCTAAAACTTACCAAACTTAAATGAGATGCCCGTTGTCCACCCGGAAAGGTCCTCATCGGAAATATTGTTTACATCCAGATCTGCACCCTGTATGAAACGATAGCCCCCTCCAACGGCTATTCTTAAAAACCGCGCCACATTCATTTCCGCTTCAACCATGGGCTCAACTACGAAAAAGGCAGACCGCTCAATGGTAGCTCTTTGGTCGTCAACCCTGGGACGTGAGTCGTCCGTGACTTCAACACCACCCGCTCCTATCAGCACGGGAAAGGAAATATGGATCACCTCCTTGGGAGCAATGACGTAGCCCAGTATCAAACCGCCATAACCTCCGTAGAGGTTCAGTTTTTCAGTAGTACCCGACTCATCCGTAAAGTCAAAATCATTGTCGGTAGAGAGTCCGTAACCCCCGCCACCAAACATAAAATGTTTGTTCAGGATCACTCCGCCATGACCTCCCAGGAACAGGGCCACCTCTTCATTGAAATCCGTAACCTTCATATCAAAGGAGCCAAACCCACGGATCTCGGATTCTTTGCTGAACAGTGTTTTGACATCATCGCTCTGAGCAGCAGCCGATAGTATGATAGCCTGAAAAAATAAAACGGTTATGATCTTTTTCATTTGGATTGTATTTTGTGTTAGACAGGGAGTTGGAATTTTTTGATCTTGTAATGTCCTCTCAAATATGTTAAAGATTGATTATTTGCACTTACATCAGTCAGAATATGTACTTGAATGACAGGGCGGTATCCCAGAAGCGCACTTTGGTCCTTCGCATCCCGATGAAATCGAGGTAGGGCTTGATATCCAGCCCGATGGTCATGGGGATCTTGAGCCACCGGTATTCTATGCCCAGGACGGTATTGACCCCCATGGTAAAGAAGGATCGCTCATCTACCTGAAACTCAGGATCACCACCAGGTATGTAAGGGCCTCTTAGTTTCTGGTCATTGAGCCTTTCATAGCCAATATGCCCGCCCACACCATAGTACAGGAAAAATTCATCATGGAAGCCTATTTCCATAGGTTTATGGAACTGATAGAGGCTTGTGATCTGAAAGCCTTCGTTCCTTCCGCTGGCAATGAATTCCATGGCCTGCTCCCTGTTAATAAAATGCTTGTAGGTAAGACCGGAGGTATACCCCAGCCTGATGCCCGATGAGTTTTTATAAAACTGTGCACTACACGTAAAGGCAGTCACGGACAGCATGATCAAAGCCAATATCGATTTCATGATTTAAAATGGTTTAATGAGGGTTCTATACTTTGTTTCATATTCTTTACTTGTTCACGGAATGGCGCAGCCCCGATACTTCCAGTGTCACCTCTCCCCCAGACGAGTTGATGTAGACATATCCCGGGTAGTTATTCTTGTCACCTATGGTGCCCCGCACATGTACAAATCTTTCCTTGTCATCGGTATATTCTCTGGAAACAGTTGTACCGTCACCGGGAAGCGACAACTCCTCTTCCTTAGCCTGAATGTCTACCTCCAGATACGTACCCGGATCAAATTTTAACATGATATCCGTATTTTTGGCGTCCATATCTATCCGGGAGAAGCTAAAGGGTATACCTGCTGCATTTATTTCTCCATAGTTCATGTCCATATCCATGCTTTTTACAAGATTCGCGATCTCGAATTTGGAGAACAATCCTTTGCCTGTAAGACGGTTGATCTCGTCAAACCGCAGATTTTTATCACTTCTGGAGTCCACCTCTATCTTGTCCGCCTTTTTGATGTAAACACTGGAGCTGCTGCTTTTCAATTGCACTTCACCCAATTCCAGAATATCGCCTTCTACCGTTTTCAGTGTCAGGCGGCCGGATGCCAGCTCCTTGATCTTCACATCTCCATAGGCTACTTCTATTGAAGAATTCTTGTGAATGCGATTGGCCCTGAGATTGCCATGCATTATGTTGATGTCACATTTGGATTCGATCTCACTCAGGTATACATCACCAAACTTGTTTTCGATCTCCAGATTAACAGTGGCAGGCATGTACACCTGATAGTCTATTTCCAGCTTGGTTTTGCTGAGCAGTGTTTTGGAGTAATCCGAAATGTTGTTCCAGAGCTCCTTGAAAAAGCCGGATCTCCTGTCCAGCAAGGTTTCTGCTGTGAGATACTGTCCCGTCTGCCGGAAGTCGATATCAACACGCTCAAGTAATTTTTCCGCATCGTTGTAGTCCTTACCATAGGCGGTAATGGTCACATTCATTTGGATCGAATCCTTGTCCCAGGTATTGATGATGACCTGCCCGTACTTGTTCACCAGTTCAAAGTGACTGTTGGAGGCCACCTGGAAAGACCGGTCTACGGATTTGGTCAGTTTGGTATCACTGCCGGGTTTGGGTCCCGCCAGCAAGCCGGTCACTGAGACGAACAGAATAATACTAAATACTGATCTCATTGCCGCCTTCATTGTTATGTTCTTTTATTTCCCTTAATATTTGTTCAAGTATCTGCAACCTGATCCTGTAGTTGGTGATCATGGCATTGACCACTTCTTCATTGTCTATATTGTCCTTCAAATCCATTTTCAGCTCCTGATAAGCACTGTCCAGCACGGCAAGGTTGTCCAGCACCTCAGGATCCAATGCCTGATCACTGGCCTGGATCATCTGCATTTTTTCTGCCACCTGCTGCAGATAGAAGAACTCCGTTTCGGCCAGCTCAGGTGAAAGATCGCTGAGGGCAACACCATTGGACCATGGGTCCGAGGTATAAATACTGGCCAGCCAGGTAATCCCAAACCCAATGACCACTGCCGCAGCCACGCGGCTGATCCACCTCAGGGAGTGCATCCTCCTGGTTTTGCTCAGGTCATGATCGATCTTCGACCAAAGCTCCTCAGCATCTACATGATAGATCTCAAATTCATTCCTTTCCGCCTCGACACGATGTTTTAACTCATCCCTTTCCATTTCAGTTGACATTTAATAGCTTCCTGATTTTACTCTTTGCCTTGCTATACTGGGCCTTGGAGGTCGCTTCTGTTATTCCCAGTATCTGTCCTATTTCCTTATGGTCATAGCCCTCAAAAAGATAAAGATTGAGAACTGTTTTGCATCCATCGGATATTTTGTCAATGGCTGCCATAATACGCCTGACCCTGTACTCCCTGAAATCTGGATCCTCATTACTTTCTTCCGTGAAATCATCACTTTCCTTCAGATCCACAGTCATCAGACGTTTTTTCTTCAGAGCATTCAAACAGTGATTGATGACGATCCTTTTCAGCCAGGCGCTGAAGGTCACTTCATGTTTCAAGGAACGGATCATTGAAAAAGCGGTAACAAATGCCTCCTGCAATACATCTCTGGCTTCCTCGTCATCACCCATCATCCGGCGGCAGATATTGTACATAGCCTGTACATACAGCTTGTATAGCTCATTCTGGGCCTGCCTGTCCCCCTGCTGGCTGCGCTGCACCAGATATTTATGTATTGTCTGCTGTCCGGACTTCACTGATATTTTGACCTCACCTTAAGGACAACCCGAAAAGTTGCAGGTTTCCGTCTGACAAAAAAATTTTTGAATACCGGTTTTCATCACTTTGGCCGGCCTCTTTTTTATATTTGGACTTCTTTTTCACAAGTTACGAAACATCAATTTCAAACATATGACTAAGATCCAACCTTTTCATCTGGCTTTTCCTGTGGATGACCTGGATGCTGCGTTAAAATTCTACAAGGAAACCCTGGGATGCTCCACGGGCCGCTCCTCAGATCATTGGATAGACTTCAACATGTTTGGGCACCAGGTGGTAGCCCATTTGGCGCCTGAGGAGACCGGCCGGTCAAAAACCAGTGATGTGGATGGGGATAATGTACCTGTAAGGCACTTTGGGATCATTCTGGAGTGGGAACAATGGGAGGAACTTGCTGAGCGCCTGAGGGTACAGGGTATTGAATTTATTATAGAGCCCCATATTCGCTTTAAGGGTGAGGTGGGTGAACAGGCCACTATGTTTTTTCTGGACCCCAGTGGAAATGCCCTGGAATTCAAATCCTTCAGGGATATGAGCCAGGTATTTGCTCACTGATGTAGCTATTGGCCTGAACCCGGAATAGTGGAAGCCTTAACGGGATAAAGCATTTTTAGGGGCATCATAACCAATGCTTTTAAGCAGATCGGATCAAACTCGCATAATGGCAATAGATCTTAGCAATAATAACAAGGCAAAGTGCGTTGGTACAGCATGTCAATACCTGATGGCAATAACATTGTAATGGTATGATTTTTATTAGTTTGATCGATTTGTTATTCTTGAGAACCCTTGAAATGGTTTGTTGTTCTATTGATCAAACTGGTTAAATTTGGTTTGGAGTAAAAGATCCGTATTAAAAATGCCTGGCCTTTCCTGGTTATTCATCCTTTCATTTCATTTCGGACATCCACAGGAGACAGACATATACTCTCGTCTGGAAAGTCTTGTGGAAAGCAGTTCGTTTCCTGAGCAACTCCTTAAGACAAAGACAGCGGTACTCTACAAGGTTTCACCAAGGCCGGCGTCTGCCCATATCCGTGGGGATTGGAAGTCCATCGCCGAAAAGGTACAACCCTACCTCCAAAGGGCAGGTATTGACGGTATGATCCATTATTACCTTGAAGATATTTTCAGTGGCCCGGAGACGTATGAAAACTTCCTCGATCATTTTGATGATCGGGACGTCAAAAATGCCGTTTTTATTCTGGAAGATGCCGGTACCTATGAGGTGATCGTAACGGACCTGCAGGACAGGCAGCATTTAATAAAAATGGGGCAGCCGGCCTGGAGAAAAAAGGGGACCGACCTGGGTGTCATTCTGAATGACCTTTACCGTGCCGCTGCCAACTCAGGACTGGAAAAGGAAAACCATTTAATACTTGGAGTGCCCGAGTTTGGCGAGATGCTGAACCCCATAAAGGGCCGTAGAAATGAATTTTATGATCTGAACTTTTCCAGCGAAACCCTGGCCGTGCCCATGTTTGCGGATACTGCTGAGATCAGTGCTGTCATGAGCAATTATCCCTTCCGTTACGATTTCATTGCTGAAGATGTACAGGAAAAGGAATTGCGATCCAAAGGATTTCAGTATATTCTCTATTACGTCAATTCCACCGGTAAGTCCGTGAAACAAATGCTGGGATACAAGATCACTGAAGCAGAAACAGACTATATCTCAGAAGTGGTAAGAGACGGGCAGCTCACGGTTCATTCCAACAACATTCATACTCCGGTGTACAAGTTTTACATAAAACACATCTATTCGGGGAATGTATTTGTAGGCAAGAAATGGGATTCTTCCACACAATGGCAAAATGCCCTTGACTATTATATTGCCAATCTGAGAAATGAGCTGGTGAAGAAATAACCCTCACATAACCTCGGGTTATAGAGTATAATACAATCTCCAGCCATCCACCACAACGGAGCGCTGAAAGGAATATTCCAGCCATTGTGCCTGCGGTGAAAATACCTGACCTTCCCTCACTACCAGAACGCTTCCTTCCGATACTATTTGCTGTATTGCATCTCTTTCCGTTTTGACATCCATGAGGTTCTTTTTCCAATGCTGTGTGGTTTCAAACTGTGTTTCACGTTTCAGGTGTCTGCTGCCATCATTCAGAGAGACCACCACCTTGTCCAGATGAAAGGCCAGCGATGGCAGTAGCCGGTTATAGACCATTACCCGGTCCGCATTGGGAAGCTGGTTAATATAGTGAGCCACGCTCCTGAGGTCTTTCACCTTTGCGGCGTTATCACCGAGAAAATGGCTGGAATAAACTGTAAGGAACAGGGTGAAGGCAAGGCTCAAAACCGGAACACTATAATAGTTCCCGGAAAAAGGAGAGAGAACGAAAAAGACCACTGCTCCGAAGTAAATACAAAGCAGGATGAACATAGGCATTGAAAAGTTAAACGCCGGTTGAATATGTGGCATCAGGAAGAGGAAGGCAATAGCCAGTAGCTGGAACACGACCGATATCTTCAGCCACAGGTTTCTTTTCCCGTTGTCAGTAAAAGCCCAATAATTAGTGGCTGCCAGGGCTATCCCCGGATAAACCGGGAGCACGTACAGGATCAGCTTTGACCGGGAAAGGCTGAAGAACAACAAAGGTATAAATACCCATGCCGCAAGAACACCTGCTGTTCCGCTGTTGTTCCTTATTTTCCGGAACAGCGGTTTCAGGATTATGATCATCCATGGGAAAGAGGTAAGGGGCACTACCCATAAATAAAAAAAGAAGGGTTTGCTCCTTCTGAAAGTATCAGTAGCAAAACGCCTGACCGTATGATCAAAAACAAAATAATCCAGAAAACGGGCATCCTTAAGATACAGGAGAAAAAACCATGTGAAGCCCACCATAAGAAACAGCAGTCCTCCGGCGAAATGGTGAAACAAAGCCGATGCTTCCTTATACACCATTCGATTGTAGAATATCACCACCACCAGCGGAACGATGAACACCACTGGCCCTTTGGTCATAAACCCCACCCCAAGGAACAAATAGAAGAGATACAACCATATAACGCCCGACCCCTTCCTGTACCTGATCCAGCCGTAGATCGCTACCATAATGAAGGTGGCCAGGTAGGCATCGGTGGTCAACGCGCGGGCAGCCATGATCACCGCAGGGCAGGACAGATAGGTTATGGCCGCCAGTAAAGCCGTCCGTTTCTGACCGAGCAGCTCCATCCCTATGGCATAGACCAGCATGGCCTGCAGTAAAACAGCGCATTGCAGAAAAAAACGTGCAGCAAAAGCGCTAACGCCGAAGATATGGTATGATATGGCCGTGATCCAGTACGTTAGTGGCGGCTTGTGATAGTGACCTATACCCAGTAACCTGGGGTGCATGTAATCTCCTGAACGGTACATTTCCCGGGCTATCTCAGCATAGCGCGCTTCGCTGGTTTCGGTAACTCCCCAGCCTGAAAGATTGTAAAACAGGATCATACCAACCACCGTGAGCAGAACCAGAAGTCCTGCACGGTCCTTGATCCTCATGTTCATGGTCATAGTTTTTTCAGAGTTATCGTTTGCAGTTCATCGAATGGGAACAGACATCAATATTTCCTCAACGGGCAGGAGTTTGCTGTACAGATGTGATATTTTCGGACGGGGGAATATTATTCCTGTAGCAGAGCCAGAGGTTTCGTATATAGATGACAAAGCCAAATGCCTGGCCCATCGTTAAAACTGGGTCTCCCCGAAAAACCCCGTAGGTCATAATAATGACGGACCCTATCAGACTGATAACCCAGAAACCCGCAGGCAAAACAGAACGTTTCAGCCGTTCGGAATGATACCATTGGTAAACAAACCGAAAGGTAAAGATCAACTGGCCTGCCCCTCCCCACGTCAGGAGGGCAGTGGAAATGACCGGATTATTTAATACGGCCCTCCAGTTATGGTCCCCATCCAGAGCCAGCCACGCAATGGTTACGGCAGGGAAGGTCAGCACCACCGCCTTGAAGTAAACGGGCAGCCACCTCCAGGCATTTTTGTACTGAAGATTTCTGATATAGATGAAATAGGATACTATCTGACCACAGATGATCACCGGGTCATGCCGCAGAATACCGTAGACCATGAGAAGGAAGGAAGCCATCAGGCTCAGTTGCCAGAACAACGTAGGTGACATTACCCGGCCAGCCTTTTCCGATCGCAGCCACTGCACCAGGGCGCGGGCTGAAAAAAGTAACTGGGCACCAAAACCGACACCATAAACCCAAAACTCAGACACTGGCAGCGTCCTTTCTTTTGTAGGAGGTGGTCATGATCTCGTCCATGATCTCATAGTTTATATATCTTTTTCGGATCCATATAAAGGCAATAGTATCGATAAAGGGACCGGTAAGTCTGTTCCAAAAATGGTATTTAGGGGTTCCGGCAAACCGCTCAAAGTGATTTACATCGATCTGCTTTACCTTTCCACCCTGCAGTTGTACAAGGGCAGGTATGAAACGGTGCATACCTTTAAAGAAGGGGATCTTTTTGGCATAGTCACTGCTGATGATCTTCAGCGGACAGCAGGTATCGGCTATTCCGTCATGGATCACCGAACGACGGAATGCATTGGCTATTCTTGAAGAGAGTCGTTTTACAAGTCCGTCATGCCGTTTTACACGTATGCCATTTACCATGGCATATCTGTCCAGATAGGGAAGATAGCGGTGGAAATCAGAGGGAGAAGTCTGAAGGTCAGCATCAATGTAGCCGGTCAGGGGTGTACTGATATAATCGATTCCCGCTTTTATTGCGGTACTGAGGCCACAGTTTTTGGTCATCGAAATATGATCGTACCGGTCGTCCTGGCGGCAAATCGACTGAATAATAGATACACTTCCGTCCGTAGACCCGTCATTAACAAACAGTACCTGGGAAGGGATCGGTGAGGCATCGAGGAATTTGTCCATCTCCACCTTGAATCCCGGCAATGATCCTTCTTCGTTGTATACAGGAACAATAATCGTCAGCTCTCCGGTCATCGATAGATCAGGATTTCCAGTTTTTTGATATTCTCAGCAAGGTGTTTCTGTTTTTTCGGTTCCAGGTACTCCCTGCCATAACTTGTAAAGTACTGGTGCTGCTTCAGGAAGATCAGGTTATGGAAATACCACTTTTCCAGAGAGGGATCGTGTCCAAAACATGACGTGAGTTCTCTTCTGAGTCTGTCATTCTTCTGCCAGTAGTCATTTTGAGCCAGATGATAGAGATCAGCATCGCAGATTATTTCCTCCAGCAGATTAGCCGGTCTTTGCGGCAACACGGTAGCAGCTATACATGCGCTTACCTGTCGGATCTTTTGCGGGTCATATCCCCATGTTTTCAGGGTATCCTCCGCTATTTTCTGACTTAACTGCTCATGATCCTGATACCCGGCTACAAAGCCCACGTCATGGAACCATGCGGCTACTGACAGTATTTCCAATTCTTCCTCCGTTATGGACAAATGACGTGCGATCTTTTGAACAGCTCTGACGACTCCTTTTGTATGATCCGGATCATGGAAGCACAGACTCTCGGGGAGCTCGCGTTCAAAAATGTTCATCACATAATCTTCCGACCTGTCTGTAATACTCATAGCAGCAAAAAACCAAATCCCAGTTTGACCTGCCAGCTAAAGCCTACGGGGCCATATCCGTTACTATTGTTATCCCCGATTTCCGGGGCCCCTGATGTTAACTCATCACCATCCGTCAAAGAGTAGAAGATACCTGCGCCCACCGCTTTTTGTATAATGATGCGTCTGGCCACAAGCAGGTGAAAACCGTACCCTACATGATTCTGAACTAGAAGCTCCGTGCTCTTGTAGCGGTAATTGTTGTAGGATCGATCCTTGCTGTCCCAAATGGCCGAGCGCCACCGATCGGTTATTCTCCGGAGTAAAAGATCATTGTACAAAAAGAAACTGATCTTCCTGCTACCCTGAAGAGGATAAACACGATATATTCCATCTATTACTACCAAAATAACGTTTTCCGTTTTGTACTGAACCGTTTCTGACAGATCAACGGCAGTTTCTTCAGAGGTACAGGATCCGGACCATAAAAGGATCAGTATGTATTTGATGATCAATTCTACTTTCTTCATTGCACCATGACTAAAGTGTTAAGGCTCCGGACAGGAAAATCGGTAACTTGAAACATGTATCTGATTTGCAGCCTAAACGCAGGAAAAAACAGAAGGGTTGGTAACGGAAAAAATATTTTTTTTGCTGACCAACCTTTTCAGAAAAACCTGCGTGTAGACTGAGAATTATTGTATAAAAGCGCACCGCGAAAATCGAAGAAAGGGATCTATACCGATTATTGGACTCCTGTAAAAGGGGGAACAGGAATTGCCAGGACAAGCTCTATCAGCATTTTTTCAATTATGCCATGGGCATTTGTCTGAGGTACTCACGAAGCAGGGAAGAGGCTATTGAGATTTTAAATGACGGATTTGTAAAAATATTCTCAAGATTGGAAAAATACGCCCGGGGTCTGTCATTTAAAGCATGGCTGCGGCGGGTAATGATCAATGCTGCTATTGACTATTTCAGGAGGAGCGAAAAGCATTACCACAGTCTGGATATTTCCCACGCACAGTACGAGACTTCATCCGAGTCTGTTCTGGATGAGCTTTCGGCTGGGGAGATCATCCAGGCCATACAAAAGCTACCTCCTTCCTATAGAATGGTTTTCAACCTTCATGTCATTGAAGGGTACAAGCACGAGGAAATAGCCCATCAGTTGAACATCAGCGTGGGCACCTCAAAATCCAATCTGGCAGTAGCCAGAAACAAGTTGAAGAAAATGCTGATATCCGAAAGCAGGGAAAGATTAAAGCCAGAGCAAAATGGATGACAACAAATTTGACGATCTGATCAGGGACAGGGTGGGAGAATACGAAGCGCCGGGCTATGATCCCACTGCCCTTGCGGACCTGCACTATCGCATGGCATCGCAGTATTCGGTGCCGTGGCATGTACGGTACCGCAACGAAATGCTGGTAGCAGCGGCCTCTGTAATGCTTGCAATAGCCTTGCTATGGGGGCAATGGAGAATTGGAGAAGCCCAGAATCAGACACTGAGAAATGAGATCAGTGCCCTGCAGGAAGAGCGGGCTGAGCTAAAAAGCATACAGGACCTGTTCAACACTATGAGCAAGGCCCCGGATACTGTTCGCATTGTGGAACGGCAAGAGGCGGATGAGCAGCTCTACAGAACGCTCCTGGATGAGATCGAGACACTAAAGCGACAACTTCGCTATGACGCTCAGTCCACAGCCAATGCCAGTCCCGTTTCAAGTGCTCAGCTCATTTACCTCGGATATGAGCAGGACCTTCCCGGCGAAGCGCTGAGTGAACTAAAAGGGGATGGTACATTGGTAAGGCGGGGACAGCACCTGTTTCTGCTGGCTACAGACAGTGTCAGGTCCGATGCCCATCCCTGGCTGGCAAGAAGGAAAGGTATACTCACTGAGCATCTTCTCCCTGAATATGAATTCGTTCCGGATACCAGCTACAGCCATGAGGAGATTGTTGTAAGCAAGGTGACCGAAAGGCCGGTAAAGATCTCTGTAAAGCAAATGCGGGAAATAGAAAAGCACTATAAAAAAGGTGTGGGAATAAAACTGGGCCCGGTCCTGGAATCTTACAACGGCCGGTATGACGTGGGTGACACGGAAGAGGGCTGGGGAGGAGGTATCATGTCGGATTTTATCGTATCCCCTTCCCTGAGTGTGGAAACGGGTATTGTTTTCCACGGACGGATATACGGCACTGAACGCATTAATGAATTAAACTTACCCCCTGCGGATACAAAACTCGGTGAATTTCAGGAGCTGGAGATATCATCAAGGTTGTTTGAGATACCGTTGAACCTTAAATACCGGTATCCACTGAACTACAGGTCTGACCTGGTTACCAGTCTGGGTATTTCAGGTCTGCTGTACACCTATCAAAGCATAGAATATCTGTATGAATTCGAAGCAGGTGAAGATTTCGGGTTTCCGGTGGAATCTTCATTTCACAGAGATGAGCCTGGATGGCACTTTGGAACTTTGAATGCCTCTTTGGGGTTAAAACGGGAGTTAAGAAATAAAAAGGAGATCGAACTTTCACTTTTCTACAAACACGGGCTGGGAGATATAGGTTTTGAGCAGGTGAATGCAGACTTTTTTGGCTTACGTGGGGCTTACTGGTTTACACTTAAAAAATAAAATCCTATCTTTATTGTTTGTACTACATGCATTTTAACCTAACTTCTCGTATTGCCGTTTGTCTGGTGCTTTGCTGTTGCGCAAAAACACTGGCCCAAACCAAATACAGGCCTAAGATTGCGGAATTCAGTCACAGGACCCTGTATGACTACCGCACCTATTCCAATTCTGAGGAACACGGCAGCCACGCATCCGAGATGGAAGATGATGAACAGCTGAAAATACGCCTTGGTATACCCATTATCATGAAGGACACAAAATTGCTGGGCGTGCAGTTAAAGTATGACGTGCATAATTTTTCCATGGATTTTGATGGAGATGACAACGAGCTTTTCGACCATATTGAGAGGCGGACATTCAGAAGTCTTGGCGCCAGGGTACTATTCCAACAATCACTGGATGAGAGAAAGAATATCTCCTTTCTTGCCGGCGCGGAAATAAAGAGCGACCGGTTCAACTGGAATACCCAAACCATGCGCTACTATGGTAGTGTAGCCTATAATGTGCAGGTGAATAAGGATACCCGTATCGGAGGAGGGTTGATGCTGGGCTATACGCTGGACGTCCCGCAGATCTACCCGATATTTACCTATGAGCATAACCTCAATCACCGCTGGACGGTAGACCTTACCTTACCCAAGTCGGCAGCTTTGAGATTCCGGGCAAGCGACAAGTTTTATATCATAGCCAAAACCGAGGTGAAGGGGTGGCGATATGCCATACACAATACTGAGCTCTCTTCACAAAATCCACTCACACTGCGTAAGGCTGATCTGAACATGGGTCTTGCCTTTGAAAGAGAGATCCACGACTGGCTGTGGATGGGCCTGGATGTAGGCATGTCCAAAAACCTGCGCTACCACCTTTCCGAGCCCGGTGATGGCAGCAGAGACGCTATAGTGGACCTCGATGCCAATAATGCCGCCTACGTCAACTTTGGGTTATTTATAGTGCCGCCTAGAAGGTTTTTTCAGTAGATCAGTTGAATGGAAAAGCAACCCAATCCTTCTAAAATGAAAACTTAGGGTTTGCTCACCATCTTGATACAAAAGGAGGAACTGTGTTTTTTTCGTTGGTTGTCGATCTATAAGCCAACTGAAACATTCAAATATTAAGTTCGGACTTAATTTGCTTCAAATCGGACAGAAGCTCATTTTTCATTTGCTGAGTATAAATGCGATATATATCTCCCAAATTCTGATATTCTATCAACCTCTCGAAATCACGCATTCGGGCGGTCCATGTGACCCCATCTGTAACTAGAAAAAAATAGGTATCACTTCGTTTTTCATCTATGATTTTCCTGACATCACCGATTACATCACTTTGCTTGCTACCCGTTGCACCGTATGCTTTCACCTCTATAACTATACCTGGGTGTTCAGTTGAAGGAATGCAAAAATCTGCTTTGGCCGAACTGAGTCCACTGGTCCCGATAAAGCTTTTCCTTACATCATAGTCCTCAAAAACCTTCTGAACTATTGTCTCTACAAAATCTTCCAAATTCTTTCCTCGCCTCTGCCCTTTAATAGCACTGCCTCTTCCCATTTTTAGTCTTTCCTGCATAATTTCTCTCCATGTGTATTCCCTTGATATCAGGTCGTTAAAAGCTTTTATAAGCCCATAGCGTTCAAGAGCATTGACGTATCCATCTGGGTTTTTAGTAAATGCTGTTTTGCCATGCCCATTCTTACTATTGTAGAAAAGTGCTTTTAGCGTTTCCGTGAATTCGTCTTTAGATTGTTCAAGCACTAGACGAAATAAAGTGATGCCTGTATTGTAATTCTTTTCCAAAAGTATCTTTAAATGGTCAGTTGTCACGGTTTTTTGCAGATCAAAGTCCTTCAAATTTTGTACAAATGTTTGAGCAAATTCATCTTTCCAATCTGTTAACACCCCTCCTAATTTAGGGATCAGTTCATCTTTTGTTTGGGTGTGCCTCTGCATTATTCACGACCGATGATCAGATACTCATCAACTTTCGTCCTTGACACAGTTGAATGGTTACCGAAATGATATTGATGTGGCCTAATTCTGATATCAACATCATTTTTATAATTCTTCATAACAGATACCAAGGTATCCAGATCAGGAAAGGCATTTGACGAATAAGAAAGTACTAAAATACTTTCAGAGAATTTCTCAAACATCTTATCAAATGCTTCAATAGCAGTTTTGCGATATGAAAAAGGAGTATATTTTTTCTTTATCTTCTTCACCTTCGTGCTCTCCATTATCTCCTCTCCATGCCAGTATTTGGACAATCCTTCCAAAAAGTGATATCGCTTAATATAACAGTTATCGTCAGAAGATGGAACATACGGTGGATCAAAATAAACCAGATCAGGCTTGTACATTTCCTGACTGAAATCGAAAACATCCAAATTGAAAGAGATATTCTCTTCACTATTGTCGAAAATCGTTTGGTTATAGACCGCTATTTGCTCTAAAAAATGTTCTTTTAATGAAATTTTCAAGTCACGCCTTCCATCATTGTACTTATCCAGATTACCTGAAATGGTAAATACTCCTCTTGGCTGCTTTTTTGAGCATGATCTAAATAATGCTGTATAAGAAAGGGCTTTTTTATGCTGAGATGTAAGATTTGAAATGTTATGGCTGACTTTATCCAAAAATATCAGGTCTTCCTTCGAATAAAAGATATTATTAAATGTCTTCTGGATAAAATTGTCCGAGTTCACATCCATGTTCATCAAATGCAAAAGATCTTTATTGTTTATTTGAACAGATTTGTTTTCGATCACTGCCTTAGATATGGTAGAAGAAAAATTCAAAAAATCGTTTGAATAAACCTTTTTATTCATACATTTCAAAAGATAGGAGACAACGCCGGATCCGGAGAATGCATCAAGAACGGAGTGAAAATCCAAGGAATCAAAAGTTTCAAGAATCCATGGGATAAGTTTGTACTTACTTCCCATATACCTCATGAGAGGATAATCATTAATTCTTTTTAAATCTGTTCGCTCTAATAAGAAATGAATTGGTAGTTGTTCCATATTTTCCGAAGTGGTTTCTTTATGTAGCAGACATAGTAGACTAAAAGTCCATTTTACTTTGCCTGGCACTTTTGTTTCTTAGATATTTTGACTGTGCTTCAGCTACAGCAAAAACAGTATCTGAGCATTGGTACTTTCTAGCTTGTTGTACCAGTATATCGGCGGTATAAAGATCCCTAGCCTGATTAAAATCTACCTCAAAAAAATCAGAGAACTTTTTTAATTTGGTAAAGGGAAATTTCTTTTTCCCCCGTTCTATTTTACTGACATCGGTTGAAGGAATATCCAGAATCTTTGCAAACTTGTCTTGAGTTAGTTCCTTTGACTCTCTTTGTTTCCTCAAAAACTCACCAAAAGTTGTCATTTTCATGACTTGACCATATTTAACTTGACTGATTTACGTCAAGTTAAAAAGAATTAAACACTTAAACAATTTGGGCTTGTACATTGCAATGAAGAAATCAATCATCTGATTAGAGTTAATAAATAAAAACCATCACTGGATTTTGTAATCCCGAACTTATTGTCCCACAAAAGACAATTATGCGCTTTTTTGTATTCGGATCGTCCCTCCTTCGAAAAGCCCCGGACCCATTTTGGCATGACCCTTGTTATTTCCTGTAGAAAAGTTAAAACTCAAACCAAAGGATCAGGGATATGAAGCAATTATTAACAGCGTTTCTGGGATTGACCGCGGCGATCGGCAGCGCTAAGGCAGACAGAGCAGAGGCCCGGTTTCAGGCTTTTGAGGGGCAAAGTATTCAGGTGATAGTGAATGGAAAACTGATCAATGAACTTCCTATATCTATGGTGAAGGTAAAGGAAAAACCCGGTAGCCATCAGGTGACTGTAAAAGTGTTCAACCGGTATGGCCGGGTACAATGGGTACATCAGGAAAGGATTGTGGTAAAAGCCGGATATATCAATAGCTATACCGTTTCCTATCATAGCAGGCACGGCACACAACTTCGCAAAAAGCGTACTCGCCCCGTGCATGTGGACCGGTACAGACGACCTGATAAATTCTACAACAAAAGGAATTTTGCCATGATACAGGAAAATACAACTACGGGTTTCAAGAGATCAGCCGAAATGAAGTTTAAGGTTCAGGGACTACCAGAAAAACCTTGTTTAGTTTAGCTTCTGTTGTGTTTCAGAGCGAAAATCCAGCAAAGTTTCAACATGCTCCGATGCGTGCCTACTATTTTGGCATTTGTATTTCCCCTATGATCACCTGATACGGTTTCAAGGTGATCGGGCCTTCGAGATATTGACCACCCTGCAGTCTGTCTTTGAGCCGTAAGGTGCCTGTGTCGATCTTCCTGGTTTCGTTACGAAGATTGATAATGACCAGTAAGTCCTTGTCTCCTTTTCTGGGCACTGCCAAAACACCCTCTTCACCTGCCAGCAGGGGTGCAATACCTGCTTCCTGTGCATACACGAGGGCAAGTGTCTTCATTACCTCGGTTCCCGGATCAGTCCCCAGCAGTACTACTTTGCCCTTACCCACATCATTCTCAATGATCGCCGGCTCGCCGTCGTGCATACCGCCCTGATAAGTTGCGAGTATATTTCCGCGATCAGTATACAGTGCCTCGCTCCACAGCTCGACTGGTTGAGGATCCGTGCTGATCAATCGATTAAAGGCGATATATTGAGGATTATCAAATTCCCTGTTGTACAGATCAACCGGTAAGCGGGATTCCACACCCATGCCCATCCATGTTTCAAGGTCTCCAAGAGCGAAATCCGTATTGGCCGTCCAGAATTCTGTCCTGTAGCCACTCATGGGCCCCAGAACAAGTATACCACCATTTTCCACCCATTTCTTTATTTTATACTTAAGGTCTTCCTCAATCATGGGCATCAAAGGCATGAACAAGAGCCTGTAGGGAGCAAGGTCGGACTTTTCATGAATTACATCGCGGTGGATGAACGCATCACTGACAGGTCTGTAAAACCTGCTGGTCCAGTCGGTATAATAGGATATCCCGTTGACCGACTCCTCTATGCGCAGGCCGGCATCATTTTGATGACTGTAAAAAACAGCCGCATGGGCCTTTTCGACGGGCGCCGTAGTCAAAAGCTCACTAAACTCACTGATCTCCTGCCCCAGCAACTGTATATCCTTGTAATTCGCCGCTGGTTTGCCCCAGGCTGACAGTATTGCTCCATGGGGCATTTCATGTCCGGCAGGGTGCTGCCTCCACAACCAAAACAGGGAGCCCTGCCCCCCCAGAGCATAATTCATCCAAAGTGCCGCTCTCAGCGCCCCTTCAGGTTGATGGATAAACCATGTTCTGCCTTTTGGCCCTCCTCCGGAATGATTCGGTGCGGTTTCAAAAAGCCAGTGCATCCCTTTTCCATAGCTTCGGGCTCTGTCGTAGTTGCTTTGTACGCGGGTGTACTTCTGAAAGCTGTGATAGTTGTTGGTGGCAACGAAATCCAGATCATTGAACAATTCGGGGTAATTCAATTCCTGACCCGGCATTGTATTGTGGGTCACAGGAAGCTTCGAATGTTTTCGGATTGCCTCCACCTGTATCTTCTGGAACTCCTGCACCTGATAGTTGGTGAATCTTTTCCATTCCAGTTGAAGGCTGGGGTGATGCCATATATTGATCCGGGGCATGGGTATCTGCTGAAATTTTTGATACCGCTGCGACCACAGATTAGTAGCCCAGAGGCGGTTCAGGCTGTCCACCGAACCATAACGCTCCTCCAGCCAGGCATGCCAAAGTGATCTTGTTTCATCACTGTAATCTGCCTTGAGGGTAAACTCGTTATCTGTTTGCCACGCGATCACCCCGTTTTTTTTGCCAAATTCCCGGGCAAGCTCTCCACAAATTTTCCTGCAAAAGGCTCGGTAGGTTTTACTGGAATAGCTGCAGTTGCGACGCGCTCCGTGTGCGAGCCTTTGCCCGTTCTCTTCGGTTCTGAATATTTCCGGGTAGCGCTCAGCCATCCACACCGGCGGGGTGGCCGTGGGAGTGCCAAGGATCACATCAATACCATTGGTATGCAATTGGTCTATAATGGAATGAAGCCACTGAAAATCGTATTTCCCCTCTTTGGGCTCAAAGAGCGCCCAGGAAAATTCACCCATGCGGACCACGTTGATGTTTAACTCTCTCATCCGGTCTATGTCATCCTGAATGTTCAGGTCATTCCAGACTTCCGGATAATAGGCTACTCCTAAATACAACTTTTTTTGTCCAACATACCCCTCTCCCCGATGCTGAGCTTCTATGGAATAGAAACCGATCATTAAAACAAGGGTAATACAACACCTGCGGTAAATTCTCATAATACGCCTTACCTTATCTGAATATTCCAGTGCCAACGCTATGTGCCTTTCATATAGGCAAAGATATTGGCACCTTCCTTTTGTATGACGAATATCTGTTACCGTAAGGGGGATTGGCGTTACTCATGAAGATCAGCGTACCTGTACCATTGTTAAAAAGATAGTGTTACGTGCAGTTACACCATCAAACACATTGTATTCCATGGCAGACCGCGAATATCACGGGGGTAAATTGGGTACATATAAGTGTAACTGCATATCGCATTACAGTAAAGGTCATTGAAAAAGCCCCTTTCCCCTGTTCCAGGGCTTACTTTCCCGGATTAGTAGCACAGCCCTCATTTCAGGTGTCCTTGTGATTTCGTAAATTAGAAAGTGGATCAGACATTGGATCCATCCAAACTACCTTCCCTATGACTACTTCCCTATGGCGGATTGTTGTTGTTTTGGGCCTTCTGGGTACTTCGGCATCCATGGTCGGGAGGGATCATGATCCTCATGACGGCAGAATAAGGAACCTGTCTCAAAATGACGGTCTTTCCTCATCAAAAGTGAGTTGTATCCTGAAGGACAAAAAGGGATATATGTGGTTTGGCACCAGTAACGGGCTCAACCGGTATGATGGTAATTCCATCTTTGTTTATCATCCTTCGGGTCCCACAGACAGCAGCTATCACGAGAGCCGGATCGTCTGCCTGTACCAGGATAAAACAGAAAACCTGTGGGTGGGCACTACGAAAGGGTTATATCTTTTTGATTATGACCTTCAGAAGCTCAAACGTGTCGATCCTGCCTACAAGACCCGTAAAGAAGTTGTGGTTACTTCCATGACTGAAGATAAGGCCGGCAACCTGTGGATCGCCACGTCCGGACACGGTTTGAACCGGTATTCTCCTGAAAGCAGGAGCTATTCCTCCTATGATCAGCTGTTTGGGGCGAAGAGTTTCGCCGAACATGCCATCAACAAGCTTTTTTGCGACAGTCACGGTGAGCTATGGATAGGAACATGGGACGACGGCCTGTACCGGATGAAAACGGAAACAGGAGAAATTGCCAAATATTCGGCCAGCACTTCAGACGCTTCCCCGTCCGTTCTCATCAACCGTATCAGCGATATCCGTGAAGGCCCTGACAAAAGCCTGTGGGTAGGTACATGGGGTCACGGCCTGGTATGTATTGATCCTGACAGAAAGAAAACCAGCACATTCACGCATGACCATCAGAATCCGTCCTCGCTGAATGGCAATAAGATCAAATCACTTGTCTTTGATCAAAAGGGCTATCTTTGGATTGGAACGGAAGAAACGGGACTGGACCGATTCGCCCCTGAGAAGGGTGAGTTCATACATTATCTCTCGGACTTCGTGACTACCGATGTGTATGAAGGTGTCAGTGTTTACAGCATGTTCATAGACGATCAGTCTCTACTATGGCTGGGGTTCAGGAATGATGGTGTGATGATCGTTCCGCTAAAATCTTCTCTCTTCAGGCACCACATCCGGGCACATGAGCCAGACTATCGCATTTTCAGCCTTTGTGAAGCTGATGATCGCCTCTGGATGGGTATAAAAGGGGGGCTGGATGTTATGGATCTGAAGGACGGTTCCTTCAAACGGTACCCACTGCCCGACAACGAAACACCGATCAGTCTGTATGCTCTGGATGACACGAAATTACTGGTAGGAACCTATGTAGGAGGTATCTCTGTGTTTGATACGGAAACCCAGCAATTCAGCCCCTTTCTGACTGAGCGCCACAGCAGGTTGTTCAGGAATAAGAAGATCAATTGTTTTTACAAAACCCCTTCAGGAAACATTCTCATGGGAACTATGGCAGGATTCTTCAGCTATGATCCGCGGCAGGATTCCTTAAAGAAAATATCCGAAGCATGGATACATACCATAATAGCCTCGGGAAAAGGCAACTGCTGGCTGTTTCCGTTCGGTAGTGAGATATACGATTACTATCCGGAAACCGGCAAACTTCAGGTACATACTACCACCTTAACAAAGGGCAACATCAAAACAGGAGCTTTGTTGTCAGACCCTAAAATATATCTGGGAACGGATCTTGGTTTTTACCAATATGATCCTGTGGACGAAACCACTAAATTATATCATGACATCTCCCCCTATGTGAACACCCAGGTAAACGCAATGATCAAGGACCAGGCAGGGAACCTATGGTTTACGGCAAACAAGCGTGTGGTTTTCTTCAATCATAAAGCACAACGTTTCCGGATCTTCGATGAAGATGACGCCCTGCCCGGGATCAGGTTCCGGGATGAAGTGGGCCTGAGGTTAGGAAACGGTCACATCGTCTTTGGAGGGGATGGTGGGTTGATTGTTTTTGATCCGCTGGCTTTTCAACCCTATGAGAACCAATCCCCGCTTGTCTTTTCACGTCTTGCCCTATCCAACGAGACGGTAAGCCCGGGCTCAGGGCAACAAATTTTATCAAAGGATATCAGCGAGACGAGCAGCCTGGTCCTCAAACACCATCAGAATATCATTTCGTTGGAATTCAGCCTGCTTAGTTATATCAATCCGGACAGGCACAGCTACCGTTACAGACTGGAGGGGTTAACGGACCAGTGGTTTGAGATTGGGCATCAAAACTCACTCACCTTTACGAATCTGCACTCAGGGGACTACAGGTTACATATCCAAGCAGCTAATCAGGATGGTAACCTGGGGCAGGTCAAAGTGCTGAACATCAGTGTATTACCTCCTCCGTGGAGAACATGGTACGCTTATCTGGCTTACGTTATCGCAGCCCTGGGGATCATGCTGGTGATCAAAAAAATAAACAACTACAAGGTGCGGCTAAAGCATCGCATCAAACTGGAGCACATGAAGCTGGAAAGCATCGAACAAAGTGCTCATCACAAATCGCAGTTCTATCAAATGAGAATGCGTTTTTTTACGAATATATCCCATGAGTTCAGGACACCCCTCACGCTCATCCTCGGGCCACTCGAAAAGTTCGTGAGAAAAAATGTCATGCCCTCCCGGAGCCATCTCAGGTTAATGTATAAAAATGCTGACCGGCTGAGAAGGTTGATTGACCAGATCCTTGATTTCAGAAAGATGGAAGCTGACAATCTAAAATTCAAGCCGTCATGGGGAGATATAATACTGTTTACACAGGATGCTGCCAGGCTATTCCATCCCATGGCACGGCAAAAGGGTCTTGAATTGCATATTCGTTCCAATGCAGGTCACCAGTTTGGATGGTTTGACAGGGATAAGCTGGAAAAAATTGTTTTTAACCTGCTGTCCAATGCCTGCAAGTACACCCATAAGGGATCCGTCTCTTTCTCCGTCAACATTCTTGATCAGGACGATAGCAGCCTGCTGGGAAAAATCAAGTTCATCACGGAATCTGACTGCGCTGTGGAAATACTTGTGGAAGACACCGGGATCGGTATCCCATCAGATCAATGCGAAAGTATTTTTGACCGTTTTCACCAAATCCATTCTCAAAAACTGAATAATAACGGTGGTACCGGCATTGGGCTTACGCTTACCCGGGAAATGGTGAAAGTACATAAGGGTGTGATTACTTTATCCAGTAATTTGAACAGGGGAAGCGTATTTCGTGTGGTATTGCCCCTCTCCACCCAGGAAAATCAAATAGTGGTTGATGAACAGGCAGGAAGTGATCTTCCACGGCCTGAGCTGCAGGCGACCGATGCACCTGTCATATCACCTGATGAGCAACAGCCGCTGGTATTGGTCATAGAGGACAACAAGGACCTGCGCGAATATTTGCAGGTAGAATTCGATGGAAAGTTCAAACTACTGGAGGCTGACAATGGCAAAACAGGGTTTGCCGTGGCTATGGATAAAATCCCGGATCTGATCATTTCAGATATTATGATGCCTGAAATGGATGGCATAGAGCTGTGTGAAGCGTTGAAATCGGAGGAAAAAACCAGTCATATCCCTATCATTCTGTTAACGGCGCATGGGTCATTGGCACTTACCAAGGAGGCCTTGAAAATGGGTGCGGATGACTTTGTCACCAAACCTTTCTCTTCAGAGCTCCTGCTGGCAAGAATCAACAATCTGCTCCATTCACGAAAGAAAATGCAACGCAAGTATAGCCGTGAGGTCAGATTGCAGCCCCACGACCTGCCCATCACCAGTATGGACGAGGCATTCCTGAACAAGGCCATGGAAGTAGTAGAGGCCAACATGGATAACTCTGAATTCAGCGCCGACTTCTTCGCATCGGAGATGTGCATGAGCCGGGTGCATCTCTACCGCAAGCTCAAGGCCTTAACAAACCAATCCGTATCGGACTTTGTAAAGACCACCAGACTGAAACTGGCCTCTAACCTGATTAAGCATAATAAGCTCACCATTAAGGAGGCCGCCTATACCGTTGGCTTCAAGGATCCAAAATACTTTTCGAAGTGCTTTAAGCAGCAGTTTGGAGTGATCCCCTCAGAATATCATGGGGACAACGTGGTGGAGGAGTAGCTCCGTGAGAAGGATCATTTATTGAAATCATTGATGAAACTATCAAATTTCCCCTTTAACCTTACTTTGGTTCCTCCTGCTCTTTCCGTGAGGACCAGCCCCAGATCTGTTAGGTCTATCCGCTCTACACCCCTAAAGTTATCCGGCACAGTCACCTGAAAGCCTATCCATGATTTGGTCCTTGTTTCCCCTGCATCGAGGTATTCAAAGGGTTTTCTATCCAGAAAATCAATAGCTTCATCTAACAATAGTGCATAGGGTTGGCCCAGCCCGGTAGTGCCAAATTCCAGGCCTTGTACATGGGGCCGGCCCTCTCTGCTATGGTACCAGAGGTTGAGCCACGGGTATTCCCTCGTGTTCCAGACATATCCAAAAACTATATTTCTCTTACCATTGGTGGCCGTTACCCACCCCAGTTCATCTTCCCTGGAAAAGATATGGGAAGTGACAAATCCTTGCCCTGAAGTTACCTGCCTCAGATCCACGGAAACCCCGCCTGACAGTTTTCCATGAGGCCAAATAAAGGAAGAGTCTGACAGGTATCGAAGATCCGTGCGCTGATCAAACCCCTCTCTGGCATTGGTATCGATGAGGGTGTTTGCGTCTAAAAGTGGATAGGCGATCGTGCCATGCTGCACCACGTTAAAAAGTCTACCAACAGGGAGGTGGTTGGTAAATTCTTCACGTACGATGAACCATGTGCCATCCTCCGGCAGTTCTACGGTCCTGGTCACCTCCAGCTTTTCCAGGGGAGCCATGCACCCAAGTACCACACGATAACGATCATTATTGACAATACTCCATTTTTCCGTATTCACCTCACCATTGTGGGGTATCCCTGCAGCTACCTCACCTGGCGAGGGAGCCCCCCACCTTCCTGTACACAAAAAGTGACCCTGAAAGACAAAAGGCCTGTTGTTCATCGGCATGTCAGCGACCTCCAACTTCCAGCCAAATGGATTTACCGGATTTTTTTTGAGCTCAAAGCTAATGTAATGGCCACCACTGAGATCAATTTGAAGGTTTACATCTCCGTTATCCATAGCAATCACAGCATGCTGCTTCAGGTCTTCGTTGACCGGATCAGCCCCTTTGCGGCAGGAACTCAACAATACCACAGACATCAGTAGCGGGATCACTACTCCGTACGCACTGCAAATCGCTTTAAGCTCGCTGTTCATACTGTTATTCCTGCAGGCTCATTAAAGTATTTTCATCCACCGGCCGCAGCTTGCCCTCACTGGACACGCCCACATTCAGTAGTAAGTTGGCATCCATTTTATCTGCCACTTTCAGTAGTTCAACTATCTCTTTCTTTGGACGCACAGAAGTATCCCATTCATGCCAAAACCAATTGCCGGTAGGAAATTTTTCATTCCCTTTCACGGACATGGTGGTTTCTATCTGTAGCGGAAGATAGATCTCCTCCCCCAGCCAGTTCCAGGTTTTTTGGTCGTTTTTTACCGTTATGTATTTCTCTCCGCTTCTTATATCGACAGGATGCAGAGGCACCGCCGGATAGGCGGATGTGGAATTGTTCATTACCATACAATCCGGCTGGATGGACTTTATAAATTGGTAAAGATGGTCCATATTCCACCAGTAAGCTCCTTCCAGGCGCCAGGCATCAATAAATGCCCGATCACGCTCCAGCAGTTTTTTCTGAAAATCAGCCTCTCCTTCCAGGTCAGTCTTTTTCGACCATCCGGTCTTCTGCTTTTTCCAAAAACCATCAAACCACAGCTCTGTGATGTCACCATACTGCGTGAGCAGTTCTTCCAACTGGTGCTTCATAAAATCAATATACTTCCACCAGTCCCTTTTGTAGCTGGGTTCATGCTCGTCCCAGAGAGAGTAGTACCATCCTAATCTAAGGCCATATTTATGGGTTGATTCAACCAGCATGGCCAGTACATCCTTTTTAAACGGCGTGGAAGCTACCGAATAGTCCGTGTATTTGGATGGCCACAGACAAAATCCGTCATGATGTTTGACAGTGATTACCACATACTTCATTCCTGCTGCTTTGGCGGTACGGCACCACTGATCGGTATCCAGTTCTCCCGGGTTGAACCCCTGGGGGTTCAGTGTGCCGTCACTCCATTCTCTGTCGTAGTAGGTATTGATACCAAAGTGGATGAACATGCCAAAACGCATATCCATCCACGCCCGTTGAGCAGGGGAAGGAGCCGGAATATATACTTTATCCTGTGCAAGGGAGGCTCCTGTTTGCGCAAAATCAATAGAAAGGGGCAGATTGACTCCTAACCCTGCCGCAGCGGATCTCTTCAGGAAGTTTCTTCTAAGCATAGCTGAATGTCATTTCAATTCCATACAATTACTCCTCCCGGTTTTAACAGGGGATCGCCTATGAGGACATTTGCCTTTTCATCCAGCGGATATTCATACGCCCTGGAGCTGTAATTGACCATTATCCAAAAGCCATCCCTCCACTCCAAAAATACATAGGGTGGAAGTTCTTCGACCACCCTGCCTGCCTGACGATAGGTATCATTGATGATCTTCTTTTCCAGCTTTCCATCCCGGGTGTATACCCCGATATAGGTTACACTTCCTCTGCCCAATTGCCGGGAAACCACCGCTGCGGCGCCTTTGTAAAACTGATCAGCATAGCGGGCCAGTATCTTCGTTCCTTTAAAGGGTTCAAGCCAGTCCCCCCATTGATACCATTTATACTGTTCCCCGTTGGATTCTACCATGCCCGGGTAAGCGGCGGGCAGGTGGTCAAACTCTGGTATGCTGGCTCCGATCAGTTCCCAAATAGGTTCCTGATTACGGGCCTTCCACAGGTGACCGTTGGGATCCTTTTTACCGGAACGGCAGCTCATTATGAGGTGCCCACCCTGCTGAACGTACTGCCGAAGTTTGGCGATGAGTTCCCTGCTCATGAGTTGATAGGCTGCCACCACCATAAACGGATACTGATCCGGATTCAGATCTTCCTGTTCGCGGACAAATGTAACGGCACATCCCATGCTTTTCAGGTGAGCGTAATAGGAATAGATATGCTGCCACGGATCAAAATCAGCGTGGTGACGATGGTTCCCGATATCGATCAGGTTATCAGGGTTCCAGAGAAATGCTGTTTTTCTGCTGCTGTATCGTTCAGGTATGCGCTTTTCCACTTTTAACCTGGATAAAGAATCTATTTCCCCGATCAACTGCCTGTATTCTTCACCACCTCTTGAGAGAGAGACTCCGTCTGTCTCGATTATGCCTTTGTGCGTCTGCTCTGCTCCAAAAAGTGGCTGCCTGAACCGGTAGGTACATAAAAACCTGTCCCCGAGGGCAAATGCGTGCCAGCCCCACATACGTACGGCACCGGGCAATGGCTGCGGATTGATACGGCCCCAGTTGATCTGTCCGGGCTGGAGCTCCATAATGCCGGTATATCCATTGACTGAGCGGGCCAGTTCATTGGAAAAGGAAAGTTCAAGACCACTCCCAAGGCGAAATGCCAGGGAGCCTCCTTCGTCGTTCAGGTGTCCGGACGTCAGGTACATGGTATGCGAAGCAAAATCGAGATCATTTTTGTTCAGGAACGGATCCGTAGCCGGGAGGAATTTGTAATAGGCATAGTTTGTAGTGATCCATTGGTCTTCCGAAATTGTTTTTCGGAGCAGTTCAGCCTGAAACCTCAGTGCCCCGGCCAGCCGGTCTGCCGTGAAGCGGGCAAAGTCCAGCCAGGCATGTGGGTTACCTGCATGCGCTTTGGTGTTTTTATTGGGCAAGGGTATTTGCTCAAAGGTATTGTAGGTTTGCGACCAGAACGATGTGCCCCACGAACGATTCAATTCATCAATGGTCCTGTACTTTTTTTGCAGCCATACAGGAAATCTGGCAACAGCAAATTCCGAATAGTCATAGATAGGGCCGAAGTGGGGTTCATTGTCCAACTGCCACCCCACCACCGAAGGATGATCCCCATACCGCTCTCCCAAAAGCGTAATGATCTTCTCCACATATCTCAGGTATATGGGATGGTCATAAATGGCATGCAGTCGCCCGCCATGCTGCTGTCTGACCAGAGATTCATTCACAGCAAGTATCTCAGGATGCTTGTGTGTAAGCCAGGCAGGAGGAGTAGGTGTAGGTGTACACAGGATCACTTTCAGTCCGTATTGGCCCGCCAGCTCCAGCACCCGGTCTACCCAGGAAAAGTCATACCTGCCTTCCTCCGGCTCCATGCGTGACCAGGCGAACTCACCGATGTGAGTAAACTGAAATCCCAGTTCTGCCATTTTTTTGAGGTCACGTTCCCACTCCTCCTCAGGCCAATGCTCAGGATAATAATAAGCACCTACGGGCATAAGCGAATTCCCAAGATCCAACGGTTTCGGATCATTCCGCTCCCCATGGAACGACATGCTTATGACAAGTGCTGCTGAGAGCAGTATCTTTATGCAGATCTTCAGATGACATGGATTGCTGAACAGGTGATCCTTCATGACAGAACCGATCAGAGTATGGAGTATTCACTGGCAGCGATGGCCGGATCTGACATGCTCCTCGCCTTGAGCAGGGCTTCAATGAAATAATAATCGGCATAAACCAGGGAAACATCGATTTCACTGTTACCGGGCTTGTTTCCCACAGAATGTTTCAGGATAGCCTGGCTGTCATCCGACCGGTACGCCTCCGAGTATAATGACGAAAGAATGGCAAGTGCCTTTGCCTTAAATTCCTTCGCCAACACCTCTTCATTGGTCTGTGAGGCGAGGTCCAGCAACGCACTGGCAGCAATGGCTGCAGCGGAAGCATCTCTTTCAGCTTCAGGGATCTCAGGGTCATTGAAATCCCAGTAGGGGATATGATCCCCGGGAAGGTGGTCCAGGAAAAACCGGGCCAGATGCTGCGCGGTTTTCAGGAATTCTTCGTCACCTGTTTCGCGATGGCACATTGTAAAGCCATAGATGGCCCATGCCTGTCCTCTTGCCCACGTGGATTCATCGGCATGCCCCTGGAAGGTTACGCGCTTGACAGGGTGTGGATCGAGGGAATCATAGACGACTACATGGTAAGTGCTAAAGTCAGGCCGTACATGATCCTTCATGGTTTTTTTCGCGTGGGCCACTGCTATATCATAGTAGCCGTTTGACCCGCCGTTCTGCGCGGCCCAAAAAAGCAATTCCAGATTCATCATGTTGTCAATGATCGTATTATGCATCCAGCCCTTTTTCCGCTTCATCCAGGGCCAGGAGAGAATGGTACCCACCCGGGGATTGAATAAGGTAGCCAGCGAGTCGGCGGTTTCCAGCAGCACATCTTTGTAGTAAGGTTCCCGGGTGTATTGGTAACCCTTGCCATAGCTGCAATACATCATAAATCCCAGGTCGTGTGTCTTCCACGGCAGGTTTTTTACGGGCTCCAGCAACCGGGTAAAATGCCCGGCGTCCTGCAGCCACTTTTCGGAGCCGTAGTGGCTGTACATTTGCCACAGCATTCCCGGGAAGAAACCGGATGTCCAGCTATTGATACCACTGGTGCTCCATTCGGACTGGCCTGACGGAATGGCACGGGGCATTCCCTTATCTTCCTTTAATGACCGGACTGTTAAGGCAAGTTTTTCAGCACAATGGCCCAGAGCCTGTTCAAAATTCAGCGATTCCCTTTTCTTATGGCTCTGATAACATCCCACTAAAAGGATAAGTGGAAGGCATACAAAGAAAAGCCGTGAATAAGACATGTTTTTGGAATGATGTGTAATCTTTAATTTCTCTCAACAAAGGTATTCCTTTGTGACGGTGCCAGGGTGAGAATTTTGTTACACATAAGTATCCCATGGTTACGAAGAACAATGAAGTCAAAAGAGATCCATGGCCTGTATTGAAGGCTGCAATCCAAAAGTGGTTTTGGTATGCAAAAGCCGGAATCAGGATACCAATAGGTGGATGGGGAGTTCCTTCCTCCGGCCAGCAATGGTAAAACCCGGGGAATTGCCTATTTTTAGTAGCTACAACAGATCGACTAACTATGAACCCATCAAGACGGACGTTTTTGACGTCAGTAAGCATGCTTGCCGCGGCAAGCGCCTTTCCTATTCCATCATTCAGTTTCGGAGCAGATAAAAAATTAAGGATCGCCCTTGTCGGGACCGGCATCCGCGGCATTACCTTCTGGGGTAAGCGGCTGGTAGATGCCTATTCGGACATCCTGGAATTCGTAGGCCTTTGTGACAACAACCCCGGCCGGCTGGAGTACGGCCGCAGGTATATCACTGCCAAATGCCCTACCTTCGCTGATTTTGAGGAAATGATACGCGAAACGAAGCCCGATCTTGTGATCGTTACCACTGTGGACAGTACCCATCATGAATTTATCGTGAAGGGGCTAGACATGGGCTGTGATGTACTTTCAGAAAAACCAATGACCACGGATGAGGATAAGTGCCAGGAGATACTGGATGCAGAAAGAAGGTCCGACAAAAATCTGATCGTAGGCTTTAACTACCGATGGAGCCCATACAATACAAAAATAAAGGAATTGCTGCGTGACGGTGCCATTGGCAGGGTGACCTCGGTGGACTTCCACTGGTATCTGAACACCTACCATGGCGCCTCCTATTTCCGCCGCTGGCATGGCCTGCGGCAAAAGGGTGGCACACTGTGGGTGCACAAAGCCACTCATCACTTCGATCTGCTTAACTGGTGGCTGGACTCAGAACCACAGGAGGTTTTTGCCTATGGTGACCTTGAGCATTATGGCAGCAATGGGCCTTTCCGTGGCGAAAACTGTCGTAGCTGTGCGCACAAGGAAAAATGTGCCTTCCACTGGGACATCACCAAAGACAAGAAAATGATGAGCCTTTATGTAGATCACGAGAAACATGACGGCTATATTCGTGATAATTGCCTTTACAGAGATGAGATCAATATCTACGACAAAATGTCCGCCCAGATCAGGTATGCTGACAACACCATCGTGAATTACTCTCTGACCACCTACTCACCTTTTGAAGGGTGGAGGATCGCATTCAACGGTACGGACGGACGCATTGAGGCATGGCTGGATATTCCGTATCAAAAGGATGTGAGCACCAATCAGGCGGAACTCCATGCCGCCGAAATGAAACAATCCGGTAAGGAGGAGGCCAAATACGAACCCATCATTGTACACAAGCTCTGGAACGATTTTAAAACAGAAAGGGTGGCCATGACCCGGGGTGGCCATGGTGGCGGAGATGTGCGATTGCATGAAAAAATATTCAGGCACCCGGAACAAAAGGATCCATTTGACCGCGCAGCAGGTGTAAGGGATGGGGCCATGTCACTGTTAATAGGTGTGGCGGCAAGAAAGAGTATTGAAAGTGGGCAGCCCATCAGAGTGGCCGAACTTACGGATCTGGAGCCAAGAGCCAGAAAACTGGGTTATTAAGTGTACTAAGTTACCGGTTATTCAGTTTATGGTACGTCGATAACGGTTTGGCGAACCGGTCTTTTCCAATGGATTTTAATTTGAATAGCATCAAAGATGAAGCATTACATCATCGTATTTCTACTTTTATACATAATAACAGGATGTGCCAACCGGGAAACTGAAAATGCTGAAAAAGCACTGGAAAAACACGCCTATGAAAACCTCATGGTGTTCCAGAACCCGTCCTATCCACTGGAGGAGAGGCTGCAGGATGTGATGGTCCGTCTGACACTGGATGAGAAGATCGCACAACTCAACTACAATGCTCAGGCCATTGACCGACTGAACATACCGGCCTACAACTGGTGGAATGAAGCGCTACACGGCGTGGCCCGCCATGGCAAAGCCACTGTTTTTCCCCAGGCGATAGGATTGGCGGCCACTTTTGATGACTCACTCATTTTCCAAATAGCTACTGCCATCTCCGATGAAGCCCGGGCCAAGTACAATGCCGCCCTGCGTCTGGGTAACGTGGGTCACTATGGCGGTCTCACCTTCTGGTCACCCAATGTAAATATCTTCCGTGATCCCCGCTGGGGAAGGGGGCAGGAGACCTACGGAGAAGATCCCTACCTTACCTCCAGGATCGGGATCGCCTTCGTCAGAGGCATGCAGGGCGATGATCCTGAACGCCTGAAAACCGCCGCCTGTGCCAAACATTTTGTCGTACACAGCGGTCCGGAGGGGGAGCGTCATACTTTTAATGCTGCACCGCCCATCAAGGACTTCAGGGAAACCTATTTGCCTGCCTTTAAGGCTCTGGTGCAGGAAGCTCAGGTAGAGATCGTGATGTGCGCTTATAACCGCACCTTTGGGGAGCCGTGCTGTGGCAGCTCTTTTTTAATGCAGGACATCCTTCGAGAGGAATGGGGCTTCCAGGGTCATGTCACATCCGACTGCTGGGCGCTGGTAGACTTCCACGCCAACCACAAAGTGACCGGATCTCCTGCCGAATCAGCGGCACTGGCCTTCAAAAGTGGCGTCAATGTGAACTGTGGTGATACGTCTCCTTTCCTGAAAGAAGCTGTAGAGCAGGGACTCATCGAAGAAGGGGACATCAATGAGGCGCTCAGCGTTCTTTGGAGAACACGTTTTCGCCTTGGGCTGTTCGATCCCCCTGAAAGCTCGCCCTATCGGCACCTGGGGCCGGAAACCGTCAACAGTGAAGAACATCAGCTCCTGGCAAGTGAAGCCGCTGAAAAATCCATCGTACTTCTTAAAAATGATGGTGTGCTCCCTCTTGGGAAGGACATAAAATTTTTGTTCGTCTACGGCCCAAACGCCAACAATGCAGACGTGCTGCTGGGTAATTATTTCGGGATGTCCGATAACCTGACAACAATTGTGGAAGGGATTAGCGCGAAGCTGGACCTGGGTAGTCGGATGGAATACCTCCACGCTTTTTTACAGGACCGGGAAAACATTAATACCATTGACTGGTCTACTCCAGGAGCCCATCAGGCAGATGCGATTGTGGTGGTAATGGGTCTGTCCGGCTTGTTGGAGGGGGAGGAAGGGGAAGCCTTGGCCTCACCCACCAAAAGTGACCGGTTTGATATGCACCTGCCTGAAAATCAGATCAACTACCTCCGAAAACTTAGAGCAGCGGGAGATAAACCGATCATAGCCGTACTCACAGGGGGCAGTCCCGTGATCATGAAAGAGGTACATGAGCTGGCAGATGCCGTTCTGTATGCATGGTATCCAGGAGAAGAAGGAGGTAATGCTGTGGCGAATGTACTGTTTGGTGATGCCGTTCCATCGGGAAGATTGCCCATCACCTTTCCCGACAAACCGGAAGACTTACCCGAATACAACGATTATTCCATGGAAGGCAGGACCTACCGGTTTGCTGAAAAGCCGGTATTCTACCCCTTTGGCTATGGTCTTAGCTATACGCAATTCACCTACCACAATCCTAAAGCGGACCGGGCAACCATCAACTCCGGAGAACCGGTGAACGTATCGGTAGAGGTGACAAACTCCGGAGTGACGGATGCGGAGGAAGTGGTTCAGCTTTACATTACTGCCGGGGATGCTGGCCCTAAAAGTCCAAAATGGTCGCTAAAGCAGATGCAACGGGTTTTTGTTAGTGCCGGAACCACCAAAACCGTGAACTTCATCCTTGAACCTGCCGCCTTTGAAACCTTTGATGAAGAGGGCAACGCAGCGGTGAGGCCCGGTAATTACACGATAACCATAGGAGGAGTTTCCCCTGTAAAAACTGTGGTGGAATTGGCTACGGCTAAGCCTGTTACTACAAGTATATCAGTTCAATAAGGACACGTGCATCTGGTCCGACTATGAATGAGGGTTCTTGTTTGTAAACACGAACCGGCCAACTGACTGGCTGGCAGGGATATTACAATTCCTTCTTTACGACCACCGCCCATTGCCCATTATCCGGAGTCCGTACGGTTACCATTTGCCCACCCTTCACGGATTTACCCTTATGCCAACGGGCGTCTGTAATGCTTAACCAGTACACACTGAACTTTGCTTCCTCCTCAGAAAAGTCCAGGGATATTTCGCCTCCATTCGGAAAGTAGATCAGATATTCCTCTCCGGGCAGTGCCCTGCAATACGCTTCGTTCTCTTCCCGGTCCATTAACAGATCATTGTGGGGTTTCGCCTCGAAAAAAGTTATGGCATCCGTCAGCTCACGCGTACTCTGTAAAACATTTTGAGCAGGGGACGTTAGCCCTATCCCCGATGGAGGACGGTGAAATCTCACAGCCGCTGACCCAAACAATACGCTTTGAATGAATTTCTGTATTGCATCTTTTGTAACGCCCCCATGCCTTCCACCATCGCTTCCGTAGGTCTTAATGTTGTTGACAGGCCGGAGGAGGCCGTTCTTTTCAAGACGCTTTATCTGCGCCAGACCATTGTCCCAATGCTCCTGCCCGCGCTTGTGGTTATTCTGCGAAATATCTACAAAGCTGTAAAGCTCCGGATGGTCAAAGGACTCACGGTGTGAAATATGGTCGAGGTCCCATGGATCCCACATTTCGGTGACGTGGATCGTTTTTCCCTCCTCTCTGGCACGGCTACGAAGATAGGACGACCAGAAACTTCCCCAGGCAGCCGTCACGGATGTTTCGTTGTCGATACAGTACAACACATTGTCATAGTTAAAGGTGTGCTCTATCAGCTTTTCCACAAACCTTTGCTGGAAGTACAGCACGGGCATATTGTTGTCATGCATAGGTATCGACCAAAAGAAAGGATTGTCGCACCGGGTGGGATGAGTGGCCACCTGCAACGGCAACCGGGCGCGCTCCTGAGTGTAATTCCTGTTGTTTTTGGGGTTAAAAGGATTGACATCCCAGTTGCCCCGATAAAAATCAAAAGTGGCCCATACTTCTACCTGGACAATGATATCCCGTTTGGCACAGGCCTCCAGAAAGTTTTCAAACCGGTTCCAGTATTCAGGGTTCCATCGGGTGAGATCATACAGTTGGGTTGAATCATTAAAATAGAACGGCCATACATTGCCCGGATCCCGGCTGGACATGGTACAACGCACATAGTTGCCGCCCACACCTTTCAGCAGATCCAGTTGTTTCTCTACTTCAGGCATCTGAAACAGATTATCTTCATCGGATCCCCCAAGCAATAGCACTGTTTTTCCTTTGTAGCGCCAATACTCAGGCCGCTCTTCTGCAACGGAAATGGAATTCTGTTCCTGTCCCTGAACATAACCTGATATTGCCATGAGCAGGAGTGTGGAAAACCCTAAGTGTCTTTTTGTCATTATGTGTCGCATTTTACAACGTGATTTCGATTTAAAAACGGTTCATCCGAAAACGAGAACGCAATTTGCGAGGCTTCAGCGCCTGGTTTGCGCTTCGGAAGCCGCGGCAATCTCATTCCAATAGGGGACTGCTCACGTTCACAGAATCCCGTGGAGAGTCCTTCGGGCCACGCTTTTCCAACGCCAAATCCTTAAAAAGCTCGCAGATCGTTATTTCTGTTTTTTTACAACTCAGGTTACAATATAGTCATGATCTATCTGATAACCCCATGATCAACTAGTACCCATGGACTGTCGGACAACGGTAAATTCCTGAAGTTGAAAACATTATTATTTTTTTCGACCTGAGGCCTGTAGATATCACCATTCAGCAGGTTCACCAATACCGGATCTGTAGCGTTCCAATCCGTGATCATGACGTCAACTTTGCCTGGCGTGATGCTGTCCTGAATTCTCCAGGGAAGCCACCAAGCTATGTACACATGGCCACTATCATTCTTCTGGACCACTGTAAACACATTTGCATCTGCAGCACCTTCAAATGTGCCTGCTGACTGAATGGAAAATTCCGTTTTTACATTTTTGGCCTTTGAGAAACGTCCGCGATACAGGGCGGTCAGGTATTGATAGGAGAAGTACCCTTTCTTTAGTCCGTGGCTATCAAAACGGATCAGACCTTTATGGTTGAGCCTTTTGTGGCTAATAGGAGAAACAGCCTCTCGCAGGGAAAAATAGGCAGACACATGTGCGCCAAAACTCAGGTCTGTGAGCGCTCTTCGCAACAACCACTTGGCCTGAATGTTCTCACTCCAGGGTCCGTTCCCCTGCCATCCTGTGCTGTTCTGGCCCGATGGGTAGCCGCACTCACCCTGCCATACCTCGAGGGTTTTTTCTGTTGAGCTGGCCAGGGCCATCAGGTCGGCCGCCTTATGCGAGGACTCCTCATACCAAACGGGTGTTACCACGGGCCGTTTGACCCTAAGCATGCAGGCTTCCGGTATCTCATGGTAAGGGTGTACCGCCAGCACATCCACATGCTCTGCGATACCTTCTTTCATTAACTGCTGAAGGTAAGGCACATCGAACCGTGCCACTCCACCACAGATGATCTTACATCCAGGGTCCGCTTTCCGGATCAGCGGTGCGGTGGATGCTACCAAACGTGTGTAGTCGCCAGGGGAAGACTCAGGTTTCCAGAAAGAAGGATAGTTGGGCTCATTCCAGATCTCCCAGTGATCAACCTGATCCCTGTACCGTGTTAACATGACCTCTACCCAGGCCAGCCATCGGTCCAGCCCCTGTTTTTTGTTAAACGGAGGTAGATTTCCGGATAGTGTCGGATGACCACTGTGGAGACACAGGTAAATGGTCATCCCCTTTTTCACCAATGCCGTGATGGCTGCATCGGTCAGCTCAAAATGGTATTTCCCTTCGTCATCCTGTACGGAAGGCCAGTCCACAGAAAGCCGGACCCATTTTATTCCCAGCTCGTCCGCCTTTTCCACCAAAAAGGGTGTTTGTTGCAGTAGATGTTCCACATCAAGGTCACGGTACTGCACGGTATGATGAAATGGAAATGAGTTGAACTGAATACCCCAGGGTGAAGCAACGATTTCTGATGCACGCAATGGACGGATCTTTCCGATCCTGACCATCTCCTGCGCCAAGGTGTAGCCAAACGCATACAGGATCATACAAAGGGATAAGAGGGTCTTAGATATCATAAATTGTCATATTTCATAATCAGCTTCCGGATAATCAGGGGGTAAAAACACCATTTCTGATGTTTTTGGCTCTATTTTCGAATGGGTCGAAACGCATTCTGTTCATTGTCCTTAACTCAAGTACCTGTGATGCCACTACTTTTCCATTCTTATCCACCTCGCATCATCTGCTTCCAGGCGAAGTGATCGGGGATCCACTTTTTCACCAGTGAGAGCATCAATTGCATTTTTGTAGATTACATTACTCTGAAATGTTACCGTTTGAGCGGGGCCGTCATTGATAAAGTAATAATGATCCGCTCCGGGTGCACTCAAACGATACACCAGTGCATTCTCACAGGAATAGGGGCTCTTGAGCTTCGCGCCCAGCGTATGTGTGACCAGCCGTTGCTCCGCCCAAACGTTACCAGGTTTCAAACACTGATGGGAAAGGTCGAGCCCAAGCAGTACTGCCGTACCTTTGCCGTAATTGTTTTCTGTGACGGCAGGCTTTCCGGTACTATAGTTCGTTTTGACCTGAGCCTTGTAGGGTGTCATGTCTACCACAAAGCCTGTCCAGTCCCTACCCTCCACGCGTAGAGTTTTGTTGGATCCCGAAAACTGATAATTGTCCAGCGTCACCCCAAATACTCGGGAGAATTGAGATCCCTTGCCTGTTGGCAACAAAGCCGTGTACTGATCAAACTTCCCGCCTGGCAGGTCCATGACCAGCCGGCCTCCGTCCTGCACGTAATTTTCAAGGATCTCGAATACATCCGTGTCCAGCGAAACAACGGCAGGCAGGTAGATCACGCTGTACCGGGCAGCCAGGCCATTTTTCAGATCATCGGCCGTCACGTACTCAAAGGGCACATTGGCATTCATAAGTGCCCGACTCGCACCAATCCGCGCTTCTACCGGGAACATCCTGAAGCTATCCCTTCCACGCACGGACATTGCCCCCCAGGCCGCATCATTATTCCAGTCCACATAAACCCCCACCAGGGGCTCTTTGTGTGCTTCCCATATTTCATCCCTGTATTTTTGCATGGCTTTGGCCATCCTGCCCAACCGTACTGCACGGTCTGTGGGTTGATTGTTCCTGTCCAGCAGGGCATATTCACCACCCTCTTTTCCTGAGCTCCGCACACTCCAGCACCAGATGCCGAACCCTTTGAACCCTGCAGCCATCTGACTCATGTACAATTGCAGGATCGTGCCTCCGTCCACATAGTAGGCATTCAGGTTGCTGCTGGTCTTTTCCCCGTCAAACTGCTGAGGACCGCCGGTAGACTCCCAGCCCCCTGTCCAGCCGCCCTTGAAGTAGTCATTCATCAGAGAAGCCTGCATATAAAATGGTCGTACCACTTCATTGTCCGTTTGGTCAAAATGCCAGCTCAGGTGTGTGGAGGGATAAAAGGAGCCGTAATCCTTTACCACTTCAGCTATACCTTCCATATTCACACCCATATAGGCTGCAGGTAAGAACAGGCCAAGCTCACCGCCACCACGGTAGGGGATATGGGCATCAAATGCATCAAGCCCCTCGGCATAGCGCTTTACATTCGAATAACCATGGATAGCCTTGAACCGGAAAATATCCATCCTATGACGGTATTCACGATGGCTCACCTTTGCATTCCAGTTGTCACTAAAATCTTCCCATGAAGTGAACGGAGTTCCCATGCCGTGATGATGCATATTCCACGAAAAGTTGAGCTTATCGATCGTTTTGTAGTGATCACGGGCCCATTGTGTAAACAGCCCGTCCCCCTTTTCGCTAAGCTCAATCCCTCTTCCACCTATGGCAGGGTCATAGGCCCGGCTGTGAGTCCTTAAAATAGTGCCGTGCTTTGCCCGGTAGGCCTTGAATTTAAGAACCCTTTCCCGAAGTACCTGCATCTGATACGCACGCATTTTGGGGTGCTGTCTGATCTTCGCGATGGACGCCTGCGCAGGTATACCCAGCTTATCCAACAACTGGTCAGTGATGGGCTCCCAGCCCCCTTCTCCATACCACCAGGGGATGATCCCCTCCTCCAGGGCAATGAGCTGCACGTCTTCCAATGTCCATCCGGGCACGGTCATGATCTGCTTGAGGCTGTTGAAGCCCAGTGACTTCATGAGGCGGAAGTGCTCACGTATTTCCTCTTCACCTTCGCCCGGGCGCTGAATGTATACCACACCTGCCGGCATAGGGCGGATGGCCTTGAAATCAGCCTGGCGTTTGGAATGATGTAATGAATCGTAAACACTGTGTAGAAATTCATTGGTGTGCTGACCTTTAACAAAGGATAAAAATCCTATCAGGAACCAGAGTGCGGGAAATACAATCCTGTAGATCATAAATAATGGTTTGACAAAGGGTGATCTAAAATTAGAATGAACCTGCCCACTTGAGGGGGAACTATGTTTCGCTGAATCATAAAATGGTTACCGGGGTCGTTTCAACTCACCCTGATCCTGTTCCGAATGCTGTAGCATTCGGAACAGGATCGGTCCCTCTCTAAGCTTAGAGAGGGAAATGCTCAAACTTTGTTTGAGCGAGAGGGGTGAGTTCCCAGGGACAATGAGCCAACTTTTAATTTCGTAATATTCGAACAGCCTGAAGGTGATCGTTATTCTTTCCAGCCAGCAGCACCGGACCCGTTGAGGTTTGTATCCGTTTCAGATCCTTGACATCACCATCAATAAAAAGGCCTGAACGGACGTAGGGAACGGATCGGAAATTTCCTTTACCATCTCCCTTCAAAAACATACCGTATCCGGCATCGTTTCGAACGGTCTCAGCCTCTGAGCTATACAGATTGCCTGCTACCATAAGGTCCTTATGACCGTCTTCATCCACATCGAGGACCTGAATGCCATTTATCGATGAGGTCTGTGCCGGGTTTGGGAGAGGAATGATGGTAAAAGTACCGTCTCCATTGTTTTGAAAATAGCTTGAAGCGAAGGTATGGGCCTGATAGTGTAAAGCGCTATTCAGCTCACCCATACCATAGACTTCCTCCAGCGAGGCGCTGGCAAAGGCTTTGTAGGTTGGGAATTTTTCCTTAAGACCGGGGATCTGTGAAGAAGAGCAGGACCTTCCCCTGAGAGGATACACTTCGCCCTGATCGAGCCAGGCCAGAACAATGTCATTGGAACCGTTACCATCAAAGTCCGTGCTGAATACGTGGAACGGTTCATCCGCAGAAGCCTGGTATTTGTAATTTAGCCCTACATTCCCGGCTACCAGATCCTCATCGCCATCATCATCCAGATCATGAGCCATCAGGCTGAACCACCAGCCGCTGCTTTGTGACAGCCCGCACATGTCCGTCTGATCTACAAACCTGCCCTGTTGATTTTCAAATACCCGGATGGACATCCATTCTCCTGTTACAACAAGGTCCTTGTCCTCGTCCCGGTCATAGTCCGTCCACACCGCGGCGGTGACCATCCCCAGCTCCTTAAGATCCGGAGCAATGTGGGATGTGATATCTGCAAAAGTTCCATTGGTGTTTTCCAGAATATAGCTGGTGGCAGGCCAGGGATAGCGGCCAGGGACCATCCGTCCTCCTACAAACAGGTCCGGATCGCCATCGCCATCGAAATCTTCTGGTATTACGACGGAGCCGCTTTCCTGCAGCTTAGGAAGCTGGTGGCTCGCCCGCGAAAAATGTCCCTTGCCATCATTGATATATAATCTGTCCTGGTACTCTTCCGATCCCACCCCCAGCTCGTTCCCACCGCTGACCACATACAGATCGAGATCGTTGTCTCCGTCGGCATCGAACAGTGCGCTGCCCATATCCTCAAACCTTGCATCGTCCTCCAGGTCTCTTTGCTTACTTTTAAAGAATGTTCCGTTTGATCGCTGAAAGAAAATACTACCGGAATAACCCTTTGCACCTCCCACAAAAAAATCTTCCAAAAGATCATTGTTGACATCGCCTACAGAAATGAAAGGGCCAAGTGTTGACATTTTATGGGGCAGCAATTCCTCCCGCAGGTAATCATCATAATCGTTTTCCGGAGTCTTGTGGTTGAGGTTCAATTCCTTTGTAACGGTCCGAAAATATGCCCCTGCGTCCTGCATAACAACAGATCCCCCGTAGGGTCCTGCGGACGGCTGTTTTGCATCCCCATAATTTACTTCCAGTGTCTGGTTTGCCTGAACGTCGCGAATTACCTGCACCTTTTCATCCGTCCACACTACCCAGATACTATCTGCCTTTGCATTCGATCCCAGTCCGAAGTGCATGGGTCCCGCCATGGCAGACCGGTAGCCGCGTGTAAAATAATACTGCTGAAACTGTTGATCTGCTCCGCTGTAAATCCAGATCTTTGTTCCGAGGCCATCCCTGTTCGAACTGGGGCCGATGAATTTTATTTTCAGATAATTCCCTGTTTCGAACTGCACACTCAGATTCTCAAATATGTAAGCAGGCTCATTGATATTGTTGACCACCAGGTCAAGGTCGCCATCGTTGTCCAGATCTGCATGAGCAGCTCCATTGGAAAAGGAGGCGTATCCGAGGCCCCATTCTGTTGATACCTTTTCGAAGGTCAGGTCGCCATTGTTCCTGTACATATAATTGATCAGTTTCTCCGAAGGCATGGCATTCAGCGCCCGCGCCCATTCCTGTTCGGTGAGTGACTTCCGGCCTTCTGCTTCGGCCGTTTTTAGCATCTCTACAAACAGTAGCCGTGCATCTTCATTGCGGGCATCCCTTTTCAGGCCGTTGGTGATGTAGAGGTCCTTCCATCCGTCATTGTCAAAGTCGGCCAGCAGTGGTGCCCAGCTCCAGTCTGTATTGGAGATCCCGGCCAGATGGGCCAGGTCACTGAAGGTCTCATTGCCATTATTGATGTGAAGCATGTTGGACATGTACTGATAGTGAAATCCCAGCTTTACAAACTGCTCAAAGGCCTGTCTCTGCATACCTCCCATGTTTTCCTTTTGCCGCCGGTGATCTTCCGCCACCATGTCCAGCACAATGATGTCTAAAAGGCCATCGTTGTTGAAATCACCAACATCGCTGCCCATAGAATAATTTGAAATATGTTTGAAGGAGATTTTGGAAGACTCCAGGAATGTTTTATTGCCCTCGTTGAGGTAAAGGTAATCGTATTCGGAAAAATCATTGCCAACGAAAATGTCTTCCCAGCCGTCTCTATTCAAATCGCCTATGCCTACAGAGTGAGCAAATCCGAACCTGTGGTCTCTGATGCCGGCCCGGGCAGTTACATCTGCAAAGCGTCCGTCCAGATTTTCAAACAATTTATCACCATTGTAGGGATCGCTTTCCTTTCTCAGCTTAAAAGCCAGCTCATTATCAACGGTAAGGTCACCTGGACCGTAATTGGCCAGGTACATGTCCAGATCACCATCACGGTCATAATCAAAGAAAGCCGCATGAGTCGAATACCCGGCGTGGTCCAGCCCATAATCGGACGCAACTTCGGTAAAGGTGAGGTCTCCGTTGTTAAGGAATAGCTGATTTCTACGGTTTTCGGGCTTAAAAAGTCCCGACTTGCAAACATACAGGTCCAGCCAGTCATCACCGTTGATGTCCACCACCGTAGCTCCGGTATACCAGCCAAATCCTTGTTTCTGCAGTCCTGCTTTTTTGGTGACATCTTCAAACTGAAGGTTTCCTCTGTTGAGGTACAGTTTATTGGGAGATGAATTTGCTGTGAAGTAAAGGTCGGGCAGTCCGTCATTATTGAAATCTGCCGCTACTACTCCGCCTCCGTCATAATAGCCCTGGTACCGTATGATGTTCCGTTTACTGTCTTCCTTGATTTCATTGGTAAAGGTGACACCGGTATGTGTGGAGTTCCTGATCCTGAAAAGAGGGATGGGTTCCTTGCTCGTCTCTGTATGTGCAAGTTCTGTTTTTCGGCAGCCTAAAAGCCATAGGGCTGCACCTATCCACATGCAAAGAAATATCAGGACCAGGTACCCGGAGTTTTTACTATTACCAGTGGGACAGCAATTGTTTTGCAACGCACTCAAAAAGCTCTGTGTTCAGGAGTAAACTATTAAGTAAATTGGGGACCCCCTGAATTCAGTAAAATCCGGGAATCCCCGATGAGTCGTGGTCATAACTTTCAAGACCACCTTATGTCACAACAATAAAACGGCATCTAGTCCGAGCCGGAAAATGCCCGGTTCAGATCAATCTCGTAATCCGGTATTTCAGAATAAAATGCTGCGTCATTCCAAGGCGTTGAACCTGTACCCCGGTCTCCGTCGGGGATATCTTTTTGTAGTCCCTGGAGATAATACAACCGGTCTCCTTCAAATGCCATTTCGATCATTCTTTCCACTTCAATGGCATCCAACAGGTCAGCATCCATACCTGCATAATCTGCCAGCCCTGCCCTGTTCCTGACTGCATTCAGGTCGGATCTTGCGTCATTAAAACCTCCTGCACTGGCATGAATAGTAGCCCTCAGCAGGTACATATCCGCCAGACGAAGAATGGGTAGATTTGTGCTCCTTCGTACACCGCTCCTGTAATACTTACTGCCCCACACGTAAGGACGGCTGGGCTCGAAAGCTCCCCTCGGTTCTTCCACACCGGTACCTGCCCCTGATGGCTCAAAGCGGGAGAAAAGCTGGGTATAGCGCTTATCGTCGAGCGCTGCGGTTGTTTCCGAAAGGTCGCCGGGATCCATCCATCCCACCCGGGTAAGGAACTCATCACTGGCTACGATGAACCGGCTTCCGTTGTCAGCCGGATTGTCCGAATCCCGTGTGGTGGTGTTGTACCATTCAAATCTGCGCGGATGCTTCCAGTTACCGCTGGACCCACCCAATCCATCACCGGTCCACAGTGTGTAGTACCAGATCACCTCCCGGCCCCGGGCTATGCCGGTCTTATTCCATGCCTCGATCGGATCTTCACTGAGGTCGTAGTCACCTCCATTTTGGTCAATAACGAAGTTCAACTCCTCAAGGGCTTCATCATGGCTGCCGATGTGGAACAGCACTTTCGACAGTAGGGCGGCGGCGGCAAATTTATTGGCCCGGCCATCCTGGAAAGAAGGATCGTGCACCCCGTCTTCATATCTCTCCGGCAACAGATCCTTAGCCGTACGCAGGTCACTCACGATCTGATCATAGATCATGTTGGCAGAGGCAAGTTCAGAGGTTATGGCCTCATCAAAATTCAACGCCTGGTTGACCCTGAAGGGGATCCGTAGTTCGTCATTGGGATAGGCGGGCAGGTAGATGCGGGCCAGCCAATAGTAGGCATACGCACGGACAAAGTACAGTTCACCCTTTATCCTTGCCACTTCATTGAGCGTGGCAGGATTTCTAAAGGGGTCGTCATTATTCTCCTCGATAAAATCAATCGCTCCATTGGCGTGCCCCACGGCGAGGTATCCGCTATTGAAGATGGGCCGGTCCATGATGGCTATGCCGGTACCGGTGGTGGTCCTGTTATACATGTCGACGGCGTCCTGCTGCGGATCAAAATCTTCGGCATCTGGCGCAATACGAACACCGTCTGCAAAGACCTCTCCGGCTATTCTTCCACTGCCAAATATGGACATGGTACCTCCATTGCCGGTAAGTGCGTAATAGGCCCCGATAGGTGCTTTCTCCAGGTCCGACAGGCTTAACCATGGAGCCTGCGGTGGGGCCTCGAGTTCAAAAAACTCCTCATTGTCACAAGCGGTGCAGGTGGCAATAATGATACCTATGGAGATAATGTATCGTATATTTTTCATGATGTCTTCTTTTTTCATTCGACTTAGAATCCAAGGTTAATGCCGGCACTATATGTTCTTACCTGTGGCAGTTGAACCCCCAGCCACCCCTGACTAATATTCCTTTCCTGAGAATCTCCCGAGGTATCCACCGCTTCAGGATCATAACCATCATAACCAGTAATGGTAAACAGGTTGTTAGCCATCACAAAGACCCTGAGCCGTCTTACATGCAGTTTTTCCAGAATGTTTTGAGGCAGGGAGTAGCCTACGGAAAGGGTCCGTAGCCGCAAAAAGTCTCCCTTGTGAAGGAACTTATCATGGCGCTGACCATCTCTTCTTGGGTCGAAGCGTACGTCTTCGCTGATCGAACCCCCTTCCTCAATGACATCAAACAATCTGTCCCAGACCAGCCGGGGATACTCTGCATTGGGGTTTTCAGGTGTCCAGGTGTTATTGACCAGATCTGACCGCAGTACAGGTGCGCCTATAAAGGTAGATTCATATTCCGCTTCATCGAAAATGTAGTTGCCTCCCTGGAAGGCAAAGAACAAGCTAACATCTATGTTCTTGTACGTGGCTGAGGTATTGAACCCTCCGAACCACGTGGGCAGGCTGGTTTTGTCGGTGTCGTCGAACAGATGTTCCTGTAAATTGGCCCGTGAGGCCGGGATAAGGTTGCCTGTAGCTACCCGCTCGCCTGTCTCATCGAAGCGCTCGAGGTCCATCTCTTCAATCAATTCATAACCGCCCTCAGGGTGAATACCCGCATACCTTGCCAGTCTGAAAAATGCCAGCGGTTGTCCTACGCGGGTCACCAGGCCATTGGCATTGCGGTCGTATAATTCATCATCATCATCCTTGAGCCGGGTAACTTCATTTTTATTGGTGGTGAAATTAAAACCCACATCCCATTTGAGATCACCGGAATTGATGACTGTGGCATTAAGGGATACTTCAAAACCGTAGTTTTTCATATCTCCGATGTTATCCCAGATCGTGGGGTTGTTATCAAATATGCCTGAGGAAACAGGAACGGGTACCCTGAACAACATGTCGGTGACATTTTGATGGTAGTACCCCACGCTACCGGAAATCCTGTTTTCAAGCAGTTCGAAATCAAGAGCTACATCCATGGCATTGGTGGTTTCCCAGGTCACGTCCTCATTGGCAATGGTCCTCAAAAGATCACCGGCCCCTACGTCACCGTACTGACCCCATGTATCGTAGGAAGTCACCGTAGCCCGTGGGCTGATGTTGGCATTTCCTGTAAGTCCGTAACTTGCCCTCAGCTTCAGGAAGTTTAGCACAGGCAAGCCATCCATGAAGCTTTCGTCGCTAATGATCCAGCCTGCAGAGACTGCCGGAAAAGTACCCCATCGATTGTCGGAGGTGAAGATCGATGACCCATCCCTTCTCAGGCTCAGGCCCAAAAGATATCTGTCGAACAGCCTGTAGTTTGCCCGGGCAAAAAAGCCTCTGAAATAGATCTCACCTCTCAGGCGACCTGTAACCCTAAGTACATTTCCGGGTTGCCCTACCTCTTTCAGGGTACCGTTCAATTCATCTGCCTCAAGATTTCTTTCCCTTTGTTGCTGAGAGGTCTGTTCCACCCCCATCACAACATTCAAATGGTGGTTGGCTCCAATGGACCGGTTATAGGAGGTATACAGATTATAGTTCATTCTCCGGAAGGTATTGGAATTGTCAAAAGCGTAGCTGCTGCCTTCCCGTATCACGGTATTGCCCCATTCAATATTACTGGTATGGAAAAAATCATAGGCAGCTTCTGACCGAACGGATAATCCTTTGATAAAAGGCAGATAATACTCCAGAAACAGGCCTCCAATGGCTCTGTAGGATTCGAGGTCATTGATATAGTTGTCCCGGTTGAGGGTGGCCAATACATTATTGCCTGAAAGCGGATCAAAAAGCACCTGGTTGCCGTTTTCATCCCTTACTGTAGGATGCAGGATGGGCAGCCAGGGGTAAGTATCTGTATTGACCTGATCATAACCGCCTCTGGCCATGAAGCTGTTCCCGTCTGGTCCGCCTCCGTTAGCGGCTCTTTCATTTTTTGAATAGCTCACGGTAGCCCTGAGACCAATATCCAGGTTATCGACCGCCTTAAAGTCAAGATTGGTCCGCAGGCTTACACGTTCCAGATCATTGTTTTGAAGAACACTTTTATCCCGCCGGTACTGCCCGGATATATAGTAGCTGGCATTTTCCGTACCATTGGCAGCAGACACATTCAGGTCTGTAAAGGCTCCATTTCTAAGCACCTCATCAAACCAGTTGGTATTCTCAGCCTGGCTTCGGTCCAGTACAGCATTGGGATCTCTTCCGGAATTCAATGCAGAATTCAGATCATAGGGTGCCAAACCGTTATTGGCGCGGGCCTGATCTCCCAAAGCCAGCCAGGTATCGCCATCTACGAAACCGATCTCTTCCGGTCCCCGCACTACATCCGTCACTCCCTGTTGGAAATCAATGTTAAAGCTCTTTACACCCTCCTTTCCCTTTTTAGTGGTGACCAGGATCACCCCGTTGGCACCACGGGATCCGTAGATCGATGTGGCTGCGGCGTCCTTCAACACCTCAATGGATTCAATGTCGTTGGGGTTGATCAGAGATAGAGGATTCTGGGGAACCGTGGCTTCGTTTCTCGACAATCCGTCCAGTTCGCCACTCTGGCTCAGGATCATTCCATCGATCACCCACAAGGGTTCTGTTCCCGATGAGATCGAATTGGTTCCTCTTATCATGACCCTTGTGGGAGCTCCGGGCACACCATTGGCCGTTGAAACCTGCACACCCGAGGCCAGACCCTGCATGATGTTATCCACTGATACAGCGGGGACAAGGTCAAGCTGTTCTGCGTCGATCTGACTTATCGAGCTGGTAAGGTCACGTTTGTCCTGTGAGCCATAGCCAACCACTACTACTTCCTGTAAAGTGGAAATATCATAGGACATCACAACGTCAATAATGCTCCGGGAACCAACCTCGATGGATTCTGTCTCGAATCCAACGAAACTGAAGATCAGTACGGCGTTCTCCGGCACGGCAATGCTATACTCTCCATTCATACCGGTAACCGTTCCGGTAGAGGTGCCCCGCACCAGAACATTCACACCGGGTATGGGTTCATTGGTGTCTACTTCCACCACCCTTCCAGTGACCGTAGCCTGTGCAAAGGCTGTAACCATAGCACAGAGTAGCAACATAAAAGCCAGTAATACTTTTATCATAACTAATGGGTTTGGTTTGAATTTGTAAATTATCGGGATTGCGCCCGATCGTACAATTTATTAAAGATGAGGCCTCCATTGTAGTAAAGAAGTGTCAAATACGTGCCCAATGGTATCATGTAACCATACTATCCTTTCTTTGTAACTATGAGCCTGGCCGTATCGCCATAGTATTTAAGGCCTGAAGAATTCCTGTCAGTTCCAATGATCCAGGTCATACTACCAATAAAACGGCCGGCCTATGAACGGGCAACATTCTTTACCACCAGCAAAGAGGTGGTGGATGAAAGATCAGCCCGGCAAAGGGCTATCACGGAACGCTATTTCAAAACATCCGGAAGAAAAGCTTATTCATCATGCCCGTAGAGCTCAAATTGTTGATCATTTATGGAAAGGGATCTGCCGTCCCATGCTATCTCCGGGTGCTTTACTCCTTTAGGCTGAAGCGTGATCACTACCAGCACATTGGATCCTGTGAACAGGTCGATCCACCGGCTGTTTTCATAAACCACACCCTTGTATTTTATGAATGGATTATGACGCACTGTGCTGCCTCCATACCGTATCAGTCCGTCCTCGAGGTCGCTGACCGGAGAACCTATCACCCTTACTTGCATCGTATTGCCATTAGGCGCGGTTAAAGTGTATCCCTGCTTTTGTTTTGTCAATATGTTAAATTCAGGGGTATTGATCCGCCACCGGACACCATTTTCTGAAGAGTCTGCTACAACGATCACCGCTTCAGCCCCAAAATGACTATCAAATGATGAAAAACAGGTGCGTTTATGCTCAAGGGTATTCACGTTGCTGCCCAAACCGGTTGTGCGGCAGAACCACTCAGAACAGTCCGCTCTCAAAAACTTACCCAACGTACTGGCGTTTTCAGTCCTGCGGATAGTTTCGGGAAAAAAGTTGGATTGCCCGGCGATCTCTCCGGTACGGCCTGCACCGATGATCCACGGCACATCCAGACCAAATAAACGGATCGTATTCACATCCGGACCGGAATGTCCGCGAACACGGTTCTGGCTTATGTTATGCACCCACACAATATCATTTTCATCCTGAAACCGGTTTCGGTGGATCACAATTCCCTTGTCATTGTCGGTAAAAGTATGCCAACCCAATGCTTCGGGATTGGTGGGCGGAACAGCTACCGGATAATACAGCAACGCATAAAGAAGTGCAAGCCCGGACCGTTTCAGATTCAGCTCCGTGCCCATATAATCCAACATCCAACGGAGGGCCGGTACCTGCTTACGTGGGAATAAGCGGCAACCCTGAGCGTACAGCATGACCGACGACAGAAAAAGGTTGTCATCCGAAAGGTCTGGTTTCATACCTGTAGCTTCCATGGTCTCAATGGCCACGTTGGAGATGGCTACACCGTGCATACTTTGAATGAGATGGGGAGCGAATTTTTCGAGCTCAAAGGCATCGGAGGTTTGCAGGCTGTTGCGTAAGGCGATCAGAGCCGGGCCCACACAGGTCCAGGCATAATGAAAGTATCCAAGGCTTTCACCATTCCAACCTTCACGATGAAAATTGGCATTAAGGTGATCCTGAAGACGTTTGGTGGCATCCCATAAAAACGATCTGGCTATTTTGGAATGATCATGGTCCAGGTTATCCCAAGCCAGGGCGGCAAGGATCACCGCCCCATACCGGATACCCATCCAGTTACTGGCAATGGAGTAGTTGGCCATAGGCCCCATGCTGGCGTTCACCCTGATCATGCCGTCATACAATGCATCTGCTATGCTCCGACGCCGGTCGTTTGCCCAGGCCGGGTAGGCAAAATCATAGGCAATGGCCAGGTTTTTCAGCATTTGCGCTCTTCGTAATCCGAAGGAATGGAGTGAGAGAAACAGGGTGTCCCGGGTGATCTGCAGGCACTGTTCCCACGCCAGCTCTGCCCACTTCGAGTCCCTGGTGGTATGATAAAGAAATGCATAGACGGGCGCCATTTCATGTGTGATATCATCGGGATCCGGCGTATTTGCCGTTTGTCCTGCTTCTTGCTCAAGAATTTTCATCCAGGTACTGAACGGTGCTTTATCTGATCTTGCGCTGAAATCATTCCATTTCCTGGAGCCCAGGAGTAACCTGGGGTGAACATGAGCCTCCTGTGCCTGAGAGGATGCTACAGCCAACAGAACCATCAAGATGGCCAATGACAGTCTGCAAAGGCAGTATGGTCTGTGTCCCCACAGACCATGGGTGCAACCATGAAGATTTTTAGGTAGTGTGATCATACGGGAATTTCACTAATATGTGGCGTTGCTGTGCCATTGATAGATATTTTTACTGCAGACACCTATGGCCTCTATCATTTCCTGGTGTGGCTGGTCCGTGATATCTACCAGTCCAATGGTTTGATTCTCACCATTGGATGCTCTACCGGTGATGTGTTGGTCACTGAACTGGTACCAGTGGCATCCCAGGGAAAAAGGCATTTCTGCAAAGGTTCGAACATATTCAATGTAATGACGATAGCGCTCTTCAGGTGTAAAAGCCCTGTAGATGGGTGGTAGCTGCCGTTCGCTGAGCAGCGGAAGATGGTGTTCACCTATGAGCAGGGGCCTGCCTGTTTTCTGGTGCCACGCTTCCATTTGTTCCTTTTCAGGTGCCAGGGAGTAAACGTTCACCGTGATCACATCGGAATAACGTCCGGCCGCTTTCAGAATATGATCCGGTTTCAGACTTCTGGTAAACCGGCAGCCGAGGTACAGATGGTTGGGATCATATTTTTTCAGCGTAGTGGAGATCACTTTGAAATACTGGTCCGCAAAAACCTCTTCCAATCTCAAATAGTCTTTCTGAAAGGATGTGTTATGCTCCAGTGAATCACCGTTCATGATGTGCACCTCACTCCACGACCGGAATGTAGAATCCCATGAACGATTAAGAGCATCAAGATCAACGTATCTTTCCTTGAGCAATGTTACCCATTTGTCGCGAAGGATGCTGGATGTCGGGGACCTGGTCAACAGATCCAATTCGTTCCATCCTGCTTCGTTATCCACAAAATAGCCTATCAACCATGGATCTTCCCTGAGCGCTGCCGCCTGTGACAGTACACTGTCCGTATAAGCGATCCATGCCGGGCTAAAAACATCACAGATCCGCTTACCCATATCCAGCCCGGGCTTATCGCAGGTATTGAAGCTAAAGGTATAAGGTACCCTCCTTTTAAAAAGAACACTGTCCTCCGTCCAGTTACCGAGCGTATTCAGTCCCCACTTTTGGATCCTTTCCAGGGCCCGGTCACGCCAGCGGTCTGCGGCCCCGTACTTTTTTAACAGGTTAAGGTGGAAAAAGCTGATCGTGGAATCACTGGCCCAGGCTGCAGCGTATGGCCCCGTGGAGGGGGGTAACTTTTCGAAAAGATATTCTCTGCCTTTGGTCTTAGTCACTGCCCGGAGATTTTTCCAGGGTCTGACACAGGTGACCCCCAACGACCAGAAAGGCCGGCCCTCAGGCGTGATAAACCACCATCGATCCTTACCGTCTCTTCTGGTTTTTTCTACGCGGAAAAACCCCGAGGCTTTAAAACTTTCGCCGGAGATATACCCAAAAAAATCACCCCATTCCGGATCCTTTTTCTTAACTGACAAATACCTGTCTTCTTCTACCTTTAAATCGGCCAGCTTAGACTCATTTCGGACCTTATGGTCCCACACTCCCCGTATGCGCTGCCCAAAAGCGTCAACACAGGTTAGGTCAATGGAATCTTCGCGTGGTCTCAATCTCAGGTTCTCGATGGACAGTTGAAAATCATGTTGGGTTGCCGATGTCCAAAGTCTTATCTTGCGTGGGATATACAATTCGCGATGGCCTGCTGCAAGAGGCAGGTCCAGCAATGACAGTCGTAGTGTAGGACTTTCTCCGGTGGCAATGTCAAATGTATCTGTCAGAATATTCCTCGGGCCAAAAACGGTGAGCGCCATGGAAACAGGGTGCGGATTTGGATTGTCCACATTGAGGAGCAACTGTTCAAATCCTTTCCAACTTTCAGGAAAACGTAAGGCTTTGACCGAGCCTTCAATGTACCCATACTGGTCCTTTAACTCAAGCAGTAGTGTCGTATCACCATCCTGCACCTGCCATGTGCAGCTCACACCTTGCCGCACTACAGACTCTTCCATTACAAATCCACCACCACCGGCCTCAAAGGCCCTGAATTGCAGATTGGACCTGTTTTCCGGTTCCAGAAAAATTTTCAGATCACCACTGATGTAATCTTCCTGGCGGTCGCACCCTGCAAGGAAAATCAAAAACACCATTTGGACCAAAGTCGCAACTCCGATCCTTTCAAGAATTCTTAAAGGTATAGGCATGCCTGTTGATGGATTTATTGGAATGATCCGTGTTAAAATCAAAAGTAACGGCAGAACTCCATGGGTGGGGTGAATTATGTATCAGATAGGAGAATGGAGGTATCCAAAGTCTCCATAGATCAGGAAAATGTACGATACTCTCACTGTTAAGCAGATTTTTACAGTATCCTTTATCATCAACTCCTTTGGATACAAAGTTAGTTACATGAGTCCGCCAGCCACCCTCCTCGTTTCATAAGTACTCTACTCCCTATCTGGGCTGTACAAGCTACTGGTGCCATTTTTCGAAGCTGTACAGGTGTTGTCATGTGAAGAGTCAGCCCGCAACTATTTGGTTTGTAATACAAACTTAATTAAGTTTGTACTACAAACCAGTTTTGCCTAAGAAACTATTAATCATGGAAGCAGCTAATCAAAAACCAGCAGCATTTGATGAAAAACAATCTATTCAGGTGATCAAAGAAATGATCCAGGTCTCCCGGAAGAAGCTGAGAAATGATGGGATCTTATTTATTCTATGGGGTTGGACGATGTTTTATTCCTATATCAACAACTACATACAAAGAACGTTCATTCTCACATTTCAAGTCAAGGATATCCTGGGTTATGCGGGATATGCACTGGGTATATTTACTGTTGTTTTTACAATATATCATATTGTAAAACAGCGTAAAAAGGTCCAAACCTATATCGGGATATCCCTCAGGTATGTTTGGGTTTCCGTATTTTTTTGTCAGGTACTTATCAATCTTATCCAAGGTAATGTTTTACACAACATAAACTTTGAACTACAACACCCCATTTTCATGGTGGTCATCGCGTTTGCCATCGTGGTTACGGGGGGTATCCTCCGGTACAAACTTCTGGTGGCAGGAGGAATTGTATTCGGTATGTTGGCATATATCAGCTCATTTCTGGCTTTACGGGAACAACTGTTGGTTGAGGCTATTGCCTGGCTAATAGCATTCATCGTCCCCGGCCATATTTTGTATTCAAAACGAAAAAGTCATTGATCTATGTTTGATGACTTGGATCCGTTGTTGCATTCACAGGTCAGGTTAGCCATAATGTCTATTCTGATCGGTGTAAAAACGGCAGAATTTAGTTTTCTCCTTGAAAATATACAGACAACAAAGGGTAATCTGAGCTTCCAGCTAAAAAAGCTAAAAGCAGCAGAATATATTCAGGTAAATAAATCCTTTAGAGGCAACTATCCGCTTACCACCTGTGAGATCACTGACAAGGGTATTGACGCCTATGAAGCTTATGTCGATTCAATTTCAGACTACTTTAAAGGGCTGAAAAAGAACTAGTGACGGTTTATTATCATATGAACAACTAATACCAGAACGATCGTTGTTCATTTTTGAGATTGCCTGATTAGGCTACACATCATCAATATTTTCTTTGAGTAACGCTGAATTAATTTGAACGCCATGTAGATTCACATGAGATCACCGGCCACTTTCGTAGTTTCATAAAGTATCTCCCCTTTCTCATTACTAAATATGAACCGCAAAGTAGGTCTGCCGTTTGATACGACATTTTTTATACGCAAAAACCCTCCGGTTTTCTCAGCTGTCACATAGGGTTGAACAATTGTACCTTGTGGATCGGTAGAAGACGGGTCTCCTGGTAGCCGAGGCTCTCTGGAGTTGGAATCGTCAATAGCTCCCACGGAAAACTCTTCAATACCCAGGGGATGCACGGAATGATATTGCCAGTGACGATCACCATGAATGATGAAAAAACCATTCAATTCGGACCGGTTTTCGCTGACCCATTTCAAAAAGCTTTCTCCTTCATGCCGAAAACCTTTATGGTTCACATGGTTATCCATTTTATAGGCGTCATCCGGCCCCACAAGTGGGGTGGGTGAGATCAGCAGTTTGAAATCAGCATCACTGGCAAGTAAAGTTTCTTTGAGCCATTGCTTCTGCTCTTCTCCCCATATGCTTTTATCCGGGCCGTCAGGCAGGTCATTGGGACTTCGGTAATCCCTGTTCTCCGTGAACCAAGCCTGCACGTGTTTGTTCAGCCGGTGTGTACGATAGGTAACTGCATCAGGGTCATTGGGATCCACTACCGGTACCTGCTCTCTGAACATCACAACACCCGTTCTATGTGACGGAAGTTTCAGAGAAGCAGGATCTACCTTGTCATCCAGGGCCAGATGTGAAAGTAATTTGAAATCTGTAAGAGTGTCAGAATCATTGAAACGGTGATCATGATCATCTTTTTCCCAGTAAGTAGCCACTGTTGAAAAAAGATCGATAAACCTTGGCTGCACGAGCTGTTCGTGCCATTTCTTCCGTAACTGAGCAGGCGTTTTAGCCCGAAGAGAGTCGGTCTGAGGGGTATCGTAGTAAACATTATCGCCGGTAAATACCACAAAGTCAGGGCTCAGTGATTTGATGACACCCAGAGCGGGATACCCCAGCGCTTTATCTTCCCCCTTGTAGCGCTCCTCCGGCTTGTCCAGGCGGCCGTAGTGAAAGCGGTGATAGTTGTAACACGAGGTCACCACAAAATCCAGAGGCTGGTTGCTGTCTGTGGCAGGCAGCGTTCGGAATGACCGGCGTTCTCCCAAAAAGGTGTTAAGTGAGTCCTTTCCAAACCGGATCCGGTAATGGTACTTTGTACCTGCCTTAAGATGTTCAAGTTTTGCTTTTAAAATAAAATCATTGTCCGCGGAAGCTGCCAGCCAGGGAGAAACATCCGGATCCGAAAGATCGGCCTCAGGGCTCCATTCAAACCGGGCAAAACCCGAGGCACCGGGTATATCACCCTCCACAAGCGTATCACTGGACGTCAGACGAGTCTGTAGGATCACACTGGTCTGCGTCGCCTCTCCGGCTATTTCTCCCTGCGCATTAAAAATGTTTTGTTCTACGGCTTCACCGGTACATGCGGCAAGGGTGAGTGCAATGAAATAAAATGCTTTTACAGGAAATTTATTTGGTATGGTCATGGTCGGGTTTTTATGACATCGTGTTTTTCAAGGGAATCAAATTGATATATCTCAGGATAGGGATTCTCATCGAATTTCAGCTCTGTGGGTCTTTGATAAAATATCCGATCGCAGTACTCAAAAAGAGCCCACCAGTCTTCCTTATCCTGAGCATGGTCGCCGTCTCTCCAGTGAATAGCATTATGGTCAGGCACACCGTACAGTTCAAAGGGTTCGAGTGATCTTAGATAAGTCAGGTAAGTACCATAGGGGTTTGCCCAAAAATCATGTCTCGCATGCGTGTTCAAAAGTGCTCTTGGAGCGATCAGCGCCTTGGCAAAGTGGGTGTCGAACGGTACTTTTTCAATGTGGTCTTTTAAGGTATACCATCGCTGTGGCCACCAATGGATAAAGCGTTTCACCTGGTGATCGATGGTTTGGATATCACCCTTATCAAAATCATAAAACCTGAGACTACCGGTCCCTCCAAGCCCGGAGGAATTAGGGACCGTTATCGCAATCCGTTCATCAAAAATACCTGCGCCAAGCGCTGTCTTGCCTCCACGGGAATGGCCCGTGGCTACGATCCGGTTGCTGTCTACAAAGGGCTGATCCTCCAGCCAGTCAATGACCACTTGGTAGGTCCACGCCCAAGCGGTAATGGCGCCCCATTCATATTCCGGATACAGATCAAATATCCGTCCCTCTTTTGGACCGTTGACATCCCTGGCTACATCTTCCCGCACAAATTTACAATAGATATAGCCCCTCTTCACTGCCTCATCAGCTACAAGATAGTCCGTTGCCAAACGATTCTGTTTGGTATACTTCTCTCGCGACTCTTCATTTTCAACCTCGTTGATATCAAAGCGGTAGCGGTCATTTTTAATGATCACCGGATATCTTTTCTCCTGTTGTGGTCGTATCAGTCCTACCCGAAATGTAAGGGTTTTCCCGTTCCGTCCAATGGTGAAATCATAGCTGCTGTGAACCCTGTCACTTTCCGTTAGCCGCTCTGTTTCTTGAACCTCCACATTTTGTGGTTTGGGAGGCATTTCACCGTATTGATAAAATACAAGCATTCGCTTTATGTAATCCTTGTGTCTTTCCCATTGCTGCACAGAGCGGATGGTGTCCCCTCTTGAAGTGACCATCAGTTCCGGCATAGATTTTTGAAGGGGCAGATCCTGTACTTCGCGAAATGGCTTTGGCCCGGCAACTGAGGTTGGTTCGTCGGAAGATCGATGATGGCATGAAAAGATGATTGCCATTAGTATAGTGTGCGTTATCCAGTGTTTGTTTTTCATCACGTTTTAAAGTTTCACTAAGGTTCGGAGAACCTTTTTATTGATTGACACAGGTTCTGAGAACCTGCGCCAGCTTAGAGCCCGGATTCTCTGAATCTGGGCTAATCACGGTTCAGCGTATTGACAGACTCTCCGAATCTGAAGCCCGGACCATTTTCAATTTTTGACTAAGCTCCTGTACGGTCCCGGTAAATTCCGGCTGCCCGGCTATGTTTACATTTTCATCAGGATCACTGCTATGATCATATAGCATACGGTCCTGTACCTGACCCAGGCTATCGACCCACTCCGTGTATAAAAACCTGTCTGTTTTGATGGCCTCCATATCCAGATACCTGGAAACCACATATTCTTTCACTGAACCTGTGGGATCCTGGAGCAACGGCATCAGGCTGGTCCCTGCGAGGTGGCCAGGTTTTTTTAATCCCGTAAGATCACATAGCGTAGGATAAAGGTCCACATATTCTGCCAAAGCGCTGACCCGCTGGTCAGAAGCGTAGCCCGGAGCGCTAATGATCAACGGTACCTGCAGCGCTTTATTGAAGGTGATGTGTTTGCACCACAGCCTGTGCTCCCCCAAAAGGTATCCGTGATCTCCCCATAGTACTACAATGGTATTTTTGTCCAGTCCCGTTTCTTTCAACGTTCGTATCACTTCCCCTATCAATGCATCCACATAGCTGACACAAGCCCGGTAGCCTCTTACCAGCTTGAGGGCCAGTGAGTCAGGAATGGGACCTTGCCTGGGCACATCGTGATATTTTCGAAGCTCTCCGGTACCGTACCAGCCTTCACGGGGAGCATCCCGGGGCCAAAAGGAATTTTCTGCAAGGGTTATGGTTTCCTCGGGATACATGTCCCAGTACTTTCCGGGAGCATTGAAGGGAAGGTGAGGTTTAAGAAATCCTACAGCCAGAAAGAACGAAGTGTCTGTCCGGCTGAACTCCTTCAATTTGTTTATGGCCCTCTTAGCCGCTTGTCCGTCAAAATAGGCGCTGTCAGGTACATCTGCCATTTCATAGGGGCGTCCTCTTTTTCCGGGCCGGGCCTGCAGCAATTGGTTGGACTCCAGTAAGTAATTGCGCGCCATACTTTGTTTGCCCCCCTTGTAGGTGAATTTGGCACGCCATGGCTTTTCCGACCAGCTCTCCTCCAGGTCATCGGGGAAATGAAATATCTTCCCAAGACTTACCGTATGATATCCGTTTTGTTTAAACAAGGCGGGCAAGCTGGTTATCTGCGGAGCATCCTTTTCAGCCCATGTATCGTAGTCCAGGAACCGGTTCGCTGTGGGACGCAGTCCGGTGAGCAGACTGGCCCGTGACGCACCACAGACCGGAACATTGCAGTATGCTCTTTCAAATACAGTTCCTGCTGAAGCCAACTTGTCAATGTTTGGGGTTCTGATCAACGGATGGCCATAACTTCCTAACATCGGCCGCAGATCATCTACGGCAATAAAAAGCACGTTCGGCTTTGATGGCATTGATTTTTCGGGGCTTTTCTGACAGGCAAATCCCAAACCTGCAATAAGAATAACGACAATATTTTTTTTCATTTTTTAATTATTTTTTTCGGCTTCAATGATCCGGGTTGAAGAAGATCGGTCTTACCGTCAACCCATCGTTCGTCATTACCTTGAAGTAGTACAGCCCGGGTTGTTGATTTGATAAATCAACGGTCCCATTATGAATTGTAAATTCCTCTACTACCTGTCCGGTCAGGTCAATTATGAAAACGCTCGCATTTTTGACTGCATCGCTATTCGTTCTGATATGGACCTGTCCACTGGTGGGATTAGGGTAAATACTGATTTCCCCAGAGGACAATCCTTCAAAACCAGCAACTACCTCCTGATCGCTGCCACTGTCAAATTGAATGATAGTAATATGGTCAGGTACCTGCAGGGAAACTTCATTCCCATTTGAGACATTGAGCATGGTAGATTCAAACCGGAAGATGGAAGTGTAGCTGAATTGACGTACATTTTTGATGCCTTCGCTTATTTTTATTGTAACCTCATCATTAGGGGGTTCGAGATCCTCTTTACCGGCGGCCAGGTAGGAATTAACTTCCTGCCATAAAAGCAAATAGTACCTGCCATTCCCTTTTTGCAAAAGGAGGTCATGGGTCGTTGACAATTTACCGGTATAGGATACAGTCAGCGGTTGCAGGATGAAATCCTCACTGGGGAGTATCCATTTTCCTGCCTGTTTACTATAAGACGCTTCTTTCAGCAGGTCGATAATGGATTTTAGCGCATGGAATGCATAAAGTTTGTTCCCCAATGTATCTACAAGGCCCCACTCCTCATGACCACTGCCCGTATTGAATTGCTGCTGTAATCTGAAATAAAAGAACTTTTCTATACCACTGACCTGCCCAAAATATTCTGCAAACATTCTTCCAATATATTTTGCCTGGGCTCGCTCGGATAGCTGGTGAATACCATTACCGCTCTCGGTGAAGAATATTCCTGCATCAGAACCATAGTCATCAACATTCATCAGCACCTCCTCCCAACTTGTGCTTTCCCATCCGTAACCGGCGGTGGGGTATGAGTTTTCTCCCCAGACCGGGTAATAGTGCAGATTGCGAAGATCATGCTTTAGTCCTACGGCACTTTTAATTTGCCTCGTCCTTGCAAAAGAGGGTGCCACTACAGGTATATCAGCTGTTTCCGGGTCAGACTTCAGATCCTCAAAAAGAGCATTATGTTGTTTTACTGAGGCATCGTATATTCCGTTACGGGTGTCGTTGCAAACTCCTTCATAACACCTGTCCCTGCTAAAAATATCGGGCTCGTTATGTCCCTCAATGGCAATGAAAAAATCCGGGCCATAGGTTTTCAGCAACGGTCTGCATTCGAGCGGTCTTTTTAATTTTGGATCCTGCCACAGACCACACATTCTTATACCCAGGTCTCTGAATTCATTTACCCCTATCACACCGGTATTCAACCAGTTCATCCATCCTCTTATATAGCGGATACCCAGTTCATCGAGACCACTGTAGACCAATTCATCATTAGCTCCGAAATCATTACCAAACGAAGCTCCTATGCCCATGTAGTCTATAAAATCATCAGAACGTACGGGCATTACCTGCTGAGCATATAACGGCGCCAGCAACAGCTTTAAGGAACAAACCAAACATATCCATAACTTCATTTCTACATACTTTTTTATCCGGAGAACATTTTTCAGGCCAGTTCACCCCAGGGGATTTGACGGCTTCACTTCAGCAATTCATCAGGTATTTCATTAATCGGTCTCACTTTAATATCACGATAAAACACTTCTCCACCTTCTGACTGAAGCTGGATCTTACCTTTGGTCAGCGGCACTTCCCTGCCATTTTCAATATGGCGCAGGTTATAGGCGATCAGATTGACTTTGCCATTGACCAGGTGAACGCTGGTATCCCCATACATATAGATCTCCACTCTGTTCCATTCTTCTTTGGGATTTTCAAATTCTCCCCCGTGCCGGCAATAGGGAGCATAATGCCGAAAAGTACACATGTCAGCCCCAGGCTTGTACATCTGCGGCCGCCCCGGCTTTGTGGGTACACAGGGTATATCGGCCAGCACGGTATCTATCGTAATGAAATCACCGATCTGACCCTCCTTTACCTGACATTCGAAAGATCTCATCCAGTGCTCTTCCCATGCCCCTTCTTCTCCTACAGAATGATAGAGAACGCCACTATCGATCTTTTTCTTGTTCTCCCGGGGTGGATATTTCCGGGTACCGGCCTTATACTCCAGCGATAAATGGTAGTTCTCAAATTCCTTATGGGTGATAAGTGTCCCAAACACTTCTCCTGATATTCGGATCACCTTTTCCCCATCTTTGTCAACTATGGAAAAGACATTAAGCGGATCTTTATTTAATCCCACAGGCATGAGGTAATTCCCATCTTCATCCTTTTCGATCCCTTTCACCTTGGAGGCAGGATGGGGTTTTGCCAGATAGGTATACCATTGATCCAGGTTGTCACCATTGAAAAGCATTTGCCATTCATTTTCATTCACGGGCCGCTTTTGCCTAAAGGACAAATGTATCAGTACGATCACCACAAGGAAGGAATATAAGATATATTTCAACAGAGTAGCCATGATCCATTTTTTATGTCTATCAAAGAATTTGTTTTTCCAAGGCTCATACCGTGATCATTTAAAATGCAGGTCCAGAAAATCCAAAAAGCGGTCCCAGTCATAGTCGGTCACATCGTGCTTTCCTGACCGCATATGGTAACTAATTGGTCCAAGGACCGGCGTATGCGACGGCGGTATTTTCTCAAGTAGGGGATTACTTGTACTATTGTACAGGGAGTAGACCCTGCCGGCTTCCCGTGCTGCCAAAAACTCTCCCTTCGGATCGGCCCACAGGTCTTCGCTGGCGCTGGTGATATAAACTGGTCTGGGGGCTATCAGCGCGATCAATTGGTGCTGGTCCACGGGTAGTTGTGACTCCCGTTCGTTGTACTTTTTGAAATTGGTGCAGAACCAGTGAGGAAAGCTGGTATTGATGATCTGTACTGTCTCACCGAACTTCCTTCTGGACAACGCAGCGCCTCCACAGCCTGAATTATTGGCAATTACCGCAGCAAAGCGTTTGTCTTGTGCTCCTGCCCACAATGCTGTTTTACCCAACCTGGAATGGCCGAAAAGTGCTATTTTGCCCTCATGAATTTGGGGGTCTGTTTGCAAATAATCCAACACCCGGCGTGTTCCCCAGGCCCAGGCACTGACAGAACCCCATTCATCAGGCCGGGGAGCGATCTGACCCTCCTGATAAAACAATGGATGGACCCCATTGCTAAAACCATCATGAAAATCCGGGTCCACATCTCCATAGTAGAAGGTGGCCAATGCATACCCACGGCTAAGTATCTTGTCTATGGCCCAACGATAAGCCCGGACACCCCGGGAGGCTTCTGTAGCTTTATTATTTTCAATACCATAATCCTCGTTTCGCCTCATCCACCGGTCTGAAAGGGAAATGGCCGTATCCCTGTGAATGGAATGATTGCCATAAAAGTTCAGGCCCAAAATGACAGGCATCGGACCTGTGCTGCCCAAAGGGGTGAGCAAAAGAATATCAATGGGAAGCTCCCCTCTGGATGTAATGATTTGGACACGGATCTCTTTCAGGTCGGCTTTTCCCGCAAGGACACCGTTACGTTGTCTGGTAATGGTCACCTCTGTTCGAAAGGAACCTTCCGCAACCCGGCCGTAAACTTCGTTTTCAAATTGAGCTATCAACCCACTCCGGGAATTCTCCCATTCCTTCAAGGTGGTCGGTAATGCCGGTAAGATATATTCAGGCACCCTGTTCTCGTCATAATTCGCCGTCGGTAGCTGTGCCCGGCTGGACAGAAATGCCCCAAAAAGCACAAGAAAAAAAGCGCTGATGAATATGTTGGCGTTTTTCATAATAGCAGGAACCTTAAACCCTGAGTTTCTTCAATACCTTTATCACTTCATCCAGTTCATCTTTCGTGTTGTAGATATTTGGAGAAAGCCGTATCCCGTTGAAACCATCGTGCGTACCGGCACAGGCAATCCGGTGATCTTTATACAACTTCGCAACAGCCGCATCAGAGTCTGTGTCCGGCAGGTTGAATACCAGTATACAGGCATACATATCCGGCTCCAGCGGTGTTACAAATTCGACTCCCGGCACCTCAGCCCTGAGTCTGTCTTTTAAACGGTTGACAAGCTCACGTACCCTGGCCTCTACCCGATCCTTGCCGATCATATTGTGAAATTCAATAGCCTTTTTGAAAGCGGCTATGGTGGCATCATTGCGCTGACCATAACATACGAGATTCTTCACAGTCCACTCATGCTCCCACTTCCAGTCTTTGCTGATCACAAGTGGCCATATCCTGTTGAGCGCGTCTTTTCGAATATAGAGAACCCCTGATTCCTTGGGGCCTGTCAGCCATTTGTGGGCGCTGCCGGTGTAGAAGTCGCATCCCATTTCTTTTACATCGATATTCATAAACCCAAAGGTTTGTGCGCCATCCACCAGGCTAAGGATATTTCTTTCCCTCGCAAGGGCACAAAGCTTTTTAACTGGCAATAATGTACCGGATTGATTGGAAATATGGGAAAAGCAGATCAGCCGGGTCTTTTTGGTCATGGCGTCCTTAAATGGCCGGATCAGATCTTCTTCTGTTTTCGGCTGTCGAGGGGTAATGACCTCTACGGCCTTAAAACCGTCGCGTTTAGCCCGTACTTCCCATGCGATATTCAATGTTTCATGGTTCTGACCCCAGTAGATCACCTCATCCCCGGGTTTCAGATCGATGCCGTTGTTGATAATGTTGTTGCTCTCACTGGTATTCCGGGTTACAGCGATCTCTTCCGGATCGGCACCAAGGTAGTCAGCCAATACCGCGACTGTTTCTTCGTAGATCTGTTTATATTTTTTCCGATCCTGGGAAGAGGCGTTGGTGTTCAGCCCCTGCAGGTGTTCGATCATCGTTCGACTCACCGGGTAAGGACCCGGACAAAAATTGGCGGCATTCATCATGATCAGATCTGGCTTTATTTGGTACTGGCTTTGGACCAGATCCCAATAGGCTTCGTCTGATGATGCTCGTTCTCCAGGGGCTGTTAAAGGATCAGGCTCATTTCTTCCTGAAAATCCCATAGCAGGCAGAGTGATTGCCATAGCGGAGCCTCCCAATATTTTTTTGATAAAACCTCTCCTGTGGTCCTTTCTATTTTTCATGACGTTGTTGTTTCATTTGGTCTGGTCGAACATCGAACCTGTAAATCGTTTTGTGGTGATATACTTCCCCAGGACGCAACACTGGATCAGGGAAATTCCTGTGGTTAGGAGCATCGGGATAGTTTTGCGTTTCCAGGCACATGCCAGCATGCTTCATTAACTGCCTGCTCCGTTTACCCACGATTTTTTCAGACAGGAAATTGCCGGTATAGAATTGCAATCCTGGCTGGGTTGTATGTACCTCCATGGTCCGGCCGGTTTTTGGATCGCGAACAATGGCAGCCAGCACAAGGTCAGTCTCATTCACTCTGTTAAGAACAAAATTATGATCATATCCTTCGGAACCATCCTCTGAAACCACTTTAGGTACAGTAAAATCAAACGGGGTTCCTTTTACCTGAAGGATCTCACCGGTAGGTATAAGAGAAGTGTTCACAGGAGTATAGCGGTCAGCGTTAATATATACCTCATGATCCATGATCCGGTCGTATTTGTCCAGATCCGGGCCGTAACCCCTCATCTGACGGGTATCACGACCGGAAAGGTTGAAATACGTATGATTCGTGAGATTTACAATGGTAGGTTTATCAGTAGTTGCCTTGTAATCGATCACCAGCTCGCTACTGTCGGTCAGATAATAGTCCACCGTAGTAGCCAGGTTTCCGGGATAGCCCTCATTGCCATCGGGACTGGTGTAGGTCAGACGCAGTTTTTCCTGCCCATGATCTCTCACGATCTCAGCATCCCATAGCACCCGGTCAAAGCCGCGTTCATCACCGGTATGCAGATGATGCGGCGGTCGGTTCTTCGGTAAGTCGTATGTTTTGCCATCCAGTTCAAATTTCCCATAGGCAATTCTGTTGGCGTACCGTCCGATGAGGGTACCGAAGTGCGGGCCGTTTTTGGTAAGATATTCCTGGAATGTATCAAACCCAAGTACTATGTCTTTGTAGAATTGATTTTTGTCGGGGGTAATGATCTGAGTGATGATCCCTCCGTAGTTGGTGATCTTAACCTGCACACCATCATAATTCTTCAGCGTGAACAGGCTTACCTCCCTTCCATCCGGCATGTTCCCGAATTTTTCCTTTCGGACCGCATACCCGGAAGTATCCCGCCTTGCTCTTCCTGGCCGGCCGTCCAGCGGAAAAACATAGCTCCGTTCTGCCCACTTATACCAGGCATCGGACATGGAAGCTACCTTTTCATGAGAACTTGCTGAAAGGTCTGTTCGTTCCGCCGGGTCTCTATCAAGATCGTATAATTGCCAGTCACCAAAATAGGGAGCCAGAGGTTTTCCACGAGAAACCAGCTTCCAGTTGCCAATTCTGATGGCCCTGTTCCCTTCATGCTCCCAGTAAAGTGTATCTCTGTTCAATTTGTCGCCTCCAAGCACCGGCAATAAGCTTACTCCGTCATGCGGGTGGATAGAATGACCGTTAAATTCTTCTGGATACCGGACGTTGGCAACTTCCAGGCCAGTAGCCATCAGGTCTGTGATGTATGCCGGGTCATGGACCCATTTGCCGGGCTCCCTGATCCGGCCAGGCCACGAAACGATCAATGGGGTACGGATGCCTCCTTCATGCACCCAGTGTTTGTATCGCCTGAAGGGAGTATTACTCACATGAGCCCATGCCATGCGATAGCTTTCGTAAGATTCAGCCGTTCCCAACAAGGCAGGATCGGGATCCAGCTCTGACTTGAATTCAGCAGAAGCCCCGTTATCCGACAGAAAGAAGACGAGGGTATTGTCGATCTGTCCACTGGATTCCAGCGCTGAAAGGATCCGACCAATCCCCTGGTCCATACAGTCTACCTGGGCAGCATATATGGCCATTCGTTTTGCCATTTCTTTTTTACTTGCCTCATCAAGCTCATCCCATGGCCTTACTTCAGCATCTCTCTGGAGAAGGGGTGCTTCAGCCTTGATCAGGCCCAGTTTTTTCATACGTTCAAATCTTTGTACCCTTATCTCATCCCAGCCCGACAGGTAGGTGTTTTCATACCTCGCGATGTCCTCCGGTTTAGCCTGTAGTGGAAAATGGGGTGCTGTATAGGCCACATACATAAAAAATGGATCATCCGGCTTGTTTTTGACATGTTGGGAAATAAAGGCGGCGGCTGTATCGCTGATCGCATCAGTGTAATAAAAGTTTTCCGGACAGGAAACAGGGTCATCATTTCTTTTCAGGTCCACAGGAATGAAGTAATCGGCCAACCCGTTAATGGTACCAAAAAACTGATCAAATCCCCGACGGGTAGGCCAGCTGGGAGCCGGAGTGGGTGCTTTCATCAATTTCACTTCAGTAACGTGCCACTTACCACTCAGATAGCTCGTGTATCCTGAACTTTTTAGCACTTCCGGAATGGTAACGGATTGATGATTGAGGTTACCGCGGTAACCCGGGACTGTATTCCCTTTTGGCTCAGTGGACAACCAGGCTACACCGGCCTTATGCGGATGCAGACCGGTAAGCAATGCCGCCCGGGATGGGCTGCAACGGCCGGCGTTGTAAAACCGGGTAAATTTTAAACCTCCGGCAGCAAGACGATCCAGGTTTGGCGTTTTAATTTCAGAGCCGTAACATCCAAGGTCTGAATACCCCATGTCATCGGCCATAATGATGATGATATTGGGCTTTGATCCGGTCGCAGGATCCGAAGAGGGAAAGCACGAAGTGGCCGGCAGTATGCTTCCTACAATAAAAACCACCATATGGATATTCTGTACTGTCATTTGGAAGGTAAATTGGGCTTTACGGATTCGTACCATGAATCGAACTGAGTTCTGAGTTCCTGGACCAATTTTGGGTATTGGTCCGACAGGTTATGGGTCTCACCAGGGTCTGTTTCCAGATCGGCCAAAAACACCTGTGGCCCTTCTCTTCTAAAATCAAGCATTGTATTCAACGAGAGTTTCCATTTGCCCTTTCTTATGGCATGCTGACCGGCATACTCCCAAAAAAGGAATTCGCGGGGAGACTTTGTGCCGTTGCTAAGTAGCGGTATGATGTCATGCCCATCCAGTGGGTATCCGGGGTATCCTGCTCCTGCTATTTTGAGAAAGGTAGGATAAATATCCATGCCTGATCCCGGTTCGTCAATAACCAGCCCTTGGCTGATCATCCCAGGCCAGCTTATGCAGGCCGGAACCCTGATGCCTCCTTCAAAAACACTGCCTTTATGACCTCTCAACCCTCCATTGTTAGCTCCATAATAAAACTGCTCCGGCTCATTCGAAAGGAAGTTTTTGGCATTGTTGGCTCCGCCATTATCACTCATGAAAAACACCACTGTATTGTCACGCAAGCCCGATTGTTCCAACTGCGATATTATTTTTCCCACTCCCTCATCCACCACGGCCAACATAGCCGCCATTCGCTGACGCTGGGGATCAAGATGACTGAACCGATCAAGATATTCCCTGGGCATGTGCAATGGCTGATGCGGAGCGTTGAACGCCACATAAAGGAAAAATGGCTGATCTTTATTATCCTGAATGAATTGCACCGCCTCTCTCGTGATCAAATGGGTCATGTAATTGCCTTCTTCCCACACCTCTTCGGTATTTCTCCAAAGGTCATGAAAGGGCCGCGGCGCACGGGACAGGTAATACATATGAGAGAAATAATCGAGTGTGCCTTCGAGGTGACCAAAAAACTGATCGAATCCTCTGTCATTCGGCAGGTAACCTTCAGCCGCCCCCAAGTGCCATTTCCCAAAAGCTGCGGTTTTGTATCCTGTCTTTTTTAAGACCTCCGCCAGGGTCACCCTGTTCAGCGAAAGACCAGGGGACCGCGGGGCCAGCAAGTCCGGAACCCCTGCATTATGAGGGTAAAGCCCGGTCATCAACGAGGCCCTGGATGGGGCACATACCGGTGAGTTGGCGTACCACTGGGTGAACCGGGCTCCCGAAGCCGCCAGGGCATCAATGTTGGGTGTTTCCAGGTCTTTGGCGCCATAACAGCCAAGGTCTCCATACCCCTGATCATCGGTAACAATGAGAATGAGGTTGGGTTTTTGCTGCGCCCATGACAAACTGGTCACAAGCGTCAATAAGAATCCGGCTTTCCTAAACCATATCATGAGAATTGCATTATTCATTTTTTAATCGGATCTGCTTCCCTGTCAAAACCAATGGTGGAAATTGCTTCTGCATATAGCAGGTCTCCAGTATTGCCGCTATAATATTGAAAGATAACCTGAGGATGCGGATAGGCCACCCAACGCTCTTTTCCGACTTCGGTTGGATTATTAAAAACGTTGTTCACCCGCACTACACAATATGTTGGTTGCCACAGGGCTTCTTTATCTGTATCATCCAGAAAAAAGGTAGACCATCTCATTTCAAAGGGACGAACGTCGAATTGTTGCACACCATTGGCCGCTCTTCCACCCTCATGAGAGGCCATGTGATTTTTGGAACTGTGGGGAGACGAGGCAAATTCCCAAACGTTGTCCGTAATTTTGGATACGAAGCTGTTGTGCAGGTCCGCCGTGAGCACAAAAACCGGTGCATTCAGGCTATCCCAAAAATTGATAAGCTCCTCACGTTCATCAAGAAACACCGTCCAGGCGTCATCTTTATTTTTCAGAACACCCTTTAGGAGACTGCCCCGGTGCGGAACCATAAGATTGACACTGGATACTACAAAATGAAAGTCTGCCTTGCTTTCCCGCATGGACTGTTTTAACCATTCTTTTTGTTTGTTCCCAAGCATGGAAAGCCCTGGCTTGTCTGGCTCATTTACATCATGCATTCCGCGATTCATGCGGGTATCCAGTATGTAAAATTCCGCATTACTGATGGTTAGCTTTGTGTAAAGTTGCCTGCCAATAGAATAGGCAGATTGTTTTGAAGCCCTGGCTGGCGGATAGATCCTGAGGCGGTTTTGGTCCAATACCTCAACAATCTCGTAGACCCCGGCATTTGCATCTCCTGGCAGTTCATCATATTGATCTCCCCTGGAGCCTGCTTCTATCCCTCCCCAATGCACATGCAGGTTCACAGCCAGATCGAAGTTGTGCTCCAAAAAATCGGCGTTCCTGTCAATGAGGATGTCTTCCCCTTTCTTTAAACTGGCCATGCCAAAGTGGATCTTTTGATCATAGGGGTCAGGATTGCTCCACCCTACATAGTCATACCACGCCTGAGTGGCGATATCTCTAAAAACGGGTTTGCGGTGTACCCTGCCAATTTCGCCGGTGCCGTAAACATCATTGACAATCTCATGATCATCCATTGTAAACATAGAGGGCACTCTGCTATGCCATTCGATTAATGCTTTGGAATCCTCCAGATACATTTTATAGTTTTCCCAGACCCCCACTACGGATGGTGCGAGCTGTACCAAATCAGGGTATTGATTTTGCCCGATCCCTACCTCCCTTGCCCATTCTTCAACAGGATATCCCCGGCCACGTTCGTAAATAAAATCACCGTTCTGAATTGCAAAGTCCACTTTACCGGCGACCAGCCGATTCATTGTCAGATAAGCGGGCATATCATATTTTGCTACCCGCTCCGGCCGGCGATAGTTACAACTGCCAAATTCAAACGAGAAATTGAAAAGGCCTTTTCTGTTATGAACAGAATCCAAATAATCTGATGTATCCGGCAGGGTTTTAAAACTACTCAACGTGTTTCCTACCTGATAATAATAGGTTGTATTCGATTCAAGTCCTGATATACGCGCCCAGCCTGTGAGATCATGTTCAATGCTTGTAGAAATGGCCACCGAGTCATTTAACTGCCCTTCGGGGCCATATTTTACAAACACAACTCCTTGCCCTGAGGTCCTCACCCAAATCCCCATGCTGTTATGAGATACTTTCCCAAGCATGGGACCATGCGTTACCTCAAGGTCCTGCGCCAACGCATAGGATTGCCATAAAATGAACAACCCACATCCAATATGTTTCAACACACTACTCATCTGCTGATTCTACATAGCATCCCGACTTCATTTTTTTAATTTCTTGCCCTGATTTATCAATGGTCATCGTTCCCACGGTCCGGAACCCCTTTTCCATCACCTCATCTGTAAATTCCACAGCCAATGACTTCCTGCCTTCAAGCCTGGGAATAATATCGATCTCCTTGAGCTCAAGTTTTATTCTGTTGGAAGAAACCGTGCCTTTCAGGTAGTTGACGGTCGGGTTCCATCCAAACAGGCTGCCATGGGCGATCTGCTGTACCCCATCCCTTTCCGTACAGGTGATGGCATGTACTTCACCACAGAGATAAAGGTCCACCCTGTGCCTGGCCAGTGTTTTCCACAGACCGGAATCCCTGCCTTTTTCCAGCATCATACCACTGGAGTTCAATTTATTCACTGGTCCCAGAACAGGTGTGTGCCCCATTACGATGATATGATCCACGCCTTTGTGGGATCCAAGTACATTGTCCAGCCACTCCAGTTGTTTGCCGGAAACCTGAGCCACTATATTACCTTCTGGTCCCACTCCTGGTTCAAATACATTCACTGTCACGAACAGGGTATTGTTGTGGATAAAATAATAGGCCAGACCCTTCATGTGGTGCGGGCCGTTTTCGGGCATTTGCAGGTAATCTCTAAACTGCTCTTCGAAAACCGGGACCAGCTTAGCTTTCTCTGCTGGCCAGGGGTTGTCTCCCACCTCATGATCACCAACAGCGGCATAGTACTTCAGTCCGTTGGCCGCCATCCGCGCCTTCCAGGCGGGGTAAAAAACGGCTGCTTTTTCCAAAATAGCTTCCTCAGTGGGTTCCATCTTTGAAGGCCATCTGCCATCTACCAAATCCCCCGGCACCAATACGAAATCAGGGTTTTCGGCTTTAACCGACTGGAGAAAATACGTGAGCGCCTCCTCAAAACCCGGATGGGGATAGCGGGTGTCTTTATTAAGGAAATCCGGAATACTGACGAAGGTCCATGGTTCTTCAGTATTATCTTGTTTTTCCTTAGCAGAGCAACCCAAAAACAGGATGATAACCATAAGCAGGATCCACCGTTCCCGATTTCCGGGAGAGGATCTCTTCTGCCCTGGAATTTTCTTTTTAAATATCTTCATGGGCCCACCATACGTTACCTCATCACCATGGAATACATCTGCTCCGTACCGTACTGGCCGGAGTTGAAAAATATTCTGGCCTGCCCCTGTGGTGTAACCAGCAAATGATGACGCCAGAAATTGACCCCTAAACCTGCATCCCGTTCTTTCTGATCGAGGTCTTTAGGGTAGAGGAACGGGCTGTTCATCGTATCAGGTGACCAGTTACTTTCCAAACCTTCCGGACCGCTTACCACCCATCCGCCCAATGAAGGGGCAGGCTCACGATGGCTTTCATCTTCAGGCGCTGTAGGGCTGCCGTTGATCAGACCGTACCAGCTTTTTGTTTTTTCGTCATAAAACACCTGAGGTGTGCTCATCCAACCCTGGTTCCATGCACCGGACTGACCGGGGCGCTGTAAAATCTTTACCTTTTCCGCCTCCGCCTCGCCAGGGTGCCAGTAAGCCAGAACGGTTCCTGACCCAAAGGCAGATTCCTTTTGTTCCGGTTGGGCATATTTGGGATAGGCTTTATAGAAAATAGCTATCCTGTTTTGGTCCTCCAACCAGTAGGCAGTGGGTGTGTCGCAGTGAAGTCCATCAAACCAGTCTTCTTCCGGTGAAAGTACAGGTTGCTCAATCACAGTCCACGGACCTTTAAGCTGATCCGCTGAGGCTACCTGCATAAATTTGTTCTTCCCACCTTCTTCATTTGGAGTGGTGCAGGTGAAAATGGACCAGTATTTCTTCTTGATCTTTGCCGCAAGATTAGGCTGATAGGCATCCATGATCACCCACCACTTGTGCCAACCGGTTTCGTACGTAAAATCTTCCGGGTTTGTGATCTTCACCTGACCCAGTTTTTCCCAGTCTCCCGGACCGATCTCTTCCGCAGATTTACTTTTGGCCATGCCTGCACTCAGTAGTTCCTCTCCATCCTCAGCTCGGCCCATGGCAAAGTAGAACATCCGCCACGTGTCAATTTCGTCATCCCACACGATGCATGGATCGCCGACTACATGTGAATCAAACGCATTGCCTCCGGAACGCGTAAGTACCGGACGAGGATCAACCTGCCATTTGGCTTCTCTGAAATTAGCCGGCTCCCTGACTTCAGATGCTGTTAATGGTGCTTCGTTCTGAGTTTCAGACTGCTTTGGCTGACAGCTTAGAATGAGGAAAATGGTAAGAAAAAGGTATATTTTGAGTTTCATTTCATTCGTTTTTGTTAGTCTTCAACTAAGGTTCGGAGAACCGTATTACGTTGGGCACAGGTTCGGAGAACCTGCGCCAGTTCGGCCAGTTCAGTTCAATACAGTTCGCCGGTTTGTTCTGATTGATTGTGTTCATCCCTGGGGTTTTCTGAAATAATAAATCCTTTCCCTGTTCCTGACGGGCTTATTCTGCAACTTAAGGGATGACGGGTCATAATCCGGATTCTTTTCCAATGGAAACGGCGCTCCGATCTCTTTGCGCCACCTGCTCATGCGTTGCAACATTTCCTTTGCTTTTTCAGACTCAAGAGTGGCAAGGTTATTTGCTTCTCCAATGTCATTCCTCAGGTTGTACAATTCGAGGTGCCCATCTTCAAAGAATTCCATCAGCTTGTAATCCCCCATTCTGATGACGCCAACCGGTGTGGTGCGCCAAAGCTGATTCAGTCCATATCCCGCCTGCAGGTAGACCGGATAATGCCAGAATATTGCGTCTCGCTTCAGCTTTCCCTGCCGGGTGAACAATGGCCTGACGCTTTCCCCATCCAAAGGGTAGTTTTTTGGCGGTGTCGCCCCTGCCAGTTCAAGAAAAGTAGGATAAAGGTCTGTTCCAATGACCGGTTCATTGCACACCGACCCGGGAGGAACTTTACCTGGCCATTTCACGATCATAGGAATGCGTATCCCTCCTTCATAGAGCATTCCCTTGAACCCTTTCAGGGGCTTCATCGAGGTGACGGCATGCAGGCCACCATTATCGGAGAAAAAAAAGATCACTGTATTTTCGGAAATACCCAATGCTTCCAGTTTGTCAACCAGCCTACCAATATTGTCATCCAGGCTCTCGATCATGGCGGCGTAAATGGGATCGAACTGACCGTTGGACGGGGGTTTTGGAATGTATTTCCACATTTTGGGAAGCTTTGCCTGAATGGGGGTATGCGGGGAGTGGTACGCCATAGTAAGGAAAAATGGTCCCTCTTTATTATCATCTATAAACTTCAGGGCTTCATCCGTCAATCTGTCGGTAAGGTATTCCCCTTCCGGACCGTCTTCCAGGATCTCATGCCGGTATGGACTGAAATAGGAGAAGGGTTTACCATTGTAACACCCGGCCACATTAACATCAAAGCCCTGTTCAGCAGGTCCGTTGTTATCATGCGATGCACCCAGATGATACTTACCTACAAAGCCTGTCGTGTATCCTGCCGGCTTCAGCGCTTCTGCGATGGTAATCTTTTCAGCGTCCAGCCGGTGCTGGTTGGGGGTAGGGATCACTGCCCGCCATTCGGTCTCTCCTCTCTCCGAACTTCCTACTGTATAGACTCCGGTACGGGGAGCATATTGCCCTGAGAAGATGGCAGCTCTGCTCGGCGCGCAATTGGGGGCATTGGCATAGGCATTGGAGAAAAACATACCCTGGCTGGCCAGTTGATCAAGATTCGGGGTTTCAAAAAAATGACTGCCGTTAAACCCCGTATCTTTCCACCCCAGGTCATCTGCGATAATGAACAGGATGTTCGGTTGCTGGTTCCGGGCTTTTTGCGCGTAGATGCAGGCCCCGGGCGAAACCAGTAAAATCAATGCGATGTATCTTTTCAATAGCTTCATTTTGCAGTATTGTTAGGTATATAGGGAGCATGGGTTTCCGGCAACCATTTGGCCAGCTCAGCCTTGACCGGATCATAACGTGTTTGCCCAGCCAGATTGGTCCACTCCATTGGATCCGCCTCATGATCATATAATTCTTCCGTGCCATCGGCATAGCGGATATACCGGTAGCGGATGGAGCGGATACTTTGATTTTTGTACCGGTGTGTGGTGATCACAGGTTTATCCCAGTCCTGTTTGGGATCTTTCAGGAGCGGGTACAGGCTATTCCCCTCCAGGTCGTCTTTTTGAGGCAGCCCGGTCAGGTCCAGTAGTGTTGGGTAAATATCGATCAGTCCTACCGGCCAATCCACCCGCGTATCTGCCCGGGTGACTCCCGGGGCTTTGAACATCAGTAAGCTACGCGTACCTTCTTCCCACAAGGTAGCTTTGCGCCAGTGATGCTTTTCTCCCAGGTGCCAGCCATGATCAGACCACAGCACTACGATGGTATTGTCCCTGTACCTGCTGTTTTCCAAAGCATCCAGCACTTTTCCCAGGCACTCGTCGGCCAGGGTCAATGCCGCCAGATACGCCTGAACACCTTCCTTCCATTTACCATATCGTAACACCCTGGCATGATCGCCCTCCACGCTATCACCGGGTATATCATCGTCTCTGAGAACTTTCAGTTTGGCCATGGCCCTACCCAGCGCAGGTACATCTTCCAAATCATTTTCATTTACCTCCGGAAGCCGGATCTCCTCCAGCGGATAGCGGTCAAAGTATTTTTGGGGTATATACCAGGGAAGGTGAGGCTTGTAAAAGCCGCAGGCGAGGAAGAAAGGTTTATCATGATCCTGTTGTAGTTGACCAGCTACCCATTCTGCTACTTTCCAGTCACCCATATCAGAAGGCTCTACCTCCAGGGGGCCCCAATCAAAAAACCGGTCGTACATGGGCATACCATGCATTGGAACTGTGGGAGGAGCCGGGTCACCAGGCCTGATCTGATCGTTGGAAGGCCAGTAATAATCCCACGATACCGTGTCATGTCGGTAATGAAATACCTTGCCGGAACCCATGGCTTTGTAACCGTTTTTTCTGAAATATTCAGGAAGTGTATGTACCTCTTTCAATACCGGGCTGTCCCGCAGAGGTTGCTTATTGTCATAAACACCGGAAGTGAAAGGCTGGATCCCGGTGAGTAGAGCCGATCGTGAAGGGTTGCACAACGGAGCTGCAGGATAAGCCTTTGTGAACAGGGTGCTTTCATTCGCCAGTCGATCGATGTTGGGGGTTTTTGCATCAGGATGCCCCTCAAGTACTCCTACCCAGTCATTCAGGTCATCAATGGAAATGAAAAGAACATTAGGCCGAACTTCCTCAGGATCCGACAGACATGAAAAGCACGTTAATCCGATCATACAAGCCAGAGCATAGCTTACTCTTTTCCCAATTCCTGTGGTTCTCTCTTTTTTCATATCCCTAGTTGAATGTATGTATTTGAATATATTCCCTGTCCAGCCTTTCATTCAATTCCTTCACCACCGGAATGTACTCCGGCAGGTTGGCGATGTTCCTGCTTTCAGTGGGATCGGCATGGTGATCATACAACTCACTGGCTCTTATCTCTCTGCGGGTGTTTTTGTCTCTCCAGCTTACCAGCCGGTATTGATCTGTACGTAACGAATAGCCCATGAGCCCTGCCTTACTTCTTGGGTACTGGCTCAGAGCGGATTGTTTCCAGGGCAATGCAGGATCATCCAGCAGAGGCCCGAAGCTTTTGCCCTGCAGATGGTCGGGCAATGGTAACCCGGCTACATCACACAATGTGGGATAGATATCCACAAACTCCACCAAAGCGTTGGTCTTTCTCCCTTTGGCTCGCATGGAAGGTGTGCTTACCATGAGTGGCGCCCTGGTATCCAGCTCAAAGTTGGTGTGCTTACACCATTCTCCGTATTCCCCGAGCTTCCATCCATGGTCCCCCCAAAGGACAATAATGGTATTCCTGTCCAGCTCCAGTCTTGCGAGCTCATCCAGCAGTCGCCCCAGCTGCGCATCAATAAAGGACACACAGGCATAATAGCCATGGATCATATCGCGGGTCTGATCATCGTTGAGGTATCCTTCAGCCGGTATACCATGGTACTTCCGCAATTCCCCGAAGTTGGCAAGGGCAAAACCGGCTGTGCCTTCTGGACGAACCCGGTCAGGGATCCTGATGTTGTCCGGGTCATAGAGGTCCCAGTACTTTTTGGGAGCAATGAAGGGCAGATGCGGCTTAAGGTAACCTACCGCAAGGAAAAAGGGCTTGTTTTTTAGCGCGCTCAATCTTTCAATGGCCCTGTCCGTTATCCCCACATCTGTCAGGTTACTCTCAGGGAATTCGGAAGCGTACCAGGGGATCTTTCTACCATCAAAGGCGGGCAAAGAGCCTTGTATGCCCATGGTATCGTTTCTGTTGATCTGCGCAAACTGTTTTTTGTATGCGCTGTGATACCACCGGGGTACACTCCATGAGATACTGTCATCATGATTGCCATGTCCCGTATGATAGATCTTCCCAATGGCCTCCGTTTGGTAGCCATTGTTCTTAAAGTGCTGAGGGAGCGTTACTACATAGGGTACATTGGTTCTAAAATTAGTGCTCAGGTTATAGATCTTCAGGGAATCGGGTCTCAGGCCGGTGAGCAGACTGTTTCTGGAAGGGGCACAAACAGCCTGCTGGCAATAGGCTCTTTCAAATACCATCCCCTGGCTGGCAAGGCGATCGAAATTCGGTGAAATGATATGGGACTGCCCATAGCTGCTTAACTCGGGACGCAGGTCGTCTACGGCAATGAACAGCACATTCATTTCTGCTGTATCCGGTTGAGCTGTGGTAGTACAACTGCACAAAGGGAACAACACCAGTAAGCCGAATATTTTCCTCATCCCACTCATTTCCTACGATACTTCCTTACCCGTATGGCAAAAGCTTCGGCCGGGTTCTTTATCATTATCTGATCAATTTCACCTTGTGTAAAACCGGTTTCCCTGAGGGCTGGTATCAGATGTGTGAATAGCGATGTGTATCCCCGGAAGTTGCCACCGTTTTCCTGCCCCGGTGTGTACCAACCTGCATCATGGGATAGCAGAATTTGACCGAGGTACCCATTTTCCTTCAGGTTTAGGATCTTTGTAACGTACTTTTCAACGTTTTTCCTACGCACATTATCGAGACTGATCCACGCCCCTTTTTTCGCAGCTTCAAGGTGGGTCGAAAGGTCTTTTTCATGTTGGGCATGTGTCCAGATAAAGGCCGAAGGATCCGCACCGTTTTCAATGACAACCTCAATTTCCTGCATTGCAGGTTCTCCATCACTTGTATGAGAAGCAATTGTCAGTCCCGTTTTAAGATGTGTAAGGGTTGCTGCTTTGATCAGTTTTTGGTGGAATTCGGATAAAGGCCCTTTGTTCACAGCGGTTTTGATGAATCCGGGCTTAATGGTTGTTCCCTGCATTCCGTTTTTGAAATCACTGACCCATCTTGCCGCCAGTTGCTCGGCAGATTCTCCATACGCATGATCCGGAATGTGCTTGTTGTTATTGGCGCCGTAATAGCCTGTGTTCGTGATAATCTGCAGCCCTGTAGCATCTGCAAGCTCCTTAAGCAGCTTTACATCCTTACCAATGTAGCTCGGGGTAAATTCAAAGAAGGTCCTGCAGCCATGCTCTTTCAGTTCATCCAAGTAGGGGATTACTACTTTTTTTACATCTTCCCTATCCCACCATATTTCTCCTGTGGCACCTTTCGACCCATCCACCAGTACATGTTCATGAGTTAGTGAAAGCCCCATTTCGGAGGGCTTTATCTTCCCGTTAACGGTCATGATATAGCCCTTCCCAGGTCTTGACGTAATCCCAAAATCGGGTAAAAGCACCAGGCCAGCCGAAAGCCGGGAGGTGGTTTTGATAAATACACGTCTGTCCATTTTTGTCAACAAGCTGAATTCAAAAATTAACGATCATCTGTCTGAAATCTGAAATACCAGATTATCCTCCTGTATTTCGTTTTTAGTACTAAAGAGTATCCTTACCATATATTCTCCCCAATACTGTTTGATGCGGGGATCATGCTTCGTGTTGAGGGGCAATTGTTCCTTGGCAACGGACAATTTTTCGGCATCATAGGTCATCATTACATCTTTACCACTCTCAGTATCCGTTTGGAAGACCAATTGTCCCGGCGTACTGGTATCTACCTTGCAGATGGTCATCAACGAAAGCTGTATCTTCCCATTTGTTCCGTTAAGCTTATAGGTATCCGACAACGTGATCCCCTTTTTCCTGTCCAGAGTAAGGACACGATTCCATGTTTCCAATCCCGCCTCCGGAGGATACGCTCCGGAAATATCCATAGAAAGTGTGGCCCTTCTTTTATCGGCAGAGTGATTCACATTTTTGGCCCTGAATTCCCGTCCGTTATGCTGCATTATACCATTGATGGTGGGCAGATTGTGGTATGCCGACTGATTGTTCCATATCTCATAGCGCTTTGGGCTAAAGGTTTTGGAGTTATAGCTGGCCATGCCCACATCTATGATCACTGGTTTGCCATTATAATAGACAATGAAATTGCCTACGTCATTGTGATTGTGCCCCTGGCCTTCAGCATTGTGTCCTGCTTTTGCGCCCAGGAAAAAACCCTGTGCGGATCCGGCTTTCTGGCGAGCCGTCATAAGCTGGGATACTGGCATCCATACATCCCTCAGAAAAAGATGCTCCTGTGAACTGGCCTGCAGCTCTTCCACCAGGAAAATCTCGCGTAGCACCCGGCTCATTCCGTCGTGCGTGCCTGCCCGTTCCTTGTAGTCGCCAAAAGGAACAAGATACGCCCCGAGATCCATTAGCGAAGGATCATTGATACGGTAGCCATAATGATAGATCAGGAATGCGTTGTTCCGGATGTAGGGAACGGCATCGGCATAGTTGAAATAGTATTGTTCGTTGATATGCATGCGGTTGAGGTACTGGCCCATTTGAGTGATAAGAGGGTCATCATAGATATTGAATTTACCGTTGGTAGCTCCATAAAGTAACTCCAACGCGTCAAACAGTGATCCTGCGGCATGACCCCAATAGTGCGGCCCTTCGTCAGAAGCTCCGTCCGCTGGGTTTTTACCCACATAGGCGTCAAGGACTTTCAGGATCTTCGATATGTGATCGATCAGCTTTTCCTTGTCCTCAATCAAAAGGATGGCGGTAGCCATCCAGTTGGAGGCAATCCATGGGTTCCAGTTCCCCACTTTCTCTCTTTTCGGATCCTTGTTCAGCCCCATCCACCAGAAATCATCGCGGGTAAGGGTTGGGTCAAGTACCCGGCGCCGGGCTTCGAGTTTTACCCGTTGGTAAACAAGAGGTGATACTTCATCCAGCTGTTCCCTGAGCAGGTAAACTGACCATGCCAGCATCTCCGAGGTTTCAGCGGCAAACAGATCCACAACAGGTTCTCCGGCATCAGGCAGCCCCATACCGGCCTTTTGCATGCCAATATGCGCAGGAATCCCCCAGAAGGTTTCCTCGCAAATAAGCCAGATGGCATTGATGATCTGGTCGATAAACCGGCCTTTGTTTTCCATACATTCGGCCAGTACCAGCTGGCGCATTTTGATGCGTCTTTCGTAGAGTTTACTGCTGTAAGGCTGGCGATTCCCTGTCCGGGCATAGTCCAGGAAGAGAGTGGCAGGCAGGGCGGTCCACTCGTAGGACAGGGCTTCTTCACCGCGTTTGATCCAGCGGTCTTTCATGTAGTGTGGCACTTTTTCCCAGGCTTCCCGGTTGGTGGCTTTGGGATAGAGCTGCCATATGTCCGGTGATTCCAGCATAGTATGTAGTTGCTCTCGAGCGTACCTTTCAGTGAGAGGTTTCCAGTCTGGGTTGGTCTGGGTCAGGGCTGGAAAGTAGCTAAATGATGTTAAGACCAGGAAGGCAAGGAAATGAAGTTTTTGGGATGGTCTGTGAAAACACAGACCATGGATGGGGACGAGATCATGACTGACGAAGGTTCGGAGAACCTTGTGCATAGGGTGTGCACAGATTTGGAAAACCTGCGCCAGTTGGAGCACCAGCTGAGCAAGGAAGCGGTAGAGGAGGTATGGTATTGAGTTCAAGGGGATCACGGTTTTAGTTTTCTAAATCTCATCATGGCTTCAATAAAGTAGTAGTCAGCATAGCTTAGGGGTACATCAATTTCGCTGTTCCCGGGCTTGTGGCCTACTCCATGCATAAGGATGAAGTGACCGTTTTTCCCCTCCCTGGCAAGATAATCTTCTCCTGAAAGGCTTCTGATCATGGTCTCTGCTGCCTTGAGGTATTTGTCTTTCAGTTCTTTATTTACATAACCGCTCAATTCGATCAATGCTGAGGCTGTTATGGCAGCGGCTGATGCATCCCTTAGTGCATCAGGAATGCCCGGGGCATTGAAATCCCAGTAGGGAATGTGATCTTCCGGTAGACTGGGATGGTCAAGGATAAAGTTGGCGATCTTTTCAGCCTGTCTCAGGTACTGGTTATCCTTTGTCTCGCGGTAAGTCATAACGTAGCCGTAAAGCCCCCAGGCCTGCCCACGTGCCCACGCAGACCCATCAGCAGCACCCTGAGCGGTCTTTTTGGCGAGTACTTTCCCCGTCAGTGAATCGTAGGCCAGTACATGATAGCTGCTGTTGTCGGGTCTGAAGTGATTGGCAAGGGTAACATCAGCGTGGCTGATGGCCACTTTCCTGTATTTTGGATCGCCACTTACTTTTGAGGCCCAGAAGAGCAGCTCAAGGTTCATCATATTGTCAATGATCACCGGGTATTTGTACTCCCTGAATCCCTCCCAGGACTTGATGACACCGGTTGTTTCCCTGAAGCGACTGATCAGCGACGCAGCGCTTTGGATCAATATAGGAGTGGCCGAACTATCACCTGTGATCCGGATACCATTGCCATAGCTGCATAGCATTTTAAACCCAATGTCATGATCCATGTTGTTGTATTGTTCCTTTTCGAGTGTTGCTGTTCTGTCGAGCGCCATTTGTTTGATGGACTCATCTCCTGAATACTCATACAAGTACCAGAGGCTACCGGGAAAAAATCCGCTGGTCCACCATTGTCGCTGATTGGTCACCAGCTGATCATTTTTGTCCAGTGATCTTGGGAAAAGCGTATCCGGAAGTACTTTGTGCATTTGTTTGTATTGACGGATCGCCCTGTCAAGGCTTGAGTTCATAACTTCATCAATGGGTGTTTCCATCTCTTCCTGGACAGGAGGTTGACAGGAGAGAATGATCAGAGTGAGAAGCAGAGACAGACAGGTTTGACGGGAGCCTGAACTTTGCATCGCTGAGAAGATCATCGCAGGTGAACTTCGTGATTTTTGATGGTTCTGTAAACCTACAGCGCCTGACTGACCTCGATTGTGAGAACCGGCATCCATTGTGACCCATGAAACAAAATCTTCAAAATGAGTTGGCTTTATCATATGTTTTCAGCTTATCAGGTAGATGGTTATCATATAAACCTCTTTAAGAGGACAAATAAGATTGTGTTTTCTAATAGGTCAAACCAAAAAAAATCACACCCCGAAAGACCTTGCTTTCTGACTTACCAATGTGATGAGGCGAAAATAAAACCAATCTGGTCCCTCCGGAAAACCCCTGGTGTTACAGTAAGATTTGCGGAACAATTACATTCCTGAATCTTCACCCGCTCTTTCCAACCCCTGTGTTAGCCTATATAACTCAATGATCGTTATGGTTTTCCACTGAGCCGGAGTTCTGTATTATAACGAAAAGAATAGCCCCCCAACTGACAATGACCTTGCCATCGTAACCCAGGGGGTGCTATCCAACCTGTGGTATCTTATATGTTTACATTAAACTCAACGATTTTGTCAAACGCTGATACAGGCAACCGCCAGATAAGAGAGTCTGCATTTCCGATATCCTCATTTACAAGGCATCTTCGTATCCTGCATTTTGAGTGATCTTGTTGTTCAACCTTCTCTCATTCAATGGGATTGGGAACAGAACATGATGAGGCCGGACGTTATCCGCGGCAAATTCATCCTGCGACATCACCTCAAGGAAGGTTCCCCACCGGACCAGATCGAAGCGTCTTTTTCCTTCCATGCAAAGTTCGAGTTCTCTCTCAAGTCTGACTGAATCCCTGAATTGTTCCTTGCTCAGTCCGTTCAGTGGTGGCAGTCCCGCTCTGTCCCGTACTTCATTAATCGCGTCATAAGCTTCTGCGGTAGGGCCGTTGGCCTCATTGTCAGCCTCGGCGATCATTAAAAGTACCTCCGCATACCTGAAAATCGGAATGGCATTGGAATTTCTTCTTTCGTCATTACGCCAGTCTTCAGGAGCACGGTCAGAATCCCAGTATTTACTATAATAAGGCTGTGCTTCACGGGAATTCCCAAGTTCCGTGTAATGGGTAGTATCCCGGGGGTTAGACACTGAATCAATAAATTCAGTTTGAACTGACACGCTTCTACGCAAATCGTTTGGGGAAAACCTGTTGTACAAGCCAAGGCTGGCTGTGAACTCCCCGGCACCTCTAAGTTCTCCAATGTTTCTGGGCCGGGTGCGATTGTTTATTAGTGATCTGGTAGCTCCCCCAACCAGTGAGCGCTGACCCGCCAAAATGATCTCTTCATTATTTCTGTTTTCCAACTGCCAAAGATCACTGTAAGGCTTTACCAGGGCATGCCTGCCAAGGGTTTTGACCTCTTTGGCTTTTTGAGCGGCCATAGCCCATTTGGACATATCGTTTACCGGCTCACCGGCCATGGTCATGTAAACACGGGCAAGGGCCGTTTTGGCAAAGGTTTCGCCGGGCAGGCCAGGAAGGTCCCATTCATGCCCCTCCAACAGTACTTCTGCATCTGTCAGATCCCTGATGATCAGTGCATACACCTCCGATGTCGGCTGTCTCATCGCTTCGGTGGCTTCTGAAACAGCTTCTATAGATCTGGTAAAGATGGGCACATCACCATAATACTGCACCAGGTCAGAGTACAAATAGGCGCGCCATGCCTTGGCAGCTCCCAGGTAAGGCGGCATCCACGGCTCACTGGTTTCTTCCAAAGCGCTAATGATAAAGTTCATCTCATTGATCCCAAGATAGAGCTCCCTCCAGGCACGATCATTCTCTCCATTGTCCGAATCAAATGTATAAAAGTTAAGGGCACCACGATCGTCCGTTGCATTCCGCTTGGTACTTGAATGGTCCGCCGCCACCTCTACCATGAACATCAGAGCACGCTCAAAGTAACCCCCTGTATTATGGAGATGGTTTAGTGATGCTCCAAACAAGGAAAGTACATCTTCTTCCGTTTTTGGAAAGTTATCCGGGGAAGCAATTTTGGGATCTTCCTCCAGGTAGTCTTCACATGATGTGGATATTGTTAATAATGCAATTATGCTGTATATGATCTTTTTCATGACTGTCTATTCTTATATTAAAATATTGCATTCAGACCCAGCGTAAAAGTGTGTACTCCCGGAAAGGCACCTTCATCATATCCAAGTACCTGGTTTTGTCTGGAGATCCTTCCGTTCCCTCCCCTGGAATTTACCTCAGGGTCATAACCGGGATAATCCGTGATCAGGAAAAGATTTTGAGCACTGATGTAAAACCTTAAACGGGTCATTTTTAACTTCTCAAGAATACTTCCGGGCAGATTATAGCCCAGTGCTACATTTTGCAACCGAATATAGGAGCCATCCTCAATATATCTGGTTGACATTTCGCCAGGGTCCTGATCAAGGGCCTGCTGGGTGTTGGAGGTGCCTTCTCCGGTCCAGGCATTCAGCACGTCCGTCAGCATGTTATCCTCTTCGTTGGATCTGAGTAAAAAATACTTGGTGGCCCAAAACACATCTGCACCCTGTACCCCCTGAAAAGTAAAGTTCAGATCAAAATTTTTAAAAGACAGGTTATTTGTAAAACCCCATACAAAGTCCGGCTGTGGATTACCTATAATGCCTCTGTCCTCGACATTGACCACTCCATCACCATTTCTGTCAAAAAACTTTACACTACCCGGAACAGCACCGGGTTGCTGCCAGCGGTCCACCTCCTCCTGATTCTGATAAATGCCGTCGAAGATATAGCCAAAGAAAGATCCCAGTGGTTCACCCTCTCTCAGTACAGTGGCGTCAGCCAGCTGGGCGGTACCCGCTCCGCCTGCTACAAATAACTCATCCTGGAAATCATCACCGATCTCTACTACTTCGTTGCGATTAAAAAACACATTGAAATTACTGTTCCATTTCACCACACCATCGAGATTGACACTATTCACGGCGAGTTCGAACCCTTTGTTGGTGGTACGGCCAACATTCTGGGTCTGGGTAGAAAACCCGGTGTAGTCCGGCAGGGGCTTGTTGAAATGCAGATCCTCGGTTTCTTTTTCATAGTACTCAGCGGCTATCTCAATTCTTTGATCCAAAAAGCCCAGGTCAATGCCAAAATTCAAGGTGCTGGTTGTTTCCCATTTCAAGTCTGCATTGGCCACGCGATTAGGCAACGTCCCGTTAAAAACCACCTCCTCGCCAAGCGTATACTCCTGTCCTGAGTTGAAAGAGGCTAAAGACTGAAAGGGGCTGATATTGGGACTGCCGGTAGAACCATAACTGGCTCGCAGCTTTAGGTTACTTATCATCCGCTGGTCTGACAGAAAGGGTTCGTCACTTACGATCCAGCCGACAGAAGCCGAAGGGAAATATCCCCATTTGTTGTTCTCGGCGAAAACGGAAGCCCCATCCGCTCTGAAAGATGCCGTAAGCAGGTACTTATCTGCAAAACGGTAATTTATCCTTCCTAAAAATGACGCTATCCTCTCCTGAGAGGATCCTGTAGAAACAGGACCAATGGTAGTGGCCGTCTGTATGGCATCGAATTTAAGTTCATCACTGGAGAAACCCGTTCCTTCAATAGAGGTATCGTCTCTGTTACTTTCCTGAGTAGTAAAACCCGCCAATACGGTCAGGTCATGCTTTTCGGCAAAGGTACCTTGATAAGTAAGTGTATTTTCAAGCAGAAGTTCCGTTCTCTTTGTGGTCTCAACCCGGGCTCTGCCGCCCTGTGAGCCTACCATGTCTACACCATCGTACCGCTGCTGAAGGAAATCGCGAACAATATATCCTAAATTGAGGCGGTAGCTGAGGCCTTTGACCAGTTCAATATTGCCGTAGAAATTACCAATGAGATAGTTGTTGGTCCGTATATCATTGCGTTGTTCCACAAGCCTTGCAGGGTTCTCGCGATTAGGATTGAGTTCATTTCTTGAAAAATCCTCCGTGTCGGGATCAATGATGGGTATGACCGGAGGGGCTTGTAGCAACAATGTGCTGAGAGGACTGCCAAAGCTTCCAAACCCTTCATTCATTCTTACAAGATTATTGATCGTCCTGCCAAAGGACAGGTTATTACCAATCTTGACCCTATCACCGATCTTCTGGTCCAAATTGAGCCTCACAGTGACACGGTTAAGGTCTGAGCCCGGAACAATTCCCTGCTGGTCAAAATAGCTGGTAGAAAACAAATAACTGGTTTCCTCACTTCCTCCTGAAAAGGACAGCTGATAGTTTTGAATTGCTGCCACCTCATAGATCTCATCCTGCCAGTCAACATCTACTGCGGATTCCTCTAAAGGGTCACTTGGATGCGTTTGATTGAAAACCTCCCTGAACTGATCAGCGTTGAGCACATCAATGGTCTTATTCACCTGCTGCCATCCGTAAAAGGCATCAAAATTCACTTTCACATCACCCGATCCCTTTTTGGTCGTCACTATTATCACACCGTTGGCACCACGTGCACCATAAATGGCTGTGGCAGAAGCATCTTTTAGCACTTCTACAGATTCGATGTCGTTAGGGTTTAGAAAGAAAAGATCGCCGCCGATCATACCGTCAATGACGATCAACGGACTATTGTCTCCCTGTATTGAATTGTTTCCTCTCAGGCGAATCTGAATGGTTCCCCCAGGGTGACTCCCGGTAGTGGTGATCTGTAGTCCCGGTACTTTTGCCTTGAGCTGCTCCTCAATACGGGGTACGGGAATATTGACCAGATCCTCCCCCTTGACGGATACTACAGATCCCGTAAGATCTCTTTTTTGTTGGGTTCCATACCCTACTACTACAATTTCCTGCAGCGTAGAAATATCCGGTACGAGTTGTATATCGATCACAACCTGTGATCCTATGGTTATTGTTTCCGTCGTATATCCGATGAAAGAAAATAACAGTACATCTGAGTCATCCGGTACCGAAAGGCGATAGTTACCCTCAACGTCGGAAACCGTGCCTATAGTGGTACCTTTAACGAAGACGTTTACACCCGGCAGTGGATTATTGAATTCATCAGTGACCTTACCGGTAACAATTTTATCCCTTTTGACCCTCAGGGTCTGCAACTGGTCTCCGGTCCATTTTGGCAGTGCTGTGTTGGGGGAAGGCTCATTTCTCAATCCCAGTTTTTTCGGAGGGCTCTTCTTCTTTTTTTTGGCCAGTATTAAATAATAGCCCTTGTCAAGTTTTTTGAATCGCAGGCCCTGCCGATCAAGCAGATCATTCAAATTCTCTTCAACAGAGTGGTCCAGATCGATCGTGTAGTTTGCCCTTTTACCAGTGATCAGTACCGGGTCATAGGAGATGCTAATGTCATACCGGATCTCCATGTCGGCCAAAACTTCGCTGAGAAGTTTTTCACTAGCATCCTGCACAGTGTTAAAGCTTTTTGCCTGCACCATGCTCAGTACCAGATCCGTATCCTGCTGGGCAGAAACCGGAATTACATTAACACAGTAAACAAAAAGCAATAGCCCCTGCATGACTTGTAAATAATTCATCATATTTGCTTGGATTATTGTTAAACATGTATCCCGCCTACTGAAATGGCACTTTCACTGGCGGGATTTTTTTATTTATTCTTCATTATTATTTCATTTCCTTCTCTTATTACTTCTATGTCAAAAGATTCTGCGATCGCCTCAAGCAGCAGGTCTATCTTGTTCGCTTCAAACGCGCCCCTGAATCTTTTCTTCAGCAGGGAATCATCTTCGTAAATAATTTTTAATCCATGATGATCTTCAAGGACATCAGCGATCTCTCTCAGTGTGGAGCCATCAAATATCAATCTGTTCTCTTTCCATGATACATAAGCATTGGGATCCACCTTCTGGATTTTGAGGCTTTCATCTATGCTGGAGAATTCCACCATATCACCAGGGTTCATATAGACCTCCTCTTCACCCGCCAGATCCAGTTTAACCTTACCTTCAGTCAGGACCACCCGGGTCTTCTCTCTTCTGGTGTTTATAGCAAACTGTGTCCCAAGCACCTTCACTTGCAAATCGCTTGTATGAACGGTGAAATTCACGTTGTCTCCTTCCGCTGATATTTGCTTTGAGACATCGAAATATGCCTCGCCGGTCAGCCATACCTCTCTGGAATTCATTCCCAACCATGATCTGCCGGTTTTAAGCACAGAATTTGCATTGAGCGTGACCTTCGTTTCATCCGGTAACACAATGGTTTCCATATGACCATACTCCGTAGTAAACTTTTCATAAAATACGGATTCGGAGTTACGATAAAGGGCCATCACTGCTACGGTGAGAATAAGGAGCGACACTGCTACTTTATAGAAAGTGCCTGCTGGTTTGATCCGGGGTGTTTTTTTATCCTGCTTTATAGGGATCACCCTGGCGGATGACTGCTCACTATTACGAGTCATTTTGATCTTCTGCCATACCTCTCCCAGCTCCTCCCTGGTAGGATGGAACGTGTGAAACTCAAACTGACTCACGATCTTCCTGGCACGCTCAACTTCCTTTTTCTTTGAAGGGTTACGCCCGAGCCATTCCGTCCAGAACTTCCTGGTTTTATCATTTGGTTTGAGTACCCATTGTCTGAAGTACTCATCATTCACAAAATCTTCAACACTAAATTTTGAATAGTTCATCTCCGTGTCTTACTGGCCATTTACTTATAAAAGGCAGCAGACCGCTTTTTCTCCCTACCCGAATCAATTCCCCCCAAATTTTTATGATTTTATCAATAAAGCGGAATTATTTATGCTATACCAACAACGAAAGGGGTGGTTTTTTAAAATATTTTCAGAATAGCACGTATTGATAGAACTGCTTTGTGTTGATCAAAGGTCTGCAAAAAGCGATGTCGCCAAAATAACAAGTGGCCCCATTACCTTTTTAAGGGCTATCATCGCTTTACTCAAAAGGTTATAGATGGTCTTGGTCTCGAGGGAGAGCATTTGGGCGATTTGCTTGTGGGTAAGATCTTCATAAAACATGAGGAAGACAACTTCTCTCTGCCTGGGTGTTAAGCGGTTCACTGCCTCACGGACTTTCAGTATCTGCTCCTTCTCGTTTTGATGGGCAATGATCTGTGCCTCTATAGGCATGACAATTTCAAAGGTCCGGGAACGGTTCCTGTCATTTTTTTTCAGCTTCCCTACGGATTTAACGATACGTCGCCTGATGGAAGCAAGGAGATAAAATCTTACGGAATCTGTGGGTGACAAGTGCTCTTTTCGATTCCAGATATTTACAAAAACATCGTGAATAGCATCCTTTACAAGGGCCGTATCGGCTGTGAACTGCCTGCCGTAATTGTATAATACGGGAAAAAACTTAATGTAAATAAAAGAATATGCTTCGTCGCTGCCGTTTCTGAAATGGTCCCAAACTGTTTTCTCAGGAAGGCTCTCAAAATCGGCCAACAGAGGATGATCTTTCTTAAGATCAACTCTTTTGTCCAGGGCGCTATGAGAAACGTTTAACGGCAAGGGAAGCTGATGATTTTTTAACAATAGTTATTTTAGGGCTGAAAATCAAGGCGAAATTGAAAACTTCGCAAAAAACAGAGGTTATTTTACCGATTCTATGAAAAAGAGTTTAATCAATAGGATTAAACCAATTTTGAAATGAACGCAATCGGCTGAAGGGTTCAAAAAAAATCACCGGAAATCAAGAGATCTACAGGGTAAATATTTGACAATGAGTAGGTTACAATTCAATTAATTCAACTCGATAACCCCTCCCTCGCGAATAGTCGATTTCAGACTTTGAGAGACTTTTTTTGGGCCGGCAAAAAAGGACAACAGCTACTCATCATAAGGGTAAGTGAAATTTTGTGCGTCTTGTGAACATCCGGACCTATTCAATGGGAAGTGCTCAAAAAAGCGATGACCAACTCCCGGCAGGATGATAAGAGGAAGTAACACAGACTGATTGTTACGAACTATTGGGTCCCACCCAAAGGACGTAACATTAACCTTTACCTTTCAATGGATGGTGTTAAAATGACCATATGATAATGATGAGGATTTGTTTTGGTATGTTATTAATAGGGTTGACGTTTGGTTGCGAAGATCGACCTTCGGGCCAGGATCGGCCGAATATTCTCTTCGTCATCAGCGATGATCAATCTTTTGCACATACAAGTTTTGCAGGCAGTAATTTTGTCAATACTCCGGGCTTTGATAAGATCGCGCATGAGGGCGTGTACTTTGCAAATTGCTATGCAGGCTCACCGGGATGCGCCCCCTCAAGAAGCGCTATTGTTACCGGACGCCACCATTGGCAAAACGAACAATCCGGACAACATGCATCGGTATGGCTAAAAAAGTATGTTTCGTTCATTGACCAGCTTGAAAATAATGGCTACCGAACAGGACGAACCGGAAAAGGTGTAGGCCCTTTCCGGTATGATGCTGAAGGTGAAGATCCATTGATCCGAAAAACCGATGCAGCGGGGTTGACTCGAAGCAATATCAGGTACAGCCCGGATAATGATCAACGCCACAGCACCGGCATTAGCAAGATCAACTATTTTGAAAATTTCAAATACTTCCTGGAAAATAGCCGGAAGGACACTCCATTTTTCTTTTGGTTTGGTGCTTATGAACCACACCGTGTTTATGAAAAAGGTTCATGGAAGCGCCTGGGTAAGAAGCTGGAAGACGCAGAAGTGCCCGGATTTCTGCCTGACAGTGAAGTAACAAGGGGTGATATACTGGATTATGCGGTTGAAATTGAGTGGTTCGACCAGCATCTGCAAAAAATGCTGGAATACCTCGAAGCAACAGGTGAATTGGAAAACACCATAGTGATCGTAACCGCAGATAATGGTATGCCATTCCCCAGAGCCAAGTCCAATGCCTATGAATACGGTGTACATGTTCCGATGGCCATTCGCTATCCCAAAAATTTCCCTGGTGGAAGAGTGGTGGATGATCCGATCGGCTTTATTGATCTGGCACCTACAATGCTGGAAGTGACAAATACCGGGAAAGAAGGAATGCCCGCGATGTCTGGAAGAAGTTTCCTGGACATCCTAAAATCGAAAGAAGAAGGAATAGTGGACAGTACCAGAAAATATGCGTTGTCTGGTCGGGAAAGACACTCTTCGTCAAGATACTTAAACCTAGGGTATCCACAACGGGCCATTAAGAACAAAGATTTCATCTTCATCTGGAATATGAAACCAGAACGATGGCCCGCCGGTGCACCCCAAAAATTCGACAGCAACGATACAACGCGATTACTTCCTATCCATGGATTAGATCAAAACGGACAATACATTCCGGATGCTGCCTATACAGACATTGATGACTCTCCAACAAAGACCTATATCATCGAAAATCTTAAACAGGATGACACCAAGCGGTATTTCACACTGGCGCATGGAAAACGTCCGGAATACGAGCTATACAATGTGACCCGCGATCCGTTTTGCCTGGAAAATTTATCGGGAGTACTTGCATTCAGGGCTGTTGAAAACGAGCTGAAGGAAGCACTGCTAAAAGAGTTGAAAAGATCCAATGATCCGCGCATAACGGGACCTGACACTGAAATTTTTGACCGTTACAAAAGATATTCCCGTATGAGAAAATTTCCAAAACCTGAGCAGGTTGAATGATCATGGTTTGAACAGCAATGAACCCGGTAAATACCTCTGACCTCCTATGACATGAACCTTAAATCATAACTACATAGCATTTTGAAATGGTTACACGACACTTTTTTGTATTTAGTATGTTTTTAACAGGCCTTTTCACTCTTGCAGGGCACTCACAAACCCTGGAAGGATGTAAGGCATTTATAGAAGGGGATACCCTCATTCTTCAGAATGACCAGACCACCCATTATTTTAAATGGAACCATGGGAATCTGATTCCGTTGAAATTTGTCAACCGTGACGGTCTGGGCCTGTTTTTTCCGGAAAACTCCCTGCCGGATTTTGAAATATCCGAAGACCTGTCCACGGCCAGTGAAGGTAGCCTTTCTACATCTACACAAAGATTATCTACCAACGACGATCCTTATCTCGAAGCCGTCATTACCTTTAAGCAAGGTAAATTAGACGTAAGGCGGGTGATCAGGATCCATCCCGGAACACGTCTGATCAGCCATCATTTTTACCTTCGCGGTGAGGCAGGGTTACACTGGGGGTCATCCCCTGATCATGGGAGCCGCGAAATGGTAGAGAAAAAGATCAAAACAAATTCTCAAAAGGTCAGAATAGGTATCATACCGTTCCGTCGCCCACATTGGAAAATCAAAACACGTGTTTTTGCTGAAGCAACTGACCATAACAACACATTGGTTCAGGGTGAGGAATATGTGGCCTATATCAGACCTCTTGGTTTCAGCGGCAATGTTATTTTCACCAGCAACCCGCTGGAGGAAACTTCATTTGTAGTAATCAAGGAAGCACCATTGGGTGAAAGTCAGCACGGGTATGAGGGTGCAGACTTTACCATGACCCATAAGGCATTGCAGATCCATGGATTGGGAATACTCCCGGAAGATGTGCGCCCGGACCAATGGACAAGAGGTTATGGTTATGCCGTTGGAGTAACCGGTAAGGCAGAGAAGGATCAGTTAACAGCGATCCGAACATATCAGAAAGCGGCTCGCAATTTAGTCGCTTCCAGGGATGAAATGATCGTTGCCAATACATGGGGAGACCGGAGCAGAGACAGTCGCATGAACGAACAGTTTATCCTTGAAGAGATAGAGGCCGCTTCAAAAATGGGCATTACACATTTACAGCTGGACGATGGCTGGCAGCAGGGGTTATCCAGAAATTCCGCTTCAAAAGCAGGCAAAAAGTGGGACAGCTGGAGCAGAGAAGACTGGCAGCCCCATAAAGAGCGGTTTCCCAATGGTTTTGAGACCATAGTACAGGAAGCAAAGAGGAAAAACATTGAAATCTGTCTTTGGTTCAACGCCAGTAAAAAAGATAGCTATTCACTTTGGGAGCGGGATGCCGAGATACTGATCGACTATTATCAAAAATGGGGTATCCGGGTGTTCAAGATGGATGGTATAGATTTTTCAAGCAAACAGGCTGAGCTCAACCTGAGAAAGCTCTTTGACAAGGTGCTCACTGCCACCAGAGGTCAGGTAGTCTTTAATATGGACGTAACCGCCGGACACAGAATGGGCTATCACTATTTTACGGAATATGGCAATGTGTTTTTAGAGAACCGCTATACGGACTGGGTGAACTATTATCCGCATTCCACTTTACGGAACTTATGGATGCTTTCCAGGTATATACCCCCTGAAAGACTTCAAATCGAGTTCCTGAATAACACAAGAAATATGGATCGCTATCAAAAAGAAGACATCCTTGCGCCGGGCAATGTTCCCTTTGCCTATCAAATAGCTACAACACTTATGGCTCAACCCCTTGCCTGGATGGAGTTAAGTCAACTGCCTGATGAAGCTGTACAGACTGCCGCCGGGCTGTTTCAAAGTTATAAAGCTGTACAACATGACATACATAAAGGTATTATTCTTCCCGTGGGGATGGAGCCTAATGGGTTCGGATGGACAGGCTTTCAATCCATTACTGATGAAAAGGAAGGGTTCCTGCTGATCTTCCGGGAGCGCCACCCGGAACGTCGCCATACTTTAGACACATGGTTGAAGAAGGGAGTGAAAGTGAAGTTGACAGGCCTGCTGGGTAAGGCGACCTCCTTTGATGTAGTAACCGGTTCCAATGGCTCGATAGCTTTTGATCTGCCCGAGGAATTTTCCTTCGCACTATACACTTACAAGGTGATCCCGTGATGCCCTTGCCGGTATATACGTTGTCAGCAATGTGTGAGTAAATACATGCTTGAGGACCGCTCATTCAGCATGCAGGAAACTATTATTTTTCAAAAAAATGAAAGAATTATTGATGATAGATTAAATTTTTTTCTACCTTTTCGTCTTCCAACCTGTGGATTATTTATTAAAGATCAAAGTAGTTAATTGATGCAAGAGGATCAATCTTAAAATTTTATCGGAAGTCTGCTGTAAAAGTATCCGACTGAATATTTTAAGGATCGGTCCCCTTTTAACTCAAAGATGATGTATCCACGGTTGTCCTTCAAAAGGCCGATTGATATACAATTGGCTGTTTTTCTGACTTGTCTTTTTCTATCCTGCCATTCATCCCACAAGGAAGACTCCCTTCGTGCTGAACCACTCAATGTTCTGTTCATTTCCATTGATGATCTTAACGACTGGTTAACTCCATTAGGCGGACACGAACAGGTAAAGTCACCAAATATTGATCGTTTGGTAAGTGAGGGGATGCTCTTCAACAATGCCCATAGTGCCGCACCGCTGTGTAATCCTTCTCGGGCCGCACTTATGACCGGGGTAGCGCCTGACAGATCAGGGATCTATTATAATCTTCATCATTGGCGTGAAAGCGAAGTACTGAAAGATGCCCTGACCATCCCACAATATTTTATGAAAAACGGCTATTATGCGGCCGGGGCAGGCAAGATCTTTCATAACAAATGGCCTGACCCGAAATCGTGGAATGACTACTGGCCCGGTAAGACCCGGCACATGCCCCGGGACCCCCGTCCCGCTAGAGATAACCGGCTGAACCGGACCAGGGAAGCCGGCCATTTCGATTGGGCGCCGCTTGCTGTTAAACCGGATTCAATGGGAGATATGAAATCTGTAAACTGGGTGGTGGACCAGCTTCAAAAAGAGCATGATAAACCCTTTTTCCTGGCTTGTGGCATCTACCGCCCACATTTACCCTGGTACGTTCCTCAGGAGTTTTTTGATCTCTATCCTCTGGAAGAACTGATCCTGCCTGAGGTAATCGAAGATGATCTGAAGGACCTTTCCGACTTTGCCAAAGGCCTGGCACATGGTTTTGGTGATCCGCTTGATATCAACACCCCGGACAGCAGCATTACCGGTGATCATGAAAATATTTTGAAAAGAGGAGTTTGGAAGGAAGCAGTAAGGGCTTACCTGGCCAGTATAAGCTTTGCTGACTATTGTCTGGGTGAATTGATGAAAGGGCTGGATAACAGCCGCTACAAGAACAATACTGTTATTGTACTATGGTCTGACCACGGCTATCACCTGGGGGAAAAAGAACACTGGCGAAAAGAAACCCTATGGGAAGAAGCTACAAGGAATTTACTGTTTATCCGTGCGCCGGATATCACCACAGAAGGGTCATCGACAGATTGGCCAGTGAGTCTGCTCGATATATATCCTACACTTGTCGACATCTGTCAATTGCCTGAAAAAAAAGGACTGGACGGAAATAGTCTGATCGACCTGCTGAAGGATCCGGCTATGGAATGGGACAGGCACGTAAGCACTACCTATGGGTACAAAAACCATGCTATACGATCCAGGGATTACCGGTTTATCCGCTATCGTGACGGTTCGGAAGAGTTCTACGATCATACAACAGACCCCCATGAATGGCATAACCGTATTGATTCAGCCAAATACCGGGAGGTGATCGCTGACTTGAAGGAGTCGCTTCCAAAAATAAATAAAACACCTGTTCCTTTTAGTCAATGAAAATATTGAAGTCTGATAAAACGATCCATGGAATGATCAAAAGAAGCAGTTTTTTTTGGGCTGGTGGAATAGGGATGTTATTTACATTCTATGTCTCCTGCTCCGTCCGGCAATCCGATGACCGGCCAAACATTCTGTTCTGTATTTCTGACGATCAATCCTTTCCTCACGCCAGTGCATATGGTTGTAAGTTTGTAAGCACCCCTGCTTTCGACCTTGTGGCCGGTAATGGGGTCCTTTTCAACAATGGTTTTGTTGCTGCACCTTCGTGCGGACCTTCGAGGGCTTCCATCCTAACGGGCAAGGCCTTTTATCAGCTAGGTGAAGCCAGCATGAATCACAAACCCTGGCCTGCGGGCTTAAGGACATATACTGACCTTCTGTCAGAGAACGGTTATCATGTGGGTTCAGGGGGCAAGGGATGGGGCCCTGGGAAATTTGATGACAGGAGGTTCAATCCTGCCGGAAAACCCTACACCGAAATCATCAACGAAACTCCCGGTAAGTTTATGAACTCCCAGGACTACGCCGCTAATTTTAATGCATTTCTTGAAGAGCGTGACAGCAGGCCATTTTGCTACTGGTTCGGCCCGAAGGAGCCTCACCGCCCTCTCGAATGGGAGGTAGGGATAAAACATGGTAAAAAGACGGAGGACATCAACGAATTCCCCGGTTTCCTCCCTGAGTCCGACACTGTTAAAAAAGATATTCTGGACTATGCCTTTGAAATAGAATGGTACGACCGTCATCTCATGCGTATGCTTGACAAACTGGAAGAGATAGGCGAGCTGGAAAACACCATTATCGTTGTCACTTCTGACAATGGTATGGCATTTCCCCGTGGTAAACCCAATGTTTATCAGTCAGGTACTCATGTGCCCCTCGCCGTAAGCTGGGCAGGAAAGATCACACCGGGTCAGGTAAGTGATGCACTTGTTAGTATCACCGATTTTGCACCAACATTTCTGGAAGCTGCGGGTATCAAAATACCGGAGGACATGACCAGTAAAAGCCTTATCTCCTTTTTGACCGGTAAGACCAGAGATCACAGAGAGTTTGTCACATTCGGGCTGGAGCGACACGGGGGAGCCAACCGCCCCGGAAGTACTGATTTTCCCACACGTGCCATTCGCACCAGAGATTATTTGTATATCAAAAATTACCATCCGGATAATCCTCCTCTCGGTGAGCTTGAAGGTCCTGTATGGCCCCCGAACGATCCCACACCGGGAAGCGGATGGAGTGACGGAGGACCTTCCAAAACCTACCTTTTCAATAACAAAGATAAATACCCTGAGCTTTTCAATAATACGTTTGTCAAAAGGCCCACAGAGGAGCTGTATGATGTAAAAAATGATCCCTACCAGCTTAATAACCTGGCCGGGGGTATCCACCTAAAGGCCATAAAAGACACCTTATCCGCCAAACTGGATGAGGAGTTGAAGAGAACGCAGGACCCCAGAATACTCGGTAACGAACAATATTTCGCTGACATGGTAAATAAAACAGCAGAAAAATAGCGCCTATGACTTCAGTCACGTCACTCACAAAAATGAAAACAAATTTTGTAAGGCTTGATGGCCTGCCCTGGCTGCTGCTGGTTTTAATACTGACTGGCAGTTGCGAAAAAATCCGGAAAGAGGAAGAAGACAAGCTCGGAAGCAACAGACCAAATATCCTGTTGATTATGGCGGATGACATGGGATTCTCGGATTTAGGCTGTTTTGGAAGCGAGATCAATACCCCCAATCTGGATGCGCTGGCAGCGAATGGATTGAGGTATACTCAGTTTTACAATAGCGCCCGATGTTGCCCTACACGGGCAAGTCTGTTAACAGGATTGTACCCACATCAGACAGGGGTGGGGGCCATGACCAACATGGACAGGGGTTTCGACGGATACAGGGCTGATTTAAATAACAAATGTGTCACTATTGCCGAGGCTTTAAAAGAAGCCAATTATGCTACCTATATGTGTGGCAAGTGGCATGTAACACGATTTATCCATCCGGATAGCTCAAAACACAACTGGCCTGTCCAACGAGGTTTTGATAAATTTTACGGCAGCCTGGCGGGTTTTGGCAGAAGTGGCTTCTATCATACCAAAACCCTTACCTACAACAATACTCCCCTTCCCGTTCCGGTGAATAACTTTTACTATACAAATTCCATCACAGATTCCGCAGCACAGTTTATTCAGGACCATCTGAATAGTAAAAAAGAGGAGCCTTTTTTTATGTATCTGGCGTATACGGCGCCACACTGGCCTTTACACGCTCCGGAAGAAGATATAGTACGGTACCAGGGAAAATATGATGCCGGCTGGGATGCTGTCCGTAAAAAGAGATATGAAAAACTCCAGGAACTGGGTGTAGTGAATGAAAACTGGCAGCTAACGCTACGTGATACTTCCGTCGGTGAGTGGAAGAATACAGACCACAAAGCATGGGAAGCCAGGCGCATGGAAGTCCATGCATCCATGGTAGACCTGATGGATCAGGGCATCGGAAAAGTGATCCAGGTACTGAAGAAAAATGGCCAGCTTGAAAATACTGTTATTCTCTTTTTATCCGATAATGGTGGCAGCGCTGAAGAAATAATGCCCGGTGGATGGTTTGAAAAAAATCTCCCGGACAAAACTCCGGATGGCAGGGCAATACATAGATTCAATCTTCCTCACATCCTGGCAGGGGCTGATACAACATATCAGAGTATTGGTGTACCCTGGGCAAATGTTTCCAACTCACCCTTTCAAAAATACAAACGCTATCTGCATGAAGGTGGTATAGCCACGCCCCTCGTAGCGCATTGGCCGGCTGGAATTGATGCCAAAGGGGAGCTACGATCCCAGCCTGCTCATGTAATGGATATTATGGCTACTTGTCTGGATGTAGCCGGCGCTGATTATCCGGAAGAATACAAAAACCATGCGATCACCCCTATGGAGGGAAAGAGCCTGGTGACGACGTTTACAAATTTTACAAAAGAGGAGAGAACGCTCTGCTGGGAACACCTGGGAAGAAGGGCCATTCGAAAGGGCAATTTCAAGCTTGTCTCCGTGGAAAGAGCAGGCAAGGGCAATTGGGAACTATATGATATGGAAAATGACAGGACAGAAACAAAAAACCTGGCCTCTGAAAAACCTGACGTGGTTCAACAGCTGGCTTCCGAATGGGAAGAATGGGCGGAAAAGGTACAGGTGAAACCCTGGCCCTGGAGTAAAGCACGCGGGAGGTGAACCACATTTAAAAGGAATAATGAAAGATCTTCATCAAAAACCTGACACAGAATTGATATAAGCTATGCATAACTTTTTTAAAATGAAATTCCCGGGGTTGCCCATCATGGTGGTGGGATGCAGTCTTTGCATGCAGTGCCAATCCATACAGAACGAAAAAAAGGAACACGTTACCGAAGGGGATACATCCAACTTTATGATGACCAACTGGGAGATAGATCCCGAATGTGTACTCCCACGGGGTGAAGGTTTTTCCATTGACAGCCGGGTAGCCGGCGACCCGTGCATCGTCTGGGATGAAGATATTAATGCCTGGCGGATGTTCTATTTCGGTGGTGGCCTGGACAGTATCGGGCGCTACACTACTACCGGTATTGCCACCAGCAGATCTGCCGAAGCGATAGGACCTGGTGACTGGACCAAGCAGGGAGAGATCAATATTGCCAATCCGGAAGACCTGGTGGACCCCAGAAGACAACACAAATGGTGGGTGGTGATGGAGGCTAAAAAACTCAATACCGCAGCTAAAATCAATGATCGGTACTGGTCCATATTCACCTGCAATTTAGAGGGAAGAAAGCATATTCAGGGCGCATGGGCCGACCAACTGGCCGGTCCCTGGACTATCCTGAAACAGCCCTTGCTGTCTCCTGACGGTGATTTTATGGATGGCAGGCATTGTGATACGCCAACGGCTTACTGGTTTGCTGACCGGGATTCCGTTGCCATTTTTTACAAGGCTTACCCTGCCAAAGCGCAGAAGAAACAGCCCGGAGCGGAATTTGGCTCAGGGACCGTACTGGCTTTTTGGCATCCCAATGCGCCTGAGGCAAGGAAAGTACGCGTACTACAACGTCCGGGGCAATCCGATGATTGGAACCAGGGATGGATAAGTACCCCACAGATATTTTATCATGAAAAAACAAAAAGCTGGTACGGACTGATCAATGGCAGCCCAACACCCCCTGAAGATGAAAGCCACAGAGAACCTGCACCCTCTTTGGGCGGCTGGGTACAAAGCACGGGCGACTGGATCAACGCTGAATGGGAACCTGTATCAGAATACAGCCCTTTTCGTTACCCGGAGGACCTGAACCCACATGAGCTGGAGGCCGGCCTGGGCGTAAACTTCTGGAGACACCACATGCTGGTCACGCCAGAGGGTCAGGCCAGGATCTATTTTAATTCCGGACAGTATGGAACTGAACAGATGTATTCCCTGGTAAGAAAATGAGTCGTAGGTCTTTGAAAGCCATTATTTTAAGTATCTCAAAGGTGTTACTCCCCGGATTGGCCCTTCTGATATGGAGTTGTTCCCGGCCTGTAAGCGAGAGCAGCAATACAAAACCCAACGTTATTGTCATTTTTACGGACGACCTGGGCTACGGAGATCTGGGCGTATATGGTCATCCCACCATTAAAACGCCTCACCTTGATAACATGGCCTATGAAGGGTTGAAGTTCACCCAATTCTATGTGGGGGCTCCGCTCTGCACGCCCAGCAGGGCTGCACTGCTCACGGGAAGGTTGCCGGTACGATCCGGAGTGACCGGTGATAGGTTTCAGGTGCTTTTTCCATTCTCGACCGGAGGGCTGCCAAAGGAAGAGATCACTATCGCTGAAGCAGTGAAAACCCAGGGCTATAGTACGGCGATCATTGGCAAATGGCATTTGGGTCATTTACATGAGCATTTGCCTTTTAACCATGGGTTTGACTATTTCTTTGGTACACCGTATTCAAATGATATGATGCAGGACACCTTGTCCGGTTGGAAACCTAAGCATAAATTTCCAAAAGGCACTCTGTTGATCGAGGACTCTACCATCATTGATAAGGATGTGGATCAACGCACTTTAACCCGACTTTATACAGAAAAGGCACTCGACTTCATTCGATCCAACCCGTCCGGGCCATTTTTTTTATACCTGGCACATACTTTTCCGCATATTCCGCTATTTGCCTCCCAGGACTTTGAAGGAAAAAGTGCTGCAGGGCTTTACGGTGATGTAGTAGAGGAGCTCGACTGGAGCGTGGGGGAGATCCTCTCATCGCTGAAGGAAACAGGACTATCGGAGAATACACTGGTATTTTTTACCAGTGACAATGGCCCATGGTTGATCAAGGGAGATGAAGGAGGCTCTGCCGGGCTTTTAAGAGAGGGGAAAGGATCCACATGGGAAGGGGGTATGCGTGAACCCGCCATTGCATGGTGGCCGGGGACCATTGAGGGTAACAGGACGACGCAGGCTATGTCAACGGCCATGGACCTGTACACCACCATTGTCAAACTCAGTGGGGCCAGCATACCAAACGACAGGGTAATGGATGGATCAGACATGATGCCGGTGTTTCTGGGAAGCGACGGTCATGTGAGCCCGGATATATTCTACCATCAGGGGGAGCAGCTGTACGCCGTCCGGTCGGGTCCATGGAAAATTCATTTCACCACCCATACCCTTTTTGTTGGAGAAAAGCCGGTTCATCATGATCCACCCTTGTTGTACAACCTGGATGTGGATCCCTCTGAAAAAAGGGACGTTTCGGCTGAACACCCTGAGGTGGTTGATCGCTTAAAAAAAGTAGCCGGAAGACATCTTGACGGGATAAAAAAAGTGCCGCCTGTACTTGACCAGGTGGATGAAAGCTATTTTGAAGATTAGCTCCCAAAAAAACAAATACTTAGTAACAAATGAAACAGGAAAATGAAAATAAACATCTTACCAATAATTCTTGCAATCATCGTTCTATCAGGCTGCTGCAGCCCGTCACCAAAGGACCAAACCACTGTAGAATGGATAAGCAGTAGCCGAGAAGCAGTATGGCAGACCAATGAAGTAATCAAAACAACAGACGCAAATGGATCGGACACAACGTTGATCACTGTATTCCCTCAGAAAACACAACAGATGATCGAGGGATTTGGTGGTTGCTTCAATGAACTGGGCTGGGAAGCATTGAATGTTCTGTCCGCACCTGAAAAGGAGAAGGTCATTGCGTCGCTGTTCGATCCGGTTGACGGATGCAGGTTCAACATCAACAGGATGCCTCTGGGGGCGAATGATTATGCCGTCGATTGGTACAGCCACAATGAGACCAAAGACGATTTTGAAATGGCCAACTTCTCCATACAACGGGACCGTCAAAGACTCATACCCTACATTAAAGAGGCCAGGAAATTCAATCCTGATCTGAAAGTCTGGGCTTCTCCCTGGTGCCCTCCTTCCTGGATGAAAACAAATGAACACTATGCCTGCAGACCGGATATAGTAAACGATCTGACCGAAGAAGGAGCGGGTGAGGAAATGAAAACCCAGTTTAGAATGGAAGATAAGTACCTTGCTGCATATGCGCTGTACTTCTCAAAATTTTTAAGTGCCTACCGTGATGAGGGAATTGAAATTGAGGCCGTGCATGTTCAGAATGAACCGAATTCCTGCCAAAATTTCCCATCCTGTATATGGACACCCTCTGCGCTGGCCACATTCATAGGTCAATATCTTGGTCCGCAATTTGAACAGGATGAACAATCAGCAGAAATATGGCTGGGTACTATTGAACGTCCACATATCGAAAGGATCGATACTGTATTGAATGACCCTGAAGCAAAAAAATACATCGAGGGAGTAGGCTTTCAATGGGCAGGTAAAGGTGCTATTCCTTTAGTGAATGTAAAGTATCCTGACTACAGGCTTATGCAAACGGAAACGGTATGTGGAAATGGTTCCAATGATTGGGAAGCAGCAGAAAATACATTCGAATTAATGAGGCACTACCTGAGCAACGGTACCAATTCATACATGTACTGGAACATGGTATTGGATGAAAGCGGAAAAAGCCACTGGGGCTGGAAACAGAATTCGATGATCACGATAGACACAGGCACGAAGGAGGTGAGATATAACCCCGAGTTCTATTTAATGAAACATTTCAGCGCGTTCATTGACCCTGGCGCCACCAGGATTGAAAGCTCTGACAAAAATACCCTGGCTTTCAAAGATGAAGGGACCATCGTTATTATCTGCTATAACTCCGACAGGAAAAAGATAAAAAGATTCAGGGTTGATGATACTTATTTTGAGGTTGAGCTGGCTGAGAGATCATTCAATACCT
>LYSV01000206.1 GCA_001657315.1 Flammeovirgaceae bacterium BBD 1991-12 | reverse complement strand
TATAGGCCGCTTACCCACGGGGCCTCAAATGGCCCACACTCTTCGTGGACGTCCCCCCTCCACCCGTCAACAGAATTTTCAAGGATAGCCTTCTCAATTCGATCACGTACAAAGAAAGAACTGTTATTCGCTCATCATTTTAAACGACTGCCGGTTAAAGTTACTTGTTGATTTCCCGGAGCATGAACTTTAAGGAAGCTACATGATCCGCCTTGCTCCTTACCAGCCCGCTTACCCGACACCAGTTGCACAGGTATTTTATTGAATTTCCATCCTGATTTTTTCTGCATCTATCGGCATCAAAATGAAATAGAAACTATACATGAACCCACTCATGTACGGTAGTTGCAAATAAATCCCGACTGTCAAATACAGTTCCGTTTTTTCCGCTTGAACAGACAACAAATGGTGCAGACCAAATAATTCTATTAAAGGTAAAATAATGGCCTCTACCAGGATAATTGGCAATTACATTCTATTCAATATCAGTATTGGTTATTGTAAAAATTATCTCTCCGTAAATAAATAGATTGTAGTCAGGTTCAAGAATCTCCTCAAATTTCATTATTTCCCATGAATTGAAATTATAAGGACTATTGATTTCATCTCCTAAATAATCAGCTATCCCACTCCATTCTTTTATAAATTCATTTCCCAAATAGAGTTGAAATTTAGGAACTTCTCTGGCTGTAGTATTATATACACTAACATTGTCTTCAATGATTAATGGATAATCAGCTCCTTTAACTCCGTCAGAAGAGTAGCCAGATTCAAAGAAATCTTGTTTTTTTGTGTTCGGAGCCAAGACAAGAGTGTCCGTGACCGTTCCATCACCTCCATTGCCAAGGCTATGATATACCAACTTTATTTCTTGATTTGAAACGTTCTTAAACACCCTTTGGTACAGATGATCCTGGAACGATTCTTCAGGATCGCAACTTAAAAATAATAAACCAGGGCCAATCAGTATAATTGGCAAGCGCATTATCAACTTGTCCATCGTCTGGTTATGGGTAGTGTATTCTATTCAAATAATTCCAAATCAGGTGCATTTATCGTAAAAATCCATTCTTCATCATCTCCATTCATTTGTAATTTCCAATTTTTACGATTGTATATGTCTTTTGGTACATCCCTCTCCTCCCCTATGTTTCGTCAATAAACCATATCCATTGTCGGGCTTTGTCCACTTAATGCTCTTATTATCTTATCGCCCTCGGTTGTAATTCCAATAGAGCGCAATGACCAAGCCATTTCTTAACCAAAGTGAGGGGAACCCTGGTCACTGCATTAACGGCAAAGCCATGACGCAGCCCTTTAGCGCATCCACACACACCTTTTATATTGGCTAATTTCATTACACGTTTAATCTGCCCCGAAGCTGTGCGAAACGAAAAAGACCATGAGCGAGACCCTTTTTGGAGCGTCACCTTATCACAGTAATCATCCAGGTCATTAAGTAAGAACCCTAGAATTGGAATTTCACGATAGATCCCATGCTTTCTTTTCCCAGGGCCTTCAATAACCACTGTACCATTGGATACATCATATATGAGAAGCGCTAAAGTCACCTGGTCTATGGGGCTAGCTAAGTATAGCAGCATCTGCATTTTGGCCACTTACCTTCTTGGGTTCTTTTTGATCTCTTAAGTTGGCAATAAACGTAGCCATTACCTTCTTTATTATCTTCTTGGTAATTACAAGTTCCTCTGGCAGTTGGATCAACTTTATTCCTTCTGACTGGCAAATGGCCGAATCCCTTATCGATTCCCATTGATCCAGTGACTTTACCAATTGAAATCCAAGTCTCAACTCAGGCACGTAGCAGTTGATCGATAAGTTTTCCTTAACCACATAGTGTAAAACCCTTGAACATTTTAGTGTTGGATCTAGTAGCTCGGAAACATATGTAGCTAATTTCTCGTGCCTTGGCTTGTTTTCCTGTAGTAAACTGATCCAATCATATGTTTCGAATGCCTTCTGCAATACCTCGGTCGTCGTTTGATCATAAACGAGCGTTCCCCCGTAGTTATTTACAAAATCAATTTTTTTCAATTCTGTGGCCTCATCCGGGAATTTCAACTTCAGCTCTTTAAAAAGCCACAACAGGTACATTTGCTGGTTGGCTTTTGATTCCCAAAAGCCGTTGCTTACTCGCGCAAACTTCCACTCGATCCAATCATATTCGGGAAAAGCCAACTCAAGTAGCTGTGGTATGCTGAGGTAAGGTTTTAGAGATACGATACTGCTTCCTGAATTACTGATCAGATCAGATGCTTTTAAGGTATAAAAGTCAGCCATAGACGTGAACCCCTTGATGATTGCAAGCCATTCAAAGTACTTCCTGAGGTTGTTGTGCTTTTTCCAAAAGCCATTGGGCAGACAAATAAATTTCCACGGAACAAATTCAAAATCCGGATTAAACTCCATAAGGAACTTTATCCAGGATCCACAATACTCGCTGGCCAGCAAGAAATTCAAGCCTATATTCCTAAGATCGCTGGCTCTTATTTTATACCAGTCTTCAGGGGCTTTTATCGCCAGTGTTTTTTTGGCGTATAAATAAGCCCTTTTTCTATTCTCTTTATTTTTCCAATAGCCATTATCGACAAATCGCACCCCCCCTACCTTTTTAAAAGTTTTCATTATTCTATTGTACTTTTTAATAAAATTTCTTTATCTCCTTCAATTCCCTCATAACCTCTCCCAAATACTTTGACTGATAAGGCTTTACTGTAAGCCGTTTTACAACTCCATTTAAATAGATCAGTATTACTATCATATTCAATCACACCTATGACAAACTCAAGACTTCTTTCTATACTATGGACCGCTGCTACAATTAGTGCGGATCGTAATTTTCTCATTATCGTCGTCAGGTGTGAATAGGAAAGGAGGAATACTATTAGTAGTCCTGGCTTTTCGAAACACGAGCTGGTATTTTTTCATGATCTTTGGATTTTTCAGGTTCGTTTGGCTATCAGACTTTTGTCATCAAAGATCGGAGAACAGAGGGTAGAGTCTCTATGCGAAAAACATTAAAACCTGTGCGAAAAGCATCAAATGGGTAATTCAAGGCTATGTCGATGCGCTCTTCGTGAGGCTTTAGGTATGATGACTGGTCAGCTTGCACAAAGGATGGGTATATCTCAACCCCGGATTATACAGTTGGAGAAAGCAGAGCCAGCTGGAAACCTGAAGCTTTCCACAATGAAAAATATGGCAGAGGGTTTGGGGAGGAAGTTTATCTATGGCTTTGTCAGCAAGGAGAGCCAGGAAAACATGGTTCGAGAACAAGCCAGGCGAATAGCTATTCAGCGCCTGGGTCGTTTGGGTCGCACCATGCGTTTAGAACAGCAAGGACTAAGTGAGGAAGATAAAAAAGCGGCGCTTGAAGAATTGGTTGACCGGATTTTACCAAAGGAATAAAAGGAACTATAGACGATCAATTAATCCTTAAAGAGCCAGAGGGTACAACCCCTCAATCTCATCGGGATCAAGAGGGGTTGTACCCTCTGGCTTCTTCAAGCGTTTCAATATATTTCGTAAACTGACCCGCCCCACCGTCAGGATCATAGTCTTTTGGATCAAACTTTGCTGTTTCAAATAATACTATATGATCAGGGTTAGCAGATCGAGCTTACCTTGCTCATGCAATTTTTTGAGTTTGGCAGCAGCTTCCAATGCTCTGTCTATCTCTTTGATTTGATCTATAATGCCTGAGAAGTGATCAACTGTAGCTTCAACAAGTTTAAGAATTTCTTCATAACTCTCTTCTCTTTCTTTACGCAACTCCGTCAACCTCTCTTTAATATCAGCCATGTAGGTTCCCGCATGCAGGCCATGCATGGAGCCGGATAGCTCACCATGAAATATCCTGTTTTCTTTATTTACCCTATTGTCTTCCGACATTTTTTTGCTCCCAAAGTCATTTACGAGATGATTTATTATGCCTGAAAAAGGTAAATCCAAAGTTAGACTTGCATAAAATTTAATCTATTTGATCATAGCGCTACACCATAAGTACTATGGCTCCATCATAGCCAAACCCAAACGCTTTTTCAGTGATGAATCGCTTGATTTGGGTTATTGTATTCCATAGGCGATCTTCGGTTGAAATTGAGGATAATGTAAAACAGGCTTTAAGATTACTTACAGAGACTTAAGTGTTAATAATTAAACTATAAGAAATCAAACAACTACATAACCCCGAGGGGGGATTAATCTATTCCCAATGTAACTCATAGTTTCCCTCTGGATTTTTAAAACAATACTCATTTGACGCTTTTAGCATATAATCTGACGGGATCTGCACATCCATTGAGTTGATTGATTCTCAACTTCGCTATTTTAATCGAAACGCAAAAGACGTTCCTTTTGAAGCGTCCTTATCTCCTGCCGAAGCTCATGAGCTATGAAACTGAAGAAAAATTGTTTGCCGTAGAACTAATGGCTCAAGCCCCAGGCGAGGATACCATTGGTGGTTATGTCGCAGTTGGAAGAGGTAACAGTAAAAATTCGTTTCTACAGAAGCTCTCGTCCGATGGCCAGACAGAATGGCACAAAACCCTGGACCTGGATCAATATATAAGTGAAATTAGCTCTGTTACGCAGACAGATGATGGGAGATATATCACTTGCGGTCTTTATGGACATGTCATCAAATTGGATACTAGTGGTGAATTAGAATGGAATTATAAGTCTCATGATCCCAGCTATCGCCGCTTAAAAAGCGTTGATGTGACTTTATCCGGGGATTATCTGGTAGCCGGGGGCAACGGTGGAGAAGTTTTTCTACTCAAAGTAGGTCAGAATGGCGAATTGCAATCGACAAAAAGTCATGCCACAGCACCTGGTGGATATCGTGACTATTTTGTGGAAATGGATCAATTAGCAGGAGGCGATGTAGCATTGCTAATAGAAAGAAGCGAACCAGGCATCGGCGGGTCTTCCGATCGGCCATTAATCGTTGAACTCGACAGTGAAGGAAACCTGGTATCAGGTAACTAAAGATAAATCTGGGTTTAATGCCGTTAAGTTAAGGTTAACGCTCACCCTTAAAGGGAAACCAACTGCGCGGAGGATTGTCCCTTTAGGTGTGCGATGGGTACGTTTACCAAACAACATTAAGCATCCAATAGATGAAGAGACCTAATCGTTTTCCTGTTTTCGTCGCTTAAATACCTGCGAAACTAATTTCAAATAACCTGGCAAACACTATTACACTAATTTTTAAAATTTATTTTTTATAGAAACCCCATGAAAAAGATTGGCTTTTTATTGATCACACTTTTACCATACACCTGCATCCTTGCGCAAAATAGCATCGACCTTTTTACTGTAGCCGGGCACTACAGCGTACCTACTAAATATGATGGCGGCCGAACGGAGAGGGGCAGGGAACATATTTGGAATATGAATTTAAAGGTGCCTTTGGTATTGTCTAAGACAAATACTTTCTATAGTGAAATCAGTTATTATAACTTCAGTGTAAATGGCGACCTCGAGGCACCCACGACCATGGCCCATCCTCTTGATCTTCATGGTATTATAATACAAACCGGCCTCATACACCGCTTAGATGAAGATCACGCCCTGGTTATGTTGTTCGTGCCCCGGCTTATGGGTGATTTAATAAGTATCGAAAGCAACAGTTTTCAGTGGGGCGGGATCGGGCTTTTTGAAAAACGCTTTCACAAATCGCTGCTCATGCGCTTTGGCGCTTCTTACAACCAAGAACTGTTTGGGCCTTTTGTAGTGCCATTAGTTTATTTGAATTGGCAGTTATTCGATAAATGGTTGATAGTAGGTTTACTGCCGGTATATGCTAAAATAAACCGGTTCATAAACAACAAACTGTCGGTCGGGTTTCATTACTTCGGACTTGTGACCACCTACAGGCTCGGACAAGAAAACCATGAGAATGATTACATAGAAAGACGAAGTATCGATCTCAGCCTTTTTGCGCGCAGAAGTATTTTCCACAACGTTCATTTCGAGATACGTGCTGGCTTTGCTCTGGATAGGGATTACACACAGTACGATGAGAATGATAGATTAGATTTTGCCTTACCCTTGGTTAATTTTGGAGACAATCGGAAGCAAAAAAACATTAGCTTTAATGGCGGGCCTTTTATCCGGGGCCAATTGGTATATAATCTTCCAATCAATCGTTAGATGTATTCCGGTACCGTTGTAGGATGCATTATAGACAGGGCTTCCGTGATATCAGGACTCAAGTTTAGATCACCCTAGTCGTAGGTTTAGCAAGGCGATCCTACGACTTAACCGTAGGGAGAGCCTGCCTTTGTCGGCAGACAGGCGTTCGCTCGGTTATGGTCCTGGGTTATCGTTTTGTTCATTATGCAAAAGACAAACGCCAGCCTTTCAGTTTGCCTATTTGATTTCTTTGATGAAGATCCGAGCTTAGCCGGAAGATGCTCAAAACCGGGCTTTTACCTGGAAAGCTTGTTCGACAAACCAAAGATCTGCCTGAGGAATGTGACGCAGCTTTTTTGGTGGGTGTGTTGAGTGGTGAAATCAGGGAAGTTTAGAAAGATCTTTATACCAGCCTTAGGCGTATCCTGGAAGATGAGAAGGATGAGACGAAAAGAATGGTGCCTGTAACTCAAAAATTTATTGATCACATCAAAGCGGAAATTGAGCGTACAGGGGTAAAACTGCACAGAGTGTCAAGATGTTTAATATCAGAAAACCGGCTTCTGTTACTGTCTATAGATGGATTGAGGGTAAAATCAAAAAAGCCAATGCAAGTCATCTATGTCTTTTGTCCGATCTGTATTCCAGGCTTCCCGACTGTGAGAAATTTTACAAGGATGAAGAAAGTAATTAGCAATATTGGGAGGTAAAAACCTGTGTCTTGATTAATCCTTAAGACTGAAATTGTGTTATAGTCCTTTGGTAATTTAAACGCACGAAAGATAATTGAAACGGTTTTGTCGATAGTTGTCCAAATAAAAAACTTATTTTGTTGGTTGGTACAAATAAGCTGTTGAAGTCTCATTTTCAAGATCAATTATCATCACTCACTTCCACGATAATGAATAATCCTCATCTTTGAACATTTCCCCCAACCCTTTGAACTGTTTAAGCCTTAATACTTCATCTGCATCCATACCCAAAGCATCCATGATTCTTGCAGAAGGCCACCCGTCGGAAGCCAGTGTTTTTACCACCTCACTTATTTCCTCAATCTGATGTCGCCCCCGGGCCCTGTTGTGCCTGATAGTGGCTACTATCCGTTCACTATCGGGAAGGTTCAATGTAACCACAGGGACTTTATGATTTAATCTGTTCCGCAGCTCCTTGTCTTTTTTGATAAGGCTCAGTCGGTGGTAACCGTCTATCAAAATATAGCTTTGTT
>LYSV01000205.1 GCA_001657315.1 Flammeovirgaceae bacterium BBD 1991-12 | reverse complement strand
GATGGTATCTCATAACGGATCATTATTTGGTTGGAGGTAAAATACTAAATCTCCCTAAATTCGACAATTATGCGTTTTTACACAGCCTGTTATGACTCAGGGCTTACGACTGGCTACTCATTATGCATCCAGGCCTTTTTAGTCAGCAACTCTTCTTCGGTCTCTTCATAGTCCGGATCGGGTACGCAGCAGTCTACAGGACAGACCGCCGCACATTGAGGCTCCTCATGAAAGCCCATACATTCTGTACATTTGCCGGACACTATATAATAAAATTCATCGGAAACAGGCTCCTGTTCTTCTTTACCATCTATCATCGTACCATCTTCCAGCTCCACCTGCTCCAGGGCGGTACCCCCCGACCAGTTCCATTCTATCCCACCTTCGTAAATAGCAGTATTGGGGCATTCCGGCTCACATGCACCACAGTTGATGCATTCATCCGTAATCATAATAGCCATATATTCAGTCTTCTAAGTCGTTTTCAATAAATTTCTAAAACTTTGCAAAAATAGAAAGTATCTTCAAGCCTTCAAACAGCTAAAAGAGGTGAAAAGTTTAAGGAAATGACCATAAAAGAGCGGGTGGACGCCTTTGTAAAACTGGGTGATCTGATCAGGCGCCTGACAGAAGATGAACGTGAAAAACTGCGGACCCAGGCCAGAGCAGAAAATAACTGGTTCACGCCCGAAGCTGTGGATACAGCGCTGTATGGAATAGAAATGAACCTGTATCCGGATAAACTTGAAGAATGGATAAACAAATACCCTGTCAAAGAGAAAAACAAGACCATAGCAGTGGTGATGGCTGGAAATGTGCCGGCAGTAGGCTTCCATGATCTATTATGCATCCTGCTAAGCGGCAACAACGCTATGGTCAGACTCAGCTCCAAAGACGCTCCGCTACTCACCTTCCTGATCCGTTCACTGGTAAAGGTAGCACCAGCCATTGAACGCAAGCTACAGATCACAGATCAGTTAAAAGATATGGACGCTGTCATCGCCACAGGCAGCGATAACTCCTCACGCTATTTTGACTACTATTTTGGGAAGTACCCTCATATTATCCGGAAGAACCGTACGTCAGTCGGTGTATTAACGGGAGAAGAAACCGAAGATGACATCCGACAGCTCGGTAGGGATATTTTCCTTTACTATGGGTTAGGCTGCAGGAATGTCTCCAAACTATTCGCACCTCATGAATACAATTTCAGTTTTCTGCTGAATGCCCTTGAGCCCTTCAGCACCGTTATGCAACACCACAAGTATCATAACAATTACGACTATAACAAATCGATCTATCTGGTGAATAAGGAACACCATTTGGACAATGGTTTTTTGCTACTCAAGGAAGATCCGCAAATAGTCTCCCCTATTTCGGTTCTCTTTTATGAAAGTTACCGGAACGGTCAGGACCTGACAGCTAAACTGAATGAGCAGGAGAATAAGATCCAGTGCATTGTATCAAAGAGTGGTCACTGGCCAGGAAGTGCTGCATACGGCAAGGCACAATTCCCGGAACTGGATGACTATGCTGACGGAGTGGATACTATGGAATTCCTGACACGATTGTGAGTTCAAAGTTCAGTGTTCAAAGTTGAAAGTTCAATGAACCTCAACGTGGAATTTAGAACTTTGAACATGGAATCATTTACGGTTGGCCCCGGATGATCTCCACCCAACCGGTAAATACCTCACCCCGGGCTTCAAGCTTGTAAAAATACACCCCATCCGGCGTGTCCTCACCATTCCAGTCATTATTGTAGTCACTGCTTTCAAAAACGATCTTACCCCACCGGTTAGTGATTACAAGAATCGCCCTATCCTGAGGTGATCCTGCCTTCAGGTTGCGTACTTCAAAGCGTTCGTTGTCATCATCACCATTTGGTGTGAAAACATTTGGAATAAATATGGACTGATCAACAGGGACCGTGAAATCAATGGTATTTATACATCCGATGGCATCCTGTATAGTGAGCAGCAGATCACCCGCCGGTACGTCCGTATAGGCCTGGTCGAACCGCCCGGTGGTATTGTTCACCTCAACAGTATCCGGCCCGGATTCGTAGCTAAAGATAAGAGAAGAGGGATTAGGCGCTGTCAGCTCAAGGAAAGTCACATAGGGTTTTACTCCGCCATTGATATTGTTAACTGACAACTGACCCGTGGCCCTTTCAGGCAGCGACAGGGTCACTTCGCCCACCTCGCCCAGCAGGTCTGCCGGGATCTGGAGTACCTTGGACGGATCAGGATCTATGAATACAATGGGATCCGGACATACCGGTTGTGTTTGTGTCAGCTCCAGTCTGAATATAGCATTGGAAGAATTCAGGAACAGTCTGTTCGCTACAATGAATTCATTGGAAATACGGACATCAACAGGCACAGGGACAATATCAAAAGTATCCCCCTGTTGGTATACATTCAGCGTGAAGGGAATCCCTTCTGCTCCCTGGATATCAAACAGCCTAAGTTCAGGAACATTATCTTCATCGATACAATCCAGTTCAAAATCAAAACTTACCAACTCAGGACCGCCGGTAATGGTTCCTGAACTCTTTCTTGGACAAAGCTGATTATCCAAAGGATCGATGGTCACATTGTATATCCCACTCTGCAACGTATCCATACGCACTTCAGAGCCGTCATAGTCATTGTCCTGGTAAATAATATGCGTATCATCTGCACCTCTCGTTACAATAAGAATATAAGGACCGGGCACCTGAATACCATTAGTGACCTCAAAGATCAGCGAACCATTTCTTCCGGAATTATCACAGCTGGCAGGTAATGCGTTCAGGCTGAAGTCCACCTGATTCGGAGAGTTGATATTAATGTTGTCAAATTCCTTTTCGCAGCCTCCTTCATCTCTCACCAGCACAAAATAGCTACCTTCCGGTAAATTCGAATAGGTTTTGTCTGAATCGAAAGGAACGAAGCCTTCTACAGTTTCACGGATAAGGAATTCATTGAGTATCTGCAAGGATACCTCCCATTGATTGTTAAGTGGATCTCCTCCTGTCGGTGGGAAAGCTACCAAAATCTCTCCATCGTTGTTGCCACAGTCTGTGACATCCGTAGGTGTAATTGTAGCCTGAATTTCCGGAAAGGAGTTGATTAGTGTTACTTCCACCTCTGCGGGGCACGGGTCTCCTATCCTTTCACCTACCAGAACTCTGGTAGTTCCAGCAAGCAAGTCCCTGACAAGATTGTCACCCTCCAGTCTGGGCCATGTAAGACCACCATTGATAGAATAGCGATATTCCCCGGTTGTAGAATTGCTTAGATTAGTCAACATTGCCTCTCCTGTACCTCCAAAGCAAGTGACATTGACCTCCGAACCCGGTACAAGTTCTGCGGTTACGGTGACATCAGAAGGGAGGAAAAAGTCCAGCGTCAGACAAGTATCCGCACCAACCCGGACAAAATAATCGTACTCCCCGAATGCGAGGGAATCAAATGCAGGATCGTTTAGCTGAGTTTGGGTCACTTCGGCACCAAGATCATTATCGAAATATGTGATTCCGTACACCACACCAGCCGGAGGAGTTGTAAATGTGGCCTCTATAGTAAAACTGCCGTTGGCACCGCCACAATCCGGTCTGACAATACTACCGGTAGCAATGGTCATGGTTTGCAGTGTACATCCCGGCCCGACACCCCCACAGGCAGGGTCCGTAGCTGGCAGTACATTGGCAGTTATTGTACTCGTTACGACTCCACAGGTAGCGGACGTAGCCACTACTTCTATAACCTGACCATTGACCAAAGTATTACTCACAAACACCTCGCTCGTTGATGCTGCCTGCAATACGGGACCGCCAACACCATTTCTGAATTCATAAGTATCATATCCTGTCGCGGCAGTCAGAACGGCATTGTCTCCTTCACAAACCGGATCCGGATTCTGAGAAACAGTGAGCACAGGAACATTCAGATTTATGGTAATGGTCTGGGTTGAAGTGCCACAAGCCACAGAAACGGCTTCCACTTCTATCACCTGTCCGCTGTTAAATGTTGTTGCATCAAAAGTATTGTCCACGGAAGCTGCCTGAAGCACCGGGCCTCCTACTCCATTCCGGAATTCGTAGGTGTCAAAACCAAGGCTCGCTGTTATTTCTATTGAAGTACCCGGGCAAAGGGCAGGGTCAGGGTTCTGGGAAAGTGATAACGTGGGAGCAGCGTTGACATTCATCGTGATCGTTTCCGTCAGCGTGCCACAGGCCGCCGATACAGCTACGACTTCGATAATCTGACCATCTGTAAATGTAGTGGCATCAAAGGTATTATCTACAGAAGCGGCCTGAAGTACAGGACCACCTGCACCATTGCGGAATTCATAGGTATCAAAACCCACACTTGCTGTGATCTCCACGGAATTACCCGGACACAAGGCAGGATCGGGGTCCTGGGATAACGTCAAAACAGGAGCAGCATTAATACTCATGGTAATGGTTGATGTCACCGTTCCGCAGACCGCTGAAACAGCCTCTACCTCAATAATCTGACCATTGGTAAAGGTAGTGGCATCAAAGGTATTATCAGCAGAGGCAGCCTGTAAAACCGGGCCACCCACACCATTACGGAATTCGTAGGTATCAAAACCTGCACTTGCGGTGATCTCAACCGAACTACCCGGGCACAGGGCAGGATCAGGATTTTGTGACAGAGCCAGCGCCGGTGTGGTATTTATGTTCAGTGTGATCGTCCCGGTTACGGTTCCGCAGGTGGCGGAAACGGCCTCTACTTCTATGATCTGACCATCTACAAAAGTAGTAGCGTCCAGTGTATTATCCGCAGAAGCTGCCTGAAGCACGGGTCCGCCTATTCCATTGCGGAATTCATAAGTATCGAAACCGATATTTGCTGTAATCTCGACGGAAGTACCCGAACACACTCCAGGGTCAGGGTTCTGTGTCAAAGTCAATACAGGGGCAGCACTAATGTTCATCGTAATTGTTGTCGTAAATGTACCGCACAGCGCTGAAACGGCTTCCACCTCTATAAGTTGTCCATCAACAAATGTTGTGGCATCAAAAGTGTTATCAGCAGAAGCGGCTTGCAGGACGGGGCCACCGACTCCATTGCGGAATTCATAAGTATCAAAACCGGCACTTGCCGTGATCTCCACTGAAGTACCTGGACACAGACCTGGATCAGGATTTTGAGTAAGTGTTAGCAACGGCGCTGTGGTAATATTTATAATAATAGTTTCAGTCACTGGAGCGCAGATAGCTGAAATAGCTTCAACTTCAATGACCTGACCGTTAGTAAAGGAAGTAGCATCAAAAGTATTATCCGGTGACGCAGCCTGCAGGACGGGGCCGCCCACACCATCCCTGAACTCATAGGTATCAAAACCGGCACCGGCAGTTATTTCAACACTGGCACCGGAACACCCTGGGTCAGGATTTTGAGACAATGTTAAGACCGGAGGAGCATTGATGGTCATGGTAATTGTCCCTGTCACTGTTCCACAGATAGCGGATACGGCTTCTACTTCTATTATTTGGCCGTTAATTAATGTTGTTGCATCATAAGTATTGTCAGTTGAGGCAGCCTGTAGCACCGGTCCACCTACGCCATCACGGAATTCATAGGTATCAAAACCAGTATTCGCAGTAATTTCAACACTTCCCCCCTGACATCCGGGATCAGGATCCTGACTTAAGGCCAGTGCAGGAATAGCATTAATCGACAAGGCAATGGTCTGATTTACTGTGCCACATGTGGCTGAAATAGCTTCAACTTCTATGATCTGACCGTCAGTAAAAGTAGTGGCGTCAAAAGTATTGTCTGTGGAAGCTGCTTGCAGGACAGGGCCCCCTACTCCATTACGGAACTCATAGGTATCGAAACCAGCGGTAGCGGTAACCTCTATTGAGACCCCTGGACATATGCCAGGATCAGGATCCTGAGTAAGTGTTAATACCGGAGCCGCATTGATATTCATGGATATTGTTGAGGTCACCGTTCCGCAGGTGGCTGAAACAGCTTCTACCTCTATGACCTGACCATCAATAAAAGTAGTGGCGTCAAAGGTATTATCTGCCGAGGCAGCCTGTAAAACAGGGCCGCCGATACCATTGCGGAATTCATAGGTATCATACCCCGCAATGGCTGTAATCTCTACGGAAACTCCGGGGCATTGTGCCGGATCAGGGTTTTGAGAAAGTGTCAATGCAGGAACTGTGGTAATATTCAAGGCTATGGTTTGAACAGTTGCACCGCATACAGCCGAAACAGCCTCCACCTCTATGACCTGACCATTGGTAAAGGTTGTAGCATCGAAGGTGTTATCTGCTGAAGCTGCCTGCAGGATGGGCCCTCCGATGCCATCGCGGAACTCATAAGTATCAAAACCAGTGCTGGCGGTAATTTCCACACTGGCACCGGAACAGGCTGGATCGGGACTTTGAGTTAAATTCAAAACAACCGGAGTGGAAATATTCATAGCTATGGTAGTGGTCAATGTCCCACAGGTAGCGGAAACAGCCTCTACTTCAATCACCTGACCGTTCGTAAATGTGGTAGCATCAAAAGTATTATCCGGTGACGCAGCCTGCAGGACGGGGCCGCCCACACCATCCCGGAACTCATAGGTATCAAAGCCGCTGCTGGCAGTAATTTCCACACTGGATCCGAGGCAAGCCGGATCAGGGTTCTGACTAAGTGTTAATGCAGGAGCAGCGTTGATCGACAAGGCAATGGTCTGAGTAACAGTACCGCAGGTGGCTGAAACAGCCTCCACTTCAATAATCTGACCATCAACAAACGTAGTAGCATCAAACGTGTTATCTGCCGAGGCCGCCTGAAGTACTGGCCCACCAGTCCCGTTGCGGAACTCGTAGGTATCAAAACCACTACTGGCGGTAATTTCTACTGATGAACCGGGGCAAAGGCCTGGATCAGGGCTTTGAGAAAGAACAAGAGCACCATCAATAACAGTTACAGGAAAAACTGTTGGTGTGACTGCTGAGCAACCATTGGCATCTTCATAATTCACACTGACCTCATAAGTAGGGCCGGCGCCATCCCATGTGATAGCTATATTGGCATCGTTGGGACCACCCCCGGCATTAATTGTTCCACCTGTAACGGACCAGGTATAGTTAGTCTGACCAGATTGCGTGGAATATATTTCAGAATCTCCCAAACAAACCAGATTGGATCCACTCTCAAAAGTGGGACTTGGCAGGGGATTTTCGATAACATCCACACTGCCGCCTAAACTCGTCCCCACACACGCTGTGTTGTTATCACTCAATACGGTTACACGGTAGGTTCCTGCAGGGGCATTGGTGATCGTAAACACATCCGACGCATAGTTCGTTTCTGAAAATACATTTGTGCCGTCCTCATAAACAAAATTAAAGTCGAACGGGGTCGTGCCCGTAAAAGTAAATGTCACATTGGGTAAAGGATCGCTTGAACAGACCGTGCCTCCGCCGCT
>LYSV01000204.1 GCA_001657315.1 Flammeovirgaceae bacterium BBD 1991-12 | reverse complement strand
AAAACTACGACGTCGTTTGATCTCTAATTTTGCCTTTGTCTCTTCCATAATAAGTTGCCATTTTTGGTCAACCTATTTTAGGCATGCACAATGTTCCTTAGCCATAATGTCTACTTAAGACTTACGACTTATGACTCAAGACTATTATCACTCATACTTCAGACTCTCCGCCGGATTGGCAGATGCCGCACGTATGGTCTGGGAAGCGATCGTAATCACAGCAATCAACACCATGATGATAACGGGCACAAGGTAGATCCACCAGTCCAGTTCCGTTTTAAAAGCATATCGTTCCAGCCATGCATGTGTGATATAATACGTAACGGGGATCACCACCAAACCTGCGAAGCCTACCAGTGTCAAAAAGCGGAAGGTCAGCAATCTGCACAGGCTGATCACCGAGGCGCCCAGCACCTTCCGGATACCAATCTCCTTGGTACGCTGTGAAATCACAAACCATGACAATCCAAACAGCCCAAGGCAGGCAATGAATATGGCAAGTACAGAAAATGCAGCAAACGAGCGGGTCATAACCTTATCGCTTTTGTATTGACCCGAATACGTGTCAGACAGAAAGTGGTGGTCAAAGTGCTCGTCTGGCATCACCTCCCCATAGAGTTGCTCAATGTACCGGATCGTTTCGTCAAAATCAGACGTTTTGATCTTTGCGGTTACCCATGAGGCATTCCTGCCAGGGCTGTACCAGTAAAGTATAGGATCAATGGTTTTGTCGAGCGAGTGATGGTGATGGTCTTTGACCACGCCGATCACCTCTACGTCCCTGCCCCACCATCTGATCTTCTCACCTATGGCCGATGCGTTGTCCGGAAACCCCAGCAGGATACGCGCTGACTCATTGATGATCCTCTGATCATTGTTAGCCACTCCTTGCTGAAAATTCCCTCCTGCAGCAAACCGGATATTCATCAGAGGGAAAAAGTCTTCATCCACACGATAGAAATAGTAATTGTTCTGGTTTGAGGGCTCACCTACCCGACGCAGCCCCCGGGTAGAGCTCAATTCATAAATACCATGCCCCGGCACCGACTCGGATACTGCTACAGCCTTTACCTGATGATAGGACAAAAGCCTTTGCTTCAGCGTCTTTATCCGGGCGTGAAAAGTGGAATCCGCTGCGCCGGTGTTTTTGACTACAGGCAACCGGAATACTACAGATCTTTCAATATCCATCCCCAGGTCCTGCCGTTGCATGAACATGTATTGTTTATAAAAAACGATCACTCCGGTGATCAGAACAGTGGCCAGTGCATATTGAAAAAACACCAGTGATCTCCTGAGTCCCTGTCCTTTTTTGGAGCCGCTGAATTTCCCCTTGAGTATAGCTACAGGCTGATAGGAGGACAGGACAATGGCGGGATAAAAACCTGTGGCCATGCATCCGAAAAGAAAAAGGAAAAGCATTGCCATCAATAGCAGTCCATCACTTAATACAGAGTAACGCGTCACATCGCTGTCTACAAATACGCTGAACGGGTGGCTCAATATCTGAGAGAGCGTCAAGGCCAGGATAAGCGCAGTAGTATTAAGGACCAATGCCTCCATCATGAACTGTTTGATCAGTTGTATTCTGGCAGAGCCCATGGTCTTGCGGATACCCACCTCCTTTGCCCTTTCCATGGCCCGGGCTGTGGTCAGGTTGATAAAATTGATCCAGGCGATCACCACGATGAAGAATGAAACACCCAGCAATGCGTAGACCAGCCGGCCATTGCCGTTTTCTTCCAACTCATAAGTCTTATGAGAGTACAGGTGTATATCCTGGATGTTTTGCATGACATAGCGGTCGTTGCTATGCGGCTGATATTTTTTTAATAAACCTTCCAGCTGGGTTGCCACAGGATCAGGATCTGCATTTTTATCCAAAAGTATGTAGGTCACTTCATTGTTGGAGTCCCAGTTTGGCTCAAGGCCCCAGTCCTCAAGAGGGGTATGTCTGGAAATGAGCACGTCAAAATGCAGGTGTGAGTTGACAGGCATACTTTCAACAACACCTGTCACCTTTATGTCTATATCATTATCTCTGTCAATATATTTTATGTATTTGCCCAGAGCGTTCTGCCCGGGAAAATATTTGGCGCTCATTTCCTCAGTAAGGACTCCTGTGTAGGGTCCGCTAAGAGCATTTTCGGGAGAACCTTCCATCCATTCCAGGTCAAACAGATCTGTAAAAGAGGAATCTGCCAGCATGACGATATCATTGGCGAATTTTCCCACATCCGAAGCCAGGCTATAGGACCAAAGCGGAAATAGCCTCGCATAATTTTCAATCCCCGTGATGTCCTGATAAGCCAGGGGACCTATTGTGTTGTGGCTGGCCACATCACTCACTACGAACTCCCCATCACTATAATAATCTATAGTCACCCGATAGAGCCTGTCTGCTTTGGAATGGAACTTATCGTAACTCAACTCAAATCTCACATACTGCCAAATAAGCAGACAGGCTGCCATACCCAGGGCCAGCCCAAAGATGTTGATCAATGAAAAAGCTTTGTTCCTGGAAAGATTCCGGAGCGCTGTTTTGACATAATTTTTTAGCATGGCTTGTCGATTAATCGTTGATGGTTATTGGTTATTTGTTTTTTGCCGACTGTGACCTGCCGACTGCCCACGGGATCCTGTGAATCCACGGGACTCTGTGAGCCTACTTAAGACTTATTACTTACTACTCAAGACTATCATCACTCATACCGAAGGCTGTCAGCAGGATTGGCCAAAGCCACCCTGATGGTTTTTATACTCGTCGTCAGTAATGCTACCAGCACCGTGATGAGGGCTCCTGCCAGAAATATGCCTGCACCAGGCTCGATACGATGCGCAAAGCCGTTTAACCACTCACGCATGAGAACCCACGCTGCCAGCGAACCGGCAACTACCGAGAGCAACAGTAACCTTACAAAGTAGCCGGAAAGTAAGCTGACAATGCCACTGATATTGGCTCCCAAAACCCTGCGTATACCTATCTCCTTTGTTCTCACCTCGGTAATAAAGGCGCTCAGCCCGTAGAGACCGAGGCACCCGATCAAAATGGCGATGAACGATGTAACCCGAAAGGCGCCAAAGATCAATTCCTCCACACGATAGTTCTTTTCCAGGTAGTCATCAATGAACTGATACTTGAAAATATTTTCAGGGTACACGTCCCGCCATGCTGAGTCAACGAATTTGATAAGCTCTGCTGTATTGGCTGTGGTGTTGAACTTCACGCTGCCTTCCGTGAAAAATCCAACGTTCCAGTAAAAGAGCAGGCAGGGTGTGATCTCATAATGAAGATCGTGGTTATGAAAGTCCCTGACCACGCCTACTACCGGGGCCTGGCCTTCGTTGATGATCACTTCCCTGCCCAGCAGCTCTTCCGGTGTCAGGTTCAGCATCCTTGCCAGCGATTCGTTCACCACAAACCCATTAAAGGAATTGTCTTCCGTGATATTATCTTCATTAAGCCATCGCCCGGCCACCAGCTCGAGTTGGTACATGTCCAGGTAGTCCAGCCTTACTACCTTCATTTCTGCCCCACGTTGCATTTGAACCGGCTCATGTGACAAACGGAAGTCTGTGCCATATTGCCAGTCGGGTGCTGAAGGAATGCCGGAAGCAAAGCTCACTTTTTCAATAGCGTTGTGCTGCATTAGTCGGGTTTCCAGACGTTGCAGTTTATCAGCATGCTGGTCAGGAACGTTGAATGTTAGTATCGCCTGACTGTCATAGCCGAGATCCTTGCTCCTGAAATAATTCATTTGCCATGCCACGATCACAGTGCTGACGATCAGCAGTTGAACAATAGCAAACTGAACCACCACGAGTACATTTCTCAGCACATTCCTGTGCCCACCATAGACTTTCTTCTTTAGCGCCTGCACCGGTGAGTAGCCGGACATAAGCAGTGCAGGATAAAAACCGGCCAGTAAGGTAAGAAGGACAACAAAAACAGCGATCACCAAAAACAGCTGAGAGTCAGTAGCAAGCTCCAGGTGAATAATGGTCAAACTACTATTCAACTCCCTGATGACCAGCTGAGCAAAGGCATACCCATGAATGACGGCAACCAATACCAGAATAAACGTCTCCGTCAGAAACTGAAGGCGCAAACTGGTTTTTGAACTGCCCAGCACCTTGCGAATGCCTACTTCGCGCGATCGCTTGATGGACTGCACTGTAGCCAGGTTCACATAGTTTACACTGGCAATAACAAGGAGGAAAACGGCGATCACTACCAGACCAGCCAGTATTTCCCGGGTGACGACGTAACTCTTGATGCTGGTACCGTATTCATCGCTGGTATGTATTTCAGAAAGATGCTGGAGCCGGTATTCGATGCGCTGGTCATCATCCTCACTCAGGTATTTTCTTTTGAAGGCCGGTAATTGAGCCTGCAGATCTTCTTCACCCATACCCCCGGGAAGACGCACATAGGTAGAGCCCTGGTAGTTACCTGACCAATTGTTTGCCCGGTAGGTATTATTCATTGCAAAAAAGCGGTAAGGGATCAGCATATCGAACAACAGTGTGGTATTGGCAGGTGGATCGTTCAATACACCAGTGATTTCGAGGGGATCCTTGTTGTTTAAAAGCAGATGCTTTCCAAGCAGGGATTCTCCCCGTGCCACAGCATCGGGGAAATACTTCAGCGCCAGATCCTTTGTGATAATGGTCGCATTTACCTTGTCAAATGCCGTTTCCGGATCTCCTTCCAGCCAAAAATCACTGTCCTCAAAGGCTTTTTCAAAATTGAACAACCTGAGGTAATGCCTATCGGCAAATAACAATTTATCGATCTCAAACCTTCTCAATTCACCATTTTCTTCAGAACTGATAAGCCGGGTCATGGGACCAGCAGTCTGGGCCACATCCAAAGCAGGAAAGTCATCCCTCAATGCCTCTGCAAGAGGATAGGCAGTGGTATTCCAGTATTGCGTGCCATCGGAGGTGTGATCCAGGTGAACAACCCGGTAAATACGCTCTGCATCAGTATGGAAGGCATCGAAGCTGGTTTCATAATCCACAAAAACGTAGATGACGATGCAGCAACAGATACTTAGCGCAAGGCCACATGTGTTGATGATGGCATATGCATAATTGCTTCTCAGCGTTCTCCAGGCGGTGGTTATGTAATTTCCTATCATTTTTTCGTTGACGGTAGGTTGGTTGATAGTTGATCGTCGTTTGTTGGTCGTTGCTTGTTGCTTAAGACTTACTACTCAATACTAATTACTCATGCCTCAGACTATTCACCGGATTCTGCAGCGCTGATTTCAATGTCTGACCGACGATCGTCACCAATGCGATCACCAGGATCAGCGCCAGTGGAAATGCGAAAAGCCACCATTCCATGTCTATATGACTGGCGAAATTCTGTAGCCACAACCGGATAAAGTACCATGCCACCGGAATAGCCATAAAGCCTGACAGTAATATCAGTCTTATGAAGTCTTTGGAGAGCAATTGTACTATGCCCTGTACGGAAGCGCCCATCACTTTTCTTATACCAATCTCCTTGGTACGTTGCAAAATGGTAAATGAAGAAAGCCCAAAGAGTCCCAATGCCGCGATGATCACGGAAAGGATAGTGAACAATATAGTAACATTACCGAATCTCCTTTCAGTGGCATACTGATGATCATAGAGGTCATCCAGAAAATAGTAGTCCAGAGCGCTGTTGGGATAAACCTCCTTCCATGTCTCTGAAATAGTGGACAGCGCCTGTTTGGTGTCACGCGTATTCAGCTTCACAATGAACACCCCCTCCTCCATGTAGGGGTGCAGCACCATAGGGATATGCTGTTCCTTGGGAGAACGCTGATAAAAATTGCGTATTACACCCACGATCTCCGAAGGCTGATCGTTTAAATAATAGGTTACTCTTTGCCCTATGGCACTTTCTGCATTTTCAAAACCCAGGGTTTCTACCGCTTTTTCATTGATGACCAGCTTACTGCCACCTTCCTCAGGTAATGTGGTTCCGGCCAGTAGTTCTACGTCCATCACATCAAAGTAATCAGGTCGTACGCCGATCACATAATAGTTGTAGCTCCCCTCGTTTTTATCGGCTTCTACCCGTCGGATACCGGTTGTAGTACCTACCTCATGCAGACTGGCACCAGGTACTGCACTGGCACGGGTCACGGATCGTATCAGGGTATGCTGCTCCAGTCCGGTTTCCATCGTGGAGGCGAAGCTGCGGTACAGGGAGTCGTATCGTTCTGCCTGCGGCATACGTAGCACTACGGTATTGTCAATGTTCACCCCCAGGTCAGCGGTTGACAGAAAGTTGATCTGCTGATATACCGTAAGTGAAATAGAAATAAGCACTACGGTGGTCAGAAACTGAAAGATCACCAACCCCTTGCGCAGCAGGTTCCCTTTCGCTGAGCGGGCAAACTTACCTTTTAATACAGCCACAGGTTTGAATGATGAAAGTATAAAAGCGGGGTATATGCCGGAAAGTACCGTACCGGTAGCGATAATAGAAACCAGTAACAGGATGAGCTCTCTATCCCGGAATACCGATAATGACAGATCCTGCCCCGTTACTTCTCTGAAAAAGGGGACGGACAGCTGTACAATGGTGAAGGCCAGCACACCGGAAAGCAGATTAATAATGAACGAATCGATAAGGAACTGGACCATTAACTGGCGTTTTGAAGAGCCGACTACCTTTCTGACCCCCACCTCTCTGGCACGTTCCATGGATTTTGCCGTGGATAAGTTCACATAATTCACCCAGGCCAGTACCAGAATAAAAATACTGATCAGGTACATGAAATTTACGACCTGTGCGCTGCCATTCACCTCAGGCTCAAAGGTTTTGTTGGAATAGAGATGAATATCCGTGATCTTCTCGGAAATGATGATCTCATCATCGATGTGTTCACTGTTAATGGAATACTCCTTTAGTTTTGTATTGAAATCAGCCACTTTTACACCTTCCTTCATGAGTAAATAGGTGTATTCATTGTTGGCATTCCACGCATACTTTTCGTACCAGTCGAAAACCTTTGAAATAGTGGCATGTGATATGAGCATATCAAACTTCAGGTGGGTATTTTGTGGCAGATCATGCATAACGCCCACTATTTCCAACGGGGTATTTATGGAATTCAGTTCGATCACCTCTCCCACTACCTCGGTTTTTCCAAAATACTTGATCGCCGTGGTTTCGTTAATGACAGCCTTGTAGGGCTCTTCAAAGACCCTGGCCGGGTCCCCTTGCAGCAACGGATAACCGAAAATCTCAAAAGCCGAAGCATCCGCCAGATATACCCTGTGTTCGTAACTTCTTAGCTGAGTAGCGGGTGTGTAGAGCTCTGCTGTACCCCAGTGCATAAACCGCACGTAGTCCAGTACCTCAGGCATTGTTTCTCTGAACTCCGGCCCCAGCGTCTGATAGGTCTCAACATCATTCACAACAAACTCTGCTCCCTTGTAGAGGTCGAGTGAGAGGCGAAAAATGTTGGACGGGTTTTCAAAAAATTGTTCATAGCTCCGTTCGAACCGGACGTAGTGCGTTATCAGCAGTGTGGAAGCTATCCCTATCGCCAGCCCCATGATATTGATGGT
>LYSV01000203.1 GCA_001657315.1 Flammeovirgaceae bacterium BBD 1991-12 | reverse complement strand
GACTCAATGCTATTTATGAGATCCTTCGGGCGTTTAATGCCGCTGCTGAGTTTGTGTATTACGAACAGCCTGTCAAACGGGATCAATACCGCACACCCGTCGGCGGTCAGACGGTGGAGGAAGAAACAAGCATGGAGGTCTAAGTACCACATAGTCTTCGCTATAACAGGTAAGCCCCGGGTACGGGGCTTTTTTGTTCTTACATTTTATTTTCTGTCACCGATAAATATCAAGGATTTTATAGCAGTTTTTTATTTTTTTGTATCCCATTCCAATAAATGATGGCGATTCCTTCCAGTACGCTTTCAACCTGCTCCTTTACATCAATTGTCTGCGCATTTAGCCCTTAAGCTAAAACCTCCTCGGAGTCTCCTGTAAGGGACTCCGAGGTTTCTCAACGAAATCTCTAAAACAGAAAACGATAACTCTTGCGCACCGAACCCTGGTTGTTGGGTTTACTCTACCTTTGGTCGTTAGGTTTAGTACACTCGTCCGCCGAAGTGAAACGTAGATGGAGCGGTCTTATGATCAGGAATCGGCCATAGCGTTCCCGCTTGGTCTTGATAACTATTCCCTACGATCTGTAAACAAAGAAAGGATCCGCACATCTTCAGGCGTAGGGTCTACGCCGGGTGACTGCTACATGTGGTTTTTACTTTGGTGAACAAGGGTACCGAACCCAGGGCTGGGGTGTGCCCATAGAAAAGCAGGGAGGTTTTGCAGGCAAGTCCGAAGCTTTGAAGCCTCGGTTAAGTGCAAGAGATGCTGATCGCTCAATACTGCCACTTTAAATGTCTACTATGAATGCCATGCTACATACGAGCTAAGCGCTTGCGAATTGCTGGTTCTCTTTTATGCTCCATTCCTGCGTATCGTCATTTATTTGTTAACGATCCAGCTAAAATAAGTTATACGTCCCAGTTGCTGGAAGCACTGAAACTGGCTGTTCGCATTATCATATCAAAGATTCATTTTAGCACCTGTTACAGCGTCGTTTTATACGTCAATGGTAATGGTTACTTTTCCCCCGAGTCCCTTTTCCACGATTTCAAAAAGTGTCTTAAGGGTTAAATTACTTCCATCATTCTCAACCCTGGATATGTAGGTTCGCTTCTTGTCAACCAGTTCGCCAAGCTGCTGCTGAGTTAGATGTTTTTGTTCGCGAGCCTGGCGAAGAAGTAATCCTATTTTAAACCCCTCAACTTCCCGTTCAAGTTGATCTCGTCTCGAAGTTCCCTTCTTCCCGTAGACATCATCTTTTATGGTTTTCCAGGATTTAATTTCCATATTCATTCGCTTTGTATTGATAATATTCCTTCATTAATCGTTCGGCTCTTTCGATTTCCTTCTTGGGTGTTTTCTGACTCTTCTTTTGAAAGCCGTTCAGAAGAATAACCAATTGATTGCCATCAAAAAAACAGAACACTCTCCATATGTTCGATCCCAGTTGAATCCTTGCCTCATATAGTCCATCAGTTCCGGTTAAATGTTTCAAGTAATTACCAGGTACTCGCTCCAGGGTCTCAATTGCTTCAATAATCTTGAAAATCTTATCTTGAACTTTTGTTGTTTGGTCGTTCAAGAACTCTTCAAAATGGTGTTTGTAAGCAACGACCTCCCTGATCTTGTCCATACGACAAAAGTAACTTAAAAGTTACTTCATGTCAAATTCATCAGGAAGATATGCGTAGAGAAGACAATGTGCTGTAACAACATACTATGTGCAACACCTGTTGCAAATATCCTACCTTAGTCAATCCAGATCTAAAGGATTTTTAATCTGATCAAAACCTTGTATGGCAACATGAGAATAGATATCAGTTGTTTTAGTGCTTGAATGGCCTGATAAAACCTGAACAGAGGCCTATTGGATAGTAGTCATTGGTGAGATACCAGCGAGATTTATGAAGGAGTGATCAATAACTGTTAAAGAGGAAAAACCATCTCATCAAAGCAAAGAGTAAGATGGTTTTTCCCGTTTTTGCGCTGTTACATCAGAGCATACTTCAATCGTTTTTGCATTGAGCACTCAAACTCAAAGACCGCCACCTGCCCCTGGCGTAAGCGGTTCCGTCCTTCTCCGGAACTTTGCCATTCGTGTGGGCGATAGACGCTACGCGAATGACGTCTCCCTTGTTAATAGATACACTTTTCCATGCATAAGAATATTCCCGGTAATCAATTTCACTTTCGGGGTTTTGAAATTGCCCGATCATTTGGTCATTGATCCAAAGTTGATAGCTGGATTCACCATCCGTTTCCGTTAAAGAAGTGAGTGATACATCATACAACCCGTCGGGGTAATTGAAGATCATTCCCGCTGCGGCATATTGGCTGGGATACTTTATGGAATTTACGGCCATGGCATTCCTGGTATGATCAAAGTACGCGGGAGCATAGCCGGCCACTTTGCCACTAAAGGCAGCGGCTTGGATGATCATTTCTTCATTGCAGGTCCATGCGGGCACATTGACCAACTGCCAGTTTTCTGCAAAAGAAATGGACTCACCGGGCTCAATCCACTCCCAGGGACCAATCGGCTCTATTTCCACCATATCCAACCCGTTGTACCAGGTAGAGAAGTTGGCCGCTGTGATATCACCGTAGGGCTTTCCAGGGTGCACTTCAAACGTGTTCCTGAAGAGCAGGTCCTCAAAGAAATAGGATACTCTACCCACTGCCAGATCCATGTCTATTTTTTGTTGCGAAAATGGACCGGATATGACCAGGTGATCGTTTGTAATGGTTACTGTTTCTTCCAGCCCGGGATTAAAATTTACCACACGATTTGGGAGGTACATGGCAAAGCCCTTTGGGTATTTAGACATAGGATTGACGGGTAAATACAGCGTACCACCAGCCTTCAAAAAGGCTCGTCCCCAATGAGCGAGTCGCAATTTTTCATGAGAGATATTTAAGATCTCCTGCTCTATTTTGAGGGCGCTGGATTTCTTATGAAGCTTGAAAGTACGCTTAAGCTGAATGCCATTTTCCTCATCTCTTTCACTTATCAGGACCACCTGGGCGCCATCCGTAATTTCGTAAGACCATGGGCCAAACCAGTGTTTTCGTTGAATGGATCTGAATTTCGAAGGGCCAATATCAAACCGGCCACCTGCCAGGTATTTTCCAGGGGGCATATTCGTGCCATCCCATACCCATCCGTCATGTGCAGGATTTTCCTGGATGATATTTTTTCCATCAGTGGCATATCGCATTATTCGGCCGCCAACATCCGGGTTGATGATAACCTCCGTTTTTTCATTGAACAGGCGAATGCACTTTTCATACCCGTAGGCTGATACAATCTCTGTTTTTTGAGCCTGTAATGGATAAATTGAAAAAAGCAGGAAATTCCCGACGAACAATTTTAGAATGGCTTGGTGCATGTTAATATGTAATTTTTAAAACAAGTATCTTCCAACATGTGAAGGTGGATTCGTTTTAAAAGCAAAATGAAGTATTATTTCCAGGTGTTTTTTTTCATTGGAAGAGTCTGCAAAACCCCCTAATAGGGATACATCGGTTCCACACATTTCTCAATGGGTTCATACTTGCTGGCACTTGCCCACCTAATACCCCGCTTCAATATCTTCACAGCCGCTGGCTGGTCGGTTATATGGGACAGGCTGTGCCCCAAAGAGGTATAGAAAATACGACCCTTCCCATAATTCTTTTTCCAAACCACCGGGATGGTACAGCCTTCAATCCATTCATGGTGTGATCCATCAAACCGTGTGGTCGCCAATACCTTGACATTGGGATCCACATGCATATAGTACTGCTCGCTGGTCATCTTAAATTCAGCTATCCCCTGCGTGATGGGGTCTCCTGTATTCGTGACCCGGACGTTATAGTCAATCACATTTCCCGGGTGAGCTACCCACTGCCCACCAGTCATGTACTGGTAGGGAGGATTGTTCCTGAAAGCATCACACATGCCACCATGCCACCCGGCTATCCCACAACCATTTCTTACCGCACTGAGGAGGCCTTTTTGCTCTTCTTTCCTGATGGACGACATGGTATGTATTTGAACTACCAGGTCGATGGAATCCATAAGCTGCTCATTCGCATAGCAATCAAGCGTTTCATACACTTCCACCATCGCTTCGGAATTCTCCATCCAGGGGACCAGGTAATCTCTGAATTTTCCGGGTTCATGGCCTTCCCACCCTCCGTATACAAACAAAATTTTTCTTCCTTTTAAATTGGGCAAAGGATCCGTCCGGACTTTCGTTGCTTCTTTTGACCACAAGGAATGAGCAAGAGTACTTAGCGAAATAGCTGTTGCCATTTTCCTTACGAATGATCTCCTGGATTTCATAGTCGATAATTATTTTCATTAAGTTAATGCAATATGCCGAAGAGATGGCCTATTCCATCAAGTGCGGTACAATAAGACAAATCATAAATATTCCAGAGACTAGTGTTAGCGTCCCGATTCTGTTCCTTTGGGTAAAAAATATGAAATTCATATTACCGGGATGCATCGTTTTGGTGTTGAGTGGATCCATTTCAATCTCTTCCAACCTGGATAATGAGTACAAGCCCTTATTTAATGGAAGGGATTTTACCGGGTGGAACCTGGCAATCAGGAGCGGAGATGCCGAAGAAGCCCATAAAGTCTTCGCCATTGAGAATGGAATGGTACATGTATTTAAAAACCATCCTGACAGCTTTAATTTGAACAAAGGCAAAAATCTTACCCATGGCTTAATGTACACAGAAAAGGAATACGAGCGCTATAGTTTCCGGTTTGAATACAAATGGGGGACAAAGGTGATGAACAACTTTAACCAGTTTCAGTACGATGCGGGGATGTATTACCATGTATACAATGATAAGATCTGGCCTTACGGGCTGGAATATCAAATCCGGTACAATCACCTGGAGAATAGAAATCATACCGGTGATTATTGGGCGGCCAGGACCAAAATGCAATGGTACTCTGCCGATGGAGAAACCTTCAGCCTGCCAGTGGATGGCGGACAACCCCAGCCCGTAAAAAACGGGGAGCACAGGGCCAAACTTGATGTCCCCTTCCATGCCCTGGATGGCGAATGGAACCAATGTGAAGTTATTGTAATGGGGGACCAGTATTCCATCCACAAGCTCAACGGAGAAGTGGTGAATATGGCCACTGATTTTTCTATTGGAAAAGGGATCATAGGACTCCAGTCAGAAACAGCCGAGATCTACTACCGGAATATCGAGATTAAAGAATTTAAGAAATTCATACCTGCTAAAGCGTTTTTAAAATGATGAAAAGGCTCAGTATGTCGGTTTTTTTGATGACTTTTTGCTTTTTACTGCATGCCCAAAAAGACAGGCGACCTAATGTGGTGTTCATTATTGCTGATGATCTGAACGGTTATTCTACAAGAGATGAGTATCCAACGATCCAAACGCCCAACCTCGATAAATTTCGAAATGAATCCATCAACTTCATCAATGCTACCTGTAACACACCTGTCTGCGTACCGAGCAGGGCTTCTTTTTTGAGTGGGCTATCACCGGAGAAAACAGGAGCGTATCACAATGGTTCGGACCCCTGGAGGACTTCAGGCATCCTGGATACCATCACTTCCTTGCCGGAGCATTTCAAAAAAAACGGTTATGAGACCTGGGGTAAAGGAAAGATCTTCCACGCTCGTTTAAAAGAGGGGCGGATCGAGGCAATGTTCGATAACAAATATTGGGGTGGGGGATTCGGACCTTTCCCTATGGATGAGTCCGAATGGCATTGCGGGTCTAAATTTAAGTCAGTTACCCCATGGACCAACCCGGATACCGATTTCCCGGATGTGGTCAATGCCAATGACGCTATTGAATTTTTAAGTGAAGATCACAACAGACCCTTTTTTCTATTCTATGGATTATGGAGGCCTCATACGCCCTACACGGCTCCGAAGCGATTTTTTGATATGTATGAACAGGAAAAAATGCCGATCCCTGCGGGTTATAAAAAGGGAGATTTAAGTGATATTCCCATGCTCGGCCGGCTTTTGGTGGATTCGTTGAATATGACACGATGTAATGAAACCAACGCTATTGATACAGCTACATGGAAGAAGTTCCTATGGGGCTATGCGGCCACCACTTCTTTTGCCGACTGGAACATTGGGAGGGTCATAAAGGCACTGGATAACAGCAAATATGCCGATAACACGATCGTTATCATCTGCTCCGACAATGGCTATCATATGGGCGAAAAATTGAGATGGCAGAAGGGAACATTATGGGATTACTCAGCGCATACCCCTTTGCTGATCCGGACACCTGCAAAGAAAAAAGCCGTATCCACCCGTACGGTCAGCCTTCTTGACCTTTACCCGACCCTGGTGGACTATTGCCAATTGGAAGAAACCAATCATGCGCTGGACGGGCAAAGTATGAAACCACTTTTGAGCGATCCCGGTGGGGTATGGGACAGGCCCGCCTTTATGACTTACGGCGTGAATTATTCTTCAGTACGCAGTGAGCAATGGCACTACATCAGGTACCCTAATGGTAAAGAGGAATTATATGATTTGGAAAAGGATCCTTTTGAATTCACCAATTTGGTGGCTTCCGGAAATCACCAATACGGTGATATCATAAAAGAAATGGGCCGGCAGATCCCAGGGCAATGGAAGACGGAGCTACCGGGCAGGTGGGAAGATATCCAAAATGAGAAAAGATAATCAACTTATGAATGCACTTCGTTACATATGTATTGGCTTTTTGATCATATTACAGCACACAGCCATTGGTCAATCCCCTCCCACAATGTTTCAAAACCCGATCATCCCGGGTGGCCATCCTGATCCCTCCATCTGCCGGGTAGGAGAAGATTATTACCTGGTCAACTCATCTTTTATCTGGTATCCGGGGGTTCCAATTTACCATAGCAAGGACCTGGTCAACTGGGCGCTTATTGGTCATGCGTTTGAGACACCGGAAAATCTTGATATAGGGGAGAATGCAGGTGTATGGTCCGGTTTATGGGCCCCTACCATCCGGTACCATGAGGGGTTGTTTTACATTACAGTAACACAAAGAAGCGCCGGAAGTTCAGTGCTTGTCACGGCTACGGATCCGGCAGGAGATTGGTCAAAACCTGTTCACCTGCATAGCTCAAATGGCATAGATGGCAGCCTTCTTTTCGATGATCAGAACGTATGGTATACCTGGTCAGAGGATCACATGATCTGGTTCCAGGAGTTTGACAAAGAAGAGCAAAAACTGGTCGGGGATAAAAAGCTGATCATGGACGAGCTGCGCTTCGAAGGATATACACACATCGAGGGGCCACATATTTATAAGTTGGAAAGCGGAGAATACATGCTTTTGATAGCAGCAGGAGGTACCGGGAGCGACTTGCACAATGTTTCCGTATTCAAAAGCGAAAATCCGGGGGGTCCCTACATGCCATGCCCAAACAATCCTGTTCTGACGCATTACAATTATGAAAGTGAGATCTCTATCATTGGTCATGCGGATATTGTACAAACCCAGCATGGAGAATGGTATGCCGTGATGTTGGGCGTCAGAAAAATCGAGGGTAAACGTATCATGGGCCGTGAGACATTTTTGACCTCCTTTGTTTTGGAAGACGGGTTGCCAAAATTCAATCCGGATGGAGGAGGCAAAGTG
>LYSV01000202.1 GCA_001657315.1 Flammeovirgaceae bacterium BBD 1991-12 | reverse complement strand
ACTTGAATATTTAAACGAACTCAACGAATTATAAACGCTAAAAATTTCAATCATGAAAAAGATTGTTATCTGTATCATATTAATAACTACCGCCATGCAGGTCGGCAAGACCCAGAATGTCAACTGGAGGTCTATCAATACAAAACAGAAAAACCTAATCTATCTGAACCTGGGATATGATTTTGGTGGAACTGTTCAGGTTGGGTATGGACGATCATTACAGGTATTCAGGCCTATTGTTCTGAGTCTGGATTATTCCATCCCCATGGGAGAACGCCTGCTGGACGATTTTAAAGTACGCTACGGTGCACAGATGGAAGTCTTTAAGTGGCATAAATTCGCATTCACAGCAAAAGTTCTGGGCAATTTCAGAAGGTTTGAAAACGACCTGGTCAGGATGGCAGGCTTTGGAACGGAACTCTCCGGGCTGGTTGGGTATTATAAGCCTGAATGGCACGTTGCCGCAGAGTTTGGTTATGATAAATCCATAGTGTCCGGTCTAAAGCACGCAGGAAGGATGAAAGAAATCTATTCTGATGTCAAAGATGGATGGTATCAGCCATCGGGTGGCCATTTTTTCTATGGGATCCAGGCGAGTAAGACAGTAAGCAAGAGCCTTGAGGCCTCGCTGCGACTGGGTGCCACCAATGCTGAAGGAAATCACGAAGATCCGTTGGTGCCGTTTTACGCACAATTGGGAGTGATAAAAAAGTTTTGATCAGATCCGGTGAAAGAGTTAGTGGAAAGACTGCTGTCAATGGTATTACTAATAATCAGTATTCTTCTGTTGATGGCAGCCATCTTTCTGTCAATCCAATAGTTTTGTGGCATGAAAGTTTCAAAAACCGGGGTAAATCCGGTAGATTAAAACAAAGATATAACGCCTGTAAAGCGTTAAAATACTTTACTAAACTATTCGTTCTTCCTTAAAAATATGCGATCACTGACCACAGTACTACTTCTGATCATCACCACGGGTTACAGTCAAACTTCCGGTGAAATTGAGCCTGTATATGACTGGGATTATGTGATAAAATATGTAAAAAAGAATAAAATGAGTGCAATAATGGGGACCCGGGCAATTATTTCTGAGATCACCGGGAATTATGAAGATGAGCAGGAGCAGACTGAATTGATCAGATTCTACAGGGAGGCGTATGACTACAAGATTGTGGACAAGGTAACGTTGAAAACACTGGTCGACTCGCTGGCTATTCATGGTCTGAATGAAGAAGTAAGATCATTTGCCCTTGAGAGCAGGAACCAGATTGAGCACAGGTTTCTGAACAAGGAGATGAGGGACTTTGCATTTCCTGACAAGGATGGAAATATTATCAGGCTAACTTCCCTGAAAGAAAAAACAGTGATCGTAGAATTGTGGGCTACATGGTGCGGACCCTGTATAAAGGAGATGAAAAAAATACCGGCACTGAGAAGGATAAATTCAAACATTGAGTTCTATTCCATATCACTTGATAAGTCCCCCGACAAGATGAAGAAGTTCGTAGATAAAAATCAATACGACTGGCCCATTGTTTTTGGAGGGAATGAGCAGGTAAATCAGGAATTATGGGATTACCTGCATATTGTGGCCGTTCCAAAATACTATACTGTAGACAGGAATGGGATCGTAACCCATGTGGCGGACAAGCTGGATGATGATTATATAAAGAATCTGAAGTAAGCGGATGCCTGCAAATTTCATAACCTCAATAAGAAAACTTAAGGATAAATATGCCACACTTTGTAATTGACTGCTCCGAGAGCATCATAGAAATGAAATCACCGGAAGAGATCCTTCAGAAAGTCTATGATACGGCAGAGTCAACAGGTCTTTTTGGCAAGGGAGATATTAAAGTAAGAATTAATCCCTTTCAGCACTACAACATCGGAAATACAAAAGATGACTTTATCCATATTTTTGCCAATGTAATGGAAGGGAGAACAGTCAGTCAGAAAAGTGATCTTTCCAAAAAAACAATTACCGAATTAAGATCCATGTCCCCGGACGTTCCGGTCATTTCCATGAACATCAGAGATTTTGAAAAAGCCACGTATTGTAACAGATCCATGATTTAATTGAAAACCTGGCTTGTCTACTGGCGCTTTACAAACAAGCCGGACAGACAATATTAATTGACTTTAAAAATAAACAGACGGATGAACAAGCAAGATCCCACTGAATTATTCAAAGGACAGTTCATAAGCATGGTAGATATGAATGGCAAGCCCATTCATGAAGGTTATTCCGTCCGGCTTTACCACAGAGGCGAGTTTGTTATTTGTAAAATAGTTTACGCCCCGGAGTGGGCCATGTTCTGTCTTCAATGGCCGGATGGGTATAAAAATAAATTTCCCCTGAATCCGGAAAAATATCAGGTGGTAGGATAAAGATGAGTAGCCGGTAAGGTGTTAACCCCTTTGGGTGTATGATTTTACACTAACACTATGAATGAGAGAAACAGAGTGGATTGCAAATACCGGAATAAAACTGCTTTATTAAGTACACAAGATAAACAGGCTTAATATGGGATTATTCAGCAAAAAGGAAAAATGGGAAAATTTCAGCGGATGTGTGAACATCATTGCTGATATCAAAATAGGTTCATAGATGGTGAACAACGGGAATGAACCACTGGATGTTAGCCGGATGCCGGATGGGTTGCATCTTCCGGAGATTGAAAGTCAGGGCGCCAGACAATTCTTAAAAATACTGATAAAGAGGAATTAACCACATTTAGCAATTTGTAACGGGATAAAAGTCGCGGACCTTCTTGTAAAACTGTAAAGGAGCGGTTTTGTGTATCGTGCATTTAATGCACAACCATTGTCAGGCTGTCTGTTCCTGTGACTGCATTTTGCTCAACAGTTGTCGCGCCGTTGTTCACATGGTGATCAACCCTTCTACAAATGTTGAGGGTGAGGTTCCTGCGTTACTTTCTTCCACAACAGTCGTCGGGAAGCTGTTTACCGTGCTGTTTTTATCTCTGTGACCGCCGGGAGCTTTTTTAATCCGTGGTCTTTCAACTCTACAACTGTCGAATGTCCGGCAACACGGTGATTTTCCTCTCAACAATTGTAGGGAAGCTGTTCCTGTCGTCGTTTGTCCTCCCGACAACTGTTGGGGGCCTGGTGACGGTGTTATTTTCTTCTCAACAATTGTTAAGCACCTGTTTACACGGTCATTTTTTCTCTCAACAATTGTGGGGTATTTATTCCCGTCGTTGCTTTTCCTCACAGTAGTTCGGGCAAGGGGTCTGACGGTTTTGAACCGTCTGACCCCTGTGCAGCAATAAACCTTACTTTTTGATCAGCTTGAAGGTATCTGTGGTATTTCCATAGGTCAACTGGTACAGGTAAAGCCCGGGTGCCAGATCCCCATCCCGCCATGGGATGGTGTGCTGTCCCGCCTCCAGCCATTTGTTTTGGAGCAGGGTACAGACAGTACTACCGGAAATATCCATGATCTGTAAAGACACCGGCCGGGCTGTATCAAGGTCAAAGCCAATATGGACTACTTCCTCAAAGGGATTCGGAAAGGCTTTGGAGCTGACCGGGCTGCTATGCTGTACCGCCGCAGACCTTTTCCTCTGGCTGGCGCCACTTGCCTTACTTATGCGTAGCCAGTTAATATTCCAGCCGCCTGATTGAGCATACAGGCCAAAATTGTACGTGCCGGCATTGACGAATACGGTATGTTCAACAGTGATCCAGTTTTGCCAGCCACCGGTATTGGGGATGCTTACCTCTCCCAGTACAATACTGCCCGCCTCAAGATCGGCAGATAAACGGGCGCCGTTAACGGCGCTGGCTACCCGGTACTCGATCCGGTAGTGGCCTGTTTCTGGAAAGTTGATATTGCTGAACACCATCCAGTCCGCAGTTTCGATATAACCTACGTTTAATCCCCCTTCAGAGCACGGTTCCGTTTGCATGCCCCCGGATTGTAAAGTAAAGTTTTCTGCTTCAATGGTTTGAGAAGCAGGGGGAGGAGGGCTGGTACCGGCAAAGCCACCCAGCGTTATTTTTATAGTAGCCGGAGCAGGTGTATGAATGGTTGCCGACTGATCGAATACATCGTCATAGGCAAAGGCATAGGTAAGCCCTTCGAAGCTGATGTCCGGCCGGTGCAGGAACTTCGCATACCAGTTGTAAGGCCATTGCTGGTAATAGTTGGCTGTGTTCCCAAAATTCTGCAATACACCCGAGGGAACATTCAGGTCGATCGCATGCCGGGTGATGGCTGCTACGAACTGGGCCTGTACTACCAGGTCCCACTGTGCTCCGGAGGCCAGCACGCCGCTTCCTTCCATCGCTTCCATCGTGGTCGGTTTTCCGGGGATAACCGCTCTCTGACCGTCTCCGTCGCGGTTAAAAACAAATTGATCACCCTGAACACTGCCACGCCAAACCCCTGCCTGACCGGAATTGAATACCAACTGTTGTGTGCTGTACTTAGACCATATGGCGTCGATATAGGACCGGAAGAAGTCATTGGGAAAGGCAGTTGTTTTCGTGGGAAAACGGATCATGCCGTTGGAGGTGTCCAGCAGCCCCTGGAATTCTGCCGGTGCGGTGGCCTGCCATTCCCCCAGGATCTCATTGTGTGTTTTTAGTTCCCCCACCTTTTTGTAAAAGTTGTTGCCCCATACTTCGAGCCCTACAGGGTATTGGTAGGTATCTACCCGGGAGGTGTTGCACCATAATCCCAGATCATTGTACGTGAGCTCTACTATTTCAAATTTGATCCCCAGGTTCGGATCGGTCGGGTTGTCGAGGTTGGGGGCAGCATAACCACTCGGACTTCCGGAATGACCAAAAAAGTAAAGGTACAACTGACTTTCAAAGGAGATGAGTATGCGGCATCCCGCTATTTTGGGAATGTTGACCGTTCTATTCGGAATATCGCTCAGCCTTCTGAAGCAATTGGCATACAGTCCGTTATTCCCCGGTCCCTGGTTGCCACCGATCACCGGCCCCTGTACGGTGTTATCCGATGTTCTCATGGGATTTACCTGCCCGGTGACCGGATCCACCCATACATGACCATCCGTAATGCCTACGACGGCAACATAAACCTGGTCATCAGCATATGTTGAGTTATTCACTATTTCATAAGGCAGCGTTTGTGCGTTGCCCCTGCTGCTTGCCTGTAAAAGTATAAGGGTACTGAAGGCCAGCATCCATATTGTTTGGTACAGCGTAGTTTTCATAATTGTGGTTGTTTTAATTGCTTAAAGGTTTTGTCAGGTACGGTTGGTAGCCGTGAAAAAACGGTTGCTATTCAGTGGTGTTGAGTTATCACAAAAATCCTCGATATCGTCATTCCGGCCGGTGGATGAGCATTGGCCAGTGAGGAGAGCCGGAATCTACTACCTCGTTAAACGAAAACTCTGCAATTCACATAAATGATCCTACACCAGCAGGTTTACGTTACCCGACAAAGTAGATTCCTCACTGAGTCCTGTGGGCCCACGGGATCCTGCGGACTGCTCTCCCACATGCCCTTCCACAGGGCAGGCAGGAATGACGTCAGTTTGAATATACCACAGCTTACTCCTTAACAAAACGATGCACTACCGTTTGCCGGTCAGTATGGATCTGTATCAGGTACATGCCCCTTTCCAGCGATGAGATATCCACGGATCCGTTGTTGATCTCCGTTTTTAATACCTCCTGACCCTGCATATTGATGATGCGGGTAGTGTAGGGAATGCCGTTTTCCATGAAAACATTGAGCCTGTCCCTGGCAGGATTGGGAAATACCGTATAAGGGCTGTTATTTTCCAGCTCAGTGTCATGTGAATTGAGGCCATCGAAAGGCTCACCGGACAGGCGGGCGGAAGCGGAGTTTAGCTTTGTAACTCTCCACCAGTTAATATTCCAGCCGCCGGACTGCACATATATTCCGAAATTCCACGTACCAGCATTGATGTATACCGTATGTGAAACCGTGATCCAGTTTTGCCAGCCGCCGGTGTTGGGAATGCTCACCTCACCCAGCGGTATGGTACCCGCCTGAAGGTCTGCCGATAAGCGGGCCCCGTTAACGGCACTGGCCACCCGGTACTCGATCAGATAATTCCCTGAAGATGGAAAGTTGATGTTGCTATATGCCATCCAGTCGGCGGTCTCAATGTAGCCCACGTTTAGTCCTCCTTCTGCGCACGGTTCCAGTTGCACCCCTGATTGTGCAGAGAAGGTTTCTGCTTCTATCTGACGTGTGAAGGGGGGATTTCCGTTACCGGGATTTTGCTGGTAAACCCGCACGTAGTCCACATACATTTTAGCCGGAAAAGCGTTGTTGTCCACGGCAAAACCCGGCCAGTTGCCACCGATGGCCATGTTCAGCAGGATGAAAAAGTTATCATGGAATTCGTGTGTGCCGTTTACGCCGTTCTCGATATTGGCCTCATTGTATTTTCTGCCATCCACAAACCATTGGATGTTTTTGTCATTCCATTCTATGGAATATACATGATATTGAGTGACATCGGTGCCTGTGGACTGCCCGTACATGGCACGCTGCCCGTTATGGTCCCTCCAGTGTATCGTTCCATGGATATTGGGGTCCCTGTTGATATGCTCCATGATGTCTATCTCTCCACAGGCAGGCCACCCTACTGAGGAGATGCTTTCCCCGAGCATCCAAAAAGCCGGCCACGAGCCCTGAAACGAAGGCAGGGCGATACGGGCTTCGATCTTTCCGTAGCGCCATGACTTTCTTCCCTGCGTTTTCATTCTTGCAGAGGTATAATTTCTGCCTCCAAAATTTTCCCGGCGGGCGGTGATCACCAGGTTCCCGTTTTCCACGGTGGCATTCTCACGGCGGTAGTATTGCAATTCATTGTTTCCCCAGCCGTTGGCGCCCGTGCCGGTTTCAAACACCCAGTCCGGGCTTATTCCATGGGTAAATTCATCCTGCCAGACCAGCTGCCAGCTATTGTTTTGCGCAATTGCCGGCGAGCAGTACAGGATCAGGACCAACAGAAGACAAGTAGATGTGTTACATTTCATGATTGCTAATGGTTTTGTTTAGGTTTATTTTATGATCATAAAGGCATCTGCCTCCTATATCAGTGTTTCAAAAAAGGACCTTGGTTGCATGAAATGTGTAGTGTGGAAGCCTTGAGTATAGCTGCTGCATAGCGTAGGGGGTTGAGTTGTGAAAACAGGTTCAGGTATTGGATCCAACCCCGGGGAGCAGCAGGTGATCCCCGTACTGGATTTCTTTACTAAAATGGATAACATGCAGCACATAGAATATTTTTTTAGCGGAGTAGAGTGTTAGTATCGCTGAATGACATTCCTGTTTTTTTCAAGCCGGATTCCGGTTCATCTTGCTATGGAGAGCCCCCGTCTGTTAATAAAACTGCCCTTCAGGACGTACTAAAACTACTACCTTATACGTCATTCCGGCCGGTGGTTGCGGGCAGATACGCGTGAGAGCCGGAATCTACTGGATCGATTAACAACATGTGTTTAATAGTATCGGGAACCATTGACCGTACATGAGCGCTTTCGTTTAGCATGGTAGTAGATTCCGGCTCTCCTCTCACTCAATGCCAAACGCACCGGCCGATTTCTATGGATTAAGCAAGTGTATTGAGGTAGTTTTTTTCATAGGTTCTGTTTTCTTTTACACAGGCAAAGACCCGCTGAACGAT
>LYSV01000201.1 GCA_001657315.1 Flammeovirgaceae bacterium BBD 1991-12 | reverse complement strand
ATCTGTATGAGTGTAGCCGAAAACGGGTCAAAATCAAATAAGAATCCACTAGATTAGTATGATGGATGTATGTGCAATAATTACACATAGCTGGATGCCAGCCACAATACGGAAAAAGTGAACACCTTAACCGAATCCTGCATTTAGCTTTTCAAGATAATCGGAAATCACTTTTGACTTGTCAACCTGGATTTTTTTACCGAGTTCCCGTCTCGGGCAATTTTCATTGTACTTTGCGCCCCAATCCATTATCTCAATGACAATCGGAAGCAAATCAATTCCTTTTTTTGTCAAACTGTAGACAAATTTGGACTTGTTTTCGGGCGAGACCTTTTTGGAAAGAATATTTTCGGACTCAAGGACATTCAACCGATTGATCAAAATATTAGTGGCGATTTTTTCCTCTGATTTTAAGAATTCGCTATATGACAACTTCTCCCGGAGCATAATATCCCTGATTATCAATAAAGACCATTTGTCCCCAAAAACGTCTAACGAACAACTGATTGGACAGTCCGACCTTTTTTTCTTCATTTCTTAAAAAATTAAAGTACTTGTAATTTACAACAACTTTTGTAAATTGTTAGTGCTTGCAAAATGCAACAGCAAATACAATAGACTTAAAAACTTTAAAAATGGCACATTCCAGGACTACAAAAGAGCTTTTGGATATGTATTACAAAGGCTTCGCCAAAAAAGAGGGTTGGGAATCGGTTATTTCAGACGACTTTATATTTATAGCGGACAATATGGAGCAAGGCGATATCAACAATGGAAAAGAAGCCTATGTAAACATTATAGCCCGATTTTCAAGACTTTATCAAGATATGCGAGTAAAAAGAATGATAATTGACGGAGATAATGCGAGCGTTATTGCGAACTACGACTACATTTTTCCGAATGGAAAGCATATTTCTGGCGACGTTGCTGAATTTTGGACTGCAAAGGACGGCAAATTGACTTCGTTGCACATTTATTTCGACACACTCACGTTTGACAAAAATACACCAAAGAAATAATGGCGTACAGCGAAAAAATTGCCCAAAGGATCAGGAATTCTCTGAAACATCTGGATAATGTTGAGGAAAAGAAAATGTTCGGCAGTTTGGCATTTTTAGTCAATGGAAAAATGTGTCTTACTTCCGGGCCTGAAAGAATGATGTGCCGAATTGACCCTAAATTGCACGAAAAAGAGGTTAACAAAGCAGGTTGCTCGACAGTTGTAATGAGAGGTAAGGATTACAAAGGCTATATTCACATTCAAGAAGAAAACCTTAAAACGGAAAAAGATTTTAATCATTGGATTGACCTGGCATTAGATTTTAACAGACAACTGACTACCAATTAAGAGAAAAAGTACTGTGGCTAACAGGGTGTACAAGCAATAGCGGTTGAGATGCTAATCCGGACTATTTTTCGTCCCAACTGGTCGTAGGTTTAGTAAAGCGGTCCTGTGACCAACTCCACCTGACACGCTTTTGCAAGCGTGACCATTTCCAACGCACCTCAACTGACCAGCGAAGGCGGTGCATACTCATTTTAGCCAGGCGTTACCAACCCTATTAACAAAAAGAGAGCATATGAAAACTACCAGGTTATTAATACTGACAATCGTTATAGCGCTAAATACTGTCTTTGCTCAGGAAAATATGGTAAACGATGATACACAAACGGCAGAAAGGCCCTGTTTGGAATTACCCCGGATACAGGTAATCCCCATAAAGGAGACCAGGACCGGGAGACAATACGAACTTTATATTAAGCTACCGGAGGGCTATTCCGAAAACAATGATATTCAATACCCTGTGATCTATTTTACGGATGCGATGTGGCACGTTGAAATATTATTCGGTTCCGCAGAATACATAGTGGAAGAAGCCATTTTGGTTGGAGTTTCCTGGCAAAAAGACATAGATGAAAATTTAAAAAAAGAGGTGGGAGCACATGCAAGCAGATTTCGGGATTACTCAATAAGGAAGTCAGACAACCCGGAAAATCAAGCTAAATATCAATATGGAAAAGCCGGTAATCATCTGGCATTTATTCGTAACGATGTGATCAGGTATGTAGAAAGCAACTACCGAACTGCCCCCGATAACCGTAGCTACTTTGGGTATTCCATGGGGGGTACATTTGGCGCATACATACTACTCGCACAACCGGATACATTTAAAAACTACATGCTTGGTAGTCCATCGCTCAGAGGCATTTCTGAACTTGAATCCAATACAGCGTTAAAACGAAAAGACCTCAACGCAAATGTTTTCATATCGGTTGGCGCACTGGAGGAAAGTTACATTGGGCGGATTGAAGATTTTGTATCCGGACTGAAAAACAGAAATTATCCTAATCTGTCATTAACGCATGTAGTGATCGAATCTGCTGACCACGGCAGAGCTTTTCCCATGACGGCAGTTCGCAGTATGTATTGGTTATCAGACCTGATAAAGGAATAACGTACCCATTCACCTGGTCGTAGGTTAAGCATAGCGGTCCTACGACCTTTCACCAGGTTATAGCTCCGCTTCGCTCATGCAACAACCATAAGTGGACTTGCAGGTAATAAAATGATGATCAGCGACCCAATTACCTACCCGCCCGGCAGGTCTTCATAATAGCCCTGTGGTAGAAGAATATGTGTATTCAGCGGAGTAATGGGTGTTTAATAGTGCAGCGTTTTATATTTTGAATGTGGAGAACCAGGTAGCATTGCAAATTCCTACATGAACATGAGTATGTAAAAGACCAATCAGTAATCAAAAGGTAGTGCTTCGACACCCGCACTAAAACCGCTATGGCCCGATAAAAAACTCATTAACCAACTGTTAATATGCATTGGGGAAACAAGGAAGACAACTATATAGCATCATTGGACCCATTGGGAGTAGATGATCTGATCAGAGAAGTGCCTGTTTCAAATGAAAACAACGATGTGAACAACCTTATCAGGATCCTTTGCACTTTTTGTGAAAGAGCCAGTATTGAGCAGCGGGATTATTTTGAAACCGCGGCTATCATAAGGGACATAGGAATTGTGATAGGTTCCATTAGAAAACATGACATTGAACCGGTTGAAAGCGCTGAAAAGCTCGGGTACATCCTGACCAAAGCCGGAGAGCAGAATGATCTGCCTCCCAGAGATACCCTAATGCACTATACGATCTGGAACCCAACGGAAGAAAGAATACGAACCTATACTTTGCACCCGCAGGAACCTTGTTTAATAGGAAGCATGAGGATTTCAATACCTCAGATCCGGCAGGCTGTAAGAGATCTGTTCGAACTATGGCACACAGACCTGAATAGCCCTAAAGCGCTTGAACTGGCTTCTGAAATTGACAGAGCCCTGAAGGAGTTCCTGAAAGGACTCAGCCATTCAAAAAAGAAAGTGCAGCCTGAAATATTCATAAGGCATTTCAGGCCCTTCTTTGAACCCATAACATTGAATAATGAAACATTAAGAGGACCGGGGGCAGTCACCATGCCCATGCACATTTTTGATTTTATTTTATGGGGATGCTCCGAGGGTGATGCACGATATCAGGAGTTCACAAAAAACTATATACCCTATAATCTTTCCGAATTCCGCAATTACTATTTAAGGATGGTAAATGGAAAAAGTCTTCTGGATAAGGTTGAGGAACTGGTTTGCTCAACTAAAAAGCGGGAAAAATTAACTCCCTTACTATCTGCCATAAATGACTGGTTTAAAAAACTTGAGGGATTCAGACATACAAAATATGCCGTCGATTCCTATCAGGGAAAAGAAGTTCACAATTTCAGAACAGGCAGTGGAGGGCATACCATTTCTGATCTCGAACTTATAGCAGGTCTGACATTTAAACACTCCCAAAGAGTAAAAAATATCATGGGTAACCGTTGAATGCTTTGTGGGAAAACAGAATTTTTACCCGGTGGAGCAGTAAATCAACCCTGTAATAGCGTTTAAAGCAGCTTTTGCCGTTGGTAATTACTGTAGTTTTATTAAAAATGTATAAAAGTCATAGCCGTACAAACCCAACGCTCAAAACTACCGCCTCTTATACAGGTCATGAGCATCAATTTGACACACAATGAAGACTATCCTGATACTGTTATTTTTTTCTCTAATCACTTTTTCCCTTCAAGAGGACAATGATCTGATAGTTAACTGGCTCCGGGAACATGGTAATCCAATAAAGCCGGTTGATTCAAATGAAACTGATGAAGATCTGTTGTTTTTATCAGAACTGGAAAAAGGGAACAGGATACTGTCTATAGGAGAAGAATCACACGGGATAGGAGAGTTTGCTGAAATCAAACACAGGATATTTAAATATCTGGCATTGCATCATAATTATAAAATATTCGCTATTGAGCAGGATTTTTGCAAAGTTGAGCCTTTAAACCGATATGTGCTTTCAGGAGAAGGTGACCCCAAAATCATATTGAGCACCTTTATCAGGTCTTATAGCAACCAGGAAACATTAAGAATGATTGAATGGATGAGGTTGTACAATTCAAAGGCGCAAAGTGAAGGACAAAAACTAAAGATATTTGGATTTGACTGTCAGAGTTCTGTATACATACTAAATAGATTAAAAGAGGTCTTTATCAATGAGCCACATATTAGCTCTCTTCTGGATGCTGTACAGCTTACTGAAAAAAGAAAATACTACGGGAAAACCATAGGCCAAAATGATCTTGTTAGGATTCAGAATGCAATTTCTGATTATCAAAAGCCAAATCAATATTCAGCATATACCCATCAGCTACTAAAAATGCTGCAGTACTCAAAGGAGATATCGGAGGGGGAGAGTATAAACAGAGACTATTATATGGCACAGATTTGTAGTTGGATATTAAGATCAGAAGGCAGCGATAGCAGGATGGTATTAAGCGCGCATAACGGACATACAGGCTATATTAAAGTTCGCTACGTAAAAAAAGATACTACAGTCGGAACACTGGGATACCACCTGAAAGAAGGGTTCGGTGATCAGCTTTATACGGTTGGAATTGATTTTAACAGGGGCTCTTTTTGGGCAACTAATATTCGCCCGGATGATACAATTATAACAAAAGAATATACGTTACCCAACGCTCCTGAACATAGTCTGCCGGGTATTTTTTCAAGGACGGGCAATGATGTTTTCTTTTTGGATTTTAAAAAGATCTATTCGAATGATTCAATACTGGAATGGTTTTCAAAGCCTCGTAGTATGAGATCTGTATTCGGCTCTCATTCCGATCATGTGAGAAATGAGAGTGCCATGGCCGCCCGGAAACCACTCGAAATATTTGATGGTTTGATTTTCTTTAATGAAGTAAAACCGTCCGGATTACTGATTAAATGAAAGTACTGATATCTGCTGTTGGTAAATATTGTGTGGCATTTGTAATGCTGGTTTTGCACTGTAGATCATCAAATAACCCATCACCCTCCTGGAAATGGTGTTACCAACTATGAGTAAATTGTTCTCACTACAATCAAAAAAAGGCTATGGATGAAGCCCATGTAAAGGATCAAGTTAACAGACCTGATCCGGGGCAACAGAATAATGATTACTTTTAAAGTTGGATCTTAAATAATGCAGGTATCTGATATAAGATGGAAAAGTTACTTCTATATACAGGTAAAGACATTCAGAACTTCACGATGGATGCGTGGCTAAGAGGCAAATCACCGGAATTGCGGCCGTTGGCTGTCAAATGGTTTGATGAGATCAGGAGTTGTGGAAATGACGTCCAGGATATCTTCCATGACGGGTATCCTATAGGTTGTGTGAATAATGCTCCATTTGCGTATGTTAACGCGTTCAGTTCCCACGTAAATGTAGGCTTTTTTTATGGCGCTGCCCTGGAGGATAAAAATGGAATGCTGGAAGGTAATGGAAAGCGAATGCGCCATATTAAAGTCAAGCCGGGACTGAATTATGATGATGCCGAAATAAAAAACCTGATAAAAGCTGCTTATGTTGATGTTAAGAAAAGATTGAACGAGTCTGCCTGAGCCATCAATCTGATATTATTCATTGGCTGGACGGTCCCCTGACTGATGCATACACAGTAGCACAATGCATACCAGATTTAAGACCTGAATTGTGGATATGGATACTCTCAATTAACCAACGATCTGTTCCCTGAAGCAGGCGTATCTGTAGATACCGTTCCTTACAGTTTCAAACCTGTCAAATAACTGTTAGATTAGGGAAAAGGTTGGGAATGGGTAAAGTGCACGGTCACGGTATTTTACGTCTCTGTTGGCAGCAATTTAACACCTGAACAAAGAGACAGGCATGAAAATTAAAGGTTCAATTGACATCAACAGGCCACAATCCAAAGTGGCAGAACTATTTGCTGATCCTGACTACTTAAAGGAGTACCAGGATGGGTTTCAGAAAAAGGAACTGGTGAGCGGACAGATGGGGCAGGAAGGTGCCGTTTCCAAAATGTACTATAAATATGGTAAGCGGGACATGGAGCTGACGGAGACCATCACGGCTAACCGGCTGCCTGACTCTTTCGAAGCAACTTATCACCACAAGCACATGGACAACACCATGAAATGCACATTTGTACCTCTTGACGACAACAGGACGCGGTATGAATATGAGTTTGAGTATACCCGTATAAACTGGGTTATGCCAAAGCTGATGGCTGTTCTGTTTCCAGGTATGTACAGAAAACAGGGAGAAAAGTGGATGAGACAATTTAAGGAATTCGTTGAAAAACAATGATCATGTGGGAGGAAAAGCTTAAAATATACGATGAACTGGTTTCCAAATGCCCGGCGTTTGAAAGAAAAGGCAAAACAATGCCCTACACATCAGCCAACGGGCATATGTTCTCCCTGCTTAACAAAGCGGGAGAAATAGGGATCCGCTTCTCAAAGGAGGTTCAGAAAAAGTATATTGAAGAATGGGACACCACTATATTCAAATCATACAATTCGATAATGCATGGTTATGTGCTGATACCCGAAAATATGCTTCAGGATCTGGACAACGTAGCCAGGTATTTGAACGAAAGTTATGATTACGTCATGTCACTTGAACCAAAGTGAGAAGACCACCATAGTGCTTGCACACTTGCATATGTCGGAAATTCCTTCTCTTCGAAAAACGAACATGGCGCAAGGGCTGGATAACAGTCTTCATCCTTAGCTTTCCTTTTACTTTTTTACCAACCCTTTTTAAGGAAGGTGAATGCTGGCAGCGGATGATCAACCGGGTGCCCTCCACAATCACAACGCCGGCTACGATCCTCCCTGATATGTAGTGTTCCTTCCGGATTTTCCGTTTTTCAGCGAAAACCTTACCTTAAAGCAAAGATTTAGTATCCGGGTATGCCTAAGCTCCTCCCATTAACTCTGCTGCTGGTCAGCGTTTTGTACATGTGTCCACATCCCGGCAGCGCAGCCGGCGGGAGCCCGGTATTTGACAGGATCACCACCAACGAGGGGTTGTCCCATAACACCGTTTACGCCATCACACAGGACCATAAGGGATTTTTGTGGTTCGGTACCCGGGAGGGACTCAACCGGTATGACGGGCAGCACATTATTACCTACTATGCCACAGGGGAAAACACCAGCGGGCTTTTGTCCAACCATATTACCGCCCTGGAGGCAAGCCGTGACCACAAGTTGCTGGTGGGTAGCCCGGAAGGCCTGCTGTCCTACGACTGGGTGCTGCAGGAGTTTTCAGAAATAACATACCAGGGGAGTGGCCTTGGGTCCGTCAACAGGATCTTCGTCGCCAGTGACAGCGCTACCTACATTTGTACCAACAGAGGGTTGTTTGTGAAAGTAATGGGCTCCGCAGAGCCCCGGCTGCTCGTGCCGGACCTGAACGTGACTAACATGATCGAGTATAAAAGAGGGGTATTCTGGATTTCGGCTGTACACCGGCTATTAATGATCAACCAGTTCGGAGAGATCATAAAGGAGTATACTTCACTCAAGAACAGTACAGGTGAAGATATACCCCTGAGCAACCTTTCCTCTTTGTACAAAGACCGGAGAGGATCCGTCTGGGTGGCTTCCCGGCGGTATGGTCTTTTTCAGTATGACGCTCAAAAAGATGTTTTTTACCCGGTTTTCAAACAGCATGAATTCAACCCGCTGGAAGTTAATATTGTGAGGACGGTATGCGAAGACGCCGGGGGGCGTCTCTGGATAGGTACGGAAACCGGGCTATTCATCTACGACCCGCAAAAGAATACCTACGAACGCCACACCCAGTCCTTCCAGGCTGGCTCTGCCGCGCTGAACGATAAAGCCATTTACTCCATTTACCGCAGCAGGGAGAACATCATGTGGGTAGGTACCTACTTCGGGGGAGTGAACATGGCGCACCCCCGGCAGAAGGGATTTAAACAGCTTAAACCTGACGGTGGGGTCCGGTCCCTTAGCGGGAAAGCGGTGAGTGACATCATGGAAGATGAGGACGGGAACCTGTGGATCGCTACAGAAGACGGGGGTGTAAATACCTGGAACAGGGCCAGCGATACATTCACCTACCTGCGAAACAGGCCGGGCAGTGGAGGGTTAAACGTGGATAACGTTCATTGCCTTTACAAGGATGGCGATGACGTATGGATAGGCACCTTCCTGGGAGGGCTCAACAAGTATTCCATCACTACCGGGCGTGTTACCACCTATACCGCGCGGCCGTCTTCTGATCTGCCCCTGCGCTACAATATGGTGTACGCCATCCACAAAAGCCAGAACGGCAGGCTGTGGATAGGCTCGCAGGGGGGGCTGGGCATTTTTGATGAAGCAAAGGGCTATCCCGTACCTTTCCGGCCAGAAATATTTCGTGATAAATTTGTTTACGAGATCTATGAAGACAGCCGCCAGGGGCTTTGGATATGCGTGATGAACTCCACCCGGCTTTATTATTACCACCCCGGCACGGATAAGATCAGCGTTTATGAATATACGAATGGGGGCAGGCGCAAGGGCCACCCCGGAGTGATCAGTGCGTTGGAAGACTCTAAAGGCCGCATGTGGTTCGGTACCGTTGACCGGGGCTTGCTCCTGTGGAATGAGGACGACCAATCCTTTACAAGCTACGGTATGGACCAGGGCCTGCCGAACCACTATGTATACGGAATACTGGAAGATGCCCGCGGACGGTTATGGGTAAGCACGAATAAGGGCATCTCGAAATTTGACGTAGAGGGCGGCACCTTTTCGAATTACGACATCTCCGACGGCCTGCCCAGCAATCAGTTCAATTTTAAATCTGCTTTTAAAGACCGCAATGGCTTTATGTATTTTGGATCTATAAATGGGCTATGCTATTTCCACCCGGACAGCATTGTAGCGGATAACACCCTTCCCAAAGTTTACCTGTCCGATATCAAGCTGTTTAACCAAAGTATCCCTATTGAAAACGGAGGTATTCTTGAAAAGCATGTAGATGCCGCCAACACGCTGGAATTTAAATACAGTGAAAATGTCATTACCCTCGGGTTTGCCTCTATAAACCATACTACTCCAGGGAAGATGAAGTATGCCTTCATCCTCAAGGGCTTCGAAAAAAACTGGAATGAGGTGGACAGCAGGCAAAGCGCCACCTATACTAACCTTTCCCCGGGGCAATACACCTTCAGGGTAAAGGCAGCCAATGGAGAGGGGGTTTGGTCCGATGAAATACGCGAGCTGGGCATTACCATCCTACCCCCGTTCTGGATGACCCATTGGGCCATGGTGGTTTACGGGCTACTCATCATTGGGATGTTTTGGGCGTACCGGGGCTTCCTAAATTATCGCAACAGGGAAAAAATGGCCGTCCAGCTTGAAAGGCTGGAAAAGGAAAAGATTCAGGAGATCAACCAGCACAAGATCAATTTCTTCACCTACATAACCCATGAATTTAAAACCCCGCTCACTCTGATCATGGCATCCATTGATAGATTTTTGATGGACCGGTCCGTGACGGAAGAAGAAACTTCGGGGTACCGTTCCATCAGGAGAAATGCGAGAAGATTACATTTCCTGGTCGATCAACTGATGGAGTTCCGCAAGGTGGAAACAGACCATGCCATGGTGAATTACGTCAAGGGGGACATGGTCCTGTTTCTCAGAGATACCTTCCAGGCGTTTGCCCCGTTGTTCCATCAGAAAAATATTGAATACCATTTCAATACCACTATGGACAGCATGATCACTTTTTTCGATGACGACAAGCTGGAAAAGATCGTGACCAACCTGGTGTCCAATGCTGTGAAATATACGACTGAAGGAGGTGCCGTTGAACTGGAAGCTCTCTTTTCGCAAGACAATAACTCTGTAGATATTATTGTAAGCGACACCGGGGCGGGGATTGATGAAAAAGAAATTGAGGATGTTTTCACATCCTTTTACCAGGCAGAGCTTGGGAAAAGCACCCGCAGCGGTTCAGGCATAGGATTGGCGCTGGTAAAAAGCCTGGTGGAGTTTCTGAAAGGTCAAATAAGCATCGAGAGTAGTACGTATCATGGTACCGAGATCCGGGTCAGCCTGCCACTTACCCATACGATTGACAGGGAGGTTGATTTTATCAGTGGTAATAAAAACATCAACCTGGATCATGAATTTCCTGCCGGAGTACCGATCTCCGGAGAAGTACAGGCCCATGAGGGTGCATCGGCCTGTAAACTGTTGATCGTGGAGGACAATCCTGAAATAAGATCTTTTTTACACGGTTACCTGGGGCAAAAATACAAAACCGTACGTGCCGGCAATGGCCGGGAAGCCCTCGGCAAGGTCACCACAGATATCCCGGATGTGATTATCAGTGATGTCATGATGCCGGAAATGGACGGTCTGGAGCTTTGCCGCAGGGTGAAGGAGGACATTAATACGAGTCACATACCGGTCATATTGTTGACCGCAAAAACAACAATGGAAAACCGGCTGGAAGGCCTGGATGCAGGTGCTGACGCCTATATCAACAAGCCATTTTCATTGGCAGAGCTGGAGTTCAGCATTAAAAATCTACTGGACTCCCGCAACAGCATCAAAAACCACTTCCTGAAATTCGGCAGCCTTGAGGAAGTAGATGTGACCATGAACAACCGCGACCAGGAGTTTTTGCTGAAGCTGTCCCGGATCGTGGAGGAAAACCTGGAAAACTCTTCTTTCAATATCACTGAATTTACAAAACAGGCCGGTGTCAGCAGGTCGTTGCTTCATCTAAAGCTAAAGAAACTTGCCAACCTGAGCGCCTCCGAGTTCATTAAAGCCATACGCCTGGGAAAAGCCGGAGAGCTCCTGCGTAAAACAGACCTTACCGTGTCTGAAGTCGCGTACAAAGTCGGGTATTCTGACCCTAACTATTTCAGCCGTTCCTTTAAAGAGTTTTATAAAGTTAACCCTACTGAATACAAGCAGGAAGAGTACTGAAGCAGAAGAAAAGGTGGCTTTGATGACCTGGGTTTGGAATAAAAGTCATTTTGATATTCAACGATCAAATATTGTTATTCACGCTCCGATAAATATCGGAGC
>LYSV01000200.1 GCA_001657315.1 Flammeovirgaceae bacterium BBD 1991-12 | reverse complement strand
GAAAACAGGTAACGAGGTTCTGTTTGATAACAGGAATAAAAAAGAAACACCACGTGAAAAGCCCAAACTGGAACTTGATGTAGAGTTTCCCGAAAGAGAGCCGGTCAGGAAAGAGCCTGTAAAGAAGGAAGCGGCAAAAGCCGCAGTGGAAGAGCCTGTATTCTCCATTGAAGAAGAAAAACACGAGGAAGAAAAAGCAGTGACTCAGGAGAACTACGATCCTACGCTCGACCTTGGATCATATCAATATCCAACGCTGGAAATGCTGAATGACTATGATGCCGAGCAGGTGCAGGTGACCAAGGAAGAGTTGGAGCAGAACAAGGACAAGATCATAGAGACCCTTGTAAACTTTAAGATCGGCATCACCAGCATCAAAGCCACGATCGGCCCTACCGTTACGCTGTATGAGATCGTGCCGGACGCTGGAATCAAAATATCCAAGATCAAAAATCTTGAGGATGATATTGCCCTCAGTCTGGCGGCGCTTGGTATCCGGATCATTGCGCCTATACCGGGTAAGGGTACCATAGGTATAGAGGTGCCTAACAAGAACCGTGAGATGGTAAGTATTAAATCAGTGCTTTCCACGGAGAAGTTCATGAAGAGCGACAAGGAACTGCCTGTGGCGCTGGGCAAAACCATCTCCAACGAGGTGCACGTCATAGATCTGGCTAAAATGCCGCACCTGCTCATGGCCGGGGCTACCGGTCAGGGAAAATCCGTGGGGCTGAATGTTATACTGGCCTCACTGCTGTACAAAAGGCATCCTTCCCAGCTCAAGTTCGTTCTGGTTGATCCCAAAAAGGTGGAGCTCACACTGTTCAACAAAATTGAGAGGCACTTCCTGGCCAAGCTGCCGGACAGTGAGGAGGCCATCATCACAGATACAAAGAAAGTGGTGAATACGCTGAATTCACTATGTATCGAAATGGACAATCGCTACAATCTTCTGAAGGATGCCGGTGCCAGGAACCTGAAAGAGTATAATGCCAAATTCGTTGCGAGGAAATTAAATCCTAACGAAGGCCACCGGTTTTTACCCTACATCGTGCTGTTCATCGATGAGCTGGCAGACCTTATGATGACCGCTGGCAAGGAAGTGGAAACGCCCATCGCAAGGCTGGCACAGCTGGCCAGGGCCATTGGTATACATCTGGTAGTGGCCACTCAGCGACCTTCAGTAAATGTGATTACCGGGGTGATCAAAGCCAACTTCCCTGCGCGTTTGTCCTTCCGTGTTACCTCGAAGATTGACTCCAGGACCATCCTGGATACCGGTGGCGCTGATCAGCTGATCGGGATGGGCGATATGCTGCTTTCCCAGGGGTCGGACATCATCCGCTTACAATGCGCTTTTGTGGATACTCCTGAAGTAGACAGAATATGTGATTTCATTGGATCACAACGAGGTTATGAGACGGCCTATCTGCTTCCTGAATATGTAGGCGAGGATGAAGGGTCCGGTGTTGGCGATATTGACCTTGCAGACAGGGATGCTCTGTTTGAAGAAGCAGCAAGACTTATTGTCATGCACCAGCAGGGGAGCACCTCACTGATCCAGCGCAAGCTCAAGCTGGGCTACAACCGCGCAGGTCGGCTTATAGATCAACTGGAAGCCGCTGGTATCGTAGGGCCCTTCGAGGGAAGCAAGGCCAGAGAGGTATTGGTTCATGATGAATACAGTTTGGAACAATTATTGAATGAATTAGACTAACTTTGCAAAAATTTGAAAAATAATATTTAATTTACTCTAATGAAAAAGTACATCTTTCTAGTTGTGATTGGGTTGACTGGAGTGACTGCTTATGCGCAATACGATCCTCAGGCACGTGAGGTTCTGGATAACATGAGTGAGAAGATCAGGTCTATAAATGCCTATAGCGCCTCCATTTCGAACTCCCTCGTGAATGAGGTAGAAGGCATAAATGATGAGTTTAAGGGAAAGATCACCGTAAAGGGAGATATGTACAGGCTGGAACTTGACGAACAGGTGGTGATCAACAACGGTACCACTGTATGGACGTACCTGCCTGATGTCAATGAGGTGAATATAGACAATTATGATCCCGATGAGGATGAGATAACACCTTCCAAAATATACGACGCCTACAAGGACGGCTATAAATACATTTACATGGGCAATGAAACAAAGGAAGGTGAAATGACCCATGTGATCGACCTCGTACCCAATGATCTTGATGCTCAGTTTTTTAAGATCAAACTTTATGTATCGAAAAAGGATAATCTGCTCAAGGGGTGGACGATGTTCGAGAAATCAGGCAATCAGTATATTTATGCTATCCGGGACTTTGACTCAGGAATATCTGTTAAGGATAGCTCCTTCGAATTCAATCCAGCTAATTACCCTGGTGTAGAGATCATTGATTTAAGATAACCTGGGTAGGGGCAGACGGTTCTAAAACGTCAAACTTTTACCTTCCAGGAGCTTTTTGCGGACTATAGGCTTAAAGGTCGTTATTTAACGTCCTTTTTTTATTTTTGTCTGATGACGAAAGCCCGGTTACTGGACAACATCAGGAAAAAGAACTCTTACCTCTGCGTGGGACTGGATGTTGATCTCAATAAAATCCCCAGACATCTGTTAAAGGAAAAGGACCCTGTCTTTGCATTTAACCGACAGATCATAGATGCTACGGCGGATCACTGCGTTGCCTTTAAACCTAACATAGCGTTCTATGAAGCTCTGGGCCCCGGTGGTTGGGAAAGTCTGGCTAAAACTGTGGAGTACATACCCGGTGATATCTTCACTATAGCCGATGCAAAACGAGGGGATATAGGCAACACCGCAGGATTGTATGCCCGTGCCTTTTTCGAAACACTGGATTTTGATTCCATTACCGTGGCGCCATACATGGGGCATGATTCCGTGATGCCTTTTCTGGAATTTGAGGGAAAATGGGTGATCCTGCTGGCACATACGTCGAATGCGGGAAGTCAGGATTTTCAACTGATCCGCAATGAGGACAGTGGACGCACCCTTTTTGCTGAAGTTATTGAAAAAAGTAAAACATGGGGCTCTTCTGAACAGATCATGTACGTAGTGGGTGCTACACAGGCAGATAGGATAGCTGAAATACGAAAAATGGCTCCGGATCATTTTTTCCTGGTGCCCGGTGTAGGCGCTCAGGGCGGAGACCTTCAGGCGGTGTCCAGGGAGGGAATGAATGCCGGGTGCGGTCTGCTGGTTAATAACACCCGGGCCATTATTTATGCTTCATCAGGCACTGATTTTGCGTCCATGGCAAAAAAGGAGGCTTTTAAAATGCATCAGGAAATGGAAAGATACCTGGAACAATACCTACCGGCATGATGCAGGAATCATTTTTACATTTCGTCTGGCAGCATCAGTATTTTGACAAAACCGGACTATGTGCCTCCGACGGACAACCTGTCAACATCATCAGGCCGGGGTTTCACAACATGAACTCCGGCCCGGACTTTGGTGAGGCCACGATAAAGATAGGAGAGCTGGACTGGCGGGGCAGTGTGGAGATCCACAGCCGTTCTTCCGACTGGAATGTTCACGGACATACAAAAGACAAAGCCTATGATAATGTGATCCTGCATGTGGTTTGGGAAGATGATGCACAGGTACTTCGGAATGATGGTACAGAGATCCCTACGCTGACGCTCAGTGATCGGGTGGACCCGGCACTTGTAAAAAAATACCGTCAGTTGATCAACCATACCAGTGATATTCCCTGTGAAGGTTACATCCGTCAGGTGAATGAATTACTCATACAATCCATGCTGGATAGCACGGCTATGGAGCGCCTGTATCAGAAGTCGGAAGAGGCCGGCATGTTATCTGAACGGAACGGTAATGATTGGGAAGAAACTACCTATCAGCTGTTCTGTAAAAACTTTGGTTTCAAGACAAATGCCGATCAGTTTATGCGACTTGCGGAACTGGTCCCGTTCAGGATACTGAAGAAGCATTCGAATAATCTACAGCAAATAGAAGCGTTGCTTTTTGGGCAGGCAGGTTTTCTGGAAGAAGGGTCCAGGGATGCGTATAGCAATGAACTGCTAAAGGAATTCACCTTTTTGCACCATAAATATCAGCTCAAGGAGCCCCTATCCCGTCACCAGTGGAAGTTTATGCGCCTCAGACCTGCCAATTTTCCAACTTTGCGTATTGCCCAGCTCGCTGGCATACTCAGTGATCCATCAGGGTTGTTTTCCAGAGCGGTGGAAGTAAAAAGTAAGAAGCAACTGCTACATATCTTTAAAAAGGGTGTTGGCAACTACTGGAAAATGCATTATCAATTTGGCCGTGAAGCCACTGCCGATGTAAGCTTGATCGGAGCCGGAAGCATCGAAAACATAGGCATTAATACAGTGGCCCCGGTTTTGATAGCGTACGGTAAGTCGATTGATGATCAAGGGTATGTCGATCAGGCCGTAGCACTTTTACAGGAGCTGGCCACAGAGAATAACAAAATAACAAGAACACTGAAGAAGTGTGGCATAGTTACCCGAACAGCCTTTGAGTCTCAGGGAGCGATCCAGCTTTACAACCATTACTGCCTGAAAAAAAGATGCCTGAGCTGTAAAATTGGGGTGGATATTATAAGGAGACCCTGAAAAGGTTTGATCCCGCTTTTTATCAATATCGTCATATTGGCTGTCCTTTCAGCAGTATTGTTCCTACGTAATAGAAATGAGGGTATCTACCGCTATTACTGGCCTCTTCTCCTACTCAAGGTTACTGCCGGTATTGCCGTGGGCCTGATGTACACATACTATTATCCTCCCGGTGATACGTTTGCCTTTTTTGAGGCCGGACAGAAGCTTGCACAGCTTGCTACTACTGATCCTGGGGCTTATCTGCGTTACTGGCTTACCTCTGACCCTGGAATTATATCGCTGCAGTATACATGGCAGCCCAATGTTTTCTTTGCAAAAACAGTGAGTCTTTTCAATTTACTGACTGCCAATAACTACTGGTTGGTATCGGCTTATTTTTCATTCATCAGTTTCACAGGGTTATGGATGCTGGCAAGGGTACTTGTTTCGGTATTTCAAGGCAATAGGCTGATCATTCTGCTGGCTTTGTTCTGCGTACCCTCCGTTACTTTCTGGAGCTCGGGTCTGCTAAAGGAGAGCCTCATGCTGGCGTGCATCTCTGGTATTGTCGCAGGCTTCCTGTATGTGTTTTGCGGTGAAAAAAAGTGGTCTTTTGGAAGGGTTTTGACAGTGGGTATACTTTTTCTATTGCTGTGGAAGCTCAGGTACTATTATGCAGGCCTGCTGTTCATGTCCCTTTGTACCATGTGGGCGACACATTATCTGAGCCGGCGGTATAACATCCAAAGCTTCTGGCGGCAACTTTCCATGTTATGTGGCCTGGGACTTGTATTGTTTCTGGCCACTTCCACTTTTCATCCCAATTTTTACCCGTCCCGTATTCTACAGGTAATGGTTGACAATCATGATGCCCTCGTGGACAGATCAGACAGCGATCGTGTCATACAATTTCATCATCTTCGTCCTGATCTGATTTCAGTGATAAAAAATACACCTTTGGCGCTGATTTCAGGTCTTTTCCGTCCGTTTCTCTGGGAAGCACGCTCGATCACATTGGCTCTGGCAGGCCTGGAAAATCTTTTCCTGATCGTTCTGATCATCCTGTCACTGATCAGGAACAGAGCCACTACGGATGGAAAACGGCGGATCCTGGCTATGGGTGTGGTCATCTATTGTCTGGCACTGGCTGTATTTTTGGCCTTGTCCGCGCCAAATTTTGGGACCTTAATGAGGTATAAGGTAGGTTTCCTGCCTTTTTTATATATGGTGATAATGCTGAACAATCCATTTTTCAAAAGCCTGCTAAACATTCGAGGTGCCACTGGCAGTGGTTCCTGATGTGGCTTAAAACCTTGTTTATAGAGCAAAGACCTGTGGCTTCCTACAGATCAGATTGAAAGTATGCCACGACTACAGATCCATAAAGAAAGATACTGATATTAATTAGATTTGCGATGTTTAAAAACGCTTGCTTATGAGAAATCCGGTCATAATTTTTGGTGCAAATGCCATGGGGCGTGCGGCACATGAGATATTTGAGAGTAACGATATTGTTGTTTATGGCTATCTTGATGATGACAAGGCACTGCATGGTCAGGAGCTTGACGAGATAGCCGTGTTGGGGAGTACGGACGATGATGGATTTCTCAAATACATAGGTAAGAAATGTGAGGCTTTCATTGCTGTTGATGACAACACCTACCGAAGGAATCTGGTCGAAGTTCTGAATAAGAAAAGAAAGGTGATGCCTGTTAATGCCATTCACAATGCTGCCTATATTGCCGAAACTGCACATATCGGTCATGGTAGCTTTATCAATATGGGTGTCAGGATCGGGAACAAGGCAAAGGTTTCCAACCATTGTATTCTTCATACCAATGCGGTGGTGGACTATGAAGCCGAGCTGGGGAGCTATGTACAGGTAGGTTCAGGTAGTATTGTCAATACGGAAGTGACCATAGAGGATGATGTTTTCATAGGGTCAGGAGTTACGATCGTAGCCGGTGTAAAAATAGGAAAGGGGGCACGGGTGGGAGCCGGATCAGTGGTGATCGCTGATGTAAAAAGCGGAGAAACAGTCTTTGGTAATCCGGCACAACCTATAAAAAACTGATGTAAGAATTAACCTTTAATTAAACCTTAATAGATTTTTTAATCAGGCTGAATTAGCTATCTTATCGCCCTTTAGCATAATTCGAATAATGGGCAAGATACCGGAGTCAGAGCTGGTCCTGAACAAGGATGGCAGCGTTTATCACCTCAACCTTCTTCCAAAACACCTGTCAGATACTATAATAGCCGTTGGAGATCCCAGCCGTGTGTACAAAATAAGTCAGTATTTTGACAACCTGGAGTTCGAGATGAACCGAAGGGAATTCATTACGCATATTGGTACCTATCGGGGTAAAAGGTTAACCGTGATCAGTACCGGTATGGGTACGGATAATATTGAGATCTTCCTGACGGAGCTGGATGCCTTGGCAAACATCGATCTGAAAAAGCGGGAGATCAAGGAGAAAAAGCGCAGGCTTAAGATCATACGCGTGGGTACCTCCGGAGCTTTGCAGGAAGACATTCCCCTGGGCTCACATCTTATCTCCGATCATGCCGTTGGACTGGATACACTCATGTGTTTTTACGACCTCCCCCAAAGCGACCATGAGAGGGAGATAGGTGTTCAGCTAAAGCAGGAGATAGGGCTGCCATTTCAGCCCTATGTGGTACGTGGCTCCCAAATGCTCATTGAGAAATTAGGCGAGGGCATGGTACAGGGTAATACGGTGACCTGCCCTGGGTTCTACGCTCCTCAGGGACGGCAGATACGTCTTGGACTCACACATCCCGATCTGATCAAAAAGCTCTACTACTTTAACAACAATGGCATGTGGCTCACTAATTTTGAAATGGAAACCGCCGGTTATTATGCCATGGGCCGCATGCTGGGACATGAGATAGTCAGTATCAACGCGATCATAGCTAACCGTGTAAAAAACAAATTTTCCAAAAATCCGGCGAAAATAATGGATAGTCTTATTCGAAAGGTATTGGACAGGATCTAGTAAGCAGCTATCCTTTTTGTGCCAAACAGTAGAGTTCCAACCAAGGTATATAGTTAGGGCTCCCCTGATAATTGTTTTTATACCAAAAGCATCTCCTGGAGTCTTTTTTCGATACTTCAATGATCAATTTCAGAAATAGAAAACCTCAGACTTGGTCGATTATTCAAAATTTTGGGGTCTGTTCTTCGACCTTGAGTCAATAGCGTTAAGAATTTC
>LYSV01000199.1 GCA_001657315.1 Flammeovirgaceae bacterium BBD 1991-12 | reverse complement strand
AACAAAGCACGCAAACCAGATGGGCGGCCTGAAATACAGCCTGCAAAGCACTACACAGAAAATCCAATCAAAAACGTTTTTACACAGCCTGTAAGGACTCACGACTAAAAACTACTCATACCTCAGGCTATCCACAGGGTTCTTCCTTGCTGCCAAAATGAAATGAATGGCTGAAGGCAAACAGGCCATAACGACCACCAGCAGGGCGGGCAGTACAAAATACCACCATTCCAACGCTATCCGGTTGGCGTATCGCGTTAGCCATATATCTACGGTATACCATGACAGTGGTAAAGCCAGTACCACTGAAAGAGAGAGCCTGCCCCAAACCCCACCCGAGACCTGTCGCAGGATCCTGTAAACCGTTCCTCCCAGTACTTTTCTTATCCCAATCTCCTTCGTCTTTTGCCTGGCGATGATCAGGGTAAGGCTGAAAAGACCAATGCAACTTATAAAAATAGCCAGGCCGGAAAAAAGCTGGAATGCCTGCGCCTGCCTGACTTCCTTGTCATATTGCCGCTGAAAGAAGCTGTCGGCAAACCTGGCCGTGAATTCTTCATCCGGAAATACCTTGTGGTAGACCTTTTCTATAGTAGCGACAAGAGAGGGCATATCCGAAGAGGTCATTTTAATACTGTAAAATAAATCGAGGTTATAGGTAAAGTCATTGTCACCATGGACGACAGGCAGGACAGGCTGATGCAACCCCCGGTGATGATAGTCCTTCACCACCCCACTGATCTCCCTCAGGTGGCCGGCGATCATCACCGAACTTCCAATGACCTCTGCAGCCGACACATACCCCAGAGCCTGTACGGCTGTTTCATTGAGCACATTTTTTCCGCTAACATCAAACTCTCCTGCCACCATTTCGAGATCGTATACAGCAGCATACTGATCATCCACCTTAATAAAATCAAAGTTTTCCGACCCGTGAGTCTGAACATCTATGCCCGGCAGGTCGCCAGGCACTGATTCCGATATGGACACAGCTTCTATTCCTGTGTAGGCATCCAGCGCCTGGATGAAGGGATCCTCCATATGATCGGACTTGCCGGACTCAAAGTGTTCAATCCAGGTCTCGGACCGGTGTTGGGGACTTTCCACGATCAAAACGCCTGTTTTATCAAAACCGGCATCTGCCTGCAGCAAAAACTGAACCTGATGATATACAATGAAGGTAAAAACCACCAGTACAATGGAAACCGCAAACTGAAACATGGTGGTGCCGTTGCGAAAGTGATGCCTGCCGGATCGGGGCAGGGTGCCTTTCATTGCAGAAGAGACTTTGAGTGAAGAGCTCAGAAAGGCCGGATAGAAGCAGGCAACGGTCAGAAAGATCATGGAAACGATCAACGCCGTTTTAGTCGTCAACCACGGATCAGTGACCAAATATTCGGCAACAGGATAACCACCGGCCTTCAGCACCTGCAGCAGGGTAAATCCTATGAATGCAGCAATCAGGTTCATCAGCAAGGCTTCCATGAGAAACAGTTGCCACATGGTTTGTTTTCCCGCACCGATCATTTTTCGGAGCCCCAGCTCTTTGCTCCTCTCAAATACACGCACAGTGGTTATGTTGAAATAATTGATCAGCGCCAGGGAGAATATTACCACACCTGTGATCAGCAGACCATATACCAGGGTAAGATTGCCCGGAGGCTTTAACTCCCCGGCATATCGCGAGTGAAAGTGGATATCAGAAATGCTTTGCAGACGTACCGGTGAGCGGTTTTCTGCAGTGCTATTACTCAACAATCGGGAAAGCTCATGCTCCGTCGTTTTCGGATTCGCCTTTGGGTCAAGTTTAAAATAAGTGAATACCGGACGATGCGTCTCAATAAAACCCTTTGACCAACCAGTAGCCAGCGTAGAGAATGAGGCCAGAAAGTCGTAATCAAAATGAGACTGAGGCGGAGCATCGGCAATGACTCCCGTAATGGTGAGGTCAAAACGGTCAAACTCATTGATGTACTCCATCCGGCTGCCGATCACGCTGGGATCTCTGATCCAGCCTTCGCCAAAAAAGAGCCTCGCCAATCGCTCTGAGATGACCACCTGACCGGGCGATGAAAGAACAACACTCCGATCCCCTTTGATCATCGGGAAGGAGAATACCTCCATAAATCCGGGATCTACAAAAAATCCATTGTAAAAAGAGTGTTTCATTGTTTTATCATTTTCCGACAGCACCAGCGTACTGCTTACCCCCTGTCCGCTCCAGGGCAGGATCATCCGTGTGGCCGTCTTTACCTGCGCCATGGAGGCAACTGCTTCGGGTGCCAGGAGGGAAGGCACTTTTAGCGATGCCGTTGCTTCTTCCGCCGGGTCAGGTACCTGCACCACCCTATAGATGTTTTCCTGGCCAGCATGGAACCGGTCATAACTGAATTCCGATACCACATAGCTAAAAATGACGCAGCAAGTGACCAACGCCATACCCAGTCCGGAAAGGTTGGTGAAGGAAACTACCCTGTTTCTCAGGATCTGTCGAATAGCTGTTTTAAAATGGTTTTTCAGCATGAGAAGATTTTGGTTGTTCGTTGATTGATAATTGTTGTTTGATCTTGGTTGCTCGTTTCCGGTTACCTTTTCTTTTTACAGTTACTTACGACTTGATACTTAATACTTATTACTCATATCTCAGGCTGTCCACCGGATTCCTGGTCGCTGATCTTATGATCTCAATACCTACCACAAGTAACGTAAACAGCACAAACAGCAAAATCCCTCCTGTATACACCCACACGGACTGATCGATCCTGTAGGCAAAACCGTTGAGCCAGTTCTCCATTAAAAAATAAACGGCCGGCACAGAGAGTATGGCAGATATCAAAAAGATCACGGTATACTCCCGGGTCAATAACTGCCACAGGCTAAGTAAGGTAGCACCGAGCACCTTGCGGATTCCTATCTCCCGTGCCCTGTAGCTTAGGTTTTGAAGGGTAATGCCGAACAACCCGATCAGTACAACACCAACTGCAAACAGGGTAGCTATTTCCAGCGCCTTTTTAAACTGGTCTTCCGCCACATACAATTCCTGAAGCTTATCTTCCATGTAGAGGTATTCAAACGGTACCTGCGGAAACACTTCTCGCCATTTGGCCTCTACCTCTACAGTAGTGCTTTTCAAATCATCCGGTTCTATCTTAAAACTGAAATAGCGGTAGAGTACAGGATCATTGACATGTGTAAAAACATACCCTTTTATGGGCTCGTGCAGCGATCCGAAATTAAAATCCCTGACCACTCCCACCACCTGATGCCTGGTACCCTGCCCGTCGCGGGGAGCGATCATCCTGCCTGTAGCAGGACTTTCACCAAATAATTGTTGTGCGGCCGTTTCGTTGAGCACCACCTTTATGGTTTCTGCAGTGCCATCTTCATAGGTGAGAAACCTGCCCTCCACCAACTCCAGATCATAGGTCTTCAGATAATCGTCATCACAGGAAACAATGGGGAATGAATAATATTGTTCTTCCGGGTCATCTGCATCCCGGAAATCAAAGAAAGAGCCAAAGCGGCCATCCGGCATTTCAAAGGACAGTGTTGCCTGCTGAACTCCCGGCAGCTTTTGAAATTCATTTTTGATCGCCAGCATACGATCCACTCCTTCCCGGCTCCACCAGCGTGGCAATGAGGTGACCACCAGAATGTTGTCGGCGTCATATCCAAGGTCCTTATTTAGGAAGTAATCCATTTGCCTTGAAACAACAGAGGCACTGAGCAGAAAAAATATAGCCATAATGAACTGTACAGTAAGCAGTATCCTTTCGAGGGTAGCTCCTTTCCCTCCCATCATATTTTTTCCTTTCAGGGACCTTATCGTAGGCTGCCGGGAAAGTACAAAAGCGGGATAAGAACCAGCAAGCAGGCCCACCGTCATAGCGATGATGGCCGATATGAGATAGAGATTCTCTGGCTGCACGTTGCTGAAAAGATGGGGCTTATTCAGCAAACCGGCGTAATACGGCAACAGCACCTGCACCATGCCCAGGGCCAGCAGGCAGGCCAGCAGCGCAAACAGAACGGACTCCGTCAAAAACTGTATGATCAACTGAATCCTTAGACCACCAACCACTTTACGAACGCCAATTTCCCGTAATCTTTGGTTGGCCATACCCAGTGAGATATTGATGAAATTGATCAGCGCCATCACCAGAATAAAACCGGCAATAACGGCCAGTACATAGATCATTTTCATCCGGGCCCCATTGTTCTGAATAAGATTGTAGCTTTTCAGGGGGGTGAGCTTCGGCACTACGTCCCGTGCCATATGCTCAGGGACATTGTCATCGATCAATTGCCGCATGGGTTGCGCCAGGTCATCCGGCGTCACCCCCTCCTGCAACCCGATCCTGGTCTGGATGATGTTGATGTCCCACCTGTCCCACATACCTGCGAGACCATAGTAGGGCACATTATCAGCATTAATATAGAGATTCGTTCGCCGGCCTAAATTGTCTGTAATGGAGTTTTCCGGCAGGTAATCCATTACACCGGAGACCACAAAATGTTTTTTGCCTGTGGAATCATACTCCGCGTTTTCAGTTTCCAGGATCAGGGATTCACCGATCACATCTGCTTTCCCAAAGAACTTTAAAGCCACATCTTTATGTATGACGACACTATTGGGATCGTCGAGCGCCGTGCCAGGATCTCCATGCAGCAGAGGTATGCCAAACGACTCCAGAAGCTCTCCGTCCATTACCTGAAGCTCCAGACGAAAGTGTTTATCCACTCCATTGGAGACATTGCAGGTCCGGGCGTGAATCGTGAAGTAACTGGCAACAAGATGTGGATATTTTTCCTGCAATGCTTTCCCGAGCGGTGCAAACGTGGTGATCTCCAGCCCGGTAGTGCCCTCCTTCCAATCCGATTCCAGAAAATAGTGCCGGTCTGCATTCCTCACCCAGTTGTTGGTACTGTATTCTTCCAGAATGAATAACATGATCAGGTAGCAGGCAGCCAGCCCTATAGCCAGACCGGTAATGTTGATAACAGAGAAAAGCTTTTGCTTCAAAAGACTTCTCCACGCGATGGTAATATAGTTCCTTAACATACTATGGGTTGTTGGTCGTTAATAGTTGGTCGTTGTTTTTTCATGATGGTGGTTCGTTGCTGGCTACTGGCCGCTGGTTACTGGTTATTTTGATTATGTTTGTTTTTATTATCATCCATTTTGCAGACTGTCCACTGGATTCTGTGAACCCATGGGGGTTCCTCACAGAGTCCTGCGGATCCACAGGATTCCTTGCAGAGTCCGGTGGACCCCGCGGGGTTCCGTGAATGCCAATGTAAATGCAAATGTCAGTGTGAGCCAACTTACGACTCAAGACTAAGGACTCACGACTAAAAACTACTCATATTTCAAACTGTCTACCGGATTCTTCCTTACTGTTTGCCAGCTCTGTGATACTGTGACCAGGAGACTTAGTATCATCATGACCATAACCGGAAGCATAAAGGATAAAACCGTGATCTCTACTTTCAGTGCATGCTCCTCCAGCCAGCGTTCCGAAACATATCCCGCCAGTGGCAAACCTATCGTGGCCCCCATCAATATCAGGACCATGTACCTCCTTGAAAGAAGCCGTAGCAGGTCCGTTACGGAAGCTCCCAAAACCTTTCTTATCCCCATCTCCTTCAGCCTATGCCGGGCCATAGCGGTGCTCAACCCTATTAATCCCATACAGGCCAGAAAAACAGAAAGCAGTGCAAACGCCGAAACTGCCTCGCTCATCCTCTGATCGGCCATAAACTGCTTCTGGAAATGATCTTCCAGAAAGAACCATACAAAGGGCTTGGCAGGAAAGCTCTCTTTCCAGTTCTTTTCCACAACAGACACCACATGCCGGTAGTCCTGAACGTCAAAAGCTATGGAAAGGTGGCTCTTGTGGCCCGCACCAACGGTGAAAATAGCAGGGTCAATGGCATAACGCGGGGATATCTGATGGAAATCCTGAAGCACACCTATGATCTCGCTGTTCCTTCCCATATTGGCCTTTTGCCCCAAAGCTTCTTCTGCTGATGAAAAACCCAGCGTTTCTACAAACGTCTGATTGGCCACCACCAGCAATCTGTCGCTTTGTTCATCTCCGGGGCGGAAGAACCGGCCAGCCACAAGCGGGATGTCAAAAACCTGGGTAAAATCAGCATCTACCCGGGTGCGATAGCTGATAATCCCGGATGCATCTTCGGTATTAAGGTTAACTCCCCTCCATGCACTCTTTTTCCCGGGAACAGCCGATGTGACTGTGGCTGCATGGATCATATCATAGCTTCTTAGCTTACTTTTCAACACCTCCAGATAATTGACATAGGCAGTATCGCCGCTTTCAGTGAGCAGTTCAAGCAAGTCAACGACCAGCACCTGGTCCTTTCGAAATCCAGTGTCAGTCTGATCCAGCAAATTCACCTGCCTGACAATGATACCAGTACAAACGATAAGGAAAAGAGAAACAGAAAACTGAAAGACCATTAATACATCCCGTATGGTAAACTTTCTGTTGCTCTTTCCATGGCCCTTAACCAGGGACACCGGCTTAAAATTACTCATGATCACCGCCGGGTAAAGGCCCGAAGCCACCGTCAGCGCAGTCACTATAATGAGCAAAAGCCCCCAAAGCTCAATTGTATTCCATTGATCAAGGCTGAGGCTTACATGCAGCCAGTCATTGAACCACGGCAGGAACAGTTGGAGAGAGGTCAGCGCAACAATCACCGCCAGCAAAACAATACAAAACGATTCGATCATGAACTGTGCGATCAGTTGACTTCTCACGGATCCGATTACCTTGCGTACCCCCACTTCCTTAGACCGTTCTACAGCTCTCGAGGTGGAGAGATTAATGTAATTGATGATCGCCAGAAAAAGGACCAGAACAGCAATAGACAATAAGCCGTAAACAGTGGGCTTGTCACCATTGACCTGAAATTCATTCTGTAGTTTGGAGGTGAGGTGTATTTCCGTTAAAGACTGAAGACCAATCTCCGAATCCATACCTCTCTGATCATTGTACTCCGCCAGGTAATCGTCTGCAAACTGTTGTACCTGTGGGGCCAGCTCCATTGTATTTTTTCCTTCCCTAAGCAACAGGTAGGTATAAAATCCGTCCCATCTCCTTAAACTGCGTTCTCCATAAACGTTGAACCATGATACCAGGATTTCAAATTTCATATGGCTGTTGGCAGGGACATCTTCAAACACTCCGGTGATCTCCCAGGTACCCATGCCCTGCCAGTCCAGCAGGCTTCCCGTAACGTTGGTGTGACCGAAAATCCGGGTCGCCAGAGAGCGGGAAATGATCACGGAGTTTTTGCCTGCCAGAGGATGGCTTGCCGTTCCGTCGATGAACCGGAGATCAAAGATATCTGTAAAGGTACTGTCCGCAATGTAAACGGGAGATTCAGTGAATTGTACGGATCCACCATTTTCATCCTCATAGGAAAATACAGGTTTAAATTCCGAAGCCACATCAAACAACCGCACCACTCCTTCAATGGCTTCGAACTGTTCCACCAGTTCCAGTCCGATTTCCGGAAATACAGTGGCCGAAGTATATTGCTGCTCGCCATCAATGGACCGGGTGTGGGTGAGGCGAAAGATGCGTTCTGCTTTACCATGGAATCTGTCATAACTCAGCTCGTAGGAAGCATAAAGCATCAACAAGGCCGCCGCTCCCAGTCCAGGAGCCAGCCCCAGAATATTGATCAGGGAAAATACCTTGTTCTTAAGATGATTGCGTATCGCTATTTTAAAATAACTTTTCAGCATGGCTTGTTGGTTATTGGCTGATTGTCGTTGGTTGATTGTTATTAGTTGGTTGTTATCGATGTGTGTGTGCCTAAAATAGGTTGACCATTTTTGTTAGTTAAACATTAGGTTTAATTGGTTGGGATTTTGTGAATGATCCTCTTTATTACTG